>SXUL01000072.1 GCA_005790545.1 Planctomycetia bacterium | reverse complement strand
CCAAAGAACGGAGCTCGCTACGGCAGGAGCTCCCGGAGAAAGAGTAGACGCTCGCTCAGACATATGGCAAGCCCCGCGCTTCGAAGTTCAACTAGACTGCGCGGGCCATGAAGTTGCGAGTGCTGAAGATCGAGGCGAGGCGGCGGAGGTTCAGAGCGCGCATGCCCTTCCGCTTCGGGGTCATGACGGTGCGGGAACTGGAGCGCCTGACTCTCAAGCTTGAGGCCGAGGACGAGCGGGGGCGGCCCACGAGCGGGGAAGCTGCCGACTTCCTCGTACCGCGCTGGTTCTCGAAGGACCCGGCGGGTTCGCCGGAGTTGGACGTGCAAGCCTTGGTGGCCAGTGCCAAGCTGGCGGCCGAGCGCGCGCTGGCAACGAACCCCCACGGCGCCACGGTGTTCGAGCAGTGGCATGTCCTTGAGGCCGCGACCTTTGAAGGCCTCCGCACTGAGCCTGATGCCGCGCTGGTGGCAGGTTTCGGATTGGCTCTGGTCGAACGCGCGCTCATGGACGCCGCTGCGCGTCTCGCGCAGGTGAGCTTTCACGAGGCGCTGCTCAGGAACCTGTTTGGTTTCATGCCCGCTGCTGTGTTGCCGGAACTTGCAGCCTGGGATTTCCAGAGCTCTCTTGAAGCTCGTCCTGCGCGTCGAGTGCGTCTCCGCCACACCGTCGGCTTTCTTGATGTTCTCGCCGCGAAGGACCTGCAGGAGCGCGTCGCGGACGGCTTTCCGGAGTGCCTTGAAGAGGACATCGAGCGCCACGGCCTCACCGCCTTCAAGCTGAAGCTCAGTGGCAAGCCGGATGCCGATGTCAAGCGGCTCGTGGACATCGCGCACTTGCTGGTGGCGCACGTCGATCGTTCCATGTTGCGTGTGAGCGTGGATGCGAACGAACAGTATGCCGATCTGGGTGCTCTCGCAGATGCGTTGGAGTCGGTGAACGCGAGCGCGGCCGGAAACATGCTGCTCTCCAAACTCTGTTTCATCGAGCAGCCCGTGCCACGGCGGCTGGTGCAAGCCATCACCGCTGATCCTGCGCGAGCACGCGTGGAGCGCTTCGCTCCGCTGCTTCTCGACGAAGGCGATACGCACACCTTGGCATTCCGCGAGGCCATCCCGGCCGGTTGGCGCGGCGTTTCAGTGAAGCCCTGCAAGGGAGTCTTCCGCGCGCTCATCAATCACGGCCTCGTTCAACGCTCCGCTGGGCGCCTCTTTCTCTCCGCCGAGGACCTCACTTCGCCGCCGCTCACTTCACTGCAACAGGACCTCTCGCTCACGGCGAGTCTCGGGTTGCCCGACACGGAGAAGAACGCGCACCACTATTTCCGCGGGCTGGATGGATGCAGCCCAGCGGAGCAGACCCTCGCGCTGCGCGCGCTTCCGAAGCTGTTCACTCGCACCGGCGCGTGTGTGCATCTTGATGTGCGCAACGGCCTGCTGGATCTCACCGACCTCGACACCCCGGGGTTTGGTGGAGGGACCCTTCCGTGGGATGAACGCGACCATGTGTGCTTCGTAGAGTGCGCGCCGTGACCGCCTTCACGAGCCCCGGAAAATTCCGCGACGCTGCAACCTTCGCCGCGCGCTGGAAAGAGATCGCGCCCGAACGCGAGTGTGTTCTTGAACCCGCGCTCGGTACGGGCCCGCTCGCGCAGTCTCTCGTCGTCGAGGGACGCACACTCCCGAACCGCTTCGCCATTCACCCCATGGAGGGCTGGGATGGAACGACGGAGGGCGCACCGAGCGAGTGGACTCTCCGCCGCTGGCGGCACTTCGGTGTGAGTGGAGCGGCGCTCATCTGGGGCGGTGAGGCCTTCGCGGTGGTGCCGGAAGGTCGCGCCAATGCGCGCCAACTCTGCCGCCATCCTGCGACCGACACTGCTGAAACTCTGACACGGTTGCGCGCGGAGGTCCTCGCAGGCCGCACGGAAGCCGGCGTTGCGAACGAGCCTTTTCTGCTCGGGTTGCAACTCACGCACAGCGGGCGGTTCTCGGTTCCGGAAATGAACCGCGCCGCCTCGAAGCCCGCGCAGCGCCACCCCGTGCTCGAACACCGCTACCCGGCACAACGCGCTGCTGCGCTCATCACGGATGTCGAACTGGATGAACTCATCGGCGCCTTCACCGCCACAGCGAAACTCGCGTGGAATGCCGGCTTCGATTTCGTGGACTTGAAGGCTTGCCACGGCTATCTCGTGCACGATCTTCTCGGCGCGCACACGCGGCCCGGACCGTATGGCGGCGATTTCAACGGGCGCACGCGCTTCCTCCGGCTTCTCATCGAAGCTGTGCGCAGCGAGTGCATGGGCCTCGGCATCGGCGTGCGCTTCTCGGCCTTCGACAGATTGCCGCACGAACCAGGGCCGGCGAATGGCGAGGGTGTTCCTTCCGCGCATGAGCTCCCTTGGCTGCACAGTTTCGGTCTCGATCCCACGCGCCCGGAACGACTGGACCTCCGCGAAGCCGTGGAACTCGCCCGTCTGCTCGCACGCCGCGACGTCCGACTGCTCAATGTCAGCGCGGGTTCGCCGTACTGGTGCCCACACGCGCAGCGGCCGGCGCTGTTTCCGCCCTCGGATGGTTACCTGCCGCCGCGCGATCCTCTGCATGAGGTGGCAGATCTGCTCCGTGCTGCGGAAGCGGTGACGCACGCGGCCCAGGGACTCACCGTTGTCGCGACGGGGCTCACCTATCTGCAGGAATTCCTGCCACACATCGCGGAAGCCGAACTCGCACGCGGCTCCTTCCACGCGGCCGGTATCGGCAGACTCGTACTCTCGGACCCCGGCTATCCCCGGCGGCTCTTGAAGGAAGGTCACGTGGAGCGGCGCTTGCTCTGCCGCACATTCTCGGAGTGCACCAGTGCGCCGCGCAAGGGCGAGATCAGCGGCTGCTACCCCCTCGACCCGGATTACAAGGCGCTCCGCCCGCGTGGCGACGCTGACCCGCGCTGAGTGGCGACACACGCCGCGTCATCCATCCGCGTGCCCGCCAACACGCACGCCGTGGATCGCCTCACCAACGCTCACTGCGACGCAGCGCGTCCGCGCGCGCGGGGTCTTCGAGCACGCCCGCCGCCTTCGCAAGCACGAAGAGCCTCTCCCAGTGTGCTGCATCGCGTGCGCGCTGCTGGTGATTGAAGAGCAGCGGATTCTTCTGCCAGCCATTCCAGAAGGCAATGCGCGCGATGCCGGACTTGTAATCGCCCACGGGTTTCTCGAAGAGCACACGCCCGAGTTCTGCCGCGGGCTGCATGGCCGCCAGCCATTCGCGCGCGTCATCCGCTTCGAGAGCGGGCAGTGCACGTGCGCAAGGCCCGCTGATCACGGACAGGATGCCGAGCAGCGCGTGGGAGAAATCGCCAAGGGCGATCTCGCGTGCGCCAAACGTGGTCCGGCCCGTCACCACACCGGGCCGCACGCTGCCCCCCGCGATGAGGCGCGGGAATTCCCAGTCGTCGCCGGTGAGCACGAACTGTCCACGCGGCAGCAGTTCGTGGCGAAGTGTCTCCTCCGCCTCGGGGTCGAGCATGGAGTACTTCACCGCGCGGTACTCCTCCGGATGGGCCGCGAGGACACGCCGGAAACTGTCGCCCGGGAAATCGCGCTCGAGACGCGCATCGAAGAGCGACCCGAGACGGTGCAAGATGATGGGGCCGCCAAGTTCGCGCGCGATGGCGCTGAAAACCTCGATGTAGGTGCGTTCGTGGGCCCGCGCGAGGGCGAGCGGCACCAGCGGGAGTACCGCCACATCGCCTCCTGCAGCGCGGATCACATGCCCCTGCTCGACCACCGTGTCCACGAACTGCGCGATGCGCGCGTCGGGCGCAACACCATCCACGCCTGCACCAGCAATGAACCCGGTCTTCAGCTTCAGGGCACCTGTGCGTTCGATGAGTTCCTTGGCGAGCGGCCAGCCGAGCATCGAGCGCTGCGCCGTGTCCATCGCCTCGGCGATGGTGAAGCCGCGTTCCGCGAGGCGCAGGCGCAGCGCCGCCGTCGTCTCCCAATCCACGAAGGGTGCGAGATCCGTGCCGCTCGCTGGCGCCTTCACGGAATGACGCACATCGGCGTACTCATCCAGCAGCGCCACATGCGCCGCAGCTGAACACCAACGCAGCAGCGGTTCACTCATGTGCCGAGGATACGGCGTCCCCGCTCTCGACGCTGCACTGGGGCGAAGAACTGCCGGGGAGCCAATGCGCTGGAATCGTGCCGCAGACCGCTCGCACCCAGCGGATGGCGCATGTTGACTAGTTATTCACGCCATGAATGATTATCATTCATGCCATGAAACCCCTGCCCCGGCTGGTAAGCACGTCACTGATGGAGCGCCTGCGCGTGATGCCGGCAGTCGTCGTCACTGGTGCACGACAGACCGGAAAGAGCACCTTGGTGGAACAGCTCCTGCCGGGTGCGCGCCGCTTGCACACGCTGGATGATCTGGACACGCTTGCAGCAGCTCGCCACGACCCTCACGTGCTCCTGGGTGGACGCACACCCATCACCATTGACGAAATTCAACGCGCTCCGGAGCTGCTTGCTGCCGTCAAGCGCGCTATCGACATCGACCGCACACCCGGGCGGTTCCTGTTGACGGGTTCGGCCAACCTCCTGCTCATGCAGCGCGTTTCCGAATCACTCGCCGGTCGAGCGAGCTACCTCACCCTCTGGCCCATGACTCGCGCCGAGCAGCAGGGACACGGCAGTGCCGGTGCGTGGAGCGAGTTGCTGGCTGCCAAGGACGACGATTGGCTCGAAGTGCTGGCGTCGCGCAAATGCAGCCCCGAGGATTGGCGTTCACTCGCCATACGCGGTGGGTTCCCCACTCCGGCACTGGCGCTGAAGAAACCACCCCAACGCGACATCTGGTTCGACGGCTACGAGCGCACCTATCTGGAGCGCGACCTCCAGCAACTCTCGGCCATCACTGCGCTGCCTGACTTCAGGCGCCTGCTCCGCGCCACAGCACTGCGCACAGGCCAGATGCTCAATCAGTCCGAACTCGCCCGGGACACCGCTCTGGCACAGCCCACTGTTCATCGTTGGCTCAATCTGCTTGAAGCGTCGTCGCTTGTCGTGCGTCTGCCCGCCTGTGCTGTCAATCGCACGAAGCGCCTCATCAAGTCTCCCAAGCTCTACTGGGCTGACACCGGCCTCGCGCTCCATCTCGCAGGGGGGGGCACGCCAAGTGGAGCTCACCTTGAGAATCTCGTGCTTGCAGACCTCCTTGCGTGGCGCGACGCACGCCTCGAGCGCGCGGAGCTCATGTACTGGCGCACGGCCACTGGCGAAGAAGTCGATTTCGTTGTCGAGGAAAGCGAACGGTTTCTGCCCGTGGAAGTGAAAGCCTCCGCCCGACCACGGCTTTCCGACACGGCGCACCTCCGTACGTTCCGCGCGGAATACGGCCATCGGGCACGTGCGGCGCTCTTCCTCCATGGCGGCACCATGCTGGAGTGGATCGCGCCGGGGGTACTTGCCGCGCCCTGGTGGAGAGTGCTGTAGAGCCGCTGCTGGCGCGGCAAGCCCGCACCGCTGACCTTGGGCAATCACCAGAGGCTGACGACGCGCAGGGCCTCGCTGGGCTCGAAGGCCCAGCCGCTGGCCACGGGAGCGGCCGCGACGAACTGGGCGTAGAGATCCATGTTCAAGCCGTTCGGAACAAAGAGCGAGAGTGACCAGCCTCCGGCGGCATTGAGCGTGGCTGGCAGGAGGAGATCGGGCGCAACGAGGAGCGGGCAGTTGGAGGGCGGCAACGGAAGATTGGTGGTGAATGGGCTCACAACCAGCCACGCTGGCCAGCCCGGAGGCGCACCGGTTGCGGTGAGATTCAGCTGCGCGCCACCAGCGAGCGTCGTGAATGAGCCAGCGAGCTGCGTGCCTGCCGGGCAAGGCGCTCCAAGTGTCGTCACACTGAGCGCCGGGAGCACAGCGAGGAAATCACCGAGCGCGAGCGCCATCCCGGTTCCCATGGCGCGGTAGTCATCAGGTACGTTCCATTGACCCGCCACCGGCCCCATGCCGTACGTGCCTTCAAGAGTGATGGCCATCACCTGTGCGTGGAAGTTCGGAGCACCTGTCCAGAGAGGATCGATGCTCCAGCGATCGTGCATCATGGATTCGACGAAGGGGCGCGAGGGCGCGCCCGCGCTGCTTGTCTGCGTGGTGCCGAGGTTCACGAAGGGGCTGCGCGCGCGGAGCTTCGCGATCCATTGACCTTCGAGGGCATTCACCGCCGGGACGACACCGCTGTTGTTCGTCGCGAGATTGAAGGATGCGTTGGCCGTGTGCTGAAAATGAAATGGATAGCTGACGTTGTGCGAACTGTGGAGATTGAGCACCACACTGATCGGATTGGGACCGGGGTTCGCCGCAGTGCCCATGAAACTCTCGATACGCGAGCGCAGCGCCACGATCTCGGGCTGCACAGAGTTGTAGGGCGCTGTCCACTCGTTCTCGAGGTTCGAGCTGTTGGAACTGGTCCTGTAGTTGCCGAGGTAGACGCCGTCCGGGTTCGCCATGGGCACGATGTCCACGATGGTCTGCGCAAGGATGGCCTCGGCACGCGGATCGCCGGAGAGAAGGAACGCCACCAGCCCTTCCACCGTGTAATAGCTCGTGCTCTCGGACGGATGGATGCCCGCGTGAATCCAGACGCGCGCCTTGCCGGCATCAGGGAGCGCCGTGTTCGTGAGCTCGACAAGTTCGATCGCGCGCCCCTGAATGGATGTGCCTAGCGTGGTGATGGAGCGCACATGGCCACTCGGATGGCCGTTGAGCGTTGCGAGCCAGCCGTTCTTCGCGCTGACGGTGTACGGGAAATACTTCGCGAGGCGCACGGCGGTGACGCCTGCAGGCTTCGTGAAAGTGAACACGTGCTGGCTCGATTGATAGACCGGCACAGCACTCACGGGCAGACGCGTGTAGTTGTTCCACGCCACGCCGTTTGTGCTCGTGGACCACACAGGCAGGATGATGTCGGTGTAGCCCGCGTTGGCGATGCGCACCTCAATGCTCTGGGTCAAGGCAGGATCAAGACCAGAGATCTGACAGTGCCACCAGCGGCGGAAGCTGCTGCCGAGTGCAGCGTTGTTGTTGTCGTTCCCCATGGTGAGAGTGAGTCGCCAGCCCGCCCCAAGTGCCGCCACAGTCGCGGCTTGCAGTCGCATGGATTCGCCAGACCAGCTCACGACTGGTTGTGCTTGGGCGACCAGCACCAAGAGCAGGAGCGAGGAGGTGGTTTTGAACAGACGTGGCATGGCTGTGCAGTCGCGCGTTGGGTGCCGGTCACCTTATCCGCAAGGCCCCGGAATACGCTTGCCGAAATCGCACGAATCCGCCTACATTTCCCGCGCGTCGCTCAGCGGACCCACACCAAGGGGCCAGGCAACGCATCTCCCCCCTCTTGCAACCCTTCTGCCACAGGAGTTCCTCCCACATGAAACTGATTCAAGCAGCTTTGGCCCTTCTTCTCGCCACAGCGTTCGCGAGCGGCCAAGTGGTCATCAACGAAGTCGTCTATGACGACACGGGCGCTGACAACCGCGAGTTCGTGGAACTCTACAACGCAGGCCCCATTGCCGTCGACATTTCCGGCTGGATGCTCGAGAACGCCGACAACTTCGGCATCTCACTCATGGGCACTGTGGTTGTTCCCTTGGGCACGACCATTCTGCCCGGCGCGTTCTTCGTGTTCGGCAACACCGGCGTGCCGAACCTGGTCGTCACCATTCCACTCAATTCCCTTGAGAATGACATGGAGATCGTGCGCCTGAAGGACGCCGGTGGCGTGATTCAGGACGCCATGACCTATGAGTGCAACCTCCAGGCCGTCGGTTTCCCCTTCGCGGAAATCGAGGGGCAAGGCGTCTGGGGCAATCACGCCTCGACGGACACGAGCCCGACGAGTTGGTCCCGCTGGACGGACGGCCTCGACACCAATGACAACGGCCGCGACTTCGGCAATCTCCCCATGACGCCGGGCACGTCCAACAACATCGCCACGAATCTCATGCCGTGGGCGAACAACTTCGACGCTTCCGTCTTCGAGCAGGCGGATGTGAACTTCATCGGTTCGTTCATCAATCCGTTCGTCATGGATCCGACGCTCATTTCGGCGCACAACCCGAACGTGGTCTCGCCGTCGCCGCAAGGCGGGCAGTGTCTCACGGCCATGGACCCAACCGGCGGCGGCGACTGCGCGCTCTTCGTCTCGGCACCCGCGAGTGATTTCGCCTTCGAGGCACAGGTCTACCTTTCCGCCTACTCGATCCCTGTCACCACCGTGCCCGCCGAATACCAGACCTGGAGCATCGGCGTGCGTGGCACCACCGGCGCCTTCCACAACCATCCTGCCGGACATCCGGGTGCTCTTCCTGTGGCCCCCGCGCAGAACAACAACGGCAACACGGGCCTCGCTTGGGAGTACATCCACAACGCGACCCTCGGCACGGGCCTCCTGAAACTCGTGGATGAAGGCAATGGCGGAGCGGATGAAGTGGTCCTCGCGACCTACGCAATCACCGCCGGTGTGAATGATGGCTGGCAGCGGCTCCGCCTCGTCGTCGCTGGCGACGTCGTGGACGCGAACTTCGGTGGCGTCATCGGTGTGCCTTCAAGCGGCAACCGCACGCTGGCCCTCACCACCACTGCGGGCGTCGGCGGGTTCTATTTCGGCTACCGCGAGTTCATCATGAACAACACGCTCGCGCGGCCTCTGCTCATCGACGACATCACTCTCGTCGCGGGCACAGCACCCTTCTCGGTGTTCCTCCAGAATCCGACCACCAGCATGATGACCGTCCACAACCGTGGCACCGTCGCCGGAGCGGACACCTGGAACATCTTCAGCCTCGAAGCCTGCCCGGGCGGCGTGGGCACCGGCCCCTACCTCGGCCTCTGCACCAGCGACTTCAACTTCCTGCTCAGCCAGCTCATGATGCCCGCAGGCAGCGATCCGTTCCACATCGTTCCTGCAGGGACGGACTACAACTTCGGCCCCGTGCCGTTGATCGCAGGTCTCTACGTCGAGGTGCTCTCCTTCGATGTCAACGGCGGAGGGCTCAACAACATCGCCACCATCGATTCGATCCTGCTCAATTGAGACTTCGCTGACATCCCCGGATCGTCCGGCTCGCACGCGCCCGCGTTGACTTTGGTCAGCGCGGGCGTTGCGCTTGATGCGAAGTGATCACGCGCTGTGTGTGTGTGTTATGCACGCAAGGCGCGTTCCTCTCAAGTCTGCCCGACTCCCTCTATATCCTCGTAACTGACGAAGTTGCGATGGTCGCATCTCCGCCAGCGCGGTTGTTCACGTGCCGGATTCTCCACGTGAGTTCAGAAGGAGTCACCATGTTCTCGCGATCTGTACTGTCACTCGTCCTCATGTCCATGAGCGTCATCACCGCTCAGGATCTGCCAACCACTCAAGGTGATGGTGCGCGCCATGAAGTGCGCGCGAAGTTCCGCCGCCTCGGCGCCGTGGTCAACGCCACGAAGGAGATCGATCTCGCCACCGGTGTCGAACGCTTCTCGGCCTTCGACCAGTCCGGCCGCGCGGTCGATCTGAATGCACTCGTGCAGGTCGAACGCGCGCTCGCTTCGGAAGCGCGCCACAAGCTGCACCCCGGGCTTGTCCAAGCCCTGCAACACGGCGGCGACGGCGCCCACGACATCGTGGTCTGGCTGCGCTTCGACCCCAAGGACGTCGAGCACCGCGACGCGTTCACGAGCATGCTTGCGGCTGGCGAACCGCTTGCGTCCGCTCAGGCTGCGATGCGCTCACGCGTTGTCCAAGGCAACCAGATCGCGCTTGCCCACGGGCGCGATGCACTGCAGCGCACAGGTCTCACTGAGCGCTCGGCTGCGGCCTACGCGCCGGTGCTCTTTGCCACCGCCAGCGCAGCGGAAATCGCTCTGCTCGCCGAATGCCCAGAAGTGGACACGCTCTACCTCGAGAACAAGACGGGCGCCATCGAAACCGACAACGCCGTTGCCACGCACCGCTGGGATCGCGTGTTCGACTTCGGCCTCCGCGGAGACGGCATGCAGATTGCCATCGTTGAAGATGACGGCGTTTCCAATACGCATCCGGCCATCAATCACGGCGGCTTCTTCAATGCAGGCAGCCCCAACATCGGCTTCCACGCCACCGCCTGCGCAAGCATCGCCGGCGCGACGGACGCCACCTATCCGGGGCATGCGCGCGGTGCACAGATCCTCTCGGCCAACTCGCAGACGTACTCGGACGCCAATATCACGGCGGCCACCGACTGGTCCATCACCCAGGGTGCAGATGTGGTGAACATGTCGTTCTTTGTGAGCTCGACGCTTACCATGGTCTACCTTGACCGCTATGTGGATTACCAGGTGCGCTTCACTGGGACCACTTTCACGAAGTCCGCGGGCAACCAAGGCTCGAACTGCGGCGTAGGAGCCGGCCCGGTGACCTCCCCCGGCCTCGCGTGGAACAACATCGCCGTGGGCAACGTGCAGGACCAGAACAACAGCGACTGGGACGACGATGTCATGCGCTTCGATTCATCGTGGGATGACCCCACCTCCACCAACGGCGACCGTCAGAAGCCGGAACTGTCCGCAGTGGGCACCAGCATGGTGACTGCTGATACAGCAGGTGGTTTCAGCAATCAGGGCAGCGGAACGAGCTATGCCGCTCCCGGTGTCGCCGGCATGTGCGCGGCACTCATGAATGCCAACAACACCCTCGCCGGTTGGCCAGAAGGCATGAAGGCCGTCATGATGTCCGCCTCGTGGCACAACATCGAAGGCGCAAGCCGCCTCTCTGAATGCGACGGCGCCGGCGCCATCAATGGTCTCGCTGCCTATCGCATCGTTGAAGCGCAGAACTTCGCGGTCGGGTCCCTCACGCCCGCGACTTTCACCACCACCGGCTACAAGGTTCATAACGTGTTCCTGCAAGGCGGCGACAAGACGCGCATCACGCTCTGCTGGGACAGCCTCGCCAACAACACCTACGCCACGGATGTGCTCAACGCCGATCTCGACGTCGCCATTCTCGCCGGTGCAAGCACCACTGTTGGTGCCATCCTCGCGGCCAGCAGTTCCTTCGACAACTCCTACGAAATCGTGGAGTTCACTCCTGCAGCCACCGGCTGGTATTCCGTGCGGATCAACGATTTCCGCTTCGATGGCGCCAGCGAGTACTACGGCCTCGCCTGGAGCCAGCATGTGGATGGTCGCTACGCGCGCTTCCGCCCTTGGCTGCCGGATAACAGCACCAACGACCTCGTGGGCCCGGCCCTCGGCAATGCGTTCTTCTGGATGGACCCCATTGACAGCGTCAATCCCAGCCACAACTTCATCCTGCTCGGCAGCGCGGGTACCAGCACCGGCTTCAACTTCCCCTCGGGTCGGCACAGCTACGGCGACCTCGACCTCCTCACCAACCTGTTTGCTGATCCGCTCAATCCCTACTTCCTCAACTTCGTGGGTGCCTACAACACCAGTGGCACCTACTACAACAACCGCCTTGCGGTACCCGACGTCCCGGGCCTTGAAGGCCTCACGCTCTACTTCAGCGAGTTCACGCTGGATGGCGCGGCACCGGACGGCATCAAGGAAATCGGCGTGCTTGAGCCCGTCACGATTCAGAACCATGCGGTGAATCTGCCGCCCGGCGATGACACCAGCACCATGGTGAACCTGCAGTTCACCTTCCCCTTCTACGGGGGCAACTACACCCAATGCTGGATCAATTCCAACGGCAACGTGACCTTCACGGCCGGCGACACCACCTACACCGAATCCACTGCAGCATTCCTCGCCGGTCTGCCCAAGATCGCTGCCTTCTGGGACGACCTCAACAGCAACACCGGCGGCAAGATCCGTTACCGCAGCTCGTTCGCGGAACTGGTCGTCGAATGGGTGGACGTGCCCGAATTCGGACAGCCAGCCACCAACACCAACTCAGCCATGCTGATCCTCAGGGCCGATGGCACCATCCAGCTCAAGTACAACGACTGCTCGTTGCTTGACGGCCTCGCTGGCATCAGCGCCGGCGGCGGCGCACTCGGCGCCGAGTACGACCTCTCGACCGGCCTCAAGCGCCTGAGCGGCGCCATCCACGAGGTCTTCACCGGCGCAGGCGGCGCCGAGAATTTCGATCTCGATATCGCTTCCAGCTACCGCCACGAAGTGAAGTTCAAGCGGATCTCCGGCACCACCTATCAGCTGACGGTGGACGGCGCGAACTTCTGATCTGCACTTGGTGCAACACAGCGGGGTCGGCTCAGACGAGTCGGCCCCGCTGTTTCATTTCACGGGCAGGTCACTTCTTCCGCTCGGATTTGCCGTCCCAACCCGGGACGTTCGCTCCGGTGGACATGTGATGAAAGTGCACCTTCAACACCCGGGTTTTTTCAACCGCTCCAGCGAAATCAGCTTGTCCATCATGTCAATTGCTTCATGACCAGTCCGGATGGCAGAGGTCCCTTTTCCCGAGGCCGCTTGAGCCTCCAAGCGCCGTGCCTTCAACGGTAGCTGGACGCCGCACTTTCCTTGACTTTCGTTGACTTTCGTTGAGGCGCGGCAATATCATTCGCCGCGTTGGCGCATCCAGTCTTGCGGGCGGCGCGATGCCGGGCTCCGCGCCTGTTCCTTCGAGGAGAACCCATGAAAAGTTGCAGTCTCGTTTTTGCGATGGCTCTTTGCGCTGTTGCCCAGAGCGTCGGTCCGGATGTCATCGTCGGTGACATCACCACGCCGGACAACTACGGGTCGGTGGGCGGCATGTCGTCCTTTGCCGTGGGCACCACATCCTGCAACATCGGCACGCAGGTGCTGCAGTGGCAGGCGAACAATGCCCAACACCCTGTCATCGGGCAGACCATGTACCGCATGGCGAACGGACGCTTCGAACAGATCGGCACCGCCTGGTTGAAGCATGGCTTCTACGCGCTGCAGAACTCGCTCTGCCAGACCTGCACTCCGCACCCGAACGGCAGCGCCCTCGGCGTTGGCTGCTCGGACCCTTACACCGCGTCGCTCAACGGATCGCAGAGTGGACTCGGTGCGCGCAGCGAAGTGAATGCAGCCACCGGGGCCTACCCATATCCGCCGGTGCTCAATCCGCCCATCACCACGATTCTCGACCGACGGCTTCAGGTTCTCAATACAGACCTCAGCCCCGCGCTGAACCCCGGCGCCCTCTACTTTGTGGAGGCGCAGTACGTCGCTCTCGACGATTCCACCGCCGGCAACGACAACAACAATGCAAGCTGGCGTCAGGTCACCGTGGCGCCCTTCGGCGCAGGCTTCGCCATTTCCGAAACCGGCCCGACAGCGCAGCAGCAATCGGCGATCCACGCGTGGCAAGCGAATGATCCCTCCGTGGTCATCCAAAGCGTGGATGTGCCTGGCGATGGCCGCTTCGAGATCGGGGTGAAGAGCACCAACGCGGGTGGTGGCGCGAAGACCTGGGAATTCGCGATCCACAATCTCAACAGCGACCGCAGTCTCGGCAGCTTCACGCTCAACTTCCCCGTACCGATGGCCGCGCCGTCGATGGTCGGCTTCCACGACCTGAACTACCACAGCGGTGAACCGTACAGCGGAAGCGACTGGACCTCGTCCCAGAGCAGCGGTTCCCTCGCATGGGCGACGACGCCCTATGCAACAAGTGTGAACTCCAACGCACTGCGCTGGGGGCACACCTACAACTTCCGTTGCACGACCACCTCGGTGCCCACGAGCTTCAACCTCGGGCTCTTCAAGCCTGGTTCGCCCACCAGTCTGCCGGTGACCATGCCCACCATGCCCACACCTTCGTGGCAGGAGAATTCTGCTGACGCATCCATGAGCATTGACGGCGCCACCAACACCGGTTTCTCCGGTCCGGTGAGCGTGACGCGCACGGTGGGGACCGCGAGCCTTCTCAACGTCTCCTCAACGCATGCGGGTGCGCCTTGGGAACTCATCGTGGTTCCCGCAGCCGCTCTCCCGAATGCCGGGTTGCTTCCCGTCGGCCAGATCCTCAATCTCGACCTCGCCAATCCAAACAAGATCCTCCTGAACAACATGTTCCAGACCACGTGGCCGGCGACGAGTTGGAACACGAGCGTCACCGCTCCACCGCTGCCAATGACTCTCAGTGCACAGTTCGCCATTGTGAACCCGTTGGTGCCCGGCTCGATTGCGCTCAGCGCGGCCAACCAGATGACAGTGATCCCCTGCAACAACAACACGCTGCCACTCACGCTCGGCGATGACGATTCCGTCTCTGTCGCGCTCGGCAGCCCCAACTTCTGCAGTGCACCGCAGGTGAGCTTCTATGGCTCGGCCTACACGTCGCTCTATGTGAACAGCAACGGCTCTGTGAGCTTCACGCAAGGTACGGGAGACTTCAGTCCCACTGTCACTGCGTTCACGTCGCAGATGCCGCGTCTCGCGGGGCACTGGTCGGACCTCGAACCGAATCTTGCCGGCACCATCAATGCGAGCAGCACAGCCGCGGGGCTCTTCAAGATCTCTTTCGTGAACGTGCCTGAGTGGGGCAGCAACAACAGTTCCACTTGCACCTTCGACGTCACCTTCGATACGGGCAGCGGAAGCTGCGCCATTCAGAGTTATGCCCATGGTGGCGCGACTTGGGGCTCGGGCACCCTCGTGGGCATCTCCCCCGGCGTCACCGCGTTGACCACCTCCGTCAACTTCGCATCCTTCCTCGGGCTGGGGGCACAAGCAGGCAATGCCGGGCGCGCCATCTACCAGATGACGCCGGCCGCGGCGCCTGTCGGTTTCACGAGCATCACCTTCGCGCAAGGCAACGGCGCCAGCTTCCTCGTGCAGTGAGTCCAGCGGGCTTGCCCGCAGACCAAACGTCCCGGGTTCGCGCAGCGCGCGGGCCCGGGACGTCTGCGTTTCAGGACGCGGCAGGCTCCCTTGGCGGGCAGCCACTCTGCTAGTGTCGCTGGGCACTTGCTCGCGGAGACCCAAGGGATGCGTCCATATCTGTTCCCTGCCACGCTGCTTCTTGTCGTTGGCGCTGCTTGTTCCGAAACGGGAGACAAACTTCCTCCGCCGCCGCCGACACCAACAGCTCCGGCCGTGAGCTACGACTGGATCGGCAATGCGGATCTCGTGGCGCCGGTTGCGGAAGGCCTCGTGACGCGTGCGGGAGGAGCTGCATTCGCCGTGCTGCCCGCAGTGAACCAGTCGACCACGGCCGGTGGTCTCGTGGACATCAACCCCGATGGCAGCTTCCATTATGAAGCGCCGCATCTTTTCACCGGCACCGACACCTTCAGCTATGCGCGCGCAGCGGATGGCGCCATCGGCACGGTGACCATCAGCATGCTCACGCGCGCATGGTTCGTGGATGCCGATCCTCTCGTGAGCGGCGACGGCACCATGCTTGAGCCGTTCAACACCCTTGCCGCCGCCGAGGCGCAGTCGCTCGCCAATGACACCATCTTCATCTACTCCGCGGCCGTCGGCTTGCCGGGTGGCATCGCCCTCAAACCGGGGCAACAGTTGATCGGCGAACTCATGGGCCTCGCGCGGGATGGCATCCAGATCCTGCCTCCGGGAACCATGCCGCTGATTGATGCCACCACGGCGGCTGGCGCGATACTCGCCGCGGGCGCGCGTGTTGCGGGCGTGCAGTTCATGGCCACCAGCTTCGACGCCCTGGTGGTGGATCTCGGCGCAACCGGCACTGTGACCTTCGACGCCATCAGCATTCTCGGCCCGGGCACCGTCGGGCGCGGCATCGTCATCGACGTCGGGGCCGGTGAAACGCTCACGCTCAACGCCGCCAATTTCGGGTGCAGCGGCACACTGCGAGGTCTCGCGGCCACGATTGCCGGAGACGCCAATCTCAGCTTTGATCTCTGCAGCTTTGGAGCCAACACTCTCGGCGAGATGCAGGTCGCCTGCACAGGCTCCGGCACGACCAACCTCGTCCTCAATTCCGTCACCTTCAACTTTGATTTCGGGTCTGGAGTGGAACTCAGCACAGCGGACGATGCAACACTGGGCGTGAACTGCGCCACAGGAACTTGCAGCACGCTCGTTGGTGCCTCCCCCATGTGGTTCCAGAGCGCTGCCACGGGCACCTCGTCGCTGACATTGACTCTGCTCGACGTGGTGATGAGCGCCGGCAAGTCAACGCCCGTCTCCGAGTTCGTGCACATGGAATCCTCGGGAAGCGCCATGACGCAACTTCTCGTTGGGGACACGAACTTCAGTTGCCCCGGCGCCACTGCGCTGAACGTGCTCAACTCCGGCACATCCCAGTTCAACTTCCTCGTGCTGGGTTCCACCTTCACGAACCTGGGAGCCGGACTCAATGTGACGAGTTCCGGAATCAGTTGCACAGGCACGATGTTTGACTGCGCCATGACCAATGTCGGTTCGTTGGTGAACATCAACAACAACGCCGGCCTGCTGGTCTGCGGCTTCGATCAGATCACGTCCACAGCGGCCGCACTGAGCGGCATCACCATCAACTCGCTCGGGAGCCAGAGCTCGGTCGTCATCAACGCCTGCTCCATCACGGGAGGCAATGGAGGTGCGCTTGCCATGGTGGACACCACCACAGGGAGCTCGCATCTTCTCGTCCAGAATTCGGACATCACCAACAACGGCGCGCTCGGTTGCTCCATCCTGCACAACGGAATGGGAACCTCGTGCGTGGACATCCACGGCACGACCTTCGGGCGCACCAACGGGCTGCCCTCACACATCATGATCTCCAATCCCGGTGCGTCGGGGCCACTGAATCTGGCCATTCCGAACCCGGCCAACACAGCGCTTCCGGGCTCCATGCAGCTCCTGTTCGGAGCCATCGGTTCCGTGACGAGTTGTTCGAACTGAGGACGTGCAACAGGGCCTGATCGGGCTTGATCCGGTCGGGCCCCTGCGGCCAAGATGGCACTGCGGCAGGAGCCACGCTCCAGACCGCGGGAGTCTGCCATGCGCCAATCACTCAGCCTCGCCCTCGCCTCGCTTGCGCTTCTTCTCCCGCTCGCGGCCCAGAGCTTCGTCAACTACGAGAGCGGGCAGGTCAATCCCATCCGGATCACGCCGGACGGATTGCGGCTCCTTGTCTGCAACACCTCGGACAGTCGGCTCGCCGTGTGGTCCACACAGTTCCCGGATCAGCCGCGGCTGCTTCATGAAATCCCCGTCGGACTGGAGCCGGTCTCTGTTGCCTTGCGCACCAATGACGAGGTCTGGGTTGCGAATCTCCTGAGCGACAGCGTGAGCATCGTGTCGCTCAGTGCGGGGCGCGTCATCGCCACACTGCAAGCCAAGGACGAACCGAGCGACATCGCCTTCGCGGGTGGCAAGGCGTTCGTCAGCACGGCCACCAATGACCGTGTGCTGGTGTTCGATGTCATCAGCCGTCAGCAGATCGGCACAGTGAACATCTTCGGCAAGGACCCGCGCGCGCTGGCCGTGAATCCCGCAGGGACGAAGGTCTATGCACTCGTCGCGCGCAGCGGCAACAAGACCACTATTCTCGAACGCACGGCCGCGCCGGCGCAACCGAACCCCACCAACCCTTTGCTGCCTGCAGCTCCCGACGAAGGCATGCTCGTCACTGCGGGTGATCCGCAGTGGCCGGCCATCACGTGGACCCTGCCTGACAACGATGTGCTGGAGATCGACGCTGCAAGCCTCGCCATCACGCGCACGTTCACTGGCGTCGGCACAACCAACATGCACCTCGCTGTGCATCCCGTGTCCGGAAGCCTGTACGTCGCCAACACGAATGCCCGCAATCTCGTACGTTTCGAACCGGCGGTGCGCGCCCACGCCATTGATTCGCGCATCACGCGCGTGACCACCGTGGCGGTCCCGGTGACGACACATTTCGACCTCAATGCCGGCCTGAATTACAGCACACTCCCGGACCCCGCCTCGCGTGCCAGCGCGCTCTCAGAACCCACTGCCGTCGCCATCAACACCGCAGCCAACGAGATGTACGTCGCCGCGTTCGGCACGGATCGCGTGGGCGTGGTCAATGCGACCAGCGGCGCCGTGCTCGCGCGTATCGAGATGAGTCCCGCAACGGGCTCGACCGTGAACTCCATCAGCAAGCGCGGCCCGCGCGGTCTCGCGCTGCACCCGACAGCAGGCCGGCTCTACGTCCTCAACCGCCTCGCGGCATCGCTCTCGACCATCGACGTTTCGGGGCGCGTCGTCCTGAACGAGCAACCACTTGGCGGCTGGGATCCGACCCCGGCGAACATCCGCGATGGCCGCAAGTTCCTCTACGACGCCAAGCTCGCCGGCAATGGCAGCATGAGCTGTGCCTCGTGCCATGTGGACGGCGATGTGGATGGTCTCGCCTGGGATCTCGGCGATCCGAACGGCAGCATGGCCGCCGCACCCACGGGACAGCCCTTCCCTTTCAGCCTGTTGCTCACGCAATTCCATCCCATGAAGGGGCCCATGACGACGCAGTCCCTGCGCGGGCTTGCGGGCAGCGGTGCTCTGCACTGGCGCGGCGATCGCGCGACCTTCCAGCATTTCAATCCCGCATTCGACAGCCTCATGGGTGGCACGCCACTCGGAACGGCGGACATGAACCTGTTCGCACAGTTCGCCATGAACATGGCACTGCCGCCGAACCCGAATCAGCCCATGAACCGCTCGTACCTCACCAGTCCCGGCAGTGCGAATCAGCAGCAGGGATTCACCAACTTCAGCGGAACGGTGGTGAGCTTCCCGGTGATCGGCAACGTGAGTTGCAACACCTGCCACGCGCTCCCGACGGGCAGCAACCAGATGGTCGTCACCGGCACCATCCTGCAGGAGCCGCAACAAATGAAGGTGCCTCAGGTGCGCATGCTCTACCGGAAGTCCGGCTTCGACGGCCGCACGGGTCAGCAGAAGGCCGGCTTCGGCTTCACACATGACGGTGCGGTCACGAACCTCACGGAGTTCCTGCAACTCTCGCAGTTCACCAACTGGCCGACCAGCGCCAAGGATGACATCGTGCAGTTCCTCCTCGCGGCGGACACCGGCACGGCACCACTGGTCGGGCACCAATTCACACTCGACGCGGCGAACAGCGGCAGTGCGACGCTGACGGAGTGGAACCTGATGCAGACACGCGCCGTGGCCGGCGACATCGACCTCATCGCGCGGGGCACGGTCAGTGGGCAAGCCACCGGCCTTATCCTGAATCTCGCCTCAATGACCTATCAGTCCGCAACGCCAGGCATCGGGCCGTTCCAGCAATCGCAACTCCTCGCTCTCGCGCAGTCCGGGCAGGTTGCGCTCGTCTTCACCGGCGTGCATCCGGGTGGCGGCGAACGCACCGCCCGCGATCGCGACAACGATGGCATCCTCGATGGCTCGGAGGGCGTGAGTCTGTATGGCACGGCCACACCGGGTGCGCTGGGCGCGCCACTCATCGGCACCAACTCCGATCCGTACCGCGGCAACAGCAACTTCGCTTTCACGAGCAGCCTCGCACCAGCGAGCGCAGCGGGTTGGTTCGCGCTCTCCACGTCTCCACTCACGCTCAACGTGGGCGGGCTCACCATCAATCTAGATGTCGTGAACGTCCCGGCAGTGCTCCTGCCGGTGCTCGCCGACTCACGCGGCGCAGGCCTGCTGCCGCTTGCGGTTCCGGCTGATCCCGTCTTCGCAGGCTTGAGCGTCGTGGCTCAGTTCGTGTGGATGGACGGCACGGCCCCCGGCGGCTGGAGCGGCACCCGCGGCCTCTCCGTCACGATCCAGTGACGGCCGCACATCCAGGGCTGGCGATGCACCACAAATAGGCAAGGGCGCCATCTTGCGACAGCGCCCTTACCAGGCCATGACAGGTGTCGATTCGAGCGTCAGAGGGTGCTGGGTTTGCGCCTCACACACCTCCAACAGGCCACTCTTCGGCGGGATTCGTGCCAAGTTTTCTGTTTTTTCGGATTCCTGTTTCGGGCGTGCTGGACGTGCACACCACGTTTCGCAGCCCCTTCTAGAATCGCCGCCCCCTGCGCGTGTTTGGCTCAGCACATCCCCCGTGGCCGATCGAGAACTCCCATGCTGCACCGCTTCATGAACCGTGGCTCTCTGGTTGCCCTATTCCTCGCCTGCACCGCACTCGTGAGTGCGCAAAGCGCAGGCATTCCGCTGTTGCAGAAGGTGCGTCTCGCGCCGGACGGCAGCAGCATCGCGTTCGCCTGGCACGGCGACATCTGGAAGGTGTCCTCCGCAGGCGGCATGGCTCAACGACTGACCGCGCATGACGCAGAGGACTCGGAGCCCGTGTTCTCGAATGATGGCGCGAGCATCGCCTTTGCATCGGACCGCATGGATGGCATGCAGATCTTCACTCTCTCTGCGAGCGGCGGCGAACCGGAGCAGTGCACGCGTCACACGGACGGGCAGATCCCGCTGCAGTGGCTTGGCGATGACAGCGGCTTTCTCATGCTCGCCAGCCGCGATCACTTTTGGGATGCACCGCAACGCTTTTTCATCCAGCCGCGCCGGGGCGACAGGGCACCGCGCCTGCTCTTCAACGACTACGGTCAGGATGGGCGGCTCTCCCGCGACGGAACGAAGCTCATCTTCGTGCGCGAAACAGAACCCGTCTACCGCAAGCGCTACACCGGTTCGCAGGCAAGCCAGCTCTGGCTCTACGATCTCGCCCTCGGGAGCTTCTCGCAGCTCCGCGGCGGAAACTCAGGCGCGCGCTGGCCGCAATGGTCGCCCGATGGCGCGCACTACTACTGGTGCGAGCAGGCCGACGGAGTGTGGAACTTGTTCCGTGGCTCTCTTGCGAGCGATGAACGCGTGCAGCTCACGCAGTTCAAGGACGACGGCATCCTCTATCCCGACCTCGCGCGCGACGGCAAGACCTTTGTGTGGTCGCGGAACTTCGGGTTGGAACGCTTCGATGTCGCGACAGGCACGCTGACGCCCATTGTCGTCACGGCGCCCGGAGATCATGGCGCAGCCACGACGCGGCGCATCACGGCCAGCAGCGCATCGGAGGTCGCCTTCACCGATGACGCTCGCGAGATCGCCCTCGTCGCGGCCAACGACATCTTCGTCATGGATACGGAGCTGAAGGAGCCGGTGCGCGTGACAGCCACTCCCGGCGCGGAATGGAGCCCGCTGTTCTCCACCGACAATGAAACGCTCTGGTTCACGAGCCAGCGCAACGCGCGCGTGGACATCCATGCCGCCAGAAGGAAGGACCCGAGCAAGCCTTGGTGGCTCAACCGTGAGTTCGAGGTCAGCCAACTGACCAACGACGATGAAGTGGAACAGGATCTCCGTCTCGACCCCACCGGCAAGTTCCTTTGCTACCTCCGTGGCCGCGGCACGATCATCCGACGCGAAATCGCCAGCGGCACCGAGAGCGTCTTGGTGAGTTCCTTCAGCGCACCCGAATACGACTTCTCGCCGGACGGGAAATGGGTCGCGTACGCCATCGAAGATGAGGATTTCAATTCCGACATCTGGATCGCTCCGGTCGATGGCTCGAAGCCGCCTTTCAATCTGAGCTGTCATCCGGATAACGATCGTTCGCCACGCTGGTCCCCCGACGGCAAGATCCTCGCCTTCACCGGCCGCCGCTTCGGTGAAGAATCCGACATCATGTGGGTGAACCTCGCGCGCGCGGGCGAAGAGGAATCCGCGCGGGATCGCACGCTCGAAAAGGCCCTGAAGAAGATGGAGGGGCGCAAGACTCCGGCGAAGGATGCACCGAAAGATCCAGCGAAGGAGCCGGAGCCTGCGGCGGTGAAGGAGCCTTCCGCCGATCCCGCAAAGGAACCTGCTTCCGAGCCTGCGAAGGAACCCACGGAGCGCGGTCGGCGCGGACGACGCGGCGGTGAGGAAGCAAAGGAGAGTTCCGCAGCGAAGGAACCACCCAAGGAAGTGGTGGTGGATTTCGACGGCCTGCGCGAGCGCTTGAAACGGCTTTCGTATCCCGACTCGAACGAGGGCCAACTCTCGTGGATGCCCACAGGCCGGAAGCTCTGCTTCAACGGCACGGTGAGCGGCAAGTCCTCCTCGTGGGTGATCGAGTTCCCGGAGCTTGAAACCCCCAAGGAGATCGGCGGTGCGCTGCTGTCGCGTGGCCGCTGGTTGAAGGATGGCGACCAGATGGCCGGGCTCTCGTCCGGCGCGGCCAGCGCTCCGAGCGGCGGCCCGCCGCGCATGGGCCGTGGCGGTGGAGGTGGTGGCGGAGGTTCGCCTGCACTGCTCAGCGCCAGCGGCAAGCTCACCACCTTCTCCTTCCGCGTGGAAGTGGATCTCCATGTCGGTGCGCGCAATGCGGCGATCTTCGACCAGGCCTGGGCCACCATGCGCGACCGCTGGTACGACGAGCGCCTCGGGAACAACGACTGGAATGCCATCCGCACCCGCTACGAACCCGTCGCTCAGCGCTGCACCAGCGCCGAGGAACTGAGCCGGCTCGGAAACATGATGCTCGGCGAACTCAATGGTTCTCACTGCGGTTTCAGCTTCTCTGAACGCAGCGGCGAAACAGCGAGCAACTGGCGCCTCACGACCGGCCATCTGGGTGCGCGCTTTGATGCCGCGCACACGGGTGAGGGCTGGAAGGTGAAGGACATCGTCTCGAAGACACCGGCTGCGTCGAAGGAATCACTCCTTGTTGCCGGCGAGCTCGTCCTCGCTGTGGACGGCACCAACGTGACAGCGGATCTCGATCCGGCCCGTGTGCTGACCGGCCCGCCGGATCGCGATATCACGCTGCGTGTGCGTGGTATCGATGGTGCCGAACGCACGGTGCTCATGCGCCCGACCAGCAGTGCCGCCGTGCGCGGGCGCCTCTACGAGGACTGGATGGACGCCAATCGCGCCGCGGTGGAGAAGCTCTCCAACGGACGCCTCGGCTATCTGCACATCGAGGGCATGGGGGGCGAGAACCTGCTCCGCTTCGAAGAGGAACTCTTCCGCGCAGGCCACGGCAAGGACGGCCTCGTCATTGACGTGCGCGAGAACGGCGGCGGCAGCATCACCGATCATCTGCTCACCTGCCTCACGCAGCCGCACCACGCCGTCACTGTGCCCCGCGGCGGCAGCCCCGGCTATCCGCAGGACCGACGCATCTACGCCTCGTGGCTGAAACCCATCGCGGTGCTCTGCAACCAGAACTCCTTCTCCAACGCAGAGATCTTCCCGCACAGCATCAAGACTCTTGGACGCGGCAAGATCATCGGCGTGCCCACGGCAGGTGGCGTCATCAGCACTGGCGGCGCGAGTCTCATGGATGGTGCGTTCGTCCGCCTCCCCGGGCGCGGCTGGTACACCCTCGATGGTGAGGACATGGAGCTCCACGGTTGCGTGCCAGACATCGTGCTCTGGCCACTGCCGGGTGAAATGCCTGCTGGCGTGGACCGCCAGTTGGAGGCCGCAGTGAAGGCTCTCGAAGCAGATGTAGCTGAGTGGTTGAAGCGTCCACAGCCGAAACTGAGGAAGGCCACGGAACGCTGAGGATGCCCGTGCGCTGCTGGACAAAGTGAACGAGACGGAGCAACACGCCCCGTCTCGTCCTGCCCGCAAATGCCCCGGTCATACGACCAGGGCTGTTTCCAAGCTCTGGGAGCGACGCCCGGGGCATGCTTGCAGGAAATCAAGGAAGTGCTGATTTGTCCCGCAAGAGGCGCACTTCCTGCTGACTCCTGCGGGTCCGGTTGATAATAAAAGCCGCCCGCGGGCGAGCGCGGAGCAGAGCTGGAGTGTCCCTCGATGAAGAAGCGCCAACGCATCACCGTGGATGGCAACGAGGCTGTGGCCTCTGTCGCCCACCGGACCAACGAAGTCATCGCCATCTACCCCATCACGCCCTCGTCCACGATGGGCGAGTTCGCGGATGCCTGGAGCGCCGCCGGCCGGAAGAACATCTTCGGCACGGTCCCGCGCGTCATGGAAATGCAGAGCGAAGCTGGTGCCGCAGGTGCCGTGCACGGCGCTGTGCAGGCAGGCACCCTGAGCACGACCTTCACGGCGTCGCAGGGGCTGCTGCTCATG
>SXUL01000071.1 GCA_005790545.1 Planctomycetia bacterium | reverse complement strand
GATGAAGCACACATGCGCGCTGAAATCGCCGCCGCCAAGCGCATGGGCTTCAACCTGATGAAGTTCTGCCTGTGGGTGCCGCCGCGCCGCTATCTCGAACTTTGCGAT
This sequence comes from Planctomycetia bacterium, assembly GCA_005790545.1. Lineage (GTDB taxonomy): Bacteria > Planctomycetota > SXUL01. Next base: position 10,188 of record SXUL01000071.1, on the reverse strand, counting down.
GAACTCGGCATGTGCGCTTGGATCGAGTACCCAACTTGGCATGCGCCGTGGGATGCGGCCCACGCGGATGACCTCGCGCGCGAATACGCGGAGTTCTTCCAGCATGACCGCAACCACCCTTCGGTGTTGCTGCGCAGCCTCACCTGCGAGACCGGCCCCGGCGCGGACATCGCGGTGGTGCGTCGCATGTACCTCCTCGCGAAAGCGATGATCCCCGGCGCGGTTGTCGAAGACGATTCTTCATGGATCCAATGGAACCGCGTCCATGATTTCTGGGATGACCACCCCTACGGCAACAACCACACCTGGGTGAAGACCCTCGATCGCCTGCGCGCGCATGTGGCCGAGCATGGATCGCAGCCACTCGCCCTCGGTGAAGCCATTGCCGCGGATACCTGGATCGACACGACGTTGCTCGAAGCACAGCGGAAGGCTCACCCCACGTGGCCCATGCCGCATGCCTTCGACGCCATCGCCCGCTTCGAAGACACGTTGCACCTGCAGGGCGCGGGGCCGGTGGCCGAACGCTTGCGGCGCGATTCGCTGCGCTCCGCCATGCTCATGCGGAAGTTCCAGCTTGAGGTCTTCCGACGCGAGTTCCCGAACGGCGCAGCGGTTGTATCGGTGATGCGCGACTTCCCGCTCGCCAGCATGGGGCTTCTCGACGCCGCGGGCGCGCCGAAATGGTCGGAGGACGACTGGTCCTTCAACGGCGACACCATGTTGCTCATGAAGAGCCCGGACGATCACCGCGCCTTCCGCGGAGGGCGCGTGAACCTCGACGTGCGCGTCAGCCATGCAGGGCCCGCGCCGCTCACGAACGTGGAACTGGAAATCGGATCAGGAGACGAACCGCCGCGGCGTGTGTCGCTTCGAGACCTCCGTTCCGGACATGTGAACTATGTTCCCAACGTGGAGATCATGCTGCCCACGGTGGATCGCCCCACACCACACCGAGTGGAACTCCGGCTCTTCGCTCAAGGCACGCTGCGTGCGCGCAACCACTGGACGCTCTGGATCGTCCCGGAAGCGGATGCATCTCGCGCCCTCATGGCGGCACGCCATTCATCCGCCTCGCCGGACCTCCTGCCCCTCGGCATTGCCCCGCGCTGGAATGGCGATGCCCTCGACCGCGTGATCGTGGCCGGACACATGGACCTGCCGCTGCTGAATGCGCTGGAGCGCGGCGCGCGCGTCTTGCTGCTCCCGGATGGCGAACCGACCGCGCCGAAGCTCGCCGAACACTGGTTCCTGCGCGGTGGCCCGGTGTTGCCGAAGCATCCTCTCTTCGAGGAGATTCCGGCACCGTTCCTCGTGGATTTGCAGCACATGGATCTTGCTGCGCGGGTGATGACTGCACCAACATGGCTCGGCCACACCGATCCTGCTTTGCTGCTGTGGGACACCCACGACCGGCGCGACCTCGCGCTGCATGCGCTGGTCATCGAAACCCGCGTCGGTGCTGGGCGTCTGCTGGTGAGTGCACTCGAACATCGCGGCGACAACGCCGCTGGCGGATGGTTGCTCACGGAGATGGTGCGCCACCTCCTCGAAGGCCCGGCACCGAAAGCGGCACTGCCATCCGAGGCTTTCGCCGCCATGCGGGCACGCTGCACCCATGCGGAACTCGATCTCGCTGACGCGGGCTGGAAGTTCCTCCCTGAACCAACAGGTGCCGATGTCGCCGCCCTCGCAGCCGCCGAGTTCGATGACAGCGCGTGGGGCAGTATTCGTGCCGGCGCGCACTGGGAGGGGCAAGGGCATGAGGCCCTCGACGGTCAGGCCTGGTATCGCAGGAAGGTCACGCTCCCTGCGGAGTTCGCGGGCCGCGAAGTGTGGCTCACGCTGGATGGCGCCGACGATGCCTATGAAGTCTTCGTGAACGGCACGCGCGCAGGCGGCGGTGGCGATGTGACGGCAAGACGCACCGCCTTCGATGAGCCGAACTCCATCAAGCTGCCGGTGAGCGCCGGAGAGCCCTTCACTCTCGCCATTCGCGTGCTCGATTGGCAAGGTGCCGGCGGACTTCATCGCCCCATCCGCCTCGCAACAGCACCGCTCTCACCCGCCGCGAGCCTTTTCTGATGCGCACCGTGCTGTTGAAGTACACCAATCATCCCGTTGGATAGCGACAGCCTGCTCGCGGTGTCGGGATCGGCGGGTCGCAGTGCCCGCCACATATCAGTAGCGGGCCTCGCCCATTCCGGCCACTGTGCGAATGGTTCCGCCGCTCTCCTTTGCCTGAAACCGAAACACGGACCCCGCAGGGATGAGCGCTGGCATGGAGACATTGAATGTCGAGGTCCACGCCATGACGCCATTAGGTCCTCCTGTCATGCTCACAGGCACTACGAGAAGGGCGACGCCATTGAGCACCGCGGAAACCGTCAACGGACTGCCTCCAAAGTTGTGCATCACCTGCACTGGAACAACGCAACTATTTGGAGTGACATGCCTCGTGTAATAGGGGATCTTTACGAGTGGGCGCGAGACCCCGAATCCACCCTCCAGCTGCACGCCGCCGCCTGCTGTGATGCCTGCTGCAAGGTTGATCACGGTTCCCGGCACCATGTCGATCGAACCGACTTGCACCGTGCCACCACCCCCCAAGGTGTTGAGGCCAAAGTCGTTGATCAGTGCGTCGGAAAATGCTCCTGGAGTCAGGTACGTGGGAATGATCAAGTGATGAGCGGGCCATGTGTTCAAGCCCAAGCCGACGGCATTGATGACGCCCTCCGACCACCACTCGCCGAAACTGCTCTGCGGGATGTTGATGAACGTCATCGGCTCCACGACAATCGCGTAGCGAGTGACAGCCCCGGTCGATGACACCGGTATCCCGTCGATACGGAACTGCCCAGACGTGCGCCGGAGCAGAATGGTGTCCTGCACCCCCGTGACGTCGTTCAACCCGAGCCTGGCCGTGCCCGAAATGGTGCCCACTACGGGGCCCCCCTGTGGCGCAGCGCCAGGAACGCTCGCAGGCATCGGGATGAGAAAGATGTTCAATGCATAGAGCCCCCGGCTGAATGTGCCGCTGAGCTCCACAATGCTCCCGGTGATGGAAGCGCAATCGTTGATCGAGTGCCGTTTGGTGGCGGTCAGCGTCTGTACCGGGTAGAGACTTGCCAACCCGGCGAGGTCATCCGACTTCCATGGCGAGGCGGAACCACTCAAGGTGCCTACGCGGCCACCCACGAGCGTGTCATTCACGATGTACACGCCAGTCATTGCCGGGATCTCGCTGATGTTGTTGAAGGCGATACGGGTTCCAGATGTGGGTGACGCGGACGTCAGCGGCGCTGTACCACCCGGGTGGAGATTGGTGTGATCAAGGCCAAAAAAGTGGCCAATCTCGTGCGCAAGGGCAGTGGAGAATCGTGGTCCCCACGCACCCCAGATGCCTGCCACAGTCGTGGCGCTTCCGGTCTGATAAACGACATCGCATTCGATGATCTGGCCCGTGCTGACATCCATGAGTGTGCTTGTCAGGCCACCCGTCGGACCAGCAGAATTGATCACACTGGGGTTCCGCAGGAAAATGAACTCATTCACGCCATCCCCGGTCGGACCATTGCAATGAAAGTCCCAGATGAAGTTGCCAACCATGGATGAAAGTGCTGCCCCTCCGGCACTTGCTGTGACAGCAAGATCCCAATTTGTACTGGTATCAGCAGCCCTCAAGGTCTGTATCCCCACGTTGACGTGTCGGTTCAACTCATCCATGATGCTGTCGATGTCTTGACCAAAGTTGAGGAATGAATAGGCAAATGGAACGCCAAACGGGGCTGGGGCGCTTGCGAAGACATCCGTGAATTGGTTGGAGCCCGAGGGAACGTTTACCGAGTAGCAAATGGTCGGTTCGGCCCAATGGCGCGTCACTATGTCATAAGTTCTCAAGGGATCCGGGTTGTTCGGGTTGGGGGTGCCAGCAGCGTACGGCGGGAGAGCATATGGAAAGGGATGACTGACGACTGCAGAGGGACAGGGTTGGGTGACGTCGGGGGGCTGAATTGGGGCGCCCGCAACAAACCAGAGGATGTAGGGGTCCGGACTCTGTTCGCCTTGATCATGCGAGGAACTACACGGCTCCACGATGTGAACCGTGCGGCTGTTGAGCATATTCACTGTGGCCCCATCGCGCGCAAGGAAGTGGGTCCCGGCATGGCGGTGCGGGCACCGTGCATGTTCGCGATCGGCGGCAGCGACCGTTGTGCAGCGGTGCAACGACAGTGGGACGCGCGCGCTCCCGCTGCTGAACCATCCGGCCGCAGCACCTGGTTCAGGCACCATGTTCGGAGCAGCTGTGCGCGGTGCGAGCAGGCCAAAGATTGCCGCAAGCAAGGTAACGACCGCTATCCATTCGAATCGCAGTATCTGCGCAGTGTGTCCCATGAACGTTTCGATCCTTCCCTCGTGGCTTGCCACGGGGCAACCTCCGACCTGAACCAACAGCTCCCAGTGGGCAGCAAAGGCACGCCGGATTGAACTCCAGCGCGGACCTCAATTCCGAACCTACATGGAAGGACCGACATGAAGACACTCAGTCTCAGGATCGGCTGTCGACACCAAACTCGGTTCTCCGGAAGAGCTTGCTGGACTCCGGCAGTGATTCCATGTAGCGTTCGGACTATGCGATGCATGATCCAATCCAGTTCTGGAGCGAGAGGAGTCAGCTACGGCTCCATCGCGCTGGCTTTAGCCGCAGCATGGTTCATGTCGGCAATATCTGTAGCTCAAACCACAAGCTCTACGCTCGCGTGTGGCGAAGGACACTCGATGATTCTGCTCCCGAACGGCACGGTGAAGGCATGGGGGGCGAACCTGAACGGCGAACTCGGCATCGGGAGCACTACCAGCCAAACCACTCCGCAGCAGATTCCAGCCAGCAACCTGAGTAGCGTGTGGGCCATCGCGGCGGGAAGTCATCACAGTCTCGCCTTGCTCTCCACTGGCACGGTGAAGGCTTGGGGATTGAACCAGTACGGCCAACTCGGCCTCGGGAATACCAGCGGCCAGAACCTTCCGCAGCAAATCCCGGCCAGCAGCCTGGGCGGCGTCATCGCAATTGCTGCTGGCGACTGCCACTCGCTCGCGCTGCTCTCCAACGGCACGGTAATGGCATGGGGATGCAATCAATTCGGCGAACTCGGCCTCGGAAACTCTGGATTGGGAGCCCACCAGGCCACTCCGCAACAGATTCCGGCCAGCAACCTGAGCAACGTGGTGGCTATTGCTGCTGGGCACAACCACAGTCTCGCACTCCTATCCAATGGCACCGTCAAGACGTGGGGGATCAACCAGTATGGCGAGCTTGGCCTTGGGTACTCTGGAATGGCAACCAACCAGAGCACACCGCAACAGATTCCAAGTAGCAGCCTCAACAACGTAGTGGCCATCGAAGCAGGAGGCGCTCACAATCTCGCTCTTCACTCAAACAGCAACGTGACGGCTTGGGGCCTCAACGGCACTGGCCAACTGGGCCTCGCCAACACCACAAACCAGATCGCTCCGCTGGCGATCCCATCAAACAGTTTGAGTAACGTTGTAGCGCTTGCGGCAGGCGCCTCGCATTCTTTCGCGCTTCTGGCAGACGGCACGGTCAAGGCATGGGGCGACAACTACTTCACCCAACTCGGGATGGGAATCATTCCGTTTCCGGGGGTTCAAACCACGCCAATTCAGATTGCATCAAGCAACCTGAGCAACGTGAGCGCACTCGCGGCCGGCAACGACCACTCCGTGGCTACGCTGTCGGATGGCACAGCAACCTCATGGGGAAGGAACATCGCGGGCCAGCTCGGCCTCGGGAGCACTGCAAATCAATCCACTCCGCAGCCCATCCCTTGGCACTGTTTTTCCGCTGCCACTACATTCTCAATGCACTTCGAGGTACTCGGGAGCTCCGCGCTGGGCATGACCATTCCCTGCAACCCCGTGACGAGTATTGCTGGCGGGCCGTACTACTATTTCAACTCCTTCAGCGCCGACTCGCTGAATTCGACAAGCCCCGGCACTGGTGCTTGGCACGGACTGCACACGACGCAGGCAGAGGTGCTCGCTTGGTTGAATTGGGGCACGAATGGCTTCGCGGTTGCACTGGGGCCTCTTGCTTCCACCGGCGGCGCTGCGGCGAGTGTGGCCATAACGCCGGGCAGCTTGAGCGGCCTCACCGTGTACGGCGTGAGCGTGGCGTTTCATCCGCTGACACTTGCAGTGCTCGCAAACTCCTCAGTCACCGGCTACACCTTCTGATGCATCATTCACGAGTTCGCGCGGGTCGGGAGAGTCGCCAGGGTGGGAAGAGCGTCTTCGTGCGATGCGTAATTGTTCCTGAAGCGCTCTCGAATGCTGCGTGCGTTTCACGGCGCGGGCAACCAGTGCTGGGCGATGACGCTCCACGCGAAATGCCCTCCAGAAGCTGCGTGCCAACGGCGCGCGAAAGTCGCATCCGTCACCAGCGCATCCGCCGTGCGCGGGAGTTCCCAGCCGAAGAGATCCTCAAGCACGCGCCGCGCCACCACTGCGCGGCAGCAGTTGGATTCGAGTTCCTGGATCCAGTGCGGAGCCTCGGCGGGATCGAGACCGAAGCTCAGAATCGCGCCCTCTTCGTCATCCAGCCAGCGGTAGCGGCCGTCGCTGATCACCCGGCGCAGTTCGTCGCTGGCTGACAGGCTGCCGGCCCGCACGAGTTCTCCCGTGGCGAAGGCATGCAGGCGCGTTTCCCTCTGCGTCGCCAGATCATGAAGGAAAGCAAGCACTCGCTCATCGCGCACCTTGCCGAGTCCATGCAGCTTCCCATTGGCGAGATGCGGCAGAGCTGCAACCAGTGCATCTGCTGCCCGGCCCTCGCGCAATGCCGTGAGCACGAGGGCATGCACCTCCATGGGCATCTCCGCTTCGGCGACGGAGCCCGCGACTTCGAAAGGGAGGCCGCCAAAAAGACCGAGCCAGCGCATGGCCCGTGCGAGCGCATCTGCGGACACAGCCTCGTCGCCTGCGATCCCGTCCGCGGCTGCACGCACAAGAATGCGTTCGGCCTCCGGCAGGGCTTGCAACGCGCGCTCCTGGAGTTCGTCATCAGCCGCCATCACTGCCGTTGCATCGGTCGGGCCGCCGACGCGAAGCAGCAGTTCGGTCGCCAATGCACGATGCGCCGGCTCACTCCGCCAGCGTGCGAGCAGCGAGAGCAACTCCGTCCGCGCACGCGATTCGATGAAGGCCCAATCACCCAGTCCTTCCAACGTGTCCGGGGCGCCGAGAGCCTCGGGGCCCTCCGTTGCGAGTGCCTTCAATGCGGCCAGCGCCCGCTCGCGTGTGGCGAGTTCGCCGTAGCGGCTGCCTGCGCGCGCGATCACAGCCGCGCGGCGCCCCTTCTTCACGCAGAGTTCGATGCTCTTCGCCACCACGCCCGCCGCCGACGGCAGCATGAGTTCCTCGCTTGCATCCGCGATGTTCCCGAGCTGCTGCGCCAGCGCGCGTGATTCCGTCGCCGGAGCGGTGTTCATCAGGCGCAACAGCAACGATTCGGCAGAGCCAGCATCTGCGAGCACGAGATGCGCGAGGGCTTCGGTGTTCGACTCCGCGCGGCGCATGAGCGCTGTTCGCGATGCGGCATCGCCGCGGCGTGCCAAAGCAGCCAAGGCCTCAAGCCCGATCAGCCCTTCATCCGCAACCAGACTCTCGAACCAGCGCGTCGCTGCCGCTCCCTGCACCTCCGCGCCAGCGCGAATGCAAGCGAGGCCGAAGAGCGGGCCGAGCGCCGGATCCTGTCTCGCCATGGCCGTGCAGGCCGCAAGACACGGAATGTCCGCTTCGATGGCCCCGCTTTCCCGCACCCAGCGCGCGAGAAACCCATGTGAACCACGCGGAAGTGCGCTCGGCCCCTTCGAAGCGACAAGTTCGAGAAGGCGCTGAAGACGTGGATCGAGCCCCTTGGCATCAGCAGGCCGCGCCGCCGGTGGAGCCCGCCCCGCGTAATGCATCAGCGCCGTTGCGACACGGCCACGATTCGCGTCCGTGTGTGGCAGGACCGTGGCGGCCACTTCCTCCATCACCCAGCGCCCGATGTCGCCACTGTCCTTGTCCATGACAATGCCGAGGAGCAGGCCCAGATCCTCCGAGCGCAATGCACGATGCAGGATGCCGATGAAGCCCTTGATGTCCGTACCTCTGCGCGGCCATTCGCGCCAGCTGGCGAGAATGCGGGGCACCTCCGCGCTTCCGAGGAGCGAGCGCCACTCCTCCATGCTCGCGCCTTCCGCACCGGTGAGCACGGCCGGGAAAAGCAGGTACCCGACCGTGGAGCACTCACGTGCGTCGAGGTGTGTCCACTTCAGACGCGATGCAGCGCGTCGCGCGATGTCCTCCTGCGTCGAGAAGAGTGCCGCACGCAGCAGCGCAATACGACGCGGTTCATCGAGCGCATCCAGTGCGGCGAGATCGCCCGCGAGCATGCGTTCCGCCACGACCAGCAGGGGTTCCTGCTCCGCCGCCGGAGGCGACACTTGAACGGGCGTCGGCACGACAACCGGCGGTTCCTGCGCATTGACCGCAGGCCCACACGCCATCATGCAGCCAAGCGCGAGCATGACGACACGGAAACAAGCACTGCAACGCACAGGCCTCATTGACGTCGCTCCACCACTTCGGATGGTCGAACATAGCCGAAGCGGCGTTGCTCCTCAGCGAAGAAGCCCGCGAAGCGCGATCCCCGTGACTGCACTCCTGGTTTGGCGCCACTCGCCTCAATAGCGAGCCTCACTCATCCCGGTGACCACGGGCATGCTTGCAGACATCTCCGTTGCTCGAAACTGAAACACGGACCCGGCAGGGATGATGGCGGGCATGGTGACGTTGAAGGTCGAGATCCACTCGGTTGCACCATTCATGGGACCTCCAGTCGTACCGGCTGGCGTGACGGCGAGCACCGTCGTCGTGGTGCCGTTCTTGAGCACGGCGGAGACTCTCAGCGGCGCGCTGCCGAAGTTGTGATGGACCTTCACCTGCTCGACTCCAAGATTCGTGGGGGTTGAGGCCTGAGGGTTCATCTCCCGCACAGAAGCCGGAAGTTCCACGAGCGGCCGCGAGACGGACTCGGTCTGTACGCTGGAGCCCGCGATAATGGGTCTTGCAATGTTGATCACAGTTCCCGGCATCATGTCGAGAGAACCTACCCAAACGGAACCACCAGTGCCCGACAGCGGCAGTCCATAGTTGTTGATGAGCAGGGCGCTCGATGTGACGGTTGTCGGCCAGAGGTTGAGCCCACCGAATCCGATGGGGTTGATGGTGGGCTCTGACCACCACTCGCCGAAGCTGGTTTGAGGGATGCTCACGAATGCCATCGGTTCCACGACGATGGCGTAGCGCGTGACCGCACTGGTCAAGGACATGGGAATCCCGTCGATGCGGAAACGCCCGGATGAGGGAGTGAGCAATGCACTGTCCCGAAGCCCGGTGACATCAGTTGGCACAGGACGGGCGGTGCCGGAGATCGTTCCTACCACGGGTGTGCTCGGAGTGAGGTTGGCCCCAAGTGCAGGCATCGGGATGAGGAACACGTTCATGGCATACATGCCGAGCGTTCCGCTGGGGTCCATGATGGTTCCGGTGAGCGAAGCGCAATCGTTGATCGCATGTCGTTTCAGAGTCGCGGGCGGAGGAATCAAGGCTCGTACCGGATAGAGGCTGGTCAGACCGGCTATGTCGTCCGACCTCCATGGCGAGCCGTAGCTCGGAGCTGCAACGACGCGGCCCGCTGAGTCATTCATCAAGTAGGTGCCGGCCATGGCCGGAATCGCGCTGATGTTCGGAAACGCGCTGAGTGAGGAAACCGTTGGAGCCGCCCCGCTGCCGTGGTGGAGATTCGTGTGATCAAGCCCGAAGAAGTGGCCGATCTCGTGACCGAATGCCGTGGAGTATTGCGGTCCCGGGTAAAGCGAAGTCGGATTACCCCAGCCCCCTGCTATTGATCCCGTCTGAAAGATCACATCGCACTCGAGGATCTGCCCTGTGCTGACGTCCATCAGAGTGCTGGCCACACCACCGGCCCCCATGTTCACTCCAGGGACGATCTGATGCGGGTTACGGAGGAAGATGAACTCGTTCACGCCATCTCCCGTGGGGCCACCGCAGTTACTGTCCCAGATGAAATTGCCGCTCATGGTCAGAAATGCGGTGGGGCTG
>SXUL01000070.1 GCA_005790545.1 Planctomycetia bacterium | reverse complement strand
TTCTTGTAGATCTCGGCCCAGTTCTTCTTGTAGGTTTCCTCGAAAGCGGTGTAGATGACGGCCCACTCGACGTTGTTCTCGGAGAAGACCGCGACCGCGATGGTCCGGGCGTCGGCGCCCCACTCGGCGGTCCAGCCCTTCATGGGCGTCTTCACATCCTTCTTCGTGTAGCGCTTGGCGGCGCCCTCCCATTCCTTCTCGATCCACTCCTCGGCGGAGTTGCAGGGCTTGTCGCCATCGAGCGCGCGGCGGATGGAACTGGGCAATCCGGCAGGAAGTTCCGGCTTTGGTTCGGGATTGGGATCGGTGGCTGCTTCCGGCTTCGCGCTGGCCGTGCCTGTGGTCGGGATCTCCACGCGCACAATGCGCAGCGTTGCCACGCTTGCTTCGCGGTACTGGTCGTATGCGCCGCGACGTTCGAGATCGCCGAGATCAGGGATCCAGCAGCCCACGACGTTCTTGGTGCCGGCTTCAACCGTCTGCGACTTCCAGCCCTTGATGGGGCGGATGCTGTAGCCCCACTCCTTCACCTTCTGCACGTCGCCAAGCTCCGGCGGTGCGAACGAGGCTCCGAGGCCGAGACCGAGGAGTGCGACAAGTGTGAGCGTGGAGGTGCGCATGATTCTCTCCCGACAATCCTTCCGACGCACTGCGGAAAGCAGAGTTCTTCCGGCAGCACTCCAGGCATGGCCTGCCACAGGGCCGACATGCCACACGGCCAAGAAGTGTCGCAGATTGCGGCATTCGGCGCCAGTGCCTGGATCCCCTCGGGTGGAATCCGTCACGGTTCCCCACTCCGTTACCGGAGCTCTGCAGCCGGGAGGGTGCATTGTCCGATGGACCCGTTGAAGGTCCACGCCAGACGCCCCGCCGTCCATCCGGGGGTCCGGCACCGGAGTTGCCATGCCCTCTTCGATCCAGCGCCCCCGACACATCGCCCTCGTTTCGACTGAATACCCGCCGGAGACCGCTGCCGGAGGCATTGGCACCTATGCCGCCACCCTGGCCCCGGCATTGGCCGCTCTCGGGCTCCGTGTGACGGTCGTTTCGCGGGCCCCCGATGGTGTGGATTCCCTCCGCGAGGCCGAGGGCCTGCGCATCCTCCGTCTTGCAGACATCGTGCCGCCCCCGGGCTTCTGGCACGAACCCTTCACGGCGGCCGGCGCACAGGCAGCCAAGGACTTCTACACCCGCGCCTACACGGTGGCGGTTGCGTTCATGACTCTCCATGAACTCGCAGATGTGGAGTTCATCGAGATCCCTGATTGGGGCGGGGAGGGGGCGCTCCTCAAAGCGGCGCGTCCGGAGATTCCGTACGTGGTTCGCTTCCACACACCTGCGCGCATGGTCTTTGAATGGAACCGTGCGGGTGCGAGTGCCGCCTTCGTGGATGCACTGCATGCGCTGGAAGCGGTCGCTGTCGCCAATGCGTCGGGCTGGAGCTCGCCTTCGCGCTGGCTCGCGGCACCCTGTGAACGACTCTTCGGACTTGGCGCGGGGAGCGTGGCGGTGCAACCGAATCCGTTTGCGTGGGAACGCTTTGCCATGGGCGGCGCCACGCGTGGGCAAGACATCGTCACAGTGGGGCGTGTCGAAGCGCGGAAGGGTGTGATCGAAGGACTCAATGCCGTGGTGCCCGTCCTGCAGGCCTTGCCGGATGCGCGCTGGCGGCTCATCGGTGCGGATACGCGTTCGGCACCAGACTGCGGGTCACTCGCGGAATGGTTGCGCGCGAAGATGCCCGCAGCATTGCGGGAACGACTGATTGTGGAGGGCAACGTGGCTCGGGATGCACTACCGCGGGCGCTCGCGGAAGCAGGCGTCGTGTTCCTGCCTTCACGGCACGAGAACTTCCCCTACGTCTGCCTCGAAGCCATGGCCGCAGGCGCTCCGGTCGTCGCTTCACTGAAAGGCGGCATGGCCGAGATGATCGTGGAGGGATGCTCGGGCCTGCTCATCGACCCAGCGGACACGGAGGCCACGACGACAGCGCTGCTGCGCGTGCTCATGCAGCCCGCTGTGGGAGAGGCTCTTTCCGCGGGAGCTCGGCGTGCGGTTGCGCGCTTCGCTCCGGAACGCGTGGTGCCCGAGATTCTCGCGCACTTCACCACAGTGCGCGCGGCCCATGAGAATACTGCGGAGATCTGCGCATGAACCCGCGTCACATTCATGTCGCCGATGTCTGGTCGGTGCACAACGCGGGCGATGCCGCCATTCTGGAAGCACTGCTGGCGGGACTCAACGCACGCTGGCCAAATGCGCGCCTCACGGTGGCCGCGCGTTTTCCCGAAACATGCACGGCGCTCGCGGGCGTGGAAGTGCTGAGGGATCCACTCGCCTTCGATGAGGCCACGTTGCAGGCCCAAGCACTTGGTGCCGAGGCCGCAGGCGAGGACTGGAAGCGCCTGTCGCAAGCACTTGATTCGGCCGACCTCGTGGTGAGCACGGGCGGCTACTTCTTGAACGGTTCCGAAGGCAATCCCTTTGAGTGGGTGTTGCGTTCGCGCCTGCTCCGCTACGAACGTGTGCTGACACGCGGCACGCCGTTGGCTTTGCTGGGGCAGTCCTTCGGGCCCTTCCAGGGCGCAGCGCTGAGGGCGGCGGTGCAAGCAACCCTTGCGCGCATTCCGCTGGTGACCGCGCGTGACGTGGAGGGATTCGCCGCGTTGCGCACGGGCGCCTTCGCACCTGCGGCTCACTGGACGGCGGATCTCGCCGTCACGTTGCCCGCGGCGGATGCGGCCAGCGTCGATGCGGCCATGGTGCGTCTCGGCCTGGTGGATGGCATGTTCGCACTGGGTGTGCGCAACTACGCCGGCACTCCGGCCAGTGCCTTCAAGGACGTCGCCGCTCTCGCAGACGATCTCATTCTCAACCACGGCCTGCGTGTGTTGCTGATCGGCACCACAGTGCCGCCTGCGGATCAATCCGGAATCCGGGATGCCGAACGCGCACTCGGCAATGACGATGTGCTCGCGCTCGAGAGTGTGCTTGCAGCGATGCGACGCCCTGACGGTGCGGTGCTGGTGCGCGAAGCTCTGCCGCCGCGCATTCTGAAGGGCGTGCTCGGGCGTTGCCGTGCCTTCATCAGCACGCGCATGCACGCGTCCATCCTCGCGACCTGCGCAGGCACGCCCACAGTCGGCATCGCCTACGAGACCAAGGTGCGCGGCTGGTTCGATCAACTCGGCATGCCCGAGGCGGTGTTGCCGCTCGCTGCGGTGGCTCCCACGGCGCTTGCCAAGGCAGCCCAATGGCTCCTTGAAGACAATGCGTTGCTCCGCGCGCGCCTGCAACGTGCCTTGCCCGCAGTGCAAGAACGTGCACGCGAGAATTTCACGCTGCTGGAAGCACTGGTGGCTCGGCCGCGTGCCGCGGCAACACCGGAACCTGTCGTCGCCGACGAGCGGCGGAGCTGGGAGATGGAAAGCCATCACTACGACACCTTGCATGTGCGCCTGAAGCGCATTGTGGATCTGGCTGAACGCGCGCCGGGTTCGCGCCTGCTCGACATCGGGTGCAGTGCCGGCACTCTCGGTGCGGCCTTGAGTCCGCGCTGGACCTACCACGGCTGCGACATCTCGGCTTCGGCCGTGGCCTCGGCACCGCGCGGTACCTGCGTCGCCTGCGATCTCGAAGCCGGGATGCCCGCCTTCGATGGCCAGCTCTACGACGTGATCACGCTCTCGGGCATCCTCGAGTACATCACCGATGTACCGAAGCTCCTTGCCGCGGCGCGCGCGCGTCTCGCACCCGGCGGGCGGCTCATCGTTTCGTACTTCAACATGCAGCATGTGGCGCGGCGCACGGGCATGCCTTTCCGCCATGAGCACTGGAAGAACGACTGGAGTCCTGCGGCGTTCCGTGAGTTGCTCGCTGCCGCAGGCTTCGAGATCGCGGACAGCACTTTCAGCACACGCGGGTTCGATACCGCGCCGGATGTGCGCAATGAAGCTGCCGTTCTCGCTCAGGAAGCGCGCGTGGATTGGAGTGCCTTCGTGCCTGACGATGTGAATCACACCAACATCTGGTGTTGCACCGCAGAGAAAGCAGTCACCCGCGCGGCAGAGGCAACGGTCTCCGCGCAGCCCTCCGTGAGTGTGGTGATTCCCGCGTGGAATCGTCTCGACCTGCTGAAACCTGTGCTCGAGGGCTTCCTGGCGGAACAGGCGCGGCACCAAGCAGAGTTGATCGTGGTGGATGATGGCTCACAGCCGCCGGTCGCAGGACTCATCCAGGAGCTGGGTGCGGTTCAGAACATCCAGCTCATCCGGCATGCAGAGAACTCCGGTCGCGGTGCAGCGCTGAACACGGGCTTCGCAGCGGCCAAGGGTGAGGTCGTCATTGTCACGGACAGCGACATCCGCCCCGAACCGGGCTTCATCGCGGATCACATCGCAGCCCATGCGCGCGCCAAGGACCCGCAGTCCACGTTCACCGGCGCCTTGCGCTGGGGTGTGGATGCGGGGCTTCTCGGCCGTTTGCTCGGCGCTCGCGCGAATCCGCGGCTGGAAGGTCATCCCAGCGAACTGTCTTGGTCCATTTGGTACACGGACAACTGGTCCTTCCGGCGTTCGGCTTTCGCAGCGGACGCGATGCGCTTCGACACCGGCTATCGCGCGTGGGGTTTCGAGGACCTCGAACTCGGCTGGCGTCTGAAGCAACTGGGCGCGACGAATACCCTGCTCGGCAACGCGACAGGCTCACATCTGAAGGCCGTGACGTTTGAGGGGCTCCTCGGCTGCTTCCGCCGTTCAGTACCGAATCTCATGCGACTCGCGGCAGCGTTGTCAGGCGAATCCGCGGTGCAGGATTGGAAGAACTGCTTCATGGGTTCGGAGCGAGCGGTGGAAGCAAGCGAGCGTTTCCTCGGCGCTCATTGGCAGCGTCTTGAGGCTCTGGCGGCGTGCCATGGCTCGTTGGAATCTGTCTTGCCTCCGGCTCTCTGGAACACCTTGGCCATCGCTTTGAGCGACGTCATGTTCAAGACGGGCGTGGCTCGTGGTGGCGTCGAGGCCGCGGTTCACAGCTTCGGCGGGAGCGATGCCTCGCGCCTGCTGGATCTTGCGGATCTTGGCTCAGCCATCATGCTCGCCGAGTCCAGTCTCGGAGTAGAGGAGGAGGGCTGGAACCGCATGCGTGCGGAAGTCCATGCCTTGCAACGCTGCTGC
>SXUL01000069.1 GCA_005790545.1 Planctomycetia bacterium | reverse complement strand
CGACGCCGTACTTCTGGATCGCGTGCGCGGCATCGACGGTGACCTGGTCCGACGTCTGGTCGCGGTGCTCGATGCCGAGGTCGAAGTACTTCAGATCCACATCGAGCCAGCGGAGAATGAGCTTCTCCTTGATCATGGCCCAGATGATGCGGGTCATCTCGTCACCGTCGAGATCGACCAAAGGGGTAGCTACGCGGATCTTGTTCATGGGCCGAGCACGCCTGACGACGCCCATTCGTCGCGGAGGCAGCGGGTGATGCTACGGCGCGAGGCCCTTCACGAAAGGGCGCGGGCCGACAGACGTGGTCTTGCTGTCAGCCCGCGCGCGGACACATGTGGCCGCTCGTGGCAGCCAGACCGCAAATCAGTTGAGCCGGGTCCAGTAGCCACCCAGGCCATCCGGGTGGAGGGAGAGAATGGAACCGGCGAGATCGAAGCTCGCGGCGGAGGGGAACGCTTCTGCGAATCCGGACATGGAGGGCAGGACGTTGTTTCCAGAAGCGCTGATATCAACGAGGGAAAGCCCGGCTCCGGCGAGAGCGTTGAGGCCGACGGTCACAGGACCATCCACCACACCCCACTCGAGCACGATGGAGCCGTCAGCCCAGAGTGTGCAGGAAGCCGTGGTTTCGGCGGCGCTACCGGAGCGCTGCACCTGATGCCAGCTGATGCGGCAGCTCTGCCCGGACTCCTGGTCCACATAGATGCGGTTCCGATTGTCGCCGACGGGCATGAGTACGCTCGGATCAAGATCGGCCCAGGCCACCGCAATGCTCGCGGTCTTGTTCGCGAGGCTCGCGCTGCTGGCGGCAGGATCGCTGCTCGCCGAGCTGCCGAAGGTGACAAGGCCGTTGCTGTCAACCATGACCGCAGTGAAGTCCACTCCGAAGTACTGGAAGTTCATGCCCAGACTGAGCGAGGACACTTCATCGTTGCCGAGCGCTGCGGGACTTGTTCCTGTCATGTAGCCGTTGGCTCCGAGGCCAGTGAGTGCATGCGGATGGACAACGCGATGCTCGGTGTTGCTGAGCACCACGCCGTCTCCAGGCGCCGTGGCATCCAGCCCGGCCAGTTGCAGATAGATCTGAGTGCGCGAGAGCACGGCCGCATCGAGACTGAAGGGTGCACTGAGTCCACCATTCGCATCGAGGGGTGCGGGTGACTCGATCAGCACGAAGGCCGGCGAGAGCGCGACACCAAGAACGTGGCCGGCCAATGCCGTCGGACCGGCCGCCTGATCTGCGAGCAGCCAGAGCGGTGTACCCGGGGAACCTGAGGCCGTGAGCGTGACGGCACCACTGCTGCGCAGCGTGGTGCAGCCAAGGCTGAGCTGCGCGCAAGCCGGACCCGCACAGAACATGGCCAGAGAGACGCCGATCGCGAGACGCTTCATGAGAACTCCTTCCGAGTTGTCTTGGGGGGCGGATGCGGGAGTCCGCCGCGTTCATGCTTTTCGGCAGGAATCCGTTCTTTCCGTAGCGATCAGACGCCGTAGATGTGCGCAGCGGTGCCGCCGCGGAGTTGCGCTCGCTCGCTGAAGGAGAGCTCTTCGAAGGCGCTTTCCAGCGCATGAAAGGTGCGGCCGTAGGGCGCAGCGAGCGTGCACACCGGCCAGTCGGATCCGAGCATGAGCCGCTCCGGTCCAAAGGCCTCCAGGGCGATGTCCACGCAGGGGCGCAGATCGGCATCGGTCCACTGCCGCCATTCCGCTTCTGTCACGAGTCCGGAGAGTTTGCAGCTCACATGCTCGCAGGCGGCGAGTTCGCGGATGAACGTGCGCCATGGTTCCAGCCTCCCAGCGCGAATGGGCGGCTTGCCGCAATGATCGAGGACGAGGCGCTGCTCCGGATGGGCGCGCGCACAAGTCAACGCCGCGTCCCACTGGGGTTCGCGCACGAGCAGGTCATACACGAGCCCGAGGCGTCCGCAGTCGTCGAGGCTCCGGCTCACATCCGCGCGCAGCAACCAAGCAGGGTCGGATTCATCTTCGACGATGTGCCTGAGACCACGGAGTCTCTTGCGTTGAGGAAGGTGATCAAGCGTGCGCGGAAAATTCTCTGCGGTGAGATCCGCCCAGCCCACCACACCCAGGATGAACGGATGGGCCGCAGCGAGACTGAGCAGCCACTCCGTTTCGAAGATCGTGCCGGCTGCCTGCACGGCGATGCAGCCGTCAATCAGACTGCCTTCAAGAAGGGGTGCCAGGTGCTCCGGCAGGAAGTCCCGCATGAGCGGAGCGAAGCCAGGCCGCGCCATCCATTGGTGCACGCCCGGGGAGTAGGTCCAGAAGTGCTGGTGCGCGTCGATGCGCCGTTCAGCCGATCCTGAATTCACGCAGCACCTCGTCCCTGATCTTCAGGCCCACACCTGGTTCCTCGGGCAACGTGTAGAAGCCGTTCTTCACGTAGATGGGCTCCTCCCAGATGTCATTGATGGATTCGTAGCAGTTCTCGACCAGCACTGCGTTGGGCGTCGCCATGGCGAGTTGCACGTGGAGCTTGTGCTGCACGTTGGTGTGCGGCACCACGGGCAGCGAATGCGCCCGCGCAAGGGCGGCCACGTCCAGCCACTCGTCGATGCCGAGCAACTTCGTCGCATCCGCTTGCACATAGCCGCAGGCGCCGGCCGCGATGTAGTCGCGGAAGGCATGCAGCGTGTAGAGGGTTTCGCCCACAGCCAGCGGCGTGGTGATGGAATGCGCCAGTTCTGCATGCGCATGCACATCCTCAGGCTGCAGCGGCTCTTCAAGCCAGAAGATGTCGTACTCTGCGAGATGGGGCGCGGTGCGTCGCGCCGTAGGGAGATCCCAGGCGCAGTTCACATCCGTCATGATGCGGATGCCGGGACCGACAGCCTTCCGCACCGCAGCGAGACGCGCGAGATCCTCGCGCGGATCGGGGCGTCCGAGCTTGATCTTGACCGCGTCGAAACCGCGCTCGACCAACGCCGTGGCATCACGGACGAGGTCGTCTTCGCTCCAGCTCAACCAACCACCATCGGTGCTGTAGGCCTTCACGCGTTCCTGCGCGGGACCGAGGAAGCGCCAGAGCGGCAGCGCTGCAGCCTTGCAAGCGAGGTCCCAGAGCGCGAACTCGCAGGCGGCGATGCCGACACGCGCAGCTCCCACGCGGCCCGTGAAGTGATTCGAGAGAAACAACGCGCGGACAAGGCGCTTGCGCTCCAGCGCATCCGCCCCGCAGAGCAGCGGAGCGTAGTTCTCGTCCACGGCAACTTGGGCTGCCTTCAGTCCCGGCGTGTAGCTCCAGTTCATGCCGTGTCCGATGAGTCCGTCCGCTGTTCGGAGCGTCACCTGCAGGAACTCCACATGCGTGACGAAGCTCTGGGAATCGGTGATGGCGCGCTGTTTCAAGGGCACGCGGAGGAGCGCTGTGGTGACACTTGCGATGCGCATGGTTCTGTCAGTCCTCGTTGGGGGGAGCTGGGGCGGCACGCACGCACTGCCGCGAAGTGCCGAGTCCGTCGATACCGAGTTCCACCACATCACCTGCCTGCAGATACTGCGGCGGATTCATGGCCAGGCCGACGCCTGCTGGTGTGCCGGTACTGATGACATCGCCGGGCAGCAACGTCATGAAGCGCGAGATGTAGCTGACGAGGAAGGCTGCGCCGAAGCACATCTCGCGGGTGTTCGAGTTCTGTCGCAGTGCGCCATTCACGCGCAGCCAAAGCCCGAGGGATTGCGGATCAGCGATCTCGTCCTGCGTGGCGAGGAACGGCCCGAGAGGCGCGAAGGTGTCCGCACTCTTGCCCTTCACCCACTGCCCACAGCGTTCGAGCTGGAAAACGCGCTCGGAATAGTCGTTGTGCAGGCACCAACCCGCGACGTAACGCAGCGCGTTCTTCTCGCTGACATGCCGCGCCGTCCGTCCCATCACGATGGCGAGTTCCACTTCCCAGTCGAGCTTCTCGCCGCCATGGGGAATGTGGACATCGTCATCGGGGCCGGTGAGCGCCGTCGTGGACTTGAAGAAGAGCACCGGTTCCGCGGGCAACTTGGCGCCTGTCTCCGCGGCATGGTCGCGGTAGTTGAGCCCGATGCAGATGATCTTGCTCGGTCGTGCGATGCAGGGCCCGAGGCGCACCGAAGCATCAACGACAGAGAGCTCTGCGACATGGGAGGGCAGCCAGCGTGCGAGAGCATCCAGGCCGTCACCAGCGAAAAACGCTTCGTTCCAGTCGCTGCCAAACGATGAGGCATCGACGCGCCGTCCATCTTCGAGAAGAAGACCGGGGCGCTCGTGACCTGCTGTACCGAAGCGGATGAGTTTCATCAGAAGGACCCGCGCGGCGTCATCGCATCAACACGCCGCCATCCAGCGGGAAGGCCTGGCCGGTGACGAAAGCTGCCGCGTCACTGGCAAGGTACACCGCCTCAAGGGCGACTTCATCGGGGGAGGCCATGCGGCCCATGGGCTGGTAGGCGCTGAGTTGCGCGAACATCTCCTTTTCGCGCCCGGGGTAGTTCTTCGCGAGGAATCCATCCACGAAGGGTGTGTGCACGCGCGCTGGGCAGATGCAGTTGCAACGCACGCCATGTTTCAGAAAATCCACGGCCACCGAGCGGGTCATGGCCAGAACCGCGCCCTTGGACATGGAGTAGGCAAGGCGCGCCTCGATGCCGATCAGGGCCGCGATGCTGCACATGTTCACGATCACGCCGCCACCCTGCTCGATGAAGTGCGGGAGGAAACGCTGAGTCACGAGTTGCACGCCCAGCACGTTGACGCGAAAGATGCGTTGCATGTCCGCGGCGCTCGTGTCGAGAGCCGTGCCGACGTGGGCGATGCCAGCGTTGTTGACGAGGATGTACGTGCGCGGGCTGAAGGACAGCGCCTCCGCGCCGGCGCGCGACACGGAGCCTTCGTCGCTCACGTCGCAGGCGATGGCGCACGCCTGCACGCCCTGCGCACGGAGTTCTTCCGCCACCTGCTCTGCGGCGGTGTGATCGATGTCGAGCAGCGCGACAGCGGCGCCAGCACGTGCGAAGGCCCGGGCCGTTGCAGCGCCGATGCCGCTGCCCGCACCGGTGATGACGGCCGTACGACCATCGAGGCGAAACTCCTTCATGAACCTGCTCCTGTGAGACAGAGAACAACGACGCGCTGTGGGCCGTGCACGCCGCGCGTGAGATCGTGCTCGATGTCTCCTGTGCGGCTCGGGCCCGTGATGTGAATGATCTGGCTGGGGAGAGCGTGCGCTGCAAACCGCGCGAAGCTCTCGGCGAGGGTGCCGACGATGTCCTTGCCGTCAAGGATCGCGATGTGCAATGGCGGCAGCAGGCTGGTGCTGCGGGGCGTCGAACGGCTGGCCGCGAGCACGAGGGTTCCCGTGGCCGCAATTCCTGCCAAGGCGCCGGTCACTCCGGCTCCGGCCTCGGCGAAGCGGTGCTTGTTCTGCACCGTCGAGGACAGAAACACGGACCGCTGTTCCGTCGCGGTCACAAGCGTGCGCACGCCGGGGGTGTCGTCCACAGCCACGGAGCTGACACAGGCCGCGTGGAGGATGTCATTCACGACGCGCGCTGCCGCCGCCGCATCAGGAACTGCGAACCACTCGCCGCCTGCGCGCACAAGCGCGTCAGCGAAACGGGTGCGGAGCGCGGCCGCTTCGGGTTCAGCGAGCACGGGTGTTCTCTCCGGCTTGCAGGGCCTTCCAGAGCTCGCGGAAGCTCTGCGGTGGGATGACAGGCAGCGCACGCACGGCCTCGCTGCGCGCCAGCATGGGCAAGACCTTCGCCAGCGCGCGACGCTGGGGCGTGCCGGCACCGAGGACCTTGGCCACGAAACGCAGACGGCGGCTGGTGCCATGTGCCTTGTCGCCCATGAGTCCGCTCAGTGCGATGCGCAGCGCGAGTCGCAGGGCGCGCTTCGGGCGCAGCGTCGCGTTGCGCGCACGCTGGAGAATCAGGAGCTCATCAAGCGGAATGCCCACCGGGCAGGCTTCCGAGCAGGCCGCGCAGAGCGAACTTGCATCCGCCAGTTCGCGCGCGGCGTGTTCCTCCGGACGGAGCACAGGCGTGAGTACGGCGCCGATGGGCCCGGGATAGGTTCCGCCGTAGGCGTGTCCGCCGATCTCCGCATAGACGGGGCAGACATTGAGGCACGCGGCGCAGCGGATGCAGCGCAGCACAGGACGGAAGGCGACGTCCTCGAGGAGCCGGCTTCTCCCGTTGTCGAGGATGATGACGTGCAGCGCTTCGGGGCCATCGAGTTCTCCTCGGTGGCGCGGCCCGGTGATGATCGAGAAGTAGCTGGTGAGATCCTGCCCCGTTGCGGCGCGCGGGAGCACTTCGGCCATGGCTGCGAGGTCGGCAAAGTTCTCGACCAGGCGTTCCATGCCGAGGAAGACGAGGTGCAAGCGTGGCAGCGAAGTGACCAGCCGACCGTTGCCTTCATTGGTGAAGAGCGCGATGCTGCCGGTCTCGGCCACGGCGAAATTGGCGCCACTGATGCCAGCGTCCGCGGCGAGGAAGCGCTCGCGCAGGCGTCGGCGTGCGTGAGCGCACAGCGTTGTGGTGCTGGCGTCGAGGGGAGTGCCGCCTTCCTTCTCGAATAACGCGCGTATGTCATGGCGCGTCTTGTGGATCGCAGGCAGGATGATGTGCGAGGGCTTCTCGCCTGCGAGCTGGATGATCCACTCGCCGAGATCCGTTTCCGTCACCTCGATGCCAGCGCCTTCGAGAGCCGCGTTGAGCTCGATCTCCTCGGTGACCATTGACTTGCCCTTCACGACCCGGCGGGCACCGGACTTCCTGAGCAGGCTCGTGGCGATGGCTGTCGCACTCGCTGCGTCGGGGGCGCGATGCACCACGCCGCCGCGGGCTTCACAGTTCCGTGTGAAGCGCTCAAGGAGTTCCGGCAACTTGTCGATGGCGCGTGTGCGGGCTTCCGTGGCTGCTGCACGGCGCTGGCGCGTGAGGTCGGCGTCGGCTTCTGCAATGGCGCGGAGATTGCGCAGGCGGTCCACCGTGCCGCGCACGGCCCGGCCAAGAGCAGGTGTCGCGAGAGCCGCGCGTGAACGCGCATCGAAATCCCCCTCGGGCGTCAGCATGGAGCGCGCTCACGCGATGCCTCTTCGGCGATTTCGAGCCAGTGCCGCACCTGCGTCTTGCGGCCGGTCTTCAGAAAGAGACTCTCCATGTGCAGGAGGCAGCCGGTGTCATTGCCCGTGAGCAACTCGGCTTCCGTGCCATCGACATGGGCACACTTGGTCGCTCCCATGGCCGCGCTCAGTTCCGGGAATGTCGCGGCAAAGCTGCCGCCGAAGCCGCAGCAGTCCTCCGCGCGTGGCAGCGGGACAAGTTGCACCCCCGCGATGCTGGCGAGCATTCTCTCCGCGCTGTCTCCCACCCGGGCCACACGCCGACCGTGGCATGAACCATGCCATGTGACGCGCGCATCGAAGCGGCCGGGCAGCGCCTTCACGCGGAGCACCTGCTCCAGGAACTCGGAGACTTCGAGGGTGCGTGCGGCAAGGTGGGCGGCGTTCGCAGCTTCCGGCGCATCACGGAACAACTCCGGCGTGTGGTGCCGCATCATCCCGGTGCAAGAACCGGAAGGGGTCACGATCCAGTCGCAATCCTCGAAGGCGCGGAACTGGGCACGCGCTGCCTTGCGCGCGAGTTCCGGGTCGCCTGTGTTGAGCGCCGGCTGCCCACAGCAGCCCTGTGTTTCGGGGAAAACGACATCCACACCGAGCCGCCGCAGGAGTTTCACGGCCGCCACGCCCGTGGAAGGGCGCAGTTGATCCACGAGACAAGTGACAAAGAGACCGACCCGCACGGATGCGATTGTGCCCGGACAGGTGGGAGCTGTGAAGTTTGGATCTCGTGCAGGAATAGAATGTCCCCATGCGGCGGCCGACCCTGTTGCTTTCA
Source organism: Planctomycetia bacterium (assembly GCA_005790545.1). Taxonomy (GTDB): domain Bacteria; phylum Planctomycetota; genus SXUL01. The sequence goes on along the minus strand of SXUL01000069.1, from coordinate 5,508 downwards.
CTGATTCTGTTTCTTGCGGCCTGTGGTGGTGTCGAGGAAACGCAGCCGGAAGCGGCCCATGCGGAGGAGAAGTCCATGCAGCAGCCTGATCCCGCGGCCCTCACGGAAGAGCAATGGGCGCGGAAGCTCACAGCGCAGCAGTTCGAGGTGCTGCGCAAGAAGGGCACTGAGCGCGCATTCACGGGCATGTACTGGAACCACTGGGATGCGGGGCACTACAACTGTGCCGGATGTGGCGCTGAACTGTTCCGCTCAGAAACGAAGTTCGATGCCGGTTGCGGCTGGCCCAGTTTTTCGCGGGCCGCTGCGGATGGTCGCATCACGGAGCATGTGGATCGGACGCACGGCATGGTGCGCACGGAAGTGACCTGTGCGCGTTGCGGCGGACATCTCGGGCATGTGTTCGAAGATGGTCCGCAACCGACCGGGCTGCGTTACTGCATCAACTCAACGAGCGTGAGCTTCACATCCCGCAGCGCACCAGGCACAGGCAAATGAAGGCGCGGCAGCCACCCCGGGGGTGACCGCCGCGCGCGGTGATTGCACGGTGCTACACGTTTTCGGTGGCCAGCGCCGTGCCTTGCACAATGGTGAGGACGCCGTTGCCGTTGGCCGTGGCCGTCACAGTGACTTCCCACTTGCCGTCCTTGGTCTTCCGCACCGGAACATCCACGCTGCCCCCAGCGCCCGGGAGCTTCAGCTTGGCCGTCGGTCTCGGCTCATCACTCTGTGGCGTCGTGAAGGTGATGGTGAGGGGAGATCCTGCCACCGGTGGGTTCGGACGCCGACTCTGGACAACGATGGCTGACATCGCGCCTCAGATCCCCGCGGCCACGAGATCGCTGATGAGGCTTTCCAAGCGCATCCAGACCGTCTCATCGTCCTCAACGCAGGAATTCATGTAGCTCTGCAGCATCTGGCGGTGCAGGGGGAGCACGGTGCCGCCATCGGCCAGCGTGAAACCGATGCATCCGACGATGGCCTCGCGGGTCTTCACGGAACTGAGGGCGGGGTTGAGCTGGGTGATCAGAGGTGCGATGTACTGCGTCTTGTGGCGTTCCGCGATCCAGCGGCACAAGAGGGCGCGCGCAGTATCGGCTGTTGCGCCGGGCGCGGCGAACAGAGCCTGCATCTGGGTGAGGAGTGTGGGTGATGGCGTTCCCTCCTGCTGCTCCAGAGTCCACGCGTTCTGGTCGATGGTGAGCAGCATCTGCTTCACGAAGGGGAAGTCGGTGTCCCATGTGGTGGGAGCCGTCCAGGTGGGTGGAGGTGGCGGCGGCGTCGGGCGCATGAACTGCGAAGCGCCGACGAATCCGAGCGAACCGACGAGCAAGGTGCCGCCAAGGACGAAGATGGCGGCGCGACGGGTGAAGGTGCGAACAACCATGGACCAGACTCCTTCTTCACGGGGTTGAGATGCCGGAGGCACATCCTCCGAGCGAGGGGATTCGATGGACACCAGTCCATCGACATAGTCCGAGGCATCTCCTGCGGTGAGCAGGCGGAGACCGTCGGAGAGGAAGAGTGAGCGTGCAGCGAGTTGAGCACGCACGTTGGAGACGATGCGCTGGCGGGCGGCCGCAAAGCCGTTCTCATAGCCCTCGGCCCAGGCTTCGTCGGCGCCTTCGTTGCTGGCGGGGCTTTCGTCGCACAGCGTGTCGAGGCGGCATCCGGAGACGACCGCGTCATCGTCATCCAGCGTGAGTTCCCAGTCCGCCAGCGTGAGGCAGAGGTCCCGGTGCGTGGCGACACGCCCGGCGCGATGGCCATCGAACCATCCCGCGGCCATGGAGCGTGCGCCTTGTTCGCCGGAATGGGGGCTGGCGGCGGTGTGGCACTCCTCATTCGGGAGCAGGCCTGTGACGGGACGGGGGTGGTTCAGTGCAGAGGCATTGGGCAGGTTTTCCGCATACATGAGCGCTTTTCTCCGTGGGTTGGCCCCCCGAGATCGAGTTCGGGGGGAGGTTCACGGAGAGTGGGGGAAACGCTCAAGAAAAGGGGGCCCGGCGGTGATCAATGCGAGATGCGTGACAAACGATCACCTCGTCGCAAGTCGTCTATTCGCAGCTACGTGCGTTGATTGCACGATGCGGGATGTTTCATTGCGTGTCTAATAGGCGCTATCTGGCTCAGAGGGCACGCAGCGCACTAGCGCTGCTCGCGGAAGTACCGATCGAGCAGCTCTTCGGCCGAGCGACTGCGCGCGCGCCCGGCGCGGCTATCGCTGTGCGATTGTCGGATTGGAGCCAATCCCGTTCCCGCACTGGAACTTGGGTCTCGGCTCGAGCGAGCGGCATCAGCGACAAACTCCAACCTGCGGAGCGCTGGGGTGACGCTTCCCATGGCTTCGAGGCGACGCGCCAGCGCACCAAGGCTCCGCGCGGCCGCAGCGCCGTTCGCAGAACGCGCAGCAGCACCCAGTTCTGCGAGTGTCTCGCCCAGTGGCGTCGCTGCCGCGTCGTGCGGGAGGCGTGCAAGGAGCGCGTCGATTGCGGCCCGTTCCTCCTCCGAAATCCCATCCAGAGCAACGGCGGCCGCGAGCGTCTTCACGGACGCAGCAGCGTTCAGAAGATCCTCTGTGCCTGTGAGGCCCTGCAATTCAGCGAGCTCGCGGCGGAGTGAGGCTGCGTACTGCTCAACGCTGGCCGCGTCTCGGTCGCTGCCGTTGGTCGTCGGGATACTCGCCACCTTCGTGCGCTGCGCTGCTGCGGCCAATTCCGCGCGTGCAACACTGAGCAGCGCAGGTTCTGCGCGCGCGGGCTCCATGCGGCCAGGGAGCATCACGAACACAACGGCGAGGAGCGCCACGAGGGGCATCAGCCTGTGTTCGAGAGGAGCCGGTGCGCCTTCACGGCATGCGCCTTCCGAGCGCTCGCGGGCCGCCTCTTCCACGAGGGCATCCCACTGTCCGCCCTGCGTTCGCCCGAGACTCTCGAAGAGCGCGGTGTCTCCGGCCAGTTCACCTGCGGCGTGCAGGACCAGCGCATCGCTTGATCGGCGCAGGACCAACGCCAGGACAGCGACGCATGTGCAGCCGAGCAGCACGAGCCACAACACAGTCAAGTCTGGCAGTGACCACACGCGCGCAACGCATTCGAAGACGATGATCAGAAGCGCTGTGCCGAGCACAGGGCGGGAGAGATCACCGAGGGTCCGGCGCACGGCGGCGCGCCGCCGCGCTCGCGCCAGCAGCGCGGCGAGTGCGGTTGTGTTCAGCCCTTGTCCCACTCGGGCACCGGTGTCTTCCTGAGAATGAGCGTGACAGGAGTTCCGCTGGCAGGGCAGAGCTTCCGGTTGGGAAAGAAGATGTTCTCGTTGGCTGCAGCTTCGAGTGGATTGGCGAGCAGCGCTTCACCGGCGTAGGTGAGTGAGAGTGCCACGAGATTCTTGTAGAGCTCCGCGGCGAAGATCCGTTCCCAGGTGCGGTTGTCGGTGAAGAAGCGGCTGGCAGTGAACATCCAGCGCGTGCGCTCCATCGGCGCGTCTGTTTCGCGGTTCCAGATCAGGTTCTCCACGCGGCAGGGCAGCTCGCGCTCGCCCCAGCGCACATACAGCGTGAGTCCGGGAGCATCACTCGCCCAGCGAAAGGTCTCCGGGTCGGGATCGCATTCGCTGAAGCCGAGCTCCTCCACGGCGATCTTCAGCGCGGAAGGCGAGACCTCGATGAGGAAGAGGGACTCGTAGGCCCGCCCCCCTGGAGCCACGACCAGGAATTCGAGAGGCCGGTCTGTTTCGGAAAAGGTCCCGCCGATCTCGATGGATCCTTCGTCGAGCTTGAGCGTGATGCCGAGCTCCTTCAGGCGCGCGTGCACGGCGGCGCGGGCTTCGGGTGTGTCCGCGCTTGTCTGCTTCGTGCCGGCGCTGAGTTCGTCCAGCCGCGCCAACAGGCGCTCATAGATCCCCTGCAAGTCGCGCCGTGTGTTCCTTTCGGCGTCGAGGATGAGGCCCTGATTCTCCTCCAGCATGCGTGCGATTTCGGGCAGCGTGCGGGGGTCGCGCGAGGATCGGGCTGGCTCTGCGAGTTGCCGCTCAAGGGCTGCGATGCGTGCCGTGAGTTCTTGCGTAGCGTCCGCCGTGGGTGGAGGCCCACCTTGGAAGCGGTCCATCAGCGCGACCACGGCCGCAGCAGCGCAGAGCGAAAGGACGAGTCCGATGGCGACGTGGCGCATGAGTGTGGAGGCCACTGCAGCGGCCGCGCAGGGGATAGCGCGCGCGGGTGCGGCCGCGTTCAAGGCGGCCGCACCTTATCACGTCACTTGGGTTGCGGGACGACTTCGGGTTTCTCGCTGGCGCGGAAGGCGAGCCCGTCGGGATGGACTTCCGCCTCCACGAGCATGCCGTTCTTCACGCGTCCGCGGAGGATCTCCTCGGAGAGAGGATCCTCGATGTAGCGCTCGATGGCTCGTCGGAGCGGACGGGCTCCGAACTCCGGTGAGTAGCCGCGTTCGAGGATGAAGTCCCGCGCAGCATCGGGCATGACCAGCTCGATGTTCTTGCTCTTCAGCCGTTGCAGCAGGTCGGAGAGCTGCACGGTCACGATGTGCTGCAGGTCCTCGCGGGTGAGGGGTACGAAGTAGATGAGGTCGTCCACGCGGTTCAAGAACTCGGGGCGGAAGTGGCGTTCCACTTCGCCCTTGAGCATGTCCTTCATGCGCGCGCGATCCTGATCCGCACTGCGTTCCGGCGCGAAACCGAACTGCGTCTGGTTCTTGATGATCGAAGCGCCGATGTTCGAGGTCATGATCAGGATGGTGTTCCTGAAGTCGATGTGACGCCCGAAGGAATCCGTGAGGCGGCCCTCATCCATGATCTGCAAGAGCATGTTGAAAACGTCTGGGTGGGCCTTTTCGATCTCGTCCAGCAGGATGAGGCAGTACCCCTTGCGTCGCACGAGGTCGGTCAGCTGGCCACCGTCGTCATACCCCACGTAGCCCGGAGGCGAGCCGACGAGCCGCGAGATCGTGTGCTTCTCCTTGAATTCGGACATGTCGATTCGCTCGATGTTGTCGCGCGACCCGAACATGAATTCGCCAAGCATCTCCGCCAGGTAGGTCTTCCCCACCCCGGTCGGGCCCAGGAACATGAAGACGCCGATCGGACGCTTGGGGTCCTTCAGCCCAGCGCTCGCGCGCCGCACCGCCCGCGAGACCGCGATGATCGGCTCTTCCTGGCCAACCACGCGCTCCTTCAGGAACGACTCCATCTCCAGGAGGCGCTGGCTCTCCTCCGCCGCGATGCGCGACAGGGGCACGCCAGTCCACTGCGAGATGACGTCGCGGATGTCGTCCTCGGACACCACAGTCTGGTCGGTGCCGCGCTGCTCTTGGATCTCCGCCTCGAGCTCTTCGAGACGGCTTTGCAGCCGCACTTCGCGCTCGCGCAGTTCAGCCGCGAACTCGTACTGCTGGTTCGCGATCGCCTGGTCCTTTTCGCGCCGCAGCGCCTCCAACCCACTCTGCACTTCCTTCACGGAAGGCGGCATCGCGTGGCGGCGGATACGGACGCGGG
>SXUL01000068.1 GCA_005790545.1 Planctomycetia bacterium | reverse complement strand
GCGCGTTTCGCGGCTGCGCAAGTGCCATTGCAGCTGAAAGCCCGGATCAGAAGGAATATACGCAGGCGTAAAGCGGTTGATGAGATCCGGCTCAGCAAACTCCACCAGCGGGCTGGCACACAAGGCACCGCCCGCAGTGCAGGACCCGAGGACCGCAGCCAGTTGCGGAATGCCTTCGCTGCTCATGCGCGCCTGATTGAAGAAGATCCGGCCGAAGTGATCGCGATCGGGAAACACCTCGGCCTGCAACGGCAGAAACGCTCCGCCGGAATCGACGAGGTAGAGACACATGAGACCGTTCTTCCGCGCGATGTCCTGCGCCCGGACATGCTTCTTCACGGTCATGGGCAGATAAGTGCCCCCTTTCACCGTGGCGTCATTGGCGATGATCATGCTGAGGCGCCCGGCCACACGGCCGATACCCGTCACGATGCCGGCTGACGGCACGTCCTCTCCGTAGAGGTCTTCGGCCGCAAGCATGGACAGTTCGAGGAACGGCAAGCCGGGATCGAGCAAACGATCAATGCGCTCGCGCGGCAGCTCCTTGCCACGCGCACGATGGCGCGTCACGGCTTCCTTGCCCCCGCCGAGCTTCACACGCGCGCGGCGTGCGAGCAGCTCTCCCTCCAAAGCACGCCAGGCTTCGCGCCGGTCCTGCGCCGTCATGCGCGCTCCTGTCTCCCAGTCACGGCTGTCACCACGAGCGAACCGCTCTTCGGGTCCTTGGTGAGTTGCAGCAGCCCCTTCTCTTCCATGTCCTCGAGGAGCTCCGAGAACGAACCATAGTCATGCACTGATTCATCGAAGCTCGGCTTCTTGCGCCGGATGGTCTGCTTGATCATGGAGGCCCACACCGTGTCGCGGCCCTCGCGCAGCAGCGCACGCGCGGTCTCCACCACGAGATCAAAGGTCTCGCGCTGGGTCTTGGTCAGATCGCTGCGCCCGCGCACCGGCGTCTCCACCGTGGTCCGCTTGAGCAGATCCTCATAGAAGATGAACTCGTCGCAGTTCTCGAGCAGCAGCGCACTGGTGGCGCTCTTCAACCCGATCCCGATCACCTCGCGGTCGTGTTCGCGCAGCTTCGTGACCAGTGGCGAGAAGTCGGAGTCGCCGGTGACGAGCACGAAGCTGTCGATATGGGTGCGCGAGAATGCGAGATCGAGCGCGTCGACCACCATGCGGATGTCGGCGGAGTTCTTGGCGCCCACCCGTTTCCGCGGGATCTCCACGAGTTCCACAGCCGCTTCATGCAACTCGAGACGACCCTCGCGGTAGGCAGACCAGTCCGCATAAGCTCGTTTGACCAGAATCTTCCCCTTCTCGAGAACCCGGTCGAGAATGAGTTCGATCTGGAAACGCTTGCTGGATGAGTTCTTCATCCCCACGGCCAGATTGTCGTAATCGATGAAGAGCGCGAGTCGTTTTTCGCGCTGAAAATTGGGTGCGATGTTCATGCTTCTTGCCGCCGGCTCGCGCCCACGGCTCCCTTGCGGATGCTAACCGGCACCGCATGGCACGCGGCGGGGATGAGGCTATCGTCCAGCAATGACACAAGCATTTGCGGACATGCCGCTCAGGCCCGAGACCAAAGCCGTTCTCGCGCAGCTCGGATTCATCACTCCTACACCCATCCAGGCAGCAGCAGTTCCGGCGGGACTGGCCGGCAGGGATGTGCTCGGCAAAGCCATGACCGGCACCGGCAAGACACTGGCCTTCGGTCTGCCTATCGTCGAGCGCCTCGACCCCACGCGCGTCGCAGCGCAAGCGCTCATCATGCTCCCCACGCGGGAACTTGCTCAACAGGTTGCAGAGCACCTGGCCGCCGTCGCTGCCGGCCGCGGCCTCAAGGTGGCGCTGCTCGTCGGCGGCGAGAAAGTGCGCTTCCAACTGCCGCGCATCCCTGGCTCGCAAATCATCGTCGGCACTCCCGGCCGCATTCTCGACCTCTTGAAGGAGCGCATGCTCCACATCGAATGGGCTGAGTGCCTGGTGCTCGACGAATTCGACCGCATGTTGGACATGGGTTTCATCGATGACGTGAAGAGCATCGTGGCCAAGCTCCCGAAGGACCACCAGTCCATGCTCTTCTCCGCCACGGTTCCGGCTGAGATCCGGCGCCTCGCGGAAACGTTTCTGCGCGACCCGATGGAAATCGTCATCGAGAGTGGCCTCCGGCCTGCCGAGAAGGCGGACCAGCGTGCCTTCCGCGTCAAACCGCACGAACGCCTCGAGATTCTCCTCCGGCTTATCGCCAAGGAATTGCGTGGCGATCCCGAGAAGACGCTGCTGGTCTTTGCCAATACCCGCATCGCAGTCGCTGAACTCGACCGCGAACTGTGGGGACGCGGGCTTCCCGCGGCCGCCTTGAGCGGCGAATTCGAGCAGTCCCGGCGCTTCATGGTGATGGACAGTTTCCGCGAGAAGAAGACGCGTGTGCTCGTCGCCACGGATGTGGCGAGCCGTGGACTCGATGTGGATCACGTGGGACACGTCATCAACTACGACGTGCCACTGGAATGCGAGGACTACATCCACCGCATCGGACGCACGGCTCGTGCCGGCCGGAGCGGCACCGTCACCACGTTCGTCATTCCTGTCCAGGAACGGAAATTCGGCGCCATCCTCGACGCCTTCGGCTCGGTCATCAAGACGGCCACTGTTCATCTGCCGCCGGGAACGCGCGCCGCACGCGAGTCCACCGGGCGCACGCTCAGCAGCCCACGCGCCGGTCGGGGAACCGGTCGCCCTCCGCGCGGCGGTTCACGTTCTCCGCGTGGTCAGGCAAGCAAGGGACGCCCGCCACAACGCGGCGCGCGACGCACCAAGCGCTGAAATGATCCTCGGCCTCGCACCGGGAGTCAGTGTTCCCGAGGAAGCGCTCCTCTGGGAATTCCTGCGCTCGCAAGGGCCCGGTGGCCAGCACGTCAACAAGACCTCCAGCCGCGTGCGCCTGAGGATCCCCCTCAGCGCGCTAGTCTTGGAACGACCCGAGCGCTTGCCGCGCCTGCGTGAACGACTCGCGCACCGCTTGGATGGCGAGGACCAGCTTGTCGTGACCTGTCAGGACTCGCGTTCACAACATGCCAATCGCGCCGAAGCGCTCGCACTCGCCGGCGCCGTCATCCGGGCGGCACTCCTTGAACAGAAACGCAGGAAGCCGACGCGAGCCACGCGTGGATCCCGCGAACGCCGCCTCAAAACGAAGCAACAGCGTGCGGCCGTCAAGCGCGCACGCCGTGCTGGCTCTGGGGACTGATCAGACTTCGATCTGGCGCAGCTCGCCCGTCTCCGCGTCCGCGACCCAGAAGGCCTTGCCATCGTGGCATATGGAAGTCGGCTTGCCGCCGATCTGGTAGCTGACGAGGAGAGCACCGTTGTTGGCATCCACCTTGTGCAGCATGCCGGTGCCGGGTTCCGTGTACCAGATGGCGCGCCCGAGGATGACGAGCCCGCCCACGTCGGCCTTGACCGGCAGCGCCTTGGTGAAGCGCCCATCCGTCGGTCGCACGCGCCGGAGCTGCCCCATGCGCGCGAGGCCATACCAGAGGTGCTCCTTGTCGAAAAAGAGCCCGGCGAGATCGCCACTCGTTTGATCCACGTGCAGCGACATCGGCATGTTGCCGCTCTCGGGATCGATCTGGGAAATGGTGCGCGTGACACGATCAGCCACCCACACATGTGCGCCATCCCAGGCCACACCGGCGAGTTCACCCTCGAACGCGAGGGCGACGAGCTGGTTGCCTTCCGGAATGGAGAGGCGGTAGATGTGGTGGTTGTCGCGATCTGAAACCCACAAGCATTCGCCGTCGAAAGCGATGCCCTGCGGATTCGGACCTGGGGCCTTGATGGACTGGAGGATCTTTCCTTCGGTGGTGCTCATGCGCTCTCTTGAAAAACTCGCGTCCCTTCCGGGGCGCTTCGGGTTCCCGCTACTGCGGTATGCAACAGGCCAGTCTAGCCCGCGCTGGCTGCGCTCCAACCCGTCACGGAGTGGTGTGGTGGAGCAGTTCTTCGAGGCGTTCCTCCACGTCACGGCGGGTCACCTTGAGCAGGCGCTCAAGACCGAAGCCCTCCACGGTGAAAGAGGCCATGACCGTGGCGTGCAAAAGGGCGCGCCGCATGCCCGCGAAGCTCAAATCATTGCCTGCCGCGAGGGCCCCCATGAAGCCGCCCGCGAAGGTGTCGCCGGCACCCGTCGGGTCCACCACGCTTGCAAGCGGCAGGGCGGTGAGGCCGAAGGTCCGCCCCTCCTTGTACAAGAGCGCGCCATGCTCACCGCGCTTCACGACGATCGTGTCCACGCCGATGGCCGCGATGCGTTCGACGGCCACATTCAGGTTCGAGGAAGCCCCGAGCGCCCGCGCCTCATCGTCGTTGAGAATCACATTGCCCGCCGCCTGCATGGCTTTGTAGAGATCTTCACGGCGCCCATCGATCCAGAAGTTCATGGTATCGAGCAGCATGAAGCGCGGCCGGGTCATCTGACTGCAGACATGCGCCTGCGTGACTGGGTCGGTATTCGCGAGGAACACGAGTGGCGTATCCCTGAAGTGTTGCGGCAGCGTGGGGCGGAACTCCGCGAGCACATTCAAGCGTGTCTCGAGGGTCTTCGCCGCATCCATGCGCCCTTCGTAACTGCCCGACCAGCGGAACGTGAGCCCCTCCTCCTTGCGTTCGAGCCCCCCGAGGTCGATGCGGCGCGTACGGAAATGCACCAGATCATCGTCCCGGAAATCGCGGCCGATGACGCCCACGAGGCGCACCTGATCGTAGAGCGATGCGGCTACGGAGAAATAACTTGCGGCGCCACCGAGAGTCTCCTCCCGTGAACCCGAAGGTGTGCTGATGGAATCGATGGCGAGAGATCCGGCAACCAGGATGGGCATCAGTGCGTGCTCCGCTACGGGTTCAGTCTACTGTGCAGTTGCGTCTCGGGGAGGCTTCCCGAGTCCACTCCGCAGCATGATGATTCCGCCGATCAGACTGAGGACCAGCAGCAGTCCGCGCCCGAGCACGGAAAGCGCAACGGGCAGCGTGAAATCCGCGACGCCAACCAGCGCAAAGAAGTACCCGTAGGCCGCTTCTCCTACGCCCCAGCCGCCCGGGAGCAGCGGGATCGCACTCACGATGAGCACAGGCGGCAGAGTCATCGCATAGGAGAGCACCGCGGGCGCCGCGAGTCCCGCGGATTCATCGAGTCCGAGCCCGAGCCCGAACACGATGATGCTTCCCACGAAAGCGGCCTGCGCGAACACGCTCAGCAGCACCGCGTGCAGCAGCAGCCGACCCTCTCCGCGGTAGCTCAGCAAGGCGTGGTCCAAAGCTTGCAACGTCCCGGCTGCCGGCAAGCGTTTGTACAGCGCATCCAGCCCCAGAGCCTTGCGCACGCGCCGGCTCAGCACGAGTGCAGCCAGCACGGCAGCACCGCACAGCATGGCCCACATGACGAGTGCCAAGGTCGCATAGCGATCGAGGGCGAGCAGCATCACGCACGCAGCGATCCCTGCCAGCACAAAAAGCCCGAGCACGCGGTCCACAAGCACTGCGGAAAACACCGCCGGCCCCTTCCCGGGGTGTTTCCGCGCGAGGATCCAGCCCTTGGCGACATCACCGCCCGTCGAACCGGGGACAACGTTGTTGAAGAAAAGTCCAATGAAGGTGAGGCGCACCGCCTCCCCGGCACCCAGCGAGATGTCTTGCACACGGAGCAAAGCACGCCAGCGTGCCGCGCCGATCAAGAACGACAACAAGATCAGAGCCGCGCCGAGGGGAATCGTCCAGACGCTGAGCCGCCCCATGATGCTCTCGAGGCCTTGCGCGAGGTCGGGCTCCAGCCGCACCTCACCTTCGTCACCTGCTCCACTGCGCCGCAGGAGAACACTCGACAACGGCAGTTTGCGTGGAACGCCATCCACTTGCAGGGTGACCTCGCCTGCGAACCCGAAGCTCTCGAGCGGAGTGACGGTTCCATCGCGCTCAACAAGATATGCCTCCCCCGCGCGTTCAGTCAGCGTCGGACCTCCACGCCACGCGAAGCTCCGCTCTGTACCGTCACGACAGCGCACCTCGAGCCTGCCCAGTGGCGGCACCAGCGCGAAATGTCTCCCGATCACCTCCGTGCCGTCGGCCAGGTGCACACGATCGCGCACGGGCAGCTTCCAGAGAATCACCCCGAGGAGCGCGAATCCGAGCAGGGCCTTCAAGACGGTCCAGAACACCCGGCGCTTCATGCGCCGTGCTCCGGTACCTCATGCGCAGGGGCAACCTTCCCCAGCGCCGCTTCGATGTCCAACTGCTCCTCTGCGAACCGGCGCAGAAACGCCGCGGCGAACACGGCGACATCGAGTTTGAGTCGCTGCAGGTCCGACGTTCTCACGGGCGCACCGGTGGCATCGACATTCATGGCGAAATGCAACAAGGCAGACGTCGGGCCGGTGGTAGCGATGCTCACGCTGAACTTGCCATCCCCGACAAAGACATCGTCCCCGGAGCGGCGAATGGACGCCGCCTTCGCCGGCAGCAATTCACGCAGTGTCTCTACGCAAATGGTCGCAAGCAGCCGTTGCAACAGCACCATCTGCTCCAGCGACACTGCGCTGCGCTCAACAATGAGGTGCAACATCTCGAGGGCGATAATGCGGTCCTGGTTGGCCCGGTCCTCGAGGTCCACCAGCGCGAGTCCCTCAACCAAGGCGCTGCCGGGAAAGAGCACCGCCGCATCTCCGCTGCAACCGAATCTGGCTGCAAGAAAACCGGGATGCAGCTCCAGTCCGCTGTAGTGCTGCCACACGTCGAGACGCGCGAGAATCTGGAGGGGCGTCACGGCCACAGACTGCGCCCGGTGCGCTCGTACCAGGTGGTCCAGAATTCCGCGTCCACAGGGCCTGTGATTCCCGACATGCGCTGCAGACCATCACGGGCCACGAGCCGCACGGCGCGTTCTTCCGCCAGCAATGCCAAGAGGTGCATTTCCAGCGTCCTGCGGGACGGATACTCAGCGGCGGTCTCGAGGAGCTTCGTCTGGCACAGGGGCTCGCGTTCGAGGACCCAGCGTCTTGCAATGCTCTCGCCGAAACGTGCATCGCGCACTTTGCGCATGCCTTCACAGGCATCCCAACGCACTCCAACATCTTTGTCGTCGAGAGCCTTCGCCAGACCGAGCACAACGACCTGGCGCGCAATGCGCAGAATGGTGCTGCTTGCGACCGCATCGAGTTCAGGAAGATCGATCGTTGCCACGCGCGCCGAAACGTAGCCGAGCACGGAGCGTGCCTGCGCGAGACTCGGATACCTGAGCTTGCCGAGCGTCACGAGCGGCGCGCTGCTTGCGCTGGCTGCCCGTGCCAGCACATGCGGAGCATTCTTCTCCCACCAAGCCTGCCACGGCGCCGGAGTGGCCGGGAATGACTCTCCCGTCTCGGCTTTCAGTTCCTTGTGCACCGCAAGGACCACGGTGCGATCCGCATCCTGAAGGCCGGCGATGAGGCGCGGCACATCCAGCCCCTTGCAAACGCGGTCGAGAATCTCGATCTGCGCAAGCGCCTGCTTGTTGAGGTCTGCGTGCTCCTCCAGCGGCAGCTCCGCTGCGGCCAGCGGTGCGGTCAGCGCGATACGCGTCAGTGTTGCCACCGCGTCCGCACGACAGAGTGCGTACTCGTTGCCATCGAGCAACAAGCCGCAATCATGAACGACCCGCCCGAGGCGCGTGAGCTCGAGGGTCTCCGACTCCTGCGCGGCCTGGAAGCCCTCGTGGACGAGGGCACCTGCGTCGTAGCGCGTGAGATCCAGACGCCCCAGCTTGTCCGTGCTGCGGCTGAGATCGTTCAGCCTCTCCTCGTCGGATTTGCAGGCCGCGAGTGCCAGCAGGAAGAGAACCACCAGTGCCCAGCCCCGGTTTCTCATGGCGGAAACATACCCGCCACGCTCGCGTGGCTCAACGGTCGAGACTTGCCAGAACAACGTTCGTTCCAGCCCAGACGGGCCGACCGGCTGCTTGGCGCTCCGCGGCGAGATCCGCGAGCATGGCCCCCAGAACCGGATTCGTGCGCGCCTCCCAATCCGTGATCCGTTCCAGCGCCACCCCCACGAACGCGAGCTTCAACACGGCCCGGTTCCAGTCGGCCTCATCAAGGACGCGTGCCGCATGATTGCTGTCAACGAAACCGGCTTCGAAGAGCGCCTGATCGTTGCAGCTCTGCAGGCGTCTCAGGAACTGCTGCAGCTCCCCCTGCGAGGACACAAGAGGCAAGGCCCGCACGCTCATCAAGCGTTCGTCCCGGTCGCCGTGGAGAAAAAGCTCCATGCCGACCTCTGCACCAACCACTTCGATGCAGGCGAGAGCCGCGAGATCGCAAGCCCGCCACACACCACGCTCCAGCAGGACGACACCAAGCTTCATCTGACCAGATGGAAGCAGAGCTCTGCCGATGCGGCGTGGCAAGCCTGCAGCGCGCACCGCAAACTCGGCGCCGCCCGCGAGGGCCGCCAGTTCGCTCTCGATCATGCCCGCCAGGGCAGTTTCCGGCGCAAAAGACTTCCACAGGCCGGCCATGTTCAGCAGCAGCTTCCCGGCACCTTGCCGCCGCCGCGGGCGATGGTCGTGCCTGTGGCGCTGAAGGGCGCAGCCTCCGGCGGACAGACCCACTCAGCCCTGTTCACCCGCCCCGACGCGCTGAAGAACTCCGCGGGCGTATCCCAAACGAGCTTGCGGATGGACGCTTCCTCGAATCCCGCTTCACGCATCAATGCGACGGTCTTCGGAACGGAGAGCGGATCGGAGATGCCCCAGTCACAGGCGCTGTTGATGCTGATGCGCTCCGTGCCGTACTTCTTGAGCAAGGCCACCATGCGCGGAGGGTCCATCTTTGTGTTCGGGTAGATGCTGAATCCTTGCAGCACCCCGGTCCCCATCGTGATGGCAATCGTCTCTTCGTTCCCGTGGTCGAGCAGGACTTGTTCCAAAGGAAAGCCGGAGTGCTTCAGCAACTCGAAGCAACGCACAAAACCCTGCCGCTTGTTCCGGTGTGGCGTGTGGACGAGCAGTGGCAGGGAGTGCTTCTTCGCTAGTTCCACCTGGACCTCGAAGCACGCCTCTTCGGTGCTGGTCATTTCATCCAGACCGAGTTCGCCAACCGCAACCACTCCACCCTTCTCGAGGTAGCGCGGCAGCAACTTCAACACTGCGTCGCGCACCCCCGGATCATTGGCCTCGCGCGGGTTGAGAGCCATCGCACACACATGATGAATGCCGAACTGGGAAGCGCGATAGCGTTCGAAACCAATGAGAGTGTCGAAGTAGTCGATGAAGCTGCCGACGCTCGTGCGTGGCTGCCCGAGCCAGAAGGCCGGCTCCAGAACGACTTTCACCCCCGCTGCGGACATGCGTTCGTAGTCATCGGTGACGCGCGAGATCATGTGCGCGTGAGGCTCGAAGATCGGGATCGTGTTCATGCTTCAGCGCCCCTTGCGGCGACGCACCTTTGGCTTCGCAGCCAGTTCCTCCAGCCAATGGACGAGCAAACGCACACCGAACCCGCTGGCCCCGGAAGGCCGGTTCCACGCGCGGCACGAATCATCCCAGGCCACGGCGGCGATATCGAGATGTGTCCATGGAACATCCCCGACGAAGGGCTTCAGAAACTCCGCCCCGGTAATGGTGCCTGCTTCGCGCCCGCCGAGGTTCTTCAGATCCGAGACCTTTCCCTGCATCAATTCCGCGGTGAAATGGCCGAGCGGAAGTCGCCAAACCGGTTCGCCCCATTCCGCACCCAATCTCGCGAGACGCGCGATCGTCTCCTCATCCGTCCCGAGCATCGCGGCGTGTGCCTTCCCGAGCGCGATGGTTGCGGCACCGGTGAGAGTCGCAAGATCCACAATGTGCGCCGGCTTCATCCGCACGGCGTAACTGAGAGCATCCGCGAGAATCAGACGCCCTTCGGCATCGGTATTGATCACTTCAATGGTGCGGCCATTCATGGCGCGCACCACGTCGCCCGGACGCTGCGCGCGTCCACCGGGCATGTTCTCGACAGCCGGAACAATCCCCACGACATGCAAGGGAAGCCGCAGGCGTGCCGCTGCTTGCAGGGCACCGATAACGGCCGCCGCGCCACACTTGTCGTGGCGCATCTTCTCCATGCCATCCGCCGGTTTGATGGAGATGCCACCAGAATCGAAGGTGACGCCCTTGCCGACGAGAACCACGGTGGGGCGTCCGCGCACGGCCTTGCCGTGCTCCAGCACCAGCAGGCGCGGCGGCAGGCTGCTGCCTTGAGCGACGCCCAAGAGCGCGCCCATGCCGAGCTTCTTCAACGCACGCTCATCCAGTGCACGCCCGCGACCGCCGACGCTGCGCATGGCGGCGATTCCGCGGCGAGCGAGCTCGACCGGTGAACAGAGATTGCCGGGAAGATTGCCGAGTTCGCGCGCGAGCAACACTGACTCGGCGAGAACTGTTGCGCGCGCGAAGGCAGCCTTGCCAGCGGGCGTGGCACCTTCAACCGTGAGGGTTGGACAACGATCGACGCCATTGGCCGCGGGTGAAGCCCCGAGGCGGAACCCGAGCGCACATTCAGCAGCCAGATCCGCTGAGTGAGCTTTGCTCCAACGGAGATGCACCGACTTGAGCCCTGACGGCAGGGCACGGCGCAGCATGGCTCCTGCGAGGCGGGCCTCGTTGGCGGTGGCCTTGCCGACGAGGACCAGGACTCCTTCAAGATATGCAGCTTTCCCGCGACCACGCGGCAGCAGCAGCACCTCGCCCGTCTTGGTGCCGAGGAGTTTCAGTTGCATGGCAGCGAGCACTTCAGTGCGCACGGTCCCGACAAGTCCGCGGCCATCGGCATCGCAGACCTGCAAAGAAGCCCCGCCACGCATCACCCCGGCAGCGCGCTTGGTCCAGTTCAGTTTCATGACTCAAGTTCTCCACCAGCGGTGGTGAGCAGTTCGCGCATGGCACCCAGCACATGGGCTTGCGCATCCAGCAGGCTCAGCCCTTCCACAGTGCAACCAGCCGCGTAACGGTGCCCGCCACCGCCGTGACTCTCCGCAAAGGTGCACACATCGATGTTCCCCGCGCTGCGCAGGCTGACTTTGGTACGCATTTCATCCACGGGAAAGAAGAAGAGACCGACTTCCACACCCCGGATGCGCAACAGGTAGTTGACCACCTCAAAGGCATCACGCGGAACGATGCCGAGGCGGCGCAGTGTGGCCCGGTCCGTGCTGGACCACGCGAGACGGCCGGCGCATTCAAGTTGCAGGGCCGCCAGCGAGTTCCCGAGGACTTGCAGCTTGCCGAGCGGTTGAGCGCAATGCAGTTCACGGAAGATCTTTGCCGGCTCCACTCCTGTCTCGAGAAGGCTCGCCACCATGCGGTGGACGCGCGGCGTCGTCGATTCGTACTGGAACGAGCCGGTGTCGTTCACGATGCCGACATAGAGGGGTTCCGCCAGCTCGCGCGTCATGGCTGCGCCCATGCTCCGCAACAGATCCCACACGATCTCGCAGGAGGAACTTGCGCCCTCGACGATCAAGGCCTGGTCAAAGAGATCATTCTTGTAGCGATGATGATCGATGAGGAGTTTCCTGGCCGGGCTCGCGCGCACCACCTCTTCCATCCGGCCGAGCCTCTTCGCGCCACCGAGATCCGTGGCCACGATCGTGTCCGCATCCATCAAGAGGCGGCCGTGCAGATCGGGGTCGAAGACATGGAACTCGCCCCGTTGCCAGAGGAAGCGCAGGTTCTGCGGAGCAGCAGAGCAGTTGATGAACTCGGCGCGCTGCCCGCGCGCACGCAGCGCGCGCAGGATCGCCAGCGCCGCACCAAGCCCATCACCATCAGGCGTGATGTGCGTCGTGAGAATCGTGCGCCGCGATCCGGCGAGTGTGCGGAGGAGCTCCTCCGCCTGTTCGCGTCCCGTCTCCACGCGAGCGCTCAGTGCAAGAGGCTGTCGATCTGTGTGCGAATGCGATCCGGGTAGTTGCCCTTGATCTCCGCCACCTTGGTGCCGTCCTTGAGAAAGACGACTGTCGGAACGCTCATCACGTCAAACGCGGCGGCGAGGTCGCCTTCGGCGTCCACATCCACCTTGTAGAGATTGGCCCTTTGGGCGTACTCACCGGCGAGCTTTTCGTACGCGGGCGCGAGAGCCTGACACGGCCCGCACCAGGTGGCGCCGAAATCGATCACGCTCACGCCTTTGCTGCGTTTCACATCCTTCTCGAATTCGGCCAAGCTCAGGATCTTTGCTGCACCCATGGGGTTCCTTTCCGCTCTCGTCGCGTTGTGGGTAAGGCACTCTACCAGCGCGCTCCCAGCGCCCCACTCATTCACGGAAGAGATGTTCGCTGCCGTCGGGTGGACGCTCGTCAAAGGTGAGCGGGCCAGCACTGGCGCTCGGCGGTGGCAAGGGTCGAAAGCTCATTGCAGACACTTCCTCAGCATCTGCATCCAACGCACGCTGCTGCGACAACCAGCGCAAGCAGAGAAGCACCAAGGCGACCCGGGCCTGCAGTTCCAGTGACTGGTTCCCACGTGCGAGCACCAGCATGAGCGCAAGGGCTGCGAGAAACGTGAGTGCCAGAAAGGGCCAGCGCCGCTCCCTGGCAGCGAGGAAGGCAAGCGCCGTGGCTGGTGCAACGCCACACTGAATCAGCCAGCGTGCCGCCTCCAGGTTCCGGGCTGGCGGATGCGCGCGGCCGAGAAACACGACACCTGCCGCTGCCAGCGCGAGTCCTGCGGCAACCACGCCTCCGCGCTCCGAATGCACGCCTCCGCTCAGCAACACGAGAAGAGCAGCAACAGAGGCTCGCAAGAGTGACGCTTTCCGGAACAACCAGAGCCCCGCGACGCCCACGCAGGCGACCCAAACCGCCTCCTCAGACACGACCACGCCGCCAGCGACGAGCACTGCCGCAAACCACCAAGCACCTTCTCGCGCAAACGCCTTGAAGCCACGTGGCCACGCAAGGCCAAGGCCAAGCAACGCTGCGCATCCCGCAACCGTGAACAGCTCCGCCGTCATGCGTACCGCTTCCGTGCCAACACTTCTGCCCCGGGGACGAGTGCGCTGGTCCGACCACTGGCGATCACGCGCCCATCAAAAAGGACGTGCATGGTGCTGCAGAGAGCAGCGAGGGGCACCTCAGAGCGAGAGAGCAACAGCACGGGAACAGCGCGGACCTCGGAGACGGAGAGCGTCTCTCTCCACGCACGCACCTCTTCCACGCTTGCGAATTCCGGGTCATCCACAACGAGGAGTCCCGGGCTCGAAGAGGCGAGGAGGTTGGCCATGGCGCGCTGCCGTACTCCACGCTGCAGGAGTGCCAAAGACATGCGACGGAGAGGCACCGGCAACGCTTCTTGTTGCCCACCTGTGAGCGTTGCCAGCTCGCGCACATTGAGCGCACACGGCGGGCCATCCGCGGGGACGACGGCTACTCGCACCGCACGCTCATCACTGCTCGTGAGACCGCCTGCAGCGAGAGTCACCAGCCCGGACAGAGCGCGAGCCAGCAGGGTCTTGCCTGAACCAGAGGGCCCGATGACCCCGTGCACCTCCCCCGGTTCAACTGCGATCGAGATGCTCTGCAGCAGCGGCACTCCGTCAGCGGCGGCGGAGGTGGTGAGCTTCTCGATCCGAGGCATGGCGCGATCATAGGAGACCTCCCGGGCATCGTTATCGTGCCCGCGATGAATCAGAGTCCGGAAACATGGCTCGCGCGCGTGCGCCATGGGGAGCGCCTTCCCGATGAGGCGGCTCTCGACGTTTATCTCCATGCACCCATCGAGGACCTCCGCAGCGCAGCGACTGCGGTGCGCGCGCGTTTCGCGGCTCCGCAGCAGGTAAGCCTGCTGGTGGACCGCAACGTCAACTACACCAATGTCTGCATTACGGACTGCAAGTTCTGCGAGTTCTACCGCCCGCCCGGGCACTCCGAGAGCTACGTGCTCACGCGCGACACACTGACAGCGAAGCTCGATGAACTGGTGGCCGTGGGCGGCACGCGTGTGCTGCTGCAAGGCGGTCACAACCCCGACCTCCGGCTCCAGTGGTACGTGGACCTCCTGCGCTGGATGCGCGCCGACTGGCCGGGCCTGCAACTGGACGCCTTCAGCCCATCCGAAATCGAACACATCGCGGCCCTGGAGGGGATCTCGACCCCGGACGTGCTGCGCGCTCTCACCGTGGCCGGCCTCGGGGGCATCCCCGGAGGCGGCGCTGAGATTCTCGAGGATTCGATTCGCGACGTGGTCTCACCGCGGAAGACGAGAACAAGGGACTGGCTGCGCATCATGGGTGAAGCGCAAGACCTCGGTCTCTACACCAGCGCGTCGCAGGTCATCGGCTTCGGTGAAGAGGCAACGCACCGCCTCGCGGCCCTGCGTGCGGTCCGCGAGCACCAAGACAGCAGAGAATCCTCCGGGCGCCTGGGCTTCCTCGCCTTTGTCGCATGGCCGCTGCAATTCGAGAGCCGCTACGGCCACGTCTTCGGCGAACTAAAGGGTTGGGATCTCGGCGCGGATGCCGACGCATACCTGCGCCATATTGCCTTCTGCCGCGTCTATCTCGACAACATCCCGCACTTCCAGGCCTCGTGGCCGACCATGGGCCTCGAGGTCGCGGGCCGTGCGTTGCACCACGGCTGCGACGACATGGGCGGCATCATGATGGAAGAGAATGTGGTCTCGCAGGCCGGCTCGATCCACTGCAGCGTCACGGAGGCAGAGGTCAGGGAAGTCATCCTCAATGCCGGCTTTGTGCCGTGGAAGCGGGACTCGTGGTATCGCCCGAGCGGATCATCGGCATGAACGAGGTCGTGCGCGAGGCTCTGCGCGCCGAATTGCAGCCGTGGATGCACGTCCTTGTCCTTGGAGTGACTCCGGAATGGCTCGCCGGTATTGCGGTGCGCCTTGCCACAGCAGCGCTGCATGTGCCTCTGCCCACCGGCGAAGTGGATGCGATCCTGCTCGGCTCTGAGCATTTGGACTCACTCAAGGCGCGCTGCCTCGCGCGGCTCGGGCCCCGCGGCAAGCTCTTCATCCTCCGGCCCACAGTCACTTCCACCCCCGAGGGCTGGATAGCTGGCAGCTTGGTCGCGGGCGAACTCGACGTCTGGCAGCGCGCTGCGGCACCCGTGACTCCGGATCTCCGCGTGCAGAGAGCCCGGCTCGAGAGCTTCCTCTCCAAGCATGATGAATGCACGCCCTCCGCGCGTTCCCTCGAAGCGCTCCTGCTGCACGCGCTGAATGAACGCACTACCACCACGTGCTGCCTTGCGGAGATTCTTGGTGCGGCCCCCCCGCGCGCGATGCAGCACGCTGATCCGCCCCTGCGCTCGCACGAGGAGCTCGTCGTCATGACGCGCCATGTGCGCCGTCAGACCCTCGAGCTCGTGGATCAATTCAGCGCGCGCATGGACGAGCTGGATGCAGAGGCTGTCGCTCGTGTCCTCGGAGTCTTGGAACTGCAACAGGCAGCCGATCTTGCCCTGATTCGCACCTGACCTCAGACGATGTCGAAGTCTCCGAGGCTCACGCTCCAGCCATATTTCAGCCCTTCGAGTGGGAGATTCACAGCATCGTAAGTGCGGGCCACGAAGCGGAACTGCGTCGGCTCCGGATGCCAGCCGATGGATCCAAGCCCGACCCATTCGAGGGAATCCGGACGCACGAATACCTGCACGCGCTCGCTGCCCGCGGCCGCGGCCGCCGCCCGCAACGCGTCGTTCACTTCGAGCGCGCGCGGATGTTCATGCTCAACGAGAAGTTCTGCGCAAGCCGTCACCTTCTCTCCGAGCCAATCATGACGCAGCACCGCGAGTGCGAACAGTGAACCGCTGTCATCCCGGAAGGTGAGAAGTTCGTAACGCACATCCGGATGCTCGAGGTAGCGCCAGTTGAGGTAACGACGATCGCGCAGGGTGGTCACCGGATGCCGCGCAGAATGGCGCAGCTCAAAGGCATCCCAATCATCCGGAAGTGCTTGCGCGCGTGTTGCGGAAGCCGGCATGGGGCCGGAGAGCGCCGTTGTCGTCATGAACTGCACGTCATAAAGATGCGAGTACCCGAGGAGCTTGCCGCCAAGTCGGAAGGCCTGCGGATTCGGAAGGCCGTACATGATCACTTCGCGCTCGGGGCGGCCGAAGAACTCGACAAACTCGTAACAGGTGGTTGCGAAGAGGCCCGGGCGCTTCAAACCCATGCGGAACTCGGGATCGGTCATGCTGTCCACGATCTCGCCGAAACAGGCGGTCCCGCCGCCGGCGCGCATGACCCGCGGAATGCCGCAAAACTGCGAGAGCACACGACCGCTCGGTTGTTTCGCCAGAAAGATGTGCCGCCCCGCCGGGTTCCGGTTGTACTCCCATTCCCAAGTCGCCAACTTGCGCTGCTGTCCGAAGACCTTGTTGAACACGCGCACAATCTCGTGCTCATCGCCGGGCTCGAACGGCCCGTAGCTCACATCGGTCGCTTCTACGGGCATCGCGTGGCTCTCCATGCTTGCAGTGTGTCACCCGTCTCCGGGTCCACGGTGCGAATCCAGTAGTGCGTGCAGGCGAGGCTGTCCCAGAAAGGTTGCGGCAAGCGGAACGGGCCAGCCTTGCCGGGAAAGATGCCGACTGTCAGCGAGAATTTTGCGTTGCCCGATACCTCGACACACGCGTCGGCCTGCGCGACATCCACCACAGGAGCCATGGCTGACGGCTGCAACTCTTGCACCACCCACGGGACACGCTGATCTTCCGCGTGGAGCCGCGCGCGCGCGACGAGAGTCTGCAAGAGCCTCTCTCCAGCTTCACCGAAATGCTGCCGGAAGTATCGCTGCGCTCCCACGCCGTTCCTGTACATGGCCGCCTTCATGCGCGGCAGCGCCGAACGCGAGAAGTGATGCACGATGCGCGCCGCAGGAACGTGCCAGAGACCGAGGTCTCGCTGGTGGTAGCGCCGGAACAAATCGGTGTCTTCGTAATAGAGCGGATACCCCGCATCGAACAGCCCGTGCTTGAGGAGTGTTTCACGACGACCGAGGAAGAACCCGCCGGAGAGCATGGGCAGGCGCAAGGGCGCAGCGGCAGTCCAGTAGGTCCGCGCGAAGCGCGCTCGGCGCCGCACATGGAAACGTGCCACGCCTGGATGAGTGCGGGCGATGCTGACCAGGCTCTCGTTGAATGGCTCAGGCAGTTCGTTGGGTGGCAACAACACATCGCCCGCGAGGTCCATACTCGCAAGCGGCCCGACCAGTGCCGCGCCGGGCGTCGTTTCGAGAGCCCCGATGAGAGCGGCCATGCACCCCGGCTTCACCAGCACATCCGGGTTGGAGACGACATGCCAGCGGCCCCGTGCGGCATGCAAGGCCTGATTGTTCGCGATGGCATAGCCCACATTTTCGGAGTTCCGGAGCAGTCGGGCACCGGCGCGCTGACAGACAGCCTCCAGCAAGTGATGGTCTTCCGCACGCGATGCGTTGTCCACCACGAGGATTTCCATGCGCCCTTCTCGCCCCTCCACGCTGAACGCGTCTTCCTTGAGACTGCCGAGCAGCCCCTCCAGCATGGCGGCCGAATTGAAGTTCACGATGGCGACGCTGACGTCGGGTGTTCTCACGACGCGCTCCCCTTCAGTCTCCGGATCTCCGCACGCAGCCCTTCTTCGCGCACATGCGCAGCCATCAGATCGCGCAGCAGCTCCTGCGGTTTCAAGGCGAGGGCTGCTTCCGCAACAGAGAGCGCACTGGCCTCCGCATCCTTGCGAGCGAGGCACTTCAGGGTCACTTCGCGCACGGCAACCGCACGCTGCGATTGGGCAAGGCGGTGCAACCAGCGCTCAGGTGCATCACTGCCCTCTTCCGGAAACGCACCGCAGGCGAGCGCAGCCTCGCTGCGCACGAGGACGGCAGAGAGAGGAAGCGCTGCCAGTGCAGGATTGCCAACACGCCAGTCCACGCGCAGCACACTGCCGTCGCCAAGAAGTGCATCGGCGACCGCCACGTCGGCACCGGAGAGCGAGCGTGCAGCGACCAGCCGGTCCACATGCTGGGCCATCAAGCGGTCCGGCGCCACAAGGAACCCCACACAAGCTCCGCTCGCCTGCATGGCCGCACGGTTGAGCGCACACCCCGTGGAGCTTCCCCGGGGAAGCGCCACGAACTTCAAGCGCGCACCCATATCGAGGCCTGCCAGCACCTCCTCGCGCGCGAGACTGGTCGCCACCACCACTTCCGTTTCCGGGTAGTCCTGGGTCAGCGCTGATTCAAGGCTCGCTCTCAGCGATTCCGCCTCCTCACCGACGACCAGCAGGGTCACCTTGGGGCGGAGCCCTGGCGCCGCACCGCCACGCACCGGCTCAGGCACAGGCAGAGTGGCCGGATCGAACGGGCACCCCGCTTGCAGTTGCAACGCGGCCTGGCGCAACACACAGGAGCGCTCGTCATCCAATCCTGCCAGCGCTTCGACCGCATCCGCAGGCCGCAGAAGCCTCAGGTGATAGAGCGCAAGCAACTGACGTGCTCCCGCATCCGTTGGCAACAGGCGCACAGCTTCGAGCGCATCCGGGAAGCCATACATCGGGTCGGCGCCGCCTCGCAACGTATGCGCAGCGAAACTGAGATGGGCCCAGGCAGCCGCATCAGCGTCGTCGTATTGAAAGACCTCCGCAGGAGCGGGGGCCACGCGCACCGCGAGTCCACCCTCGAACAACACCTGATGATTCAGCACGTTCCTGAAGGTGTGTTCGGCACGCGTGCGCAACTCACCATCATGAAACAGCAATCCGTAGAAGAAGTTCCTGAAGGGGTGCTCCGCGTAGGTGCGCGGTGTGAAGACGAGCATCTCGCCCTCACGGTCCACGACCCATCGGTGGGTCGGATTGCCGTTGATCATCTCGCCTGCGCGACTCGGAACCTCCACGAAACCCCGACGGGCCACGCGCGAAAGTTCACGCGCGGCGGCCACGGGATCCAGCACGTGTTCGAGGACCTGCGTGCAGTAGACGAAATCGAACGCGCCATCGGCAAAGGGCAGCTTCTCGGCAGGCGCTTCCACGTACTGGACATCCCGGCGCAGGACTCCGGGGGCACCATTTCTCTGGGCACAGCCACCGAAGCTGAGATCACAGACAACATTCGCGCGCGGAAACGGGTTGCCTGCGCCGCCGACTTCCAGCACGCGCTCGTCAGCACCAAGCCCGAAGTGCCGGCAAGTCTCCTCCACGTTCCGCAGCGGCCAGTTCGGACCGAACGCGTTGCGGGGCGCTTCACTCATGGGGCGCCGTTCTTGACCCACTGCGTGTTCGCAAGAAACACGCCCTTCTCCATGCCCCCATGTTGCACCTTGAAACGGCACCAACTGAGGCGCTGATCCATCACGTGCTCGCAACTCTCGTCGAGGAGATAACCGCTGACGTAGAACTCGCCGCTGGTGAGAGCCAGCGGCACGCGCAAGCGCATGGTGCCTCCGGCACCTTCGAACGCCGTGCCACCTTCGAGCGTGCGCGCGGAGAACACTTGCACGTCGTCATTGCGATTCACGATGACGCCTACATGGAAGCGCCCGGAACCACCGGGGTTCCGCACGTCCACATGAATATCCACCATCTCACCGCTTCGAAAATCAGCGCGCCATTCATCCGCGCCTGCAGCGGTGATCTTCATGTCGCCCAGATGCGGCTGACCGGCAACGGGTTGCTGATCCGCTTTCTTCGCCGCCTGAGCCGACTGTCCACCCGAAAGTGCATACTGGAAATTCACGTACTCATCCGTCACGTTGATGGGATTGCCTGAGGTCACCACCGCGCCATCATGAATCCAGATGGCGTTGTCGCAGATCTGGCGCACGTGATAGACGGAGTGTGAAACGAACAAGACTGTGGTGCCCGACATGCGGATCTCGCGCACCTTGTCCATGCACTTCTTCTGGAAGTGCTGGTCTCCGACCGCCAGGACCTCGTCGAGGATCAGCACATCGGGGCGCGACATCATGGCGACGGCAAAGGCGAGCCGCATGCTCATGCCCGAGGAGTAGGTGCGCACCGGGCGCAGAAGGTACTCCCCGACTTCGGCGAACTCGGCGAGTTCCTCGAAGCGCGCGCGCACTTCAGCCTTCGGAATGCCCATGATCGCGGCATTCATGAAGATGTTGTCCTTGCCGCTGAACTCGGGATGGAACCCTGCACCCAACTCGAGCAATGACCCCAATCGGCCTTCGATGCTGTAACTGCCGGTGGTCGGCAGGGTCGTTCCCGCGAGGATCTTCAGCAAGGTGGATTTGCCGGCGCCGTTCGCGCCCACCACCCCGAGCGAACTGCCGCGCGGCACTTCAAAGCTCACGCCGCGCAATGCCCACTTCTCTTCGTGACGGCGAGCGCGTCCACCGGAGGCCCACTCGATCACGCGGGACCAAGAGTCCGGATAGATCTTGTAGCGCTTGCCGAGGTCGTTGACGATGACGCGTCCCATGTCAGACCTCGTCCGCGAAGCGCATGCGGGCGCGCATGAAGACGGTGTAGCCGATGGCGAGCGTGACCACGGCGATGAGCGCGAAGATCCCCAGCCACCAAAGCGGCGGACTCGTCACGTCGGCAGGCACCAGCGGCATTTTCGCGCGCATCTCCGGAGTGGATGTGGCCAGCATCGCCTGCCAGTCCGCCGGGTGATAGATGAAGATCGCTCGATAACTCTCGATGAGGTAGCTCATCGGATTCCAGCGCATCACCGTGGCGGTGATCTCGTTCTGCTCGAAACGACCGAACATGAAGATCGGGGTCATGAAGAACCAGAAGTTCATGAGCATGGGCATCATGCTGCCGATGTCGCGCACGAAGACGCAGGCTGCCGCGAGAAACAAAGACAGCCCGAGTGTGAACACCACTTGCAGGATCAACGCGATGGGCAGCACCCAGATGTGATTCGGCAACTCACCATGCAACACGAACACCGCGAGCGCGAGGATGCCGAAGCCGACGAGCGTCTGCGCCAGCCCGCTGAGAACCAGCGTCACCGGCAGGATCTCGGACGGGAAGGCGAACTTCTTGATCAGGCTCCCGCTCTCACCGATGCAGGTGGCTGCGCGCGTGATGCTCTCGCTGAATCCGATCCAGGGGATGAGTCCGCAGAACATGGCCAGGGCGAAGTAGCCGGTGCGGGCCTCGAGCTCCGCGGGCATGCGGCTCGCGAGGAACGAGCCAAAGACCACATAGAAGACGGCGAGGAACGCGAGCGGCTGGAGCACCATCCATGCTTGACCGAGAATGCTGCCCCGGTAACGGGCGCGCAAATCCCGGCTGATCAGCGTTCCGATGAGTTCTCTGAAGCGCAGCGATTGGCGGACAAGTGCGATCAAGAAGAGGGCCCTCAGGCAGCGTGGCGGGTGATGCCGGATGCTATCCCTCGCGCACCCGTGCGGCAACATTTCGGCGGCCGCGCGAGTGTTTCTAAACTCACCTGCGACAGAGGTTTGAATCTGCCGCCCGCTTTGACGATACAGAGCGCCATGTGGTAGTTTCTGCCACACCGGCAGCGCTCACTCGGGCGTCGCCAAGTGCCTCAAGTTCCCCATGAATTGTCCCCGCTGCGGCCAGACCGATTCCGCTCCTGAGCACCAAAGCCGCTGCGTGGCCGGCCGCGCGGATGGTCCGAAGGATGCGCTCGTGCTCGGCGCCGGTCTGGCGGGGCTCTCTGCGGCGCTGCGCCTCGTGCGCATGGGCTGGAAGGTGACGGTCCTCGAAGCGGATGACCACGTGGGTGGTCTCGCTGCCAGCCACACCCTCAAGACCGAGTGGGGCGAGTTCGACTACGACAACGGCCCCCACCGCTTCCACACCACCGACAAGCACGTGATGGACGAGGCCATGAGCCTCATCGGCAACGACATCGTCTGGGCCGCGCGCCAGTCACGCATCTACCTCTACGGGCGCTTCTTCCACTACCCGCTGCAAGGCGGCAATGTCCTCAGGAGCCTCCCGCCTCTCGTTCTCGCCAAGGCCTTCCTCGATTACATCCTCGTGAAGTTGCGCAACATCGTCTCCCGCAAACCGGACGACAACTTCGAGAACTGGGTGGTGAATCGCTTCGGGCGCAAGCTCTACGACGTCTTCTTCGGGACCTACACCGAGAAGACCTGGGGTATCCCCTGCAACCGGATCAGTGCTGACTGGGCTGCGCAGCGCATCTCGCTGCTCAGTCTCTGGGACACCGTCAAGAAGACGCTCTTCCGTTCGCGCGACGGCAACGTGCCCCGCACCTACGTCTCGAAGTTCTTCTATCCACGCCGCGGCGGCATCGGCAAACTCTGCGAGCGCTACACGGAGGAGATCCGGAACGCAGGCTCACAAGTGATCACGAATGCCCGCGTCGATGAAGTGCATCATGCCGAGGGCCGCATCGCTGGCGTCAGCGTGATGCTGCAAGGCCGGCGCCAGCGCTTCGATGCGACACGAGTGATCTCCACCATTCCGGTCACCGTGCTGGCGAAACTGCTTGCCCCTGCCGCGCCCGTCGAGGTGGTGCGCTCCGTCGAGGCCATGAAGCACCGCTCCATGATCTTCGTCTACATGATCCTCTCGCGCCCCACGGTCACGCCGGATCACTGGATCTATCTTCCGGAGCAGACGCTCACCACGCACCGCTTGAGCGAGTTCAAGAACTTCTCCGCGGAATCCGCTCCTCCTGACAAGACACTCCTTTGCGCCGAGATCACCTGTGACTATGGCGATGCCGAGTGGAACATGTCCGATGCCGAGTTGCAGGCCATCGTGGTGAAAGACATGGGGCGCTTGGGACTCATCCGCGAAAGCGAGATCCTGAAGACCTTCTCGCGCCGCGAGCGCTACGCCTACCCCATCTACGATCTTGAATACCGTGCTCACCGGGACCGCGTGCTTGCGCACACCAACAGCGTGGGTGGACTGATCACCACCGGCCGACAAGGGCTCTTCAAGTACAACAACATGGATCACAGCATCGGCATGGGCCTCGCCGCCGCGGAGAACCTCGCAGGCCAAGGCGCCGACCACGCGCGCGTGGCTTCAGGCCAGGAATACTTCGGCTGAGCTCACATGGCGGGCCGCAGCACCGCAATCCTCGGGCGCTTCGCCCACATCCCGGTGGAAGAGGTCCCCTGTTACCTCTGCGGCAGCAACGATGCCGATATTCTGGTTGTCGATCCGCCCTTCAAGGTGCGACGCTGCAAACATTGCACCCTCGGCTACACCTCACCCAGATGCCGAGGTGCCGAGCTCGAACAGGTCTACGGGGACGGTTACTTCGAGAACACTGATTCCGAAGCACTCGGTTACTCGTCGTACACGCGGGATGTGGATGCCTACGTGCGGACGTTTCGCCGCAAGGTCCCTGTGATCTCGCGCCATGCCGCGGGGCCACGCCTGCTCGATGTTGGCTGTGCAGCCGGAGCGTTTCTCGTCGCCATGCGCGAGAAGGGTTACGAACCACACGGCCTTGAGCTGGCGCCAGCCATGGTGCGCCATGCCCGCGAGCGTTTCGGACTGCAGGAAGTCCATCAGGGCACTCTCGCGAACGCGCCGTTTCCGAAGCAGTGGTTCGATGTCATCACCATGTTCGATGTGCTTGAACATGTGCCGGACCCGGTCGGCGTCTTGCAGCAGGCACGTGAGTTCCTCCGGCCCGGCGGCATTCTCGTGCTGCAAACGCAGGATCTCACGAGCTGGTTGCCACGCGTCGTGGGACCGCGCTGGCATCACTTCAAACAAGTCGAGCACATCTTCCACTTCAATCCGCGGACCATCGCGGAGGTCCTTCTGCGTGCCGGGTTCCGCATCCGTCGGCGCTCACGCGAAACGGCAGGCAAGTACTTTGCCATCGGTGATCTGCTGGACCGGGTACACCGCGTGTTGCATGTGCCACGCTGGGTGCTCGCACCCTTCCGGCCGTTCGCGCGGCGCTACATCTGGGTCAATCCCCGTGATGAAATGTTCATCATCGCCGCACCGGTGGGAGCAGGCTGATGGAAAAGTCCGCCTACCACGAGTTCCGTGATCTCGAAGACCGCCACTGGTGGTTCATCGGACGCAAGGCCATCTTCAACCACATGCTGGCGCGGCTTGACTTGCCCCCGGCACCGCGCATTCTCGACATGGGTTGTGGCATGGGCGGCATGCTGAAGGAACTCGCGGCACTGGATGCGCATGCCACCGTCCTCGGTGCCGATGTGGCTCAGGAAGCCGTCAGCCACTGCCATGCACGCGGCTTTCTGCATGTGCTGCGTGCGCATGGTGAAGCACTCCCGCTGGCCGACAGCAGCCTCGACCTCATCACGGCATTCGACACGCTGGAGCACATTCCCGCTGAAATGGAGACCTTGGCCGAGTGCCAACGCGTACTCAAACCTGGCGGGTTCCTCATGCTCTCGGTGCCTGCGTGGCAGATCCTGTACACGCATCAAGACCGCATCGTGCACCACCAGCGCCGCTATACTGCGGGTGATCTGGAGCGCAAACTCCGACTGCAGGGGTTCCGGGTGCTGAAGGCGAGCTACATCAACTTCCTGCTCTTCCCCATGATCCTGCCGGTGGTGCTGGCTGTGAAGGCATGGCAAACGCTCCTCCGCACAAGTCCGGGGCAGCGCACCAATGTCGGTGTCCCGGTGCCGCTCTGGCTGAACAACCTCTTCGCCACCATCTTCGCTGCGGAGCGACATGTGCTTGCGAGGTTGTCAGTGCCCGCGGGACATTCCCTTCTCGTCATCGCCAGGAAGCCCGCCGACTGATGCGCGCGCACGGCGGAACGCGCGACACGCTGCTCATCCTTCTGGTGCCGCTCCTCCTCTTCGGGGGCTGCCTCCTGAGCGGCAATGTGTGGCTGCCGCGCCACTCCGCGACACAGGATCTTCCTTGGTCAACCATTCCGGGCGCAGTGCATGCGGATGCACCACGCAACACAGCCTTCAGTGATCCGGTGAACCTCATCCTTCCGGATGTGCACTTCGTTCGCGAAGAACTGAGCGCGGGGCACTGGCCGCTGTGGAATCCGACTGTCTTCTGCGGCACGGCCCAGTGCGCAAATCCCCTCGCCGGAACGTTCTATCCCCTCCAGTGGCTGGCCGCAGTTTTCGACCCGTTCACCGCCATGGGGTTTCTCGCTGCGATCCATCTGCTCCTCGGTGGTTTCTTCTTCCGATTCTGGATGCGTCAACTGGGCCTTGGCGAAGGCGCCGCCCTGTTCGGCGCCGTGAGCTTCCAATGCAGCGGTTGGATGGCGGCGCACCTGCACAACCATCCCATCGTCGCGAGTCTCATCTGGGTGGTGCTCGCGTTCGCGGCTCTGGAGTGGCGCCTGAACAGCTCGCGCAGGGCTCCACTCTTTCTGCTCGGCATTGCCATCGGCTGCGCCTGGCTCGCCGGATTCCCGCAACTGGCGGCCCTTGGCACTCTGGCCGTCTCAGCCTATGGCACGCTGCTCTTGCTGGTCAGCCGACGCGCTCCCCTGAAGGTCCACGCCCTGCCCCTTCTGGCCGCGCTGCTGCTTGGACTCGGCATTGCCAGCGTGCAGATCCTGCCTGTGCTGGCCGCGCGTGGCGATGCGGCCCGTCAGGGAGCAACCGCTGATGCGCTGATTGAAGACCGCCTGCGGCCCGCCGCAACTCTGGGTTGGCTCCTGCCGCGCATGCTGGGTGATCCGCTGGCCGAGCGCGAATGGCGTGAGCAACCATTCGCGCAGTTCTTCCTGGGCGAGGGCGCCACGCCAGTCCCGCCACAGACGCTGAACTGGAGTGAGCGCACGTTGCACCCGGGTTGGTTCGTGCTCTTGCTCGCCCTCGTGAGCCCGGGGCTATGGCGCCGGGGATCGATCCGCATCTTCGCAGTCCTTGCGGGACTCGCCGTTGCGCATGCACTCTGCCCGGCAGTCATCCGCCACGCCGCGTCCATTCCCGGTTTCAACATCGGTGCACCGATCCGGAGCAGTGTGCTGCTCGTGCTCCTCTTCCCCATGCTCGCAGCCGCCACGCTGCACACTCTCGTCGAATGGAGAGAACTCGAAGGAGCCTCTCCGGCCCCGTGGCGTCGATGTTTGCTCTGGATCGCTGCCGGCATCCTCAGCACCGCCGCCCTGCTGCTTCAGCTCTTCCCGGATGCCTGCGCCGACGCGACGGCGCAGTGTCTCGCCACAACACAACGCGGCGCCGAGCTTGGTCTCGCCGGCGCACCGGTGGAAGAACTCGCGGCACTGATTCGGCCGGCGCTCCTCTTGCTTTCCCGGGATCTCACGCTCGCCGCTGGCGCCGCGCTGCTGCTGGTCGTGATCCTCGAACTGACGCTCCGGCGTCGCCACGCAGAGCCGGGCTTTCTGCTTGCGCTTCTCTCCATGGCGGAATTGCTCAGCTTCGCCATACCCGCCAACCTGCCGGTTCCGCGCACTGCGCTCTTTGAGCCCACACCCGCCATCCGCTTTCTCGAGGCCAACACGCGCGCACATGAGCGCATCATGCGCGTCTCGAAGGACGACGCTGCCGCACTCGCTGAATCCGGTCGCCTCCTCATTCCCAATCTCCCGGGCCTGCTGCACCTGAACGATGTCCAGGGCTGGCGCGAACAGGTTCCCCGCCACGTCCTGGAGACCTGGAAGGGTGTGGCAGCCGGAACTCTGGATGTCGCCATCAGTGGCACCACAGCGGTGCACGTGCACTCCCCCTTGCTCGATCTGGCGCGCGTGCGCTGGCTGGTGGCTTCCGAGCCCATCCCGGAACTCAGAGCTTTGCAGGTTCATCCGCGAGGCGCCGACGCGGTCGGCGACCTCGTCATCTACGAGAACCCTGGTGTGCTGCCTGAAGCGTGGCTCGTGCACGTGGTGCAGCAGGCGGACACCCAGAGAGCTGCCGCGTGGGTGCGCAGTCCAGGCGCACCCATCGCCACGGAAGCTGTCGTGGACACGGCCTTCAGCCTTCCCGCGGTCGAGCCGCTGGGCGTCGACGCAGTCCGCATGACACACGCGCGCGCAGGAGAATTCGAGCTCACCGTCGACGCGGGTTCTGCGGGCCTGCTCGTCATCCCTGAGACCTTTGACCATGGCTGGGTAGCGACTGTTCAGAAGGACGGGACAACGACCACGGTGAGCCCTGTGCGTTGCGATGCCCAGTTCATCGGCGTGCCTGTGTCCAAGGGACAGCAGAGAGTCACACTCCGCTTTGCACCCCGCAGTGTGCGCACCGGAGTCGTGCTGGCGGGCGGCTCGCTCTTGGCGCTGCTCGTCCTCGCACTCTGGCCACGGCGCGCACCCCAACGCGTGGAGTGGCCATGATGAGGAAGAGCAGCGCTCTCCGCGATGCACTGCTGCTCCTCGCGGTGCAGTGCGTTGTATTCCTTCCCGTGCTCGTGATGGGAGGAGTGCTTCTGCCAGTCGCGGATTCCGCCGCCCCGCCCTGGACCGGTGCACCATCCGCCTGCGGACAGGACTTCGCGGGCACGGATCGTGCCGTCTTCAGTTGGCCCAATTGGCAACGCATCGGGCGCACAGGCCTCGCGCAGTCGGGGGATCTCCTTCACAACCAGCAGATTCTCTGCGGCACACCTTTCCTCGGCACGCTCGACACGGCTGTCTTCAGTTTCACGACCGTCCTCCTGTGGCTGCTGCCACTGGCGAGCGCTGTGCTTGCGAGCGCCATCCTGCACGGCTGGATCGCCGGGTTGACCGCGCGTCTCGCGCTCCGCTGCTGGGTCAAGGACGACCGTGCGGTGCTGCTGGGCGCGGCGCTTTTCAGCACCACTCCGTGGTTCATTGGACACCAGGATGTCTTTCCCTTTGTCGAAAGCGCTGCGTGGGCACCTCTCATCCTGCACGGCGCGTGGCAACTTGCGCGGCATGGCAGAGCCTCGGGGTTCCTCACGCTGCCGCTCGGGTTCGCGTTCTCCTTCTTCGGCGGCCTGCCGCAACTCACCTTGGTGACCGCAACGGCCGCCGGATTGCTTGCCGTCGGTGCACTCGTTGGTTCATGGCGCGAGACACCCGTTGCCACGACGCGCCGCCGCGCACTGTTCACTCTCGGCGCCATGGCCATCGGACTCGCACTCACTCTCCCGGTCCTTCTGCCAGGCTTCGCCATGAGCAAGAACTCGGGAAGGGCCGCCATCACTGCCGACGAGTTGAAGGCTTCGGCCATGCGGCCCCTTGAACTCACGGGTTGGTTCGTGCCCGACTTGCTCGGTGCTCCAGCGCGCTTGTACGAGGGTGCGCGGCCGGATGCAGGCTTCCTTCCACCCGAGGTGACGGAGCACAACCACCCCATCGCGCGCAAGGCAGGGCTCTCCTTGCACGGAGCCAGTCACATCGAACGCCTGTGCGGCGTCTCCGCCCTCGGCACGCTTT
Organism: Planctomycetia bacterium; assembly: GCA_005790545.1. Taxonomy (GTDB): domain Bacteria; phylum Planctomycetota; genus SXUL01. The sequence goes on along the minus strand of SXUL01000068.1, from coordinate 64,373 downwards.
GCGCCTGCCTCGCGCTTCTGACCTTCCGCGACAGGCGCGTGCGTTGGGCTGCTTTGTTCGCGGCAGCGGGATTGCTGCTCGCACTGGCCACGCCGCTCCTTGATCTTCTGCTCAGCATTCCGGGGTTTTCCTTCGGATCCGCACGACGCTGGATCTTCTGGACCGTGCTCGGCAGCAGCGCTCTGGCCGCCTTCGGTCTTGAAGCAGCATTGCAATCCGCTGCCAGAAGGAGGCTCGTGAGCGCTGCCGCCGTGGCTCTCGCATTTCCGCTCCTGTGCATCGGCATGGCTGTCTGCGGCCCGGAGTTCCTCAAGGCGATCCTCGATGACAAGGCCTCCCTTGCGGACGACAGCCTGGTTGCCGCCATGCCACGCTGGGTTCTCGTCGTCACGGTGCCTGTCGCGCTCTTCATGGCCGCCGGCGCCATCGCACTCAGCTTCCCGCGCTGGACGACTGCGGCCTTGCTCGTCCTCATCGCGACCGAGGGGATGTTCCTCCAAGCGACACTCAACCCTGCGCAGGAGGATGCAACGCCCTTCGAGGAAACCGCGACCATCACCAAACTCCGCGCCCTCACGCACGCAGCCAGTCCCGTGCCGGGAGCTCCATGGCGCATCGCACGCTTCCGCTCTGAGACCACCGATGTGCCAGAAGCGCGTGGCCGCCCCATGGCCTTGCCGAGCAATCTCGGCATGCTTCACGGTTTGTACGACATTCATGGCTACGAGGGCATGCTGCGGAAGGACTACGAAACACTGCTTGAGTGCGCAGAGCCCGGCGTAGCGGTGGCTCATCACTTGATCCGCGAATTCCATGCCCCGGACGCGCTGCAGCATGGCGTTCTGGATCTCCTCGGAGCACGCTGGATTCTCTCGAGCGGCCAGTTGCCGTTGCCTCTGGTGGAAGCGTTCCCGTCAGAACTTTGCGCCATCTACGAGAATCCCGGAGCGCAACCCATTGTGCAAATGCCTCGACGCCTTGAAGTCCTCGCGGATGACCACGCGGTGCTCGGCGCCCTGAAGGCGAAGGACTATCGCCCTGAAGAGGCGGCCTTCATCAACGCGGCCGATGCTGCCGGTATCACTGTAGTCCCCGCTCCGGTGCCAGAGGGCACGTCCTTGCCCCTTCTCCGCGTGCACTTCGATTCCACCCTCATGGAGATCCACTTTGAGCACAACCCGGTGCCCCGGCCGCTACTGATTGCGGTCTGCCATGACGCTCACTGGACGGCCTCCGACGGCAACGGCGCGCGTTTGCCCCTCGTGCGCGCCGATCAAGCCCTCATGCTCACCGTCATTCCGGCCGGCGCCGGGGTGGTGCGCATCGAGTATGGTCATGCGGACGTGAACTTCGGAGCCATGCTCAGCCTCCTTGCCATTGCTTGCATGCTCCTCGGGTGGAGAGTTCTCCATCGGGGGACGGAGTCCCTGCCGTGCTGAAGAACCGCACGCTGAGCGTCATCATTCCCGCGCACAACGAGGAGGCCACCATCGGCGACGTGGTGCGACAGTTCCGCGCGCATCGCCTGGTCGACGAAGTGCTGGTGGTGGACAACAACTGCCGCGACAAGACCCAGGCCATTGCTCTCGCCGCGGGTGCGCGTGTGGTCGAGGAATCCGCCGCTGGCTATGGGCATGCACTCCGCTGCGGGATGGACCGAGCCACCGGGGACATCTTCATCCTCACCGAGGCTGATGGCTCGTTCGCGGCGACGGACATCGACAAGTTCCTCTCCTACATCGACGACTGTGCCATGGTGCTCGGCACGCGCACAACGCGACAGATGGTCGGACAGGGCGCCAACATGGACAGGAAACTCCGCTGGGGCAATGTGCTCGCAGCGAAGATCCTGGAACTGCTCTGGTACATCCCGAATGAACCGCGCCTCACAGACGTTGGTTGCACGTATCGCACGCTGCACAAGAGCGCGTGGCGCATCATCCGCGACGGAACCCGTGAGGCCGGCCCCGGCTTCTCACCCGAAATGATCTGCGAAGCGCTGCGGCACCGTTTGCGCGTCATCGAGATTCCCGTGCACTACGGGCGGCGCGAAGGCGGCGAATCCAAACACTCGCGCGGGCTGCTGGCCATCGCACGCACGGCGCTCAAGATGTTCCGCTGCATCTTCAGAAAGCGCCTGCAACGGTCCATCCCGAACGCGCGGCGTGGCGTCGAGCCGGGGCTTCCGGCCGTGACAGCACAACCGGCAACTGGAACGCAACATGTCTGAACTGACGGGCGTCATCCTCTCGGCGGGCAAAGGCTCGCGCATCGACCCTTTCAATGCGCAGTACCCGAAGCCTCTCCTGCCCATCGGCAACGTGCCCATCCTCGGGCACCACATTGCCATGATGCGCAGTCTCGGCATCCGGCGCGTGGTCATGGTGGTCGGTCACCTGATGGAACGCATCATTGCGCACTTCGGAAGAGGCGAAGCGTTTGGTGTCGAAATCACCTACGTCGAACAGGAGCAGATTCTCGGCATCGCTCATGCGGTCGGGCAAGCCGAGCGCCACGTTCAAGGAGACTTCCTCCTCTGCCTTGGCGACATTCACTACCGCTCGACGCGCATCGGCGAAATGGTGGAGCTCTTCCGGCAACAGAACCTCGCGGGTGTGCTGGCCGTGAAGGAGGAAAGCGACCCCAAGGTCGTGCAGAAGAATTTCACCGTCGAGACGGGCCCCGAAGGCTTGGTCACGCGTGTCATCGAAAAGCCGCGCCGTCCAAAGAACCTGCTCAAGGGCTGTGGCATCTATGTCTTCTCGGATGCCATCTTCGACTGCATCCGGAGAACGCCGCGCACCGCGCTCCGCGATGAGTACGAAATCACCACCAGTATCCAGATCCTCGTGGAGGATGGCGGGCGCGTCCGGGCCGCCAACGTCATTGATCACGATCTGAACGTCACTTTCCCGCACGATCTCCTCGACGGCAATGTGGATCATCTCCGCGACGAGGGGCTCGCAAATCTTGTCGATCCGTCCGCGCACGTTGCTGCTCTTGAGCGCTTGGCGCTCTGCACAGTCGGTGCCGGCGCACGGATCGCAGCACGCGACATGTCGGAGTGCGTTGTGCTGCCTGACGCCGTCGTTCCCGAAGGCCCGCCGCTCCATCGCGCCATCATTTCGCGGGATGTACTGCTCCGATGCTGAAGAGCGGTGCTCTGCCGGCCCGTTCGATCCTCGCCCTGACCGTTTTTCTCTGCGCCGGACTCCTCACACCCCTCCTCACGCGCGACGTCCCGTTCCTGCTGGACGACCTCGTGGCAGGCCCGCTGCTGCATGACAACAGTGGTGCATTGGTGGCTGAGCAGTGCCTCGACACCGCTCTCGGGCTCCGCCCCGAGGTGCGCTTCAATGACCACTGGCGACCGCTCGGGTGGTTCTCACTCATCCTCGACGAGTACGTGCTGGGGCAGGGTGTCGCTGCCCACCGTTGGATCGCCGGGCTCCTCCACGGCTGCATCGCCTGGCTGCTCTACTCCATCGCGCAGCGCTTGCTGGGGCCTGACGGCCGCTGGCCGGCCATCCTCGCGGGTGCGTCCATCCTGATCGCACCGTGGAGTGTCGAGCCGGTGGTCTGGGTCGCACACCGCTTCACACTGCTCAATGCCCTCTTCCTGCTTGCGGCCATGTTGGCGGCACTGCGTTGGATCCAGCGAGGAGCACACGGTTTCCCTGTGCTGGTCTCCTCATGCACCTTCGCGGCAGCGCTCTCGAAAGACAGTGCACTCACGGAGGCGTTCGCGCTCCTGCCTGCCATCTGGTTCCTCGCCCCTGGGGACAGGCGGCGGAACATCCTCGGGAAGCTCTGCGGCGCGACACTGCTACCCATGCTGCTGATGCTCTTCACGCGCTGGGCTGCGACGGGTGTGTGGCTGCCGCGCTACGGCGCTGGCGCTGAGTCGTTTCCACTGGACAGCGTGCTCCGGCAACTCCCGCAGACGCTCAAGATGTTCTTGCTCCCATTCGCATCCAACGGCGCAACATCGAGGTTGCTTCTCCTTGGCGGGGTCGCGATTCTTGCCACCAGCCTTGCCCTCCTCTGGCGCTCCCGGGCCTCGCTCGCGCGCGAGCGCATGGCCATGCTGGCGTGGGGCATGGCACTGCTCCTCGCCGGGCTGCCTGCCCTCATTGTGGATGAGTGGCTCGATGGCGCGCGAAAGTTCCTGCTGCCCGGTGCCGCGCTGCTCCTCACGCTGGCGACGCTGCTGCCACGGGGCGCGTGCCTCATCCTCGGAGCCACACTTCTCGTCTTCCTGGGTGGATGGCTGGAGCGCCTCGATGCCTATCACACGTCCGCACGCTGCATCAGCGAAGCAACGGCACCCATTGCGGCGCTCCCCGCGGGCGCGCCAGTCCTCGTCACCCACTTCCAACCGCTCCCAGCGACGCAGCGCGGGGTGCCGCTGTTCGGCGCAGGTGCAACCCACTTCCCGCTCTATTTTCATCCGGCCAACGGCCCGCAGCACGACATGCGACTCGCAGCGCCCCTCGGCGTCTCCCACGCGCTGACGCGGCGCGCAGGCCCCCTCCATCTCGTGGCCTTGAGGGAGCGAACGGGCACTGCGCCGGGCTTTGATGCCGAGACCTTTGTCGTTCCTGCGCGCAACGCAGATCAGCGAGGACTGGATGTCCTGCAGCCCGCCAGTGGATCACGCTTCCCCGTCCGCGGCGGAGTACCCGATCCGGACACACGCATCGCGTTCCGCGTGGCGGGAGCAACCCTTCCCGATTGGATCCTGCTTGAAGTCGGTGTGCCAGCGGGTGAGGGCGCGTTCGTGCTGAGACTCCCGGACCTGCGCGGACTCGAAGCGTCGCGCGAAGGCGACAGCATGCTCGTGCGTGTGCCCGCAGCGGCCATGGAGGGCATCTTCCCGGTGGAAGGGCAAGAACGCCTCGCTGCGCTCTTCACGGCGCCTGGTTACGTGGATGCGTCAATGAAGCTCTCCGTGCTTGCTCAGCCGGGCAAGCCAGCGGCAGCCTGTGGAGCATGGACCTCTTTCCTCCTGGGAGCCGGTCCGTGACACCCGCTCGCGCACGCGGCGCGCTGTTCGCTCTCATCGCCGTCGCCTTCGGCACAACGGCCGCCGGCTTCCAAGTCTATTTCTTGAAGGACGACCTGAGCCTCGCCATGTTCACGGATGCCGAGGGCCACTTTCTCCCTGGCGCGTTCTTCGACCAGTTGCTTTGGCCCACCGCGCGCACTTGGGATGACATCTGGCGCCCTGTGCCCGCGCTCACTTGGGGTCTCGACTACTGCCTCTTCGGAGCGAACGCCGCGGCCTTCCATATCTGGAACATCCTCGGACACGTGGTGAATGTCCTCCTGCTTGAGGCACTGCTGCGCAGACTGCTCGCGGGCCCGCTCGCACCGCGCGCAGCTTTTCTCGGCGCGCTCTTGTTCTCGCTCTATCCCCTGGCACCGGAGGCGATCCTCTGGACCACTCAGCGCACCGTGGTCTTCGGGCTCGGTTTCTCCCTCGCCGCGCTCTCGGCGTGGATGGATTGGTTGCGCGGCACACGCACGAGACATCTGGTCTTGGCCTTCGTGTACGCGGCTCTCGGATTGCTCTCGCGCGAACATGCTCTCGCCGTGTTTCCCATGCTGGGACTGCTCGCCTTGCAGCACGGCAGCCCGGGCACCCGCTTCAAGGCTGTCCGCATCGCGGTCATCGGCAGTCTCGTGCTGGTCGCGCTCTACTTCGCCTGCCGCTGGCTCATCTTCGGGCGCTTCTCCGGCGGATACGCCGGCACCCCATCGATGAGCGCCTACGCAGAGGCCAACGGGACCTTCGAGCATCTCGGTCGCACGCTGAAGCTCCTGTTCTTCCCCTTCAGCGACGCCGGTCCTGCGCTCGGGCTCGGATTCCTCTTCACGCTGCTCATGGGCGTTTCATTCGCCGCAGCACTCGGCACCGCGCTCCTTTCGCGGGCACGCGGAACCGGGTTGCCTGCTCTCGCCCTCAGCAGTGTGAGCTGGCTGGCTCTGAGTTGGGCGCCGGTGTTGTTCGTGTTCATCATTTTTCCCAACCTCCTCAACGGGCGCAGTGCCTATCACTTGATGGCGTTGCCACTCGGGTGCCTGGGTGCGTGTCTTGCGCACCTGTCACTCTCGCCCGTGAAGGCGGGCCTGATGGCAGCCCCAGCGCTGCTGCTCTTCGCCATGCTCTATACAGGATCCGTCGCGAACTACGTCGAGGCTGGCGCATCCGTCCGCGGCCTGCAACAGGGTATTCATGCCGCCACCACCAAGAACGATCTGGCGCTTGTCTTCAACGTTCCCACGGAACACAGCGGCGCACCCACGGTGGACAGCTACCTCCCGTTTCTGATGCGGCAGCCCTACCTCATGGACGCGCGCAATGCCGAGGCGTTCGTCCTCGATCGCAAAGCCGAGTGGCCTGCGTTGTTTGCCAAGTCCGCCGCGACCGCTGCCGCAATGGAACTTCAGCTGCGCTGGTTGCGCGCACTCCCGAAGGCCCCTTGGGTGCACGATCTCACCCCCACCGCAACACCTGGCGAGGGTGCACCCGTCGAACTCCTGGCGCCGCAAGAGGCGGTTCATCTCGGCAGGGCTTCGGCCCCGCCCGTATTGCGTGCCCGCGTCTCTGCGGCCGCTGCCTCCGCCTGCGTGCTTCTCGATGTGCCCGGACGGAGTCTGCGCTTGGCTGTACCTCTCGCACTGCTCGGACGCGATGCGGATGGTGCTCTCACACTCCCGCTTCAGCCACTCCTCGCCAGCGCAGGACTCGGCGACTGGCCGCTTCCGACAGAGGTCTTCGCTGCAGACGACCCTCTCATCGTCACGTGGCGCATCGAAGTGAGCGACGCCGGGGGCGCTGTGCTCGGCACATCCGCCTCGCGGCACATGGTGCTCACGAGTTTCTGATCAGCTCCGCGCAGTGATCTCGGCGGCCTTGTCCAGCGCCGCGCGCACGCAAGCATCCGAATTGAAGTAGCTGTAGTTGCCGAAGCGGCCGACCACGTGCAGCCCGAGCGACTCGGTGTATGCCCGCAGCTTCGCGAGTTCCGCCTCCAGACCGTGCCGGTAGAGGATGTAGGCGTGCTCCACGTCGAACACGCGGGTGAAGCGGACCGCGTCGCGTGTGAAGAGTCCATTCTTCACCAGGCCATTCAGCACAGCCTCCGTCGTGGCAGCGGGATTCCCCGGCGCATTGCGATACCACGTCACTTCGGCCATCACGGAACTCATCCCGGCCGGAGCATTCTGCGGACTGTAGTTCGAAAGCCACGTCACCCGGTTCTGGGGACCATCCGCTTCATGCGGGAAGTAGATCCAGGAGAGTGGCGGAGCATCCTTCTTCTCCAGCGCAATGAAGACGTTGCGCAACGAAACGTGATCGAGCGCAGCGAAGCTCTGCTTCAGCGCGGCCGGAACACCCGCAAGCACCCGTCCGAGACTCTGCAGTGGAATCGTGGAAACCACCTGATCAAAGTGCTCTCCATTCACAGCGAAACCCGCTCCGTCCCGCGCGACACTCGTCACGGGCGTCTGCAGGCGCACGACATCAGGGGGCAGGCCACGCGCCATTCCCTTCACCAGTGATTCGAACCCTCCGCTGAGCGGGTAGTGGAACATCGACTGATGCACATAGCCCTCGGTGCGCGTGCCGAGCGCGCTCCTGAGAACATCCTCCATCGGCGCATCCGGAACGCGGCCCTCCACCCAGAACGTGCCCAGTTCGCTGAGCGGCACGTTCCAGATCTTCTCGTTGTAGGGGTGCATGAACAGCTCGCAGATACCCCTTCCAAAGCGCCACAGGCACCAGGCATGAAAATCCTGCGCTGCCTTGGCACCCGAACGGCGTTCGTGCCACGCAAGGATGTAGTCCTTCAAGCAGGTGAAGCGATCACCATCCTCGAGATCGCCGAGCCCGTTCTCGAAGGGATAGTGCACGTAGCGCCCCTTCAGGCGGATGGCCGTCTCGCGTCGGGTGGTGTGGTATCCGATGCCGTCCAGCGCCTTCAGCATGAACTCGAGGACTTCCTTGTCCTTCGAGAAGAGGATGTGCCCGCCCGCGTGATCAGCGACGAAGCCGTCGATGACACTGCTGGCGCAGAGTCCGGCCAGCCGATCGCCTGCTTCGAAGAGGGCGAGAGAGTGCCCCGCGGCGGCGAGCTGCCGGGCTGCGGTTACACCTGTGATGCCACCACCAAGAATCGCGATCTTCACGGGGATTGAGAACTCCGCCCCGCCATCGGGGTCGAGAAGCATACCCCGCGCGCTAGCGCGAACGCACCAGCACCGCGCGGTGGCTTGCGAGCAGTCCGTCGCCTTCGAGGGCTGTCAAAAACCGTTCGGCATCCTGCGGATATCCGGCGGTCCCCTTGAGACCGTCCTTCCTGCGGGTCCAGAAGCGGTTGAACAGATGCATCATGAGCTCGCGCACATATTTCGCGAGCACACTCGCGGCCGCGATCTCTGCCGCAACGCTCTCGCCATTCACGAGAAAGCGGTAGTGGATCTCCCGACGCCCCTGCACCAGCATGTAGGAGCTTTCGGTGTCGCGTTCGCGCTTCTCGCCCGGCGACCAGAAGGGGTGCAAACCAGCCAGCCACTCACCGTAGTGCCGTCTGCCTCCAAGCCGGTCGCACAGCACCAGCCCCTTGGCCGCGGCGGGCAGATGCCCCTGAACAAGCTCACCAATCCCCGCGAGTTCCAGATCCGCCTTGTTGAGGCCGCGGCGCACCTCTGCGTTGAAGTGCCCCTCGAGGACCGGCGCCACCGTCGCAGCGCCGAGGGCCACCCTCTCGCGCTTCAATGCACGCCACAGAGCGGCAGAGGCGCGGTCCACGGCGCGAGACTCGGCAGCCAGCGGCAACGGAAGATCGAGGTCTCCATACCAAGGATGCTCGGCGAGTGCGGCGGGAGCGCGCTGGAGAATCTCCTGCAAGTTCCGCGGCTGCGCCGCACGCGCGCACGCGAACAGGGAGAGGGCCGCAACCTCGAGACGCGCGAGCTGCCCCTGATAGAGCTTCTTGCTGTCGATGATCGTGGGGCCTTCTTCGCCCACATGCCGGAGCACCTCGGAGAGAGCCTGCGCTCCATCGATGCGCACGAGTCCGAGCACGAGCGGCCCCAAACGAGGCCCGTAGCCCGCTTCATCAACGCCGATGCGGAATTGGTGCGGTGACTCCAACGGCTGCTGCTCCCCGGGACTGTCGCGCCGGTAACCGCCCGCGCGACGCACGTTTTTACCCCTCTCGCCCCCACGCTGGCAAGCCGACAAGCCCCCTTGTCCTGCACCGCATCCTCTCGCATCCTAGGCGCCACCGCGCTCCCGCGCGGACGACCGGCCGACGTAGCTCAGCGGTAGAGCAGCGGTTTCGTAAACCGCAGGTCGCGGGTTCAATTCCCGCCGTCGGCTCTGCACCCAGTTGCGTGCAAACGAAAAAGGCGGCCACCCCGAGGGTTGGCCGCCTTTCGCTTTGAAGCGGAGAACTGCTTCAGCCGCCGAGATTCACGGCGATGCCAGCGCGGAGCGCGTTGAGCCAGCCCTTGCGGGTCTCAGCATCAGCGGGCGCGATGGCCGCGGCGGTGCCGACGGCATTACGCACAGAGCCCGTCGCGGAACCGAGAGCCGAGGTCAGCGCTGCATTCACGTCCGCGTTGGGCTTGCCGCCGGCATTGGCGACGCGCGCCGCAGCGAGGATGGCTGCGCTGCGAGCGGCTTCCGAAGCCGCTGCATCGCTGAACACCGCGAGCAGCCCCGCGATGGAGGATGCGTCGCCGATGTTGCCGAGTGCACGCATGGCAGGCACGCGCACGCGATCTTCGCCCTTGAGCGTTGCCTGCAGTGCCTTCGCAACCGGAGCAGTGACGGACCCGCACATGTGCGCGAGAATCGCCGCAGCCTTGGCAGCATCCGCCGTCGCCGATTCACGTGCGCCATCGAGGCTGCTCAGCAGCGCGCGGATCTGGGGCTCGAATGAACCCTCCGCGAGGGGCGTCGTGAGGATGAGCTTGGCCTTCGAGCCGAACTGCTCCTGCGCCGCAGCGGCGGTGTTCTCGTCGGCGAGGATCACGAGCGGCACCGAGGCCGTGCGTGCGTCGCCAGCGAGGGTGCGCGCGACTTCGTGGGCGGTGCGGTCCTTCAGGTCGTAGCGGAGGACCACCACGTCCTCGATGGGCAGTTGCCGGACGGTTGAGAGGCCATTGCTGCCGCTCGCGACACCGTTCGCAAACCAGCCGGCCTTGTTGAGCCCGGCGACGAGGGTCGAGCGGGTGGCTTCGTTGTCGTCGATGACCACAGCGGTGCGCAGCGCGTCCTGGCCGAGCATCTCGCCCAGAGCCTCAACCAGCGCACCATTGAGCTCATCCGCATGGCCCATGGATCCGATGGCGAGAGCTGCGGCGTAGCGCATCTCCTTGTTGCCACCCTTGAGAGCGTCCGCGACCGAGCAACCGGTGCAGTCCGAGCACATCCCGGCGAGAAGCCGGATGGCTGCGGCGCCGACGGAACCACGGTTGTCCGCCATGGCCTTCTTCACCACGCCATCGAGGGTCGCGGCGCCGAGAGCCTTCGCAAGCGTCGCAGCATCAGCCGCCGCAGCCACCTTGGCCGCGTCGTCGGCACCCATGCCGGACACCGCCTCGGTTTCCGCGATGAGGACCGATGCGAGGAGAACTGACGCTCCCGCATGGGTCGGGTCGTAGTTGAAGCTGTCGAAGAGGATGTCCTCGGCGAGCTTCAGGTGATAGAGGGCAGCAGGCACCTCCCGCGCGACCAATTTGCCACCTTCGTAGTTCCAGACCGTGGTGCCGTCAGCGACGAAGTCCACGTTGCGCTGGTAGTAAGCCTCGGCGGTCCCGAGGAACAGCGCCCAGATGTCGGCCGAACTGGCGGCCGTGCAACCGAGGCGCTTGCACGCGTCCTTCGCGGCATTGACGACCATCGCTCCGGCGTGCTCCACGGGCATGCTGGCGAAGGCTGCAACATAAGGCAGCGCTCGTGCATCACCCGCCTGGCCGAGCAGCGTCAGTGAGTTCGCGATCACCAGCGGGTTCTCGCTGTCGAGGAGCTGGATCAGCGGCATCACGGCACGGCGGCCCATGCGGCGCAGCCACTCCATGGTGCCCGCGCGGAGTTCCGTGTCCTCGCTGCCGAGACGGCGCGCGAGGTAGGCCGCGGCGTACTCGCCGTGGTCGGCCGCGAGTTGCAGCGAGGCCTTCTGGCGTTCCGCCCAGTCAGGGCTGTCGAGCTTCTCGACGAGAGCCTTGATGGCTTCGTCGTTGGCTGTCTGCGCCTTCTCCGCGGGAATCGCGAGACGGAAGAGCTGCGCCACCACAGCGTGGTGGGCGTCGCCCTTGATCATGATGCGCGCCCAGATGTCCTGCTCCACCGCGTTGCGGAGGGTCCATGCCTGCTCAGAGCTCGGGTCCGCCGCAAGGACGGCACGCAGCTTTTCGAGGGCGGCATCGTTCTTGCCGCTCTCATAGAGCGAGATGGCATCCTTCAACGTCTGGCCGGGGTCTTGTGCCACGGCCATTGGGAGGAAGGACAGTGTCAACGCGGCAACGATTGAATACGTACCCCACTTCAGCATGGGCGTGTGTCTCCGAATCCCATTCCAACGGGTGCCAAGCACCCTCGTCCAGTTTCGGCTCCTCGCGGCGGGATGCAACGGGGCCAAAGGTCCGGCCATTCTATGCAGGGCTTGAGGGCTGTCAACGCGCCATTGCCCACCCTCGGGACGCCCACAAATCAGCCCCAGAGAAGGACTTGGCCAAGGGTCCGGCTACCAGGCCAGCTTCCCCAATCCCACGGGCCAGCGCGCGCCCGTCGCGTTGGGCACATTCGTTGCACTCCCCATGATGCGCTCATGAGCGAGCCACGCGAAGAGCAATGCCTCTTTCGCATCGGGATCCACACCGTGCTCCGCGATGGAATGCACGGGCACGGGGAAGAAGCGCTGCTTCAGGCGCCGCATCAGCGCGAGGTTGTGCACACCACCACCGCTCACCACGATCTCACGCACCGGAAGGGGTGCCCACTGAGTCACACTGTGATGCACCGCGTCCGCCACGAACGCGGTCAGGGTGGCGAGCACATCCGCGAGCGCAATGTGCCCTTCCTTCGCGAGCAGCGCCCGCAGGAACTCCTGGCCGAATTCCTCGCGGCCGGTGGTCTTCGGCGGCGCGCGCAGCACGTACGGATGGCGCATCAATCGTTCCAGCAGAATCGCATCCACGTGGCCGGACTCAGCCAGGCGCCCGCCGGGGTCGTAGCTCTCGTGTCCTTGTGTGAGTTTGGAGGCAAGCTCATCCAGAGGCATGTTGGCCGGGCCGGTATCGAAGGCTATGCAGGCTTCCGGCTCCGCAGCGACCACCGTGATGTTCGCAATGCCCCCGAGATTCAGACACACCGTGCCCGGGTTCGCCGCGAACAGTGCGTGATCGAGGAACGGCATGAGCGGAGCACCTTGCCCGCCAGCAGCCGTGTCACGTGCACGGAAGTCCCCCACCACGGGAATGCCTGTGCCCTCAGCGATGACATCCAGGTCGCCGATCTGCAGCGTGGCGGTAGCAGCGCCGGCTTCGCGTGCAGGCAGATGCGCCACGGTCTGCCCGTGCGAACCGATCAGATCGACGTTCGCGCTGCTCACCGAGGCTCCCGCCATGAGCTCCCGCGCCGCGGCCGCGAAGTGCAGCCCTGTCTCGTGGTGCAGACGCGCAATGTCCGCGGCACCTAGAGCCGCCGGAAGAAGCAGCAGGCGCCGGATGTGCTCCGGCCACGGGTGCTCACGCACAGCCAGCATTTCGTGCCGGAGTCCCGGACCGGAACCACGGAAGCGCACCAAGGCCGCATCGATGGCGTCTGCGGAAGTTCCGCTGTTCAGGCCGATGACAAGCCTCTCGGGCTTCAGGCGCAGCTCGAAGAGCCTCTGCATGACAACGAGATTACTCGAAGTCCCGCGTGATATGTTGCGCGCCGACGACCATGGCACGCATCCTCGTCATCGATGACGAAGCCTCCATCCGCAGCGCCCTTGAGATGATCCTCCGCTACGAGGGCCACACCGTGACCTCGGCGTTGGACGGCGCGACGGGACTCGCCATGCTGCGAGCCGACGACGCCTACGATGTTGTCCTGTGTGACATCAAGATGCCCGGTATGGACGGACTTGAGGTCCTGAAGGCCGTGCAACTCCTGCGTGTCGCTCCACCGGTGATCATGATCTCCGGCCACGCCACCATTGAAACGGCTCTGGCAGCAACCAAGGCTGGCGCCTGGGACTTCTGCGAGAAGCCTCTCGACCGGGAGCGCCTGCTGCTGGCAGTCCGCAACGCTGTCAGCCGGAAGGAACTCGCACAGACCGCTCAACGCCTCGCGGGCGCGGCACTCGGGCGTCACGAACTTGTCGGCTCATCGCGCCCCATGGTCGCCCTCCGCGATCTCGTCAGCCGCGTTGCAGCCAGTGACGCGCGCGTGCTCATCAGTGGCGAGAACGGCACCGGCAAGGAACTGGTTGCGCGCAATCTGCACCTCCTTTCGCCGCGCAACGGCAAGCCGTTCGTCGAAGTGAATTGTGCAGCTCTGCCCGTCGAACTCATCGAGAACGAACTCTTCGGACACGAACGCGGTTCGTACACCGGCGCCTCGGAACGCCGTGCCGGGCGCTTCGAAATGGCGCACGAGGGCACTCTCTTCCTCGACGAGATCGCGGACATGCCGCTGCCAGCGCAGGGGAAAGTGCTGCGCGCCCTCGAAGACGCCCGCGTTACCCGGGTCGGTGGCGAGGAATCGATTCCCGCCGATTGCCGTGTGCTCGCCGCGAGCAACAAAGACCTCGAGAAGGAAGTCGCTGAAGGCCGCTTCCGCGAGGATCTCTACTACCGTCTCGCCGTCGTGCCGATCCATGTGCCACCACTGCGCGATCGTGGCGATGACGTGGTGGAGCTCTTCACGCGTTTCCTCGCACAGTTTGCGAAAAGAGCAGGGCGCACACCTCCCAGACTCAGTCTCGATGCCTGCCGCTGGCTGCCCATGCAACGCTGGCCGGGCAACGTGCGTGAACTGCGCAATCTTGCGGAGCGAACTGCACTGTTGGCGACCTCCGAGACCATCGATGTTGCGGATCTGTCTCTCGGTCGGCGTCGCGACACTCCGGCTGGTTCCCTCGACGAACTCCTGCAGGTGAATGACTTCGAGGAGTTTCGCGACCGCAGCGAGAAAGTCTGGCTCGAGCGCAAACTGCGCGAGCAGGAATGGAACATCAAGCGCACCGCCGAGGTGATCGGCATCCAGCGCAGCAATCTCTACAAGAAGCTCGAGCGACACGGACTCGAGCCACCCGTGAGCTGACATGCAACGCATCGCCCTCGTTTGTTGTCTCGCGCTCGTCGCCTGCACCACAGTCGAACCAGCAGCCGCACCCGGTCCGAACCCGCTTGGTCCCGCGCTGCCCCATGCAGAAGCGATCATTCGCGGGATCATCCGCGCCACGGAGGCGCAAGATTGGAATGCCTACTGCCGACACATCGCCATCGTGGGAGAGGACGGCAAGCCCGCTGCGCTTGTGCCAGGCAAGAACGCACCAGCAAAGCCGCCCGAAGCCGTCTGGCAGCCAGCGGACGATTTCACCGGGCTCGGACACTTCCTCTCCTCACCAGGCAAGGAAGTGCGCTTCGGCCCTGCGACTTCGGTGACGCGCAAGGGTGCCATCACCGCAGTTCCCGTGCGCGTTGTGTGGGACTTCGCGAAGATGACCGAGAGCGAAAAACGCATGGTGTGCGCTGCCGCGAGTGCGCGTTCAGGTGAGCGCGTGAGCTGGGAAGACGCGGCCAGGCCGCTGCGCACGCGCATGGAAATGGAGGCGAGCGGCCTCATCCAACCACAGCGCCTTCACTTCGCTGAAGTGGACGGCTCGTGGCGGCTCTGGCTCGGCCCCGCGCTCGACGCGCGTTGAGCCCGCCAACAAAGATGCCGGACCGCGTTCTTCCCTCGGAACGCAGCCCGGCCTTCAACTCGAAGGGCGCCCTCTCGAAGTCACCTGCGTCATCCCCCGAGCGCAGGGCGTGTCGATTCCCTCGAACACGATCTTCTTGGAGCACCCGGGCAACCAGTCGTGTGCGAGCGGCGCACATGACCGATCACCGCGCGCGACGACCGCGTGTCGCCGCGCGTTGATCGACTCACTGCCCGCGTGCGGGCAGCTTCAGCTTCTGGCCAATCTTCAGAACGTTGCCGTTCTTCAGTTGGTTCAGCGCCATGATTTCCTTCACGGCCTTCTCGGACCCGCACTCACGCTTCGCGATGAGTGCAAGCGCGTCGCCCTTCTTCACCGTGTACTCGCGGAGTGCGCCGCCTGCGACGACGGGCGCTTCCACCACAGCCACGGGCTTCGCGGCATCAAACGGACCAGCTGCATCCGTGACGAGCGCAGGTTTCTCTGCTCCGGCAACAACAGCTTCCGCTGCGCGCGCGGGGACCTTGAGCTTCGATCCGACCTTCAGACGCGCATTCTCGCCGAGACCGTTGAGTGCACGAATCTCGCGGATGTAGGCATCCACATCTTTCGCACGCACTTCGCGCGCGGCGATTTTCCAGAGGCTGTCACCGTTCTTGACGGTGACCTCGCGCGCTGCGGCTGCGGCGATCGGTGCGTCAACGATCGGTGTCGTCACCGGCGCGACCACGGGCGTGGTCACCGGTGTTGTGACGGGCGCGCTGACGACATCAGTCGTCACCGGCGTCGCAACGGGTGTCACCTCCGGCGTCGCCACCGGAGTGCTTGCGGTGATGTCTTTCGACTCCACCACAGCACCGGGTGTCATGCCGTCAACGTGACGCTCCGCGGACAGCGCTGGCGTATCCGCCGGAGCTCCGCCTGCAGCAGTTGCCGCGGCATTCTTGCTTTCATCCCCGCCAAGCAGCGCCACCACCAGGATCACTCCCAGCAATGCCACCACGATCCCCACACCCGCCTTTTCAAGCTTCCCCATGTTGTCCTCAGCTCGGCATCCGTCCGCCCCCGGACTTCAAGGCACGAGTGCCCGAAACATATGACGCACACGCACGCACGTCAACGAACGCACCACAAAATGTTGGGGAGCTTCTGCGAGTGCACCGCTGCATGCGGGACACTGTCGCTCGACCAGCAGAGACTCTGCGCGCCCGACACTCGACGGTTACCATCGCCACCGGCCACCCTGCTGGAGTCCATCCGAGATGCGTATGCGCCCGACCCTCCTCCCTCTCTTGGTGTTGGCTTTCCTTCTTTCCGCTTGCCAGACACCCGGCAACGCCGCCCCTGCCAGCGGCCCGACGACTTCGCCGGCTGCCTCGGCTGATGCGTCCGCAACCGCTCAACCCGAAGCCCGCAAGCGCACGGTCCGGATGGTGATCTACGACCACATCAAGGACCGGGTCACGCGTGCCGTTGCCGTCAATGAGGGCCATCCCGGGCTCGCCACCGAGCGCGGACGCTTGTCCATCGCACTCGGTAGTCAGGACCAGACCTTCAAAGTGCTTCCCGAGTCCCTCGTGGACCGCATGCTGAAAGGGCTCGGGGAGAAGGGGCTGACGGAACTGGCGACCCCTTTCGAAGCAGGCGATGAGCCCCTCATCACGGGCAACGGAACTCTGCCCGAGCGCTTTCGCTGGTGTCTTTACTTCGAACTCGATGGACAACGCACCAAGGTGGTCTGTCGGAATCCGGCCGGACCGGACGACGATCGCGGTCGCGCCCTCATGAAGCGCCAATCCGAACTGCGCATCGCCGCATGGGCCTTCTGGAACATGCGGAAAGAAGTGGAGATCCCCCAAGGTGTCACCATCGGGCGCTGAAATGTCCGCACGGGCCGTGGTCGTCATCCCGGCCCGATACGGCAGTACTCGCTTGCCGGGCAAGCCGCTCTTGAAAGCCTTCGGCAGGACGCTCATCGAGCACGTCTGGGCGCGCGCGAAGTTGGCCAAGCTTCCGACGGAAGTGCTTGTAGCCACGGACGATGAGCGCATTGCGGAGGCGGTACGTTCTTTCGGTGGACAGGTGCGGATGACCTCCCGTGCAGCAAAGACCGGCTCTGACCGCATCGGCGAACTGCTTCCAAGCCTCGCGGCCGATGTCATCGTGAATGTCCAAGGGGACGAGCCGGATACCGACCCGGAACTCATCGACCAATTGATCGAGGCTCTCGGGCAAGAGCGTGAGACGCAGGTCGCCACGGCCGCAGCGCCCTTTCCGGCAGACGAGGCCGTCACCAATCGGAACCGCGTCAAGGTGGTGATGACGGAGACCGGGCGTGCCCTCTACTTCTCGCGCGCTCCCATCCCGCACGGGAAAGAAGGGCCGATCCTCGCGGGGGGCTGGCCACTCTTGCACCTCGGCATCTACGCTTGGCGCCGGGAAGCGCTCGCACGCTTCCTCCGGCTCCCGCAATCGCCGCTGGAAGTCCTCGAGTCCCTCGAGCAGCTGCGCTTGCTGGAGCACGGGATTCCTGTGAAGGTGCTGCGCGCGCGCAGATGCCCGACGGGCATCGACACGCCGGAGGACTTCGAAGCCTTCGTGCGCCGCGGCGCGGTGCGTTGAGCGCGGTTCGTGGACCTGCAGGGCAAGGGGGAGAGTTGGCGATGGCACGCTACATCTTCGTGACGGGTGGTGTGGTTTCCTCCTTGGGCAAGGGCCTCACCGCGGCCTCCATCGGGCTCTTGCTCGAACGTCGCGGGCTCAAGGTCGGTATGCAGAAGCTCGACCCGTACATCAACGTGGACCCGGGGACCATGAGTCCCTACCAGCATGGCGAGGTGTACGTCACCAGTGACGGCGCTGAGACCGACCTCGATCTCGGTCACTACGAGCGCTTCACGCACTCCCCCATCACGAAGAACTCCAACTTCACCACCGGACGCATCTACCTCTCCGTGATCGAGAAGGAGCGCCGCGGAGAGTACCTCGGCAGTACGGTGCAGGTCGTCCCGCACATCACCAACGAAATCAAGTCCGCCATCCTCAAAATGGCCACGCATGACCTCGATGTGGTCATCACCGAAGTCGGTGGCACCGTGGGTGACATTGAGAGCCTGCCTTTCCTCGAAGCCATCCGCCAGTTCGCCCTCGAGCAGGGTCGCGACAAGGTGATGTTCATTCACCTGACTCTCGTTCCCTACATTCGCGCCGCCGGTGAACTGAAGACGAAGCCCAGCCAGCACTCGGTGGCCCACCTGCGCCAGATCGGCATCCAGCCGGACGTGCTGGTTTGTCGCACGGAAGTCGAGATGGACGACGACATGCTCGGCAAGCTGTCCCTCTTCTGCAACGTGCCGCGCGAAGCGGTCATCGAGGAGCGCGACGTGCGCACGACCATCTACGAAGTTCCTCTCATGCTGCAGGAGCACGGGCTGGACGAAATCGTCGTGCGTCGTTTGCAGCTTCCTGCTGGCGACCTGCATCTCGATGACTGGCGTGAGATGGTGCAGACCATCAAGGCCGTCGACGAAGAGCTGACCATTGCGGTGTGCGGGAAGTACATCCAACTCAATGACAGCTACAAATCCATCTACGAATCCCTTGCGCATGCTGGCATCTCCCAGCGCGTGAAGGTGAAGCTCAAAAAGGTCGACGCGGAAGCCGTTGAGCGTGACGGAGCGAGGGCCCACCTTGCCGGTGTCGACGGCATTCTCATCCCCGGCGGCTTCGGCCACCGCGGCATCCAGGGCAAGATCGAAGCCATCCGCTTCGCACGCGAGGAGGGAATTCCCCTCTTCGGCATCTGCCTCGGATTGCAAATGCTGGTCATCGAATTCGCACGCAACGTGTGCGGCCTCGCGCCCGCGAATTCGACGGAGTTCGAACCCGAGTGCCCGGTACCGGTGATCGACCTGATGGATGAACAGAAGGGTGTCGCCAACAAGGGCGGCACCATGCGCCTCGGGGCGTACCCCTGCACACTCAAGGAGGGCACGCTTGCTCACTCGCTGTATGGCGAAGCGCGCATCAGCGAACGGCATCGTCACCGCTTCGAGGTGAACAACCGCTACCGCCAACTGCTCTCCGC
Organism: Planctomycetia bacterium; assembly: GCA_005790545.1. GTDB lineage: Bacteria > Planctomycetota > SXUL01. The sequence continues at coordinate 45,353 of SXUL01000068.1, read as the reverse complement.
CAAAGGCCTCGTCTTCTCCGGCATGTATGTGGAGAAGGACTTGGTGGAGATCGTCGAGTATCCCGATCACCCGTGGTTCCTCGCCGTTCAATTCCATCCCGAATTCCAGAGCCGCCCGCTCACGCCCCATCCCATCTTCAAGGGTTTCGTGCGCGCAGCGCAACAGCGCGCTCGCGCGGCCAAGAGTCGCGCCAGCGTGGCAGGAGAGCGCTCGTGAGCGAGGAAGAACTGCCAGAGGCGCGCTTCGAGCATCTCGTCATGCAGCTCTACACGCAGGCTGCTATCGCACTTGGCGAAATGCCGAGCCCAGTGGATGGCGCGACGGAGATCTCCCTCCCGCGTGCCCGCTTCAGCATTGATCTCCTCGGAATCCTCGAGGCGAAGACGCGGGGCACGCTCGAAGAATCGGAATCCGAGATGCTCACCCAAGCCCTGCAACATCTGCGCATGGCCTGGGTGCGTCGCTCCCACGACGGAGCCTGACAGTCCGCACCCGGCGCCGCCTCCACGCTGCGCCGCCTGCGCCGTATCGGCGCGTGGCGCATGGGGTCCCGCTGAGCAGATCCTTCGAGTGCATCCGAGCGGCCTCTGCGAAGCGGGATCACCCCCGAACAGAGCAGGCGGCGCGGTCGGTGAAGCTTCTTACAGTTGCCCTGCGAGCCACCAGGCGAGCAGCGCAATGCCCGCCACGCCAAACGCTGCACCGAGCAGAAGAGGCAGACGGCTTCCGCGCACGAGGCGGAGAGGACTCTTGGCGGTGCTGCGCCGCTGTTCCAGTTCACGCACGCGTTCGCGACTGAGGCCATCGAAACTGCGCAGGACTTCGCTGCGCACACGCGCATGCACGTCGAGGATCGCTGCCGGTGTATCACCAGGCGACGCGAGAATCTGCACACGCTCGCGAGTGCGGAACATGCTGGCCGTGCTCGACCTGTCCAGCGCATCGCAGTAGTCCAGTGCGAAGAGCGGAATGGAACGCTTGGCGCTCTCAGATCGCGCATCACGCAACAACGCTTCGAAACACGAGCGAGAGCTCGCGCCCGCTGGGTCCTCACGTTGAGGCAGGAACACAACGGCATCCGCAGCCTGGATCATCAGCCGCTCAAGGGCCGGTGCCTTCACCGCACCCGGTGCGACCATGTAATGGAATCCACAGTGGAACCCGCGCCTCTCCATGCCCCGCGGCCGGTGCACAAAGCTCATGACCCGGTCGCCACTCGCGTGGAGTGTGCTGATGGCGGACACCTCGTCCCGCGGCAGGGCCTCCTGCAGGCCTGCCAGATTGCGGGCCTTGGTTGCTCCATCCGGGCCATGGATCAAGATCCGGAAGTTCAGAGTTCCTGTGCTTGTGTCCAGTTCCACGAGTCACCTTCAGCAGTGGTTGTCCATACTTCGGCGTCAGCTTGCCAGAGCTTGGTCATTTTCGCAGAAGAGGCCTCTCCGGGTCTACAGAATCCCGCGCCATGGCGCGGGATTGATCCTGCGCCGAGGACACGGAGAATGCGCGCGCATGGCCACGACCGTCCTGAAGCCCCTCCACATCGAACTCAAAGCCCGCATGGTGGAGTTCGCCGGCTTCGAGATGCCGGTCATGTATACGGACATCAGCTCCGAGCATGAGGCCGTCCGGACGACGGCGGGTGTCTTTGATCTCTCGCACATGGGACGCGTGCGCTTCAGGTGCCCGAAGGCCCTCGAACTGGTGCAGCGCTTGCAGACCTACGACGCGGAGAATCTCGAGCAGGGCCGTGTGCGCTACGCACTGCTGCTCACGCCTGAAGGCACCGTGCTCGACGACATTCTCATCTACCGCGAACAGCAGGGATTCCTGTTCGTCATCAATGCAGGCAACCGCGTCGCGGACCTCGCAGTGATCCGGCGCGAAGCCGCCGCCATCGGCGCGGAAGTCACTGATGACTCCGAACGCCTCGCCATGGTCGCGGTGCAGGGGCCGAAGGCAGCGGAAGTCGTGACGCGCATCGGACTCGCTGCAGTGCTGGCACTCAAGTACTACAACTGCATGGATGTTGAGAGTCCGTTCGGGCTCCTCACGGTTTCCCGCACCGGCTACACCGGCGAAGACGGATTCGAGTTCATCGTGCCCGCTGAGAACGCGCGTGCTCTGTTCCTTGCCGCCCTCGAAGCGGGCAAGGAGCTTGGGGTGCGTCCGTGCGGACTCGGCTGCCGCGACACGCTGCGTCTCGAAGCCGGGATGCCGCTCTACGGTCACGAAATGGACTTGTCTGTCAATCCCTTCGAAGCCGGCCTTGATTACGCGCTGCGCTCGAAGGCGGATTACATCGGCAGTGCAGCCATCCAGCGCCTCGGGACCAACCCGCCACTGAAGAAGACCGTGGCGCTGTTCGTCGATGGCCCCAGCATTCCGCGCCAAGGCTCGGAAGTCCTCGCGGGTGAGCAAGTGGTCGGCGTGGTTTGCAGTGGCACACGCTCGCCAACCCTCGGCCGCAACATCGCGACAGCGCGCATCGATGCCGCGACGCTCGCAGCCGGGACCCCACTCAAGGTGCGGACGCGTCGCCACGAAGGCGCGGCCACGCTCACACAGCTACCCTTCTACAGTCGCAAACGATCGAAGCCTGTCGGCAGCGAAAGGAAAGCATGAACTTCCCTACGGATCTCAAGTACACGGACAAGGATGAATGGGCGCGCGTGGATGCTGCCGGCAGCGTCGCCTGGATCGGCATCACGGCCCACGCCGTCGAGCAACTCAGCGACCTGGTGTTCCTTGACCTCCCCGAGGTCGGCAAGGACATCCAGCAAGGTGAGGTGTTCGGCGAAATCGAATCCGTCAAGGCCGTCGCGGATCTCTACGCGCCCATCACCGGCGAAGTGCTTGAGCGCAACGATGCTCTCGTGGAAGACCTCTCCATCCTGAAGTCCGATCCCTACGGCAAGGGCTGGATGCTGAAGATCCGCATGGAGAAGGTGAGTGAGCAAGACAGCCTGCTCTCGCCCGCGGCGTACCAGAAGTCCGTGAACGACCGCTCCGCAGGTCACTGAGCGAGGGAGTTCTTCATGCGCTACAGCGCGATCACTCCGAACGACCGGAAGAAGATGCTGCAGCGCATTGGCGCAACGAGCGTCGATCAACTTCTGGCTGGTGTCCCCGCGGCCCTGCGCACGCGGCGCATGCCTGAGGTCCGTGGCCCGGTGCCGGAGGCATCACTCCTGGCCGAGCTCGAGGACGGCAAGATCCCGCTGCCGCGCATCGCGCTCACAGGCAGCGGGCTCTACAACCACTTCATCGCCTCCACGGTCGCAAGCCTCGCTGCACGCTCCGAGTGGGTGACCAGCTACACGCCCTACCAACCGGAAGTCTCGCAAGGCACATTGCGCATGTACTACGAATTCCAGACCTACGTGAGCATGCTCACAGGCCAGGAAATCGCGAACGGAGGGATGTACGACGGCTCCACGGCCTGTGTCGAAGCCGTGCTCATGGCGAAGCGACTGCGCCCGAAGGGCCGACGCGTGCTCGCAAGCGCCGCCCTCAATCCTCAGTACCGCGCAGTCCTCGCGACCTACCTCAAGTTCCAGGATGTCGAGCTGGTCGACATGGCGCTCGACGCCACCTCCGGCACGACGCAGGTCCCGCTGGATGCCGGCGCCGAAGACGTGATCGCCGTCGTGCTGCAATCACCGAACTGGCTCGGCGTGCTCGAATCAACTACCGCTATCGCGCCCGGCGCCTTCCGGATCGTGGTGGTCACCGAGGCCCTCTCCATGGCTCTCGTGAAGCCTCCCGAGGCCGATGTGGTGTGCGGAGAAATGCAGAGCCTCGGCATTCCACTCCAACTCGGCGGACCGACAGCCGGCTTCTTCGCCACGGCCAAGAAGCACATCCGCGCCATGCCCGGACGCATCGTGGGCCGCACGGTGGACAGGAACGGCATCGAGGCTTTCTGCATCACACTGGCCACGCGCGAGCAGTTCATCCGGCGCGAGAAGGCCACCAGCAACATCTGCACCTCCTCGGGCCTGATGTGCCTCAGGAGCGCCATTCACATCAGCCTCATGGGAAGGAAGGGGCTTGAAGAAGCAGCGCGCATGAGTGCGCGTGCCGCCCGCGCGTTCCTCGCTGCGCTGGAGGAGCTCGGGCTCCGCCGCGTGTACTCAGGCGCGTTCTTCAATGAGTTTGTGGTGGACTGCTCCGCACGCCCGGAGCTTGGTGCTCGACTGGAGGCCGCGGGCTTCCTGCTAGGCATTCCGCTCGACAAGCATGGCCGCAAGCACCAGCGCCTCATCGCCCTGACGGAGCTCGACTACGCGCGCATGTCCACCATCATCAAGGAGTTGAAGGCCCATGCGCACGCCGCTTGAGAGCGTCATCTTTCATCGCGCGGCTCCGGACAAGGAGTGGCTGCGCGCCTGCTCACCCGACGCACACATCGACAGCATCGTGCTCGATTTCGCGGGCCGCGAGGATGGCCTCGGGGGCATGGAACAAGTCGGTGAAGTGGAAGTGGTGCGCCATTACACGCGCCTCTCGACCTTGAATTGGGACATCGACCGCGGGCTCTACCCCCTCGGCAGTTGCACCATGAAGCACAACCCGCGGCTGAACGAAGCTGTCGCTGCGGATCCCGCCTACGCTGCGGTGCACCCCGAGTGGCCACCGCAGTACCTGGTCCAGCATCAGCGCATCATGCAGGAATTGGCACGTGATCTCGCGGCCCTCAGCGGCTTCGATGAGGTCTCGCTGCTTCCGGCTGCCGGCGCCCACGGCGAACTCACCGCCGTCTTCATGATCCGCGCCTACCATCTCGCTCGCGGGCAGAAGGATCGCAACGTATTCCTCATTCCGGACAGTGCCCACGGAACCAATCCCGCCTCCGCAGCCATGTGCGGCTTCCGCTGCGTGCAAGTCACGTCCGGCAAGGACGGCATTCTGCGCCTTGAGAGCATCAAGGAGCACCTGAACGAGCGCCTCGCAGCCATCATGATCACGAACCCGAACACGCTCGGCGTGTTCGAGGAAGAATTCGCATCCATCGCGGATGCGGTGCACACGGCCGGCGGACTCGTCTACATGGACGGCGCCAATTTCAACGCAGCCATGGGTGTGTTCCAGCCCGGGCGCATTGGCGCGGACGTGATGCACTTCAACCTGCACAAGACCTTCACCACACCCCACGGCGGTGGTGGCCCGGGCTCCGGCCCGATCGGCTTCAACCGCAATCTCGCCCCCTTTGCTCCGGCGAGTGGCGATGCCCGGTCTATCGGCCCGGTGAAAACCTGGTTCGGCCAGTGGGGCATGTTCATTCGCGCGTGGGTCTACATCCGCACCCTCGGAGCCAGAGGCCTGAAGGAGGTCACCGAGGATGCCGTGCTCAACGCGAACTACATCCGCGCGCGCCTCGAGAAGGTTCTCAACCTGCCCATCAAGACACCGACGCTGCATGAAGTGGTATTCAACGACAAGGATCTCCCGAACAAGGTGATCACGCTGGACATCGCGAAGCGCCTCATCGATTACGGATTCCATCCGCCGACGGTCTACTTCCCCATCCATGTGCACGGTGCGCTCATGATCGAGCCCACCGAGACCGAGTCACTCGACGAACTCGACCGCTTCTGCGACGCCATGGAAGCCGTGGTGGCGGAAGCCGCAAGCAATCCGGAGCACCTGAAGCTCGCGCCCCATACCACGCCCGTCTCGCGCGTGGATGAAGTGAAGGCCGCCAAGGACACGGACCTCGTGTTTCGCCCCGCTGCACGGAACTGACGATGCAGACCGTGCGCTGGCTGCCATTCCTCGCAGCCGCGCCGGATCTGCAGATGGCGCTCGACAAGGTACTGCTGGCGGGAAGCGGGCCCCCGACTCTTCGTTTCTTCACGTGGTCGCCCCCGGGCATATCGTTGGGTTGGTTCCAGCGTGACGCGGGAGAGCTGGAGGCGCTGCGGAGACACGGATTGCCTCTGGTCCGGCGTCAGACAGGCGGTGGCGCCATTGTGCACGCGCATGAGCTCACCTGGTCCCTGAGCGCACCGGCGGAGCATCCCCTCGCGCAACTCTCACGCCCGGATTCCTACACGCGCGTCAACAGCGCCTTCATCGCCGTGCTGCACGAACTCGGAGTGAACGCAGCAGAACGTGGGAGCGCCACCCACGCGGGAAAGAGCCCACTGCTCTGCTTTGATCGCGCGACCGACATCGACATTGTGGTGCAGGGGCGAAAGCTCATGGGCTCGGCGCAGCGGCGTACCCGCACGCGAATGCTCCACCACGGATCGCTCATCCTCCGCCGCCATCCCCTGATGCCCGGGACAGCAGCCGTCGAGGACGTCGTTCAGGAGTGCCCGACCCCGGAAGCACTTGCCCAGCGCTTCGCGGCAGCCCTCGAATCCGCACTTGGCCCCCTCGTGCCAGCCACATTCAGTGCTGACGAACTGGCCGAGGCGGAACAAGTCCGAGCAGCGCTCGTGCTGTAGCCTCCGCACTGGCGAAGGGATCGGCCTCAGGACGCGCTGCAGCGGGAATCCGACCGTAGGGTCGCAACTGACGCACCAAATCCGCCAGATCGTCAGCGACAAAGAGTTCTTCAGCGTGCAGGCGTTCCGGCAACCCACCCGTCCGGGAAGCCAGCACGGGACAGCCTGTTGCGCGCGCCTCCATCACCGCCACGGGAAAGCCCTCTTCGCGCCCGAAGAACCCGCGCCGACTTGGTTGCACCAGCACGCGCGCAGAACGCAGAGCTGCGGCCACGGCCTCGCGCCCGCGAAACCCCGGCGCGAGAAGGTCCACCTGCAAGTCTCTTGCGAGCCGCACGAGGTGCGCTCGTTCAGGCCCGTCACCGAGCAGCATGACGGGCAGCTCGCACGCGGCCGCAGCGCGCAGCAGGAGATCGAAGCCCTTCAGGCGCTCAAAGCGTCCAACGCCCAGCACACGCCCCTTGGCCTCCGGGTCCATGACGCCAGCAGGCCGGAACACGCGCGAATTGGCTCCCATGGCATGCACCGCGACAGGCAGCGCACCGAAGATCTTCGCGATGAGAACCGGATCGACTCTGCGCACCGTCAGGAGACCGGCGAGACGTCCGCGCACACGGCCTCGACCGAGCATGGCCGCGAGCAACGGATGACGCAACAACGCCAGATCCGCGCCATGTGCGATCCCGAGGATGGGTGTCGACCAATCCTTCGCGACCGCCCGCAACAGCGGCACAGGCCAGTGCACGAGCAGGAGTTCACTCTCCGCCTCGAACGCAGCGAGCGCGTCGCGCGCCTCGTGCATGAAGCGCACAACGCCACGCCATTTCCACGGTCGGCGGCGGATTTCGTGCTCGACTCCGCGGCGTTGAAAGACCCCTTCGTCCCTCCCGACGCGAACGACCTCCCCCGCAGCGGAGTTCTCGCTCACTGGTGCTCCATCTGATGCAGGAGCAATCGTTGTCACACTGTGACCGAGACCTTGCAACGCCTCATGCAGGTCCGCAACAAACCGGCCGCAGTGATCCTCGGCGTGACGCGGCCAGGAGCTTGTCAGTGCGAGGATGCGCATGGCGCCCGTGATTCTCGCAGGGCCGACAACAGCAGCGCGAGAAGCACGGCTGCCATGGCGAGGAGCGCCAAGCCTCCCGTGTGTGCACCCAACAGGACGAGGAACGGGAGCAGGCAAGACGCCGCGAGAAGCAGCAACAAGACCACGCCCATCACGCCAGCGCGACACTGACGGCGTATCCAGCCCGAGAGCAGCATCCAGAAGATGCGCGGCGCAACACGCGGCAGGCGGATCTTGGAGCGCTCACCGGCGTAGATCGCCCGCACCGGCACGTCTGCCACCGACATGCCCAGCTCAGCCAGATGCAGCAGCATGTCATTCGGAAAACCGTAGCGCGCGTACAGATCTGCTAGTGGCAGGCGAGAGAGTGCACTCCGCGAGATGGCCGCGTATCCACATTGGGAGTCGCTGATGTGCCACAGCCCGGTGGCCCAACGCGTCATGAGAGTCAGTCCGATGTTCCCGCACCAACGCACCCAAGGCATGTTGCTCCGCGCCTGATCAGCAACAAAGCGGTTGCCCTTGGAGTAGTCGGATCCTCTTCTGATGGCGTCGACGAGCACCGCCAGATCGTGCGGGTCCATCTGGTTGTCGCCGCCCATGACCACGCACACCGCATCAGGATCCGTTGCGCGCTCGAGGAAGGCGCGATAGCCCGTGGTGATGGCCGCACCGACGCCGGCATTCTGCGTATGCCGGACAAGGAAGAGCGGCGGCGCGACCGACGGCGCTGCATTCTCGTGCTGCTCGTCGATGAAACCGGTCACGATGCCTGCCGTGTCGTCCGTGGACGCATCATCCACCACGAGCACGCCCGAGAGCGTCGGAGGCAAGCCTCGCAGCATGGCCCCGATCAGACGCGCTTCTTCGAAGGCGGGCACCACCACCCACACGCACCGGTTGCAGATCACCGTCGTCCGCGTCCCAACATGCCGAGGATGCGTTGCCGATCCTCGCGCGAGAATTCCCCCGTGAGGATGAGCACGCTGAGCAGCGTGAGCCCCGTCGCGGCAAAGCGCGCCAAGGTGAGGAGGAAGCTGCCTGTGGGACACAGATGCGCCACCCCCACGCCGGCGGCCGCCGCGAGAACGGCACGCAAGAGTGTGGCAGCGGGCAAGACAGAACCGAAGCGTCGACCGACCACGACGAAGGCTGTCACGGCACCAACAGTCATGGCGATGGCGCCCGCAAGAGCCGGGCCCACGATGCCGAAGCTTGGCGTGAGAGCGAAGAAAAGCACGCACTGCGTCGCCGCCATCACAACCCCGATCACGACACTGCTCGCAGCGGAGCCCGCCGCATTCAACGCCGATCCGAGCAGGAAGTAGAGCGCGAATGCGACGTACCCCACGCCGAGCAGGGCCAGGGCAAGTGGTGCTGCGGTGTGATGCTCTGCGAGAGCGGTGTAGTCCTTCAGCAACAGCGGCAAGGAGCCCTCGGGTCGGGCAATGATCACCGCCGTCGAAGACACCACGATCAACAGCGCCCAGCGCAGTGCTTCACGGATGTAGCGTTGCGCAGCGGCTCCACCTTCGGCCGCGCTCGCAGAGACCAGCGGGAACATCACGAGGGTCACGGCCACCACGAGGGAATAGGGAATCTGGGCGAAGAGCTGCACTGCGGCATAAAGCGTCCGCCCGGCATCGCGTTCGACCGCCGACCCGTCCAGGAACCACTGAAAGTACTGCAGGTCCATCTGCACGACCCACTGCACAACCAGCATGAAGCCCACGGTCTGGAACTGGTAACCCGCGAAGGCTCGAACCGACGGGCCGACACCCGTGGATTCCGCGGCACCGATGGTGCGCCCACTGGTCAGCGTCGCAGCAACGAGAATCACCAGTGCTGCGAGCGCAAACCCGCCGTAGGCGCCGGCCGCAGTGCCAAACACAGCGGTGCCCACGAGGACGAGCGCCAACTTGGCCGTCGTGAATGAGCCATCAATGGCCGCTTGCAAACCGTAGGCCTTCCGCCCGTTGAGAACGCCCAGCACGACCGCATACAGACTGTAGATGAAAGGGATGGCCGCGCTGACGCGGAGCGGCGCGACAAGTCGCGTGTCATCACCTGCGATCCACGGAGCCGCGCAGAAATAGAGCGCGGAAAGGGCGCCGCCGAGCCCGAGTTGAAAAACAAGCGCCTTCCTCCGCAAAGCACGCGTACCGGCAGGGTCCGCACTCACGAAGCGTGACACCGCCTGGGTCGTGCCCTGCACCAGCACGGTCCCGAGAATGGACAACCACACTCCCGCCAGCTTGTAGTCGCCAAGGATGGCATCACCCGCGGACGAGACACGCGTCATCCCGAAGTAGATGACGTAACTGCCGAGAATGAACCACAGTTTCGTGAGCGTGAGGAACAGCCCACCGCGCGCGATCTTCGAAGCGGCTGCAGCGGGGACGGGTGTGCTCATCGTGAGAGGGCCGCGTCGAGCACGGCGCTGCATCCTATCACCGAGCCTCGTTCTGCCTGCTACAACGCCTGCGTGCAGCACAATCGTCGCCTTCCTTCGCGCCGCCCACGTTTCGATTCCGCACCCGAGGTGGAACATTTTCCCGCAGGCGTGCCTGAAGAGGCTGCACTGCTCCGGGTCCCCCGCCTCCCTGAAGGCCAGTGGGTCTGGAAGAAGATGCTGCGCATGCCGCGGCGCTCGGTGCCCAACGGGAGCTTCATCCCCCTGCATGGCAAGGATGGCCGACTCATCGCGCGCGGCTTTCTGAACCGCCAGAGTGAGATCGCCTTCCGCATCCTCACCGGGCCTGAGGCCGAGGCCAACTTCGAAGCCATGCTGGCTCTCCGTCTGAGGACAGCCATCGAGTTGCGCCGCGACGTCCTGAAACTCCCTGCACGCACCAATGCCTTTCGCCTCGTGCACGCGGAAGGCGATCGTCTCTCGGGGCTCATCGTCGATCGCTACGCGGACACCGCCATCGTGCTTGTGCATTCCATCGGCTGGGTCGCCCATGCAGAGGTTCTGGAGCGGCAACTCCGCGAACACGCAGGCATCACGCGCGCCTTCTTCCGCGCGGATGACCACGCCGCGAAGCTCGAAGGCTTCAGCCTGCCCGGGATTCCGCAAGGCACGCGCGTGGACATCACCGAGGACGGAATCCTCTACGCCGTGGACCTCGCAGAGGGCCACAAGTCCGGCCTGTTCCTCGACCAACGCGATCAACGCACGCGCATGGCCATGCTCGCACCAGGCCGCCATGTCCTCGACCTCTGCTGCAACGCAGGGGGCTTCGCGCTCGCAGCCGCCAAGGCTGGCGCCGCGGGCGTGACGGCCGTCGATCTTGATGAGAAAGCCATCGCCGCAGCCGAGTTCAATGCGCGCCGGAACAAGCTCCGGGTGCAGTGGGTGCATGCGGACCTCTTCCCGTGGTTGCGCCAGTTGCTTGCCACGGAAAAGCGCCACGACGTGGTGATTCTCGATCCGCCGAAGCTCGCGCGCGGTCGCGACGAAGTCGCGCGCGCCCTCGACACCTATCAAGACATGAACACTCTTGCGCTCCGCGCAGTGCGCCCGGGTGGGCTCTTCCTGACCTTCTCGTGCAGCGGCGCCGTCTCGGAAGACGACTTCCTCGCCATGCTCCGCTCCAGCGCGCGGGGCGCCGGACGCGAAGTCCAGATCCTCGAAATCACGGGCGCTGCGCCGGACCATCCCATGGCCCTCGAAACACCGGAATCCCGCTACCTCAAGGGCTTCCTCTGCCGCGTGCCGTGACGGACTGCAAACCACGGCTTTGACGCTGCCTCCGACCACGCCCATGTCCGCCGTTCAGGCACTCATCCTTGCGGCCGGTGCGGGCGTGCGCATGGGAACCCCCAAGGCGACCCTGCTGGTGCACGGTGAGACGCTGCTCGCACGCCAAGTGCGGATGCTGCGCGCAGCGGGTGTCTTGCACATCACCGCTGTGCTGTCGGCGCATCAAGCGACAGCGGAGCAGACGGCCGGAGAACTGGGAATCCTCACTGTCTGCAACCCGGATCCGGCGCGCGGCATGGGCAGCAGCGTGCGCTGCGGAGCAGAGTCTCTGCTGCCCCATCCGGCAGCGCCGCTCCTCGTCCTTCCAGTTGACTGCGCCTTCGCACGCAGCGCCGATGTGCAGTGCTTGCTGGCCGCCATGTCCCTGGATCTCTCACCCGACACCGGCATTTGGCGCCCGAGCTGTGACGGACGCAGCGGGCATCCTGTTCTGTTCGGCAGAGCGCTGTTGAAGGAGCTCAGCGCCATGAATGCCCTCGGTACTCTCCGCACGTTCATTCAGGATCGTGCAGCCAACGTCCGCTGGGTGCGGGTGGACAACCCGCTCCTCCACCGTGATCTCGATCACCCGCAAGACCTCGCGGATCTCCCTCGCGAAATCTGAAGCGGCGGACAGGCTGCTCCCTTGCAGCCGAGCGGCCCTTCAGCACTCCAGACCATCAGCACCCAGCAGGCCGACGCGTGGCAGGTCTGCCAGCTCGCGGAGCGTGCCAGCCACGTAATGCGGGATCATCTGCCGGCGCCAGGTCATGGTGAAGTCGGTGTTGTCGAGCGCAGTGGCCACTTCCTGGGCTGCCTTCCCGGCGCTGACAAGCGTCGTTTCGTCGAGGATGTGCCCCTGGAGGATGGACTCGGCCGCAAGGGCGCGCACCGGGGCCGATGCGACGGCTCCGAGGAAGATGCGCACATCCTCCACCACGCCGTTCTTCCCGACGCGCAGTGCCGTCCCGACACCGAGGACCGGAAAATCGATGCTCCCACGACGGCGGAGCTTCCAATAGGTGGCCTTCCAAGTCCCGGCAGGAGGCAACAACACATCAGTGAGCACCTCGTCCGGAGCCTTGGACAGATAAGCGATGCCGTCATCACAGAGCAGTGCTTCCACCGCGAGCTCACGCTCTCCCCGCGTGGAAGCCAGACGCACACGGGCGCCAATGGCGCACAGAAGCGGGGCCGCATCACTCGCGGCAATGGCCCAGCAACGCGAGGAGCTCGGCGCCACCCAGCAAGTGTCGCCCGCTTCCTTCATGCAGTAGCCGATGGCAGAGCGCCACTCCTCCGTCTGGTTGTAATAAGTGCAGCGCGTATCGAGGCAGAGATTGCCCCCGATGGTGCCCATGCTCTGCAACACCGGGCTTGAAATGGAGCGCACCGCAGCGATCAGGCCCGGCCAATGTTGTTCCAGCACTTCATTCTTGAGAATGGAGCGCAAGGTGGTCATCGCTCCCACGCGCAGGCCATGCGCGGGGTCACCGCTCACACCACGCAAGGATGCAAGGCGGCCAAGGCTCACCAGTCGTCGCGCGTGTTGGTGCCGTCTTTTCAGATTGGGCACGAGATCCGTACCGCCAGCCAGCACCCGTGTACCGCTCGGGTCATCCGCGAGCATTTGCAGGGCCTCTTCAATGGTCGAGGGAGAAAGAAAATCCAGTTCCGGAAGGCGCAGCATCAGCGGATCTCCTTCCGGGTCTCGGTCATGGTGCCACCTTTGATGCCGACCTCGTCGGCATTCCGGGCCTTGCCATCACCGCCCTCCTCAGGCGTCGGCACATGCAGCGCCGCGCCGTAATCCACGGCGGGGAATTCCGCTGGACCGAAGCGTCCCGCACCGCCGCGCTCCTTCTCCGCGAGTGCCTTCAGAATCATCCACGGTTGAATGGGGACCTGATCCACGCGCACTCCGACCGCATCAAAGATGGCGTTGGCCACAGCGGGCATCACGGGCAGCATCGGCCCCTGTCCCACTTCCTTCGCCCCGTAGGGTCCGTTCGGATCCGGATCTTCCACGATGGTCGTGTGAATGCGCGGCATCTCGAGGAAGGTAGGACTCTTGTACTCGAGCATGTTCGGGAACTTGTGCACCAGCGCATTGGAGAGCTTCTTCGGCAGACGCCGGAAAGCAGACTCTTCCATGAGCGCCTCGCCGAGCCCCATGTAGATGCCACCCTCCACCTGACCACGCGTGAGCACCGGATTGAGTGCGCGGCCCACATCATGGGCGATCCAAACGTCCGGAACGTGCACGAGGCCCGTGCCTGGATCGACCACCACTTCCACGATGCAGGCGCTGTAGGAATAGGCTGGAGAAGGCCCCACGCCTGCACCACGAAAGCGGCCCGGTGCCCGGGGCGGCGTGTAAGAACCCGTGGTCCCGAGCGTGCCGAGTTTGCTCTCTGCGATGACCACGGCTTCAGCGAAGCTCCGCCCGCAGGCCGGATTCTCGGAATCGAACACGCGGCGGTCGGCGAAGACCAAGCGCCCCGCCGGGACGCCGAGCTCCTGCGCAACAGGGCCGCTGATGAGTTCCTTCGCCCGCTCTGCAGCCTGTAGTGCCGCGTTGCCCATCATGAGCGTCACGCGGGAACTGTAGGAACCCAGGTCCACTGGCGTGAGATCCGTGTCGGCAACGCAGAGCCGGATGTCCGAGAGCTCGATACCCAGCACATCGGCGACGCACGCGGCCAAGACGGAGTCACTCCCCTGTCCGCATTCCGTTTCACCGCAGAAGACGGCTACGCCGCCACTGCGATCGAGTTTCAGTTGCACGCCCGAATGAGGCATGTGGTTCCAGTAGATCGGCAACCCCGCGCCGGAGAGATACGAAGAGCAAGCGATGCCGAGCCCGCGACCGAATCCGAGTTTGCCTCTGCGCTCCTTCCAGCGGCTTCCCTCCACCACGGCGTTGATGCACGGACCGAGGCCCATGCTGCCGATCTTCAGCCAGTTGGCGGTCACGGCGCCTGCAGGCTGCAGTTGCTGGAGGCGCATCTCCGCCGGATCAAGGCCGAGGCGCAGCGCGGCCTTGTCGAGGTGAATCTCCTGGGCGAAGCGTGGCTGCGGCGTGCCATGCCCTCGCTTCGGACCGCAGGGTGGCTTGTTGGTCCACACGCGCGCACCATCGAATTGATAGGTCGGAATCTTGTAGGTGACGCACTGCAGAGCACCGGTGTAGTAGGTACTCGCGACGCCGTAGCTCCCGTAGGCGCCGCCATCGAGCAGCGTCTTCAAGTGCTGCGCCACGATGGACCCGTCCTTCTTGAACCCGGTCTTGATGCGCATGAGCGTCGGGTGCCGACCGCGGTGACACATGAACACTTCTTCACGGCTGAGCGCGATGCGCACGGGGCGCCCGAGCGCGAGCGCCATCTTCGCGGCCGTGATTTCGTGATTGAACGGATCCGTCTTGCCACCAAAGCCACCGCCGTTGGTCGTGGCGATGACGCGAATCCAGCTCGCTGGAATGCCCAGCACCTTGGTCAGCGCCTTGTGCAGATAGTGCGGTGTCTGGGTGCTCGAATGCACCGCCACGCGTCCGTCGCCTTCAGGCACCGCTGTGCAGGCGTGCATCTCCATCGGCAGGTGGGTGTTGCCCTCGAAGAAGACGGTGTCCTCAAGCACCAGGTCCGCGCGCGCGAAGCCGGCATCAAGATCCCCGAAGCGCATGGAGAGCTTCTTGTGGAAGTTCCTGTCATCCCCGTAGGCGTGGATGAGATCCTTGTCGGGATCGATGGCATCGTCGTAGCCCGCGATGGTCGCCAAAGCGCGATACTCCACCTTGATGAGCTTGCAGGCCGCGTCCGCGACTTCCTCGCTCAATGCCGCCACGGCCGCGACGGGATCGCCCACGAAGCGCACCTTGTCGAGACAGAGCGCGTGCTCGTCCTGTGACACCGGGAGAATGCCGAATGGTTCGGGCATGTCGCGCCCGGTGAGCACACCCACGACGCCCTCCAGAGCCCGCGCGGCGGATACGTCGATGCTCACGATTTCCGCGTGCGGCACGTTGGAGCGCAGGAGCCGCATGTGCACCGAACGCGGAAAGACGAGATCGTCCGCGTACAGCGTGCGCCCCGTGACCTTGCCGACAGCGTCCACGCGCCGGAAGGGAGTGCCGATCAGCGCACCGGGCTTCTTCACCTCAGCCATGAGAAGCAGCTCCCTTCGCTCCGCAGCCCTGCGTCTTCAGTTCCGAACCCGCGGCCCGCACAGCCTCCACGATTTGCTGATAGCCCGTGCAACGACAAAGATTGCCCGCCAAGGCGGAGCGCACTTCGTCCTCACTCGGCGCGGCGTTTTCAGCCAGCAGGGCTTTCGCACTCATGAGCATGCCGGGTGTGCAGTAGCCACACTGAGCCGCGCCCATGTCCGCGAAGCAGCGCTGGAGAGGATGCAGCACCGGTCCCGTCGCCAGCCCCTCCACAGTCTCGATGGACTTGCCTGCCATGTCGGCCGCCATGGCGAGACATGCAAGGATTGGTTCACCATTCACCAGCACGGTGCACGTTCCGCACTCGCCAAGATCGCACCCATGCTTGGTGCCCGTGAGCGCGAGTTCTTCGCGCAACACCTCAAGGAGCGTGTGGTGCGCGGGGTACGCGACCTCGCGGCGCTCGCCGTTGACGGTGAATGTGTCCGTTCGCATCCTGCTCATTTCCGCCTCCTCTTCCGCGCGGGGCCACGCACGCAGAGTCCATCCACCAGTTGATCCGCCATGGCCTCCGCGAGCGCGTCCAGCCCGAGGCGCCCATCCGGTCGCCACCATTTCACTGTCCAGTTGAGTGCCCCGAGAAGCACGCAAGCGGCAACGCGGGCGTCCTTCACCTGCAATTCACCCTTGCGCACACCGCGCGCGATGACTGCCGTCACGGCTTCCTCGTAACGGCGTCGCTGACGCAGGATGCGCGGCCGGTCCGTGCTGGAGAGGCTCTCCGTTTCGAGGTGTGCGAGAGAACCTGGCACCTCGGCATTGAGGCAACGCAGGTGCCCCCGGATGAGCGCCCGCAAGGCGTCCACGGCCGTGACATGCTCTTCCTCGGCGACTGCGATCATGGCCAGCAGCCGGGTGAGGCAATCCTCCTGGCAAAAGGCGAGCAAGGCCTCCTTCGAAGGGAACCAGTAGTACAGCTTCCCAACGGCCACATCGAGGCGTGCGGCAATGTCTCGCATCCCCGCGGCATGGAAGCCCTTGGCCCGAAACACCTCGCTGGCTGCGGCGAGAATCTCAGCGCGGCGGAGCTTGGTGCGCTGAGCGCACATCACTTGAACCATGGTTCAGATCCTACCCGGAGAGTCCGGCAGGGAAAGCTCCGCTCGGCTCAGCCGTAGATACGCCATGCAACGCTTCACCCTCGCGCTCTTGCTTCTCTGCCTCCAGCTTGCAGCTCAGAACGTCAGCCCCGACCCGACCTGCGTCCAGACCCACTGCGGTCCTGTCACGGGAGCCATCCTTCCGGGTACGCCCAGCCTGCATGTCTGGAAAGGCATCCCCTTCGCGGCGCCGCCTGTCGGCGAGCTGCGCTGGATGCCCCCCGCCGCCCCGACGCCATGGAGCGCTCCGCGTCCCTGCACAAACTTCGGACCTGAGTGCCCTCAGCCCGCCCTGGCAACGGCAGGGACACGCCCTTCGGCCACGCAGAGCGAAGACTGCCTCTACTTGAATGTGTGGGCGCAAGCGGGTGATCCCTCAGTCAAGCGCCCCGTCATGGTGTGGATCCACGGAGGAGGCATGGTGGTCGGTTCCGGCTCAAGGTCCTTCTATGACGGCGCAGCTTTCGCACGCGCAGGCGTGGTGCTCGTCACCATCAACTACCGTCTGGGGCCACTCGGATTCTTCGCGCACCCGGCACTCAGCGCGGCAGCCCCGGATGGCACATCGGGGAATCAGGGGCTGAAGGACCAGGTGGCGGCTCTCCGCTGGGTGCACGAGAACATCGGAGCCTTCGGTGGCGACCCCGGCAACGTCACCATCTTTGGTGAATCCGCAGGAGCTGCGAGTGTGTGCTGGCTGTTGGTGGTGCCCGAAGCCAAAGGACTCTTTCAGCGCGCCATCGCAGAAAGCGGCGGCGCCGCACGCGCAGGTCTCCTGCGTCAAGCGGGAGCGGAGTCTGCGGGATTGAAAGCGCAGACAAGGCTCGGCATCGCCGCGGACGTGCGCGGGCCCGACGCGCTCTCGCAACTCCGGGCCAAGTCGGCCACGGATCTGCTCACCACCTTCAAGCCCACCATCTTCCGCGATCAAGGCACGACCTTCGGCCCACATGTGGATGGCAAGTTCACTCCTGACGCTCCGGACGTGCTCATGGCTCGTGGCGCGTTCCACCACGTGCCGGTGCTCATCGGAACCAACTCCGGCGATGGATCCGTGTTCATGCCCGGCGTGCAGCCGCGCAAACCTGACGAGCTGCTCGGCATTCTGCAGGGCTATGTCGGATCTGGGGCTGAAACCCTGCTGAAGCTCTACCCGGGAGTCCTCGATGCCGAACCCGACAACACCCAGTTGCAGCAACTCCTCACGGACCTCTTCTTCGCCACACCGGCGCGTGAACTCGCCCGCGCCATCACGGCCGACAACGGGCAGGCGTGGCTCTATCAGTTCACGCACGTCCCCGCGCCGCTTGCTCGGCGCACCAAGGCTGCTCGGCACGGGCTCGAAATCCCGTACGTCTTCGGCAATCTCCCGGACGTCGTTGCCCGGCCAGCAGAGCAGAAGCTCTCGGAGCTGATGCTCGGCACATGGGTGCAGTTCGCACGCACCGGTTCTCCTGAAGGCGCAGCCATCCAGTCCTGGCCTGCACACACCCGCGAGAACGACGCATACTTCGAATTCGCGACAAAACCTCGCTCCAGCACCGGACTGCGGAAGATTGCCTGCGATCTCATTGACGAGCTGCGCCGCAAACCTGCCCGTTGACGCCCTATGATCCCGGCGTGACCAACGCCGAGCTCCTCCGAGGTGCATTGCTGCGTGCCGGCTTCCATGAAGCGGGTGTGATTCAAAGCAGCGCGTACACGGAGCCACACTTCCGGGAATGGCTCGCTGCGGGCATGCACGGCGGGATGCACTGGATGCATGAGCACGGCGCTGTGCGTGCGGATCTCGCCGCAGCGTTTCCGAAAACGAGGAGCATCGCGATCGCCCTCGTCGAATACGGCACTGACCTGCCAGACTCCGCCGCGATGAACTCACGCGTCGCCACCTACGCGCGCGGGCATGACTACCACCTCGTCGTGAAGGACATGCTCAACGCAGCGGCAGCAGAGATCGAAACCGCGAGGCCCGGCAGTTCCATTCGCGCGCTTGTCGACACGTCTCCCATCAACGAGAAACGATGTGCGGAACTCGCAGGGCTCGGGTTCATCGGCAAGCACACCAATCTCATACATCCTGCCCGTGGATCATGGAGTTTCCTCGCGCTGCTCCTGACTGCGCTCGAAGTCGAGGTCACGCCCGTCGTGCAACCGGAACGCTGCGGCCAGTGCACGGCCTGTCTTGATGTCTGCCCCACCAAGGCCTTTCCCCAGCCTTTTGTGCTGGATGCACGGCGCTGCATTTCCTACCTCACCATCGAACACCGGGGCATCATTCCGCGGGAACTCCGCCCCCTCATGGGCGGCTGGATCTTCGGTTGCGATCTCTGTCTCGCCGCCTGTCCGTGGAACCGCTTTGCACGACATCCGGTGAGCGTGGCTTTCCGTCCGCGCGAGGTGCTCGCCTCTGCAGAACTCGAGTCTCTGCTCGGACTCTCTGATCTTGCGTTCCGGCGCATGTTTGACGGATCGCCGTTGCTGCGCACAGGCTGGATTCACTTCGTGCGCAACTGTCTCATCGCTGCAGGCAACAGCGGCGATCGCAAACTGGTTCCTGCTGTCACGCACATCCTCAAGCGCCACGACGGCGTGTTGCGCGTGCATGCGCTTTGGGCGCTGGCTCGACTTGATGACGATGCGGCACGTCTCTGGTGCAACACGATGCTGCCAACCACAACACACACCGACGTCTGCGCCGAGATGCGAGCGATTCTCGGAACAGCCTGAAAGCCCGGAGAGCAGCGCTCTATGAACATGACAGTGCCCGAATGCCGGGCACCGGGACCTTCCCGCGGATCACAAGTGCGTGCCTTGGTACGCACGGTGGGCGATCTGCGGGGAGGTTTCCTGCTTTGTGCCCGAGGCTTCGTGCTCAGCCGAGGCGCGCGAAGGGCGCGTTGAGCGCGGGCATGTCGAGCATGGTGCGCAGTCCGGGTATCGCGCTCTTGATCTTCTCGGCAGCGTTGAGCGCGATGGCGCACGTGGCGATGTCGCCGTGGTATCCGCCTTCGATCACCGCACGGAAGCTCGGCGTCCCCTCGATCACCACGGAATCCTTCGGATCCGGAGCACCAACGTACATCTTGAGATCGAGCACGATGCGGCCTGACTTGTCACGCGCTCCTTGATGCACACCCGCGACGAAACCGGGGCGCACATGGGCGTGCTCGGTCTTGATCTCGGTTTCCGAGATGACCGGCTCGATGAGAGTTTCTGCGCCCGATACATCCAGGCCGAACGCGGCACAAAGAAGGTGCAGGGATTCGAGGAAACCGCGGTGACCGAAGCCACCGCCAGCCACACGGGCTTCGAACTCCGCCACACTGAGGCCCGCACCCACCTTCTTCTGCAGCGGTCCGCGCCGCAGCCCCGCATCAACCACGCGGAAGCCCTTGATGGAACGCACTTCCTCCACCGGCGCCGTGAGAATGACCGGCAGGAAGTCGAGCACGAACCCCGGATTGATGCCTGCACCGAGGCAGGCAGTGTTGCCCATGCGGGCGGCCTCATCGAGCTGGCGCGAAGCAGCCGGCAGACTCTTCCATGGGTAGATCAGTTCTTCGCAGGTGGAGACCACCGCGATCCCACGCCGCAGCAGCGGAACGCACGACGGCACCACGCGCTCAAGATCGCTCACCGTCGTGACGAGCGCCACATCCGCGTCGGGCGCGTCTTCCACCCGCGCGCAGACCTTCCCGGAGGCTGCTCCGCCAAGCACGGAGGCCACATCCTTCCCGACCAATGTCGGGTCGACATCCACGGCACCCACGATGTCGTGGCCGCGCGCGAGCGCTTTCTTCGCCATGGCGACACCGATCGGTCCCAATCCCACTTGCAGCAGCTTCAGGCGCATATGAACCCTTTCAATGAGGTCATGCTAGCGGCCTTGCAGAAGCCGCAAAGTCGCGCGCCCCATCGTCTTTCGCTCAAGTCAGCGGGGCACCGCTTCCGAAAGGCAACCGGCCAGACATGTTGCAGCCCGAGAGAACAATTCCCGCGGCGGGGGACACTCCGTCAGCGCTCACCTTGCAAAGCGTGCTCGACGACACGCTCCACGCCGCCCGCAGGCACGACCTCCGGCAACACACGCGCGAACAGGAACTCCGTTCGGCGCTGAAGGACATCGAGCGTCAGCTCACGAGCACCACGAGCCTCAAAGACCCGGTGGCTGACGCGCTCGAGGATCTCGCGAAGGAAATGGAGCTTCGGCAACGCAGCGCTCAGGCCATGCAACGCTGGACCATCGTCCCCTGGCCCATCGGCCTCGCGGCCGCACTCGCCATCGCATCCGGACTCATGGCACTCGTGGGCCTGAGTGCAGGAATCCCGATGCTCACACAAGCCGCCGCTGCGGCTGCACTCAGCATAGGTGGCATCACTGTCGTGCGCGCGTTGATGCGCCGTGCCGGAGCCCGCACGCAGCGCGAACTTGCCGCGCTTGCACGGCGCGCTCTCACCGCGCTCTCTGTCGCCCGCCTCATGCCCGAAGGCCTCGATGTGGACGCGGGCGAACTCCGACGCGCCGCCCAACGCCTGCGCACGCGACATTCGATGCAGCGCGCTGCACTGGCTCTGAGACAGCTCCAGACCCATTGGTCCGCAAGCGCACCGGCGGAGGATCTCCTGCTTCCGCTGCGCAGCTTCGACCTCATGACACGTCGCAGCGGGGCGACGCTGACGCCAATCGCTCCGCCGAAGCCCGAGGTCGACAGGCCGAAATCTGCGGCCACGCCACGCCGTGCAGCCTTCCCCCGTGTACTCAGCACGGAAGCCTGAGCACTCACCCACCGCTACACTGCGGCCATGCGACTCGTGCGCGAAAACCGGCCACCCATCCAGCTTTCCTACGGTGGCAACGTGCATCCGGCGGAGACGCTTGACCAACTCGCCCACACCCTTCAGACCACCACGGCCCGCGTGCGCCAGCGGCTGGCAGCGGACTCGCTGGGGGTCGGCTTGCATCTGCATGAACCACTCGTGCGCGAACTCGAATCCCCAGACGCCAGCGCACTACTGAGACAGGTGCTCGCGCACGAACAGCTCTTTGTGGTCACGGCCAATGTGTTTCCGCAGCGCGCGTTCCACGCCCCGCGCGTGAAGGAACGTGTGTACGCGCCGGACTGGTCCGCCCCCGAGCGCGCTGACTACACCCTTGCCGCCGCCGCGGCCCTCGCACGCATCGCCGCGCCTGGCAGCGAGCCCCTCACGCTCTCGACACTGCCTCTCGGTCATCACGCACTCCTCCGCGCCAAGCCTGGGTTCCGGGCCGCGGCTGCAGCACAACTCGCGCGGGTAGCCCAAGGTCTTGTCCAGCTCAGCTCGACAGCCGGCAGACTCATCCAGTTGGCCATTGAACCGGAGCCTGCTTGCATCCTCGAAACGCAGGCCGATCTGGCCGACTGGTTCGTACGCGAACTTGTCCCGGCGGCCGCAGCGCTCGGTCTCGACGGGGCCACACTCCGGAAGCACATCGGAAGTTGTTTCGATTGCTGCCACGCCGCGGTCATGCACGAGAGCACCAGCTCCGCCCTCCAGTCGCTTTCCTCAGCCGGAATCGCAATCCTGAAGGTGCAGATCAGCGCGGCGCTTGAAACGGATCTCCCGCACGGCCTCGCAGCTCTCACGCATTGTGCGGAAGAACGATGGCTGCATCAGACCAGTGTGCGCTGTGGACATGCCATGTTCGTGGCGGAGGATCTCGAGCGCCTGCCACATGGCGCCCGTGGCCTCGCACGCACACACTTCCATATCCCTATTCATGCGGAGCCTGCTTTACCGCTCAGGAGCACAGCCGAGGGACTGCCGCGCACCCTGCGCATGCTCAGCGCACTGCCGTGCACCCATTACGAGGTCGAGACCTACAGCTTTGGCGTTCTGCCAGCGCATCTCGCCGGGATGAGTCTCGAAGAGAGCCTCGCCGCGGAACTCTCGACCGCGCGGCGCTGGCTGCTCGAGCCCGACGCGCCGAATCCGTGAAGATTCAGCGGCCGACGACGAGCAGACGGTTTCTGAGTCGCAGTTCGTCGTGGCGCCGCAGCACCACGAGGCCCGCGAGTTGCTTCTGCACCATGCGCGTCACGGAACCGCGCAGCACCACCGTGCGTTGACCCGCCGCGCTCTGCACGCAGGCGACACGGATGTCCGCTTCCGCGAGTCCGCGGACGTTTTCGAGATCCATCTGCAACGAGCGCGCCAGATCCCGGTCCTCTTCGCGCATGGTCGGCGCGATGCGGAGCGACACCTCGAGGTCGGTGATACCGCCCTCCTCCATGAGGGAGTCACGGATGGCGTCGATTTCCTCCTGGTCGGTCACGAGTCCGCGGATGCTGCCCCGGCCATGCCGGATCTGGAGATCCAGAGTCGAAGGATCCACGCCGTGGCGGAACTCGAGCCCGTCGATGAGCTTGCAGGTTTGCAACTCGTCGTGGACGTTGTCCGTACCCTTCGCATCATCGAAGGTCCCGCCGCTCGAGTCGGCTCGTCCGGAGGAGCCGCGGGGTTTCCGCGGTTGATTGTCTTGCGGCCTGGGTTTCATCAGGTCGATCAGGGTGACCACCTTATGGTACTCCTGCCCCGGGCACAACGTCTCCGCGGTGCACGTGCTCCGCGTGGCGAGCGCCGATACCATGCGCCGCGACGTGCTGAACCCTCTGGAGTCCTGTCCCGATGGCCTATGACCCGAAGAGCATCGAACCCCGCTGGCAGCAGTACTGGGATGAGCAACGCACGTTCCGCGTGACGGAAGACCCCGCGCGCCCGAAGTACTACGTCCTCGACATGTTCCCGTACCCCTCCGGCGCCGGCTTGCACGTCGGACATCCCGAGGGCTACACCGCCACAGACATCCTTGCGCGCTGGAAGCGCATGAGCGGCTTCAACGTGCTCCATCCCATGGGCTGGGATGCGTTCGGCCTCCCCGCCGAACGGGCGGCGGAGCGCGAGGGGCTGCATCCCGCGCTGATCACCCAGCGCAACACGGACAACTTCCGGCGCCAGATCAAACGCCTCGGATTCAGCTACGACTGGGAACGCGAGATCAACACCAGCACGCCGGACTACTACCGCTGGACACAGTGGATTTTCTTGCGCTTGATGGAGCGCGGGCTTGCCTACCGCGCCGAGATTCCCGTGAACTGGTGTCCCGCGCTTGGCACCGTGCTGGCGAACGAAGAGGTCTCACCGGAAGGGACCTACAAGGAAACCGGCGACCCCGTCGAGCGGCGCTTGATGACGCAATGGATGCTCCGCATCACCCGCTACGCGGAACGACTCATCACGGACCTGGATCTGCTCGATTGGCCGGAACCCGTCAAGAAGATGCAGCGCGACTGGATCGGCAAATCGTACGGCGCCGAAATCGACTTCGCCGTCGCTGACGCCGACGAGCGCTTCACCGTCTTCACCACACGTCCGGACACACTCTTCGGAGTGACATGGTGCGTCCTCGCACCTGAACATCCGCTCGTGCTGCGCATCACCACGGCGGCACAACGCGCCAAGGTCGAGGCGTACATCGAGAAGAGCTCACGGAAGAGCGAGCGCGACCGCAAGGCCGAAGCCGAAGAGAAGACCGGCGTCGACACCGGAGCCCACGCGCGGCACCCGCTCACCGGCGAACTCCTCCCCATCTGGATCGCGGATTACGTGCTCGCGGGCTATGGGACAGGCGCCATCATGGCAGTGCCCGCCCACGACACACGCGACCACGCCTTTGCGCGCACCTTCGCACTGTCCGTGAAACCCGTGGTGCGTGCGGTGGAAGCCGACGCTGCCACGGAACTGCCCTTCACCGGCGACGGCATCGCCATCAACTCCGGCCCGTATGACGGCCTGGCCACAGCGGAGTTCAAGGAACGCGTCAGCGCGGATCTCGAGAAACGGGGGGTGGGGCGCCAGCGCGTGCAGTACGCCTTGCGTGACTGGCTCTTCTCGCGCCAGCGCTACTGGGGTGAGCCATTCCCGATCGTGATCGGCAAGGATGGCGAGGCTGTTCCTCTCCCCGATGACGCGTTGCCCGTGGAACTCCCGCATCTTCCGGACTTCCGTCCCACCACCGATGGACGGCCGCCGCTTGCGCGCGCAACGGATTGGCTCGCGACACGTGATCCTCGCGGCGGCGAAGCCACGCGCGAAACGAACACCATGCCTCAGTGGGCGGGTTCGTGCTGGTACTACCTGCGCTATCTCGACCCCCTGAACGACAAGGCTCCCTTCGATCCCGCGAAGGAGCGCTACTGGATGCCGGTGGACCTCTATGTCGGTGGCACCGAGCACGCCGTCCTCCACCTCCTCTACGCGCGCTTCTGGCACAAGGTGCTCTTCGACATCGGCCTCGTGCACACGCCCGAGCCGTTCCAGAAACTCTTCAATCAGGGCATGATCCTCGCGTGGAGCTTCCAGGACGGGAGTGGCAAGTACTGGCACGAATCGGACATCGAGGAACGTGACGGGCAGCAGGTCGTGAAGTCCACAGGCGCCGCCGTCACCACGCGCATCGAGAAGATGAGCAAGTCGCGCCTGAATGTGGTCAATCCCGACGACATCATCGACGCCTATGGCGCGGATTCCATGCGCCTCTATGAGATGTTCATGGGGCCACTCGATGCCACCAAGCCCTGGCAAACCCGCGGCATGGAGGGCGTGCATCGCTTCCTGCAGCGCGCATGGCGCCTCTGGTTCGCCGGCGACGAAGATGCACTTTCCGCACAGATCGTGGACGAACCTGCGGACACCGAGACCCTGCGCACGCTGCACAAGACCATCGCCGGTGTCACCGAAGACCTCGAAGCCATGCGCTTCAACACCGCGATCTCGAAGCTGATGGAACTCGTGAACCACCTCACGGCTGCGCCGCAGCGCCCACGCGCGGTGCTCGAGGAGTTTCTGTTGCTCCTCGCCCCCTTCTGTCCGCACTTCGCCGAAGAGGTCTGGCACCGGACCGGGCATGAGGGGTCGATTTCGACAGCGCGCTGGCCCGCCGCCGACCCGGCCCTGCTGGTCGACGACCGCATGACCATTCCTGTGAGCGTGAACGGCAAGCTCCGCACCAAACTCGACGTTCCCATGGATGCGGATGAAGCATCGATCAAGGCCCTCGCCCTCGCCGATCTCGGGGTGCAACGGCACCTCGGAGGCGGCACCGTGAAGAAGGTCATTTACGTCCCCGGCCGGATGCTCAACATCGTGGTCGTCGGCGGCGCTTGAGTCAGGCGGCAAAACGGCCATAATCCGCAACCCGTGAAGGCACCGCCAACTGGCGGCCTCCACCTTGAGGAGCATCGCACATGGCACGAGTCTGTGACGTCACCGGCAAGCGCACGCAAAAAGGCAACCAGGTCACCCGCCGCGGCAAAGCCAAGGCTGAGGGTGGCGTGGGCAAGAAGACCACCGGCATCACTCGCCGTACGTTCAAGCCCAACCTGCACTGGGTCCGCATCGAACTGCCCGATGGCGGCATGCGCACGCTGCGCGTAGCGGCCAACGTGATCAAGAAGGGCTCCGCCCGCATCAAGTTCAACGGGCACATGATCACGTTGCCGTTGACCAAGGCGACGCGCGGTCGCAACAAGCGCCGCCTCGACGCACTCGGCATCGCCAAGACTTCGCGCTGATCGCTCAAGCAAGCGAACGAGCCCGCGGGATCACTCCCGGCGGGCTCGCTGCGTTTCTCGGCGCCCTCAATAGTGGAACTGGCCGCCGATTTCCCCGCCGGTCCCGGTCGCGATGGTGAGTGTCAGCGGCGTTCCATCAAGGGGGTTCAGCCCCGGCACGCTCGCCTGCACTCCGAGTTCGCAGAAGCTCGCCGGCACGAAACCGCCCGGGGCCACCCAACCGCTGACCAAGTGCTCCTGCATGCCCGTCGCGGCAATCCACCAGCTCTGCACCGCAGGATCCAGTCGCTCTGCGCCGTAATGGAACGCGGCATCGGTGTGCAGCGCCAGAGCCGGGTGCTGGAGATAGGCGCCGGCGCGGCCGAAGGGACTGCCCCACAACACCACGCCCTGCACCGTCTGGCCATCCTCCTCGGAGGAGAAGAGCGTGACATCGTCGATGAGCGCGAAGGCACTCGTCTCAGCATGGGCGGTGAAAGACTGTGTGTAGATGCACGGCGAGAATTCACCCAGCACATTGCCCGTCGGCGCGACAACGGCCAGGAACCCCGTGGCAGGTGTCCAGCGCAGTGCGGCGCGATACCCGGTTCCCGCGAAGTTGGCCGGGACACTCACACTTCCGAGGTTTGCACCCATGCTCGTGGCGTTCAGGATGGCGGTTCCAGAGCTCCCCGGCGCGAACTCGCAGCGCAAGACCTCCGCACCCGCGAGACTGCGGAACACGAATCCCGCAGCGGAGGAAGCGGCGCCCGGAAAGAACTGGACTGTCATCCCGAGAGCGAGCGGCTGCGGCGCCACACTCGCTCCACCTTTAAGCGTGAGTGAGGCCGTTCCCCCGGAGCTCGTGAGCTGTTCATTGAGAATCCACCCACTTGCACTCAACACACTGTCGCCGAGGAATCCATCCTCGAACGAATAGCCGCGGTCATCGTTGCCGAGGGTGCCGACCGGCGGCGCCCCGATGGTGATGCGCTGGCCGATCTGGGTGAAGATGACGGGAGTGCCGTCGACCCGAACTGATGTGGCCGTGAAGGGAACGCGGAGGACGGCCCCGAGCGCCGGTCCCGCAGCTCCGTCTGTGCTGATGGTGATCGTGCCTGCGCGCGCCGCCACCGACAGCGTGCGATTCGCGAGCAGGAGCACTTGGCCCGCGTGGTGCAGCGCAGTGCATTCACCCGCGAACCACTCGGGCAATCCCGCTCCGCTCTGACGCATCCAGGCCATGCGGCCAGTGCCTGTCGTCTCGGCATCGCCAAAGACACCATTGCCGCTGCGCACCAGCACCTTGTCGGTGTTGGATCCACGCTGCAGACGGCCACCCGCCGTACCCAACAAAGCTCCAGCGAGAGGCAAGGTCGCTGTCGGGGCCGTGCGTCCGTGCACACTGACAAAGAGGGCTTCCATGCCGGTCGCACTGGCGGTGGTACGCGCATGGGAAACCCCGGCGCTGCTGCTGGCGAGCGCAGCCTGAGTGACACTCACTGCTGCCGGGCTCACCCAGATGGACTTCAGCGTGCGCGAGCCATTGGTCACCACGAGCGGACTGGCTGCTGTTCCGAGACCTGTGCCTGTTGAAGGGAGATGCAGCGTCTCCTGGTACGTGTGATTGAGAGTGTCCTTCATCACGTCATCGCAGAGAATGAGATAGGGCTCCTGCACATCCTTCACCAAGAGAACGCGTCGGTCCGCCCGAGCCATCATCCACATGTTCGCGTGATTGCCGCGGACATAATCGATCCCCGAACCGAGCAGCAGTGCTTCTTTCTTGCCGAGGTAGCGCCCCTCGGGACTGGGCGGGTTGTAGTAGTTGTTGTTGTCGCCACCGAAACCGGAGACGCCCTGCACCAGCACGATGTTGTGGTCGCGAGATTGCGCACCGGCGTAGGTTCCGGATGCGGCATAGCCGAGGTCAAGGAAGAAGGGCGACCCCTCGCTGGACAACAGCAGGTTGCCGTCGTCTTCGTGGCTGTGATTCATCCACTCATCGCGGATGAAGTACTGCACCCCCAGAGCGGTTTCGTTGCCGCTCACGCCGTTGTGCAGGAGCGCGTGACCGCCCTGACCCAACGCCGGATTGTTGCTGGTCTTGCAGCCCGTGGGCGTACCCGAATTCAGATTGTCGCGGTAGAACGCGGAGAGCGTTGCAGGCGCTGCGGAAACTAGCCCCGCCGGATGCGCAATAGCCATCGTCACAAACGGAGAAAACGCCTGCGACGGAGTGGTGTCTCCCAGTGCATTCAACGCGAAGATGCGGTCGAGTGCCCAGAGATCGGCAGCACTGCCCGAGCGCTTGACCAGCGCATAGAGCACAGGGTCCATGCGCATGCCCTTGTGCGTGCTGGAAGAATCGCCGCACCAGAAGAAGGTGCTCCCGAAGAGCGCAGATCCGAGCCAGCGCGGAGTCTTCTCCACGTTGGTGCCCGTGATGATGTCTCCAAAACCGCAGCGCACAGCCGCCATGGCAGCGTGCAGCGCATAGAGCGCACCGTAGTTGGCGTACCCTGTGTATTCGTCCACCGATCCGTCCGGCGAAATGGCGTCCATCCAACCGCTCTGGATGCGCGCGAGATTGCTGGTGATATCCGTCGCCAGAGTGGGCGACGTGGAATCACCCTGGATGGCCATGGCCGTGAAGGCGATGCCGGCCGACCACGCGAAGGAGTGATTGTCCGTCGCTGCGCTGTATCCGGAATAGGTGCTGACTCCGTTGCTGCCATTCTTGAGCGCGGCGATCCATGCCTCAAGGTGCTGCACCACCTGCGTCCTCTCCGCGGCCGTGAGCAGCGGGTGCAGCATGTCGTAGGTCGCGGCGAGCGCCATGGGGTACGACGAACTCTGGTAGGCCGATGCACCGCTCGGCACCAGCAAAGGCACCAGTTGCAGGAGCAGACTCTTGGCATTGTTGCCGAGTCCCACATCCCCCGTGAGGGCGTAGCGGAACGCGACCTCTTCCATGCGGCGCACGCTGCGCATCACGACAAAGGCAAGCTGGTTCGTCGCCGAAGGCAGCGTGCCGGAAACCTGCAGAGAGGCGCTGCTCACACAAGATGCGTACGCGAGCGCAGCAGGTGTTCCCGCTGCATTCACCTTCGCCTGCAATTGAGGCAACTCCGCTGCGGAGAAGAGCATGCGCGGGCGCGCACTTTGCGCGACCATCAGCGACGCGAAGATGAGAACTGCGGTCATCGACCGGCGTGCGAGCAGGTACATGCGACGTTGATCCCCAGTGAGCAGAAGTCGGCGGATGCGGGCGTCACGAGAACGCCCTGACTCGGACCTGTCGCGAAACGCGACAGCCTGCGGGTTCATCGGCACTCCGGAATACTGGGTGTAGCTTGCGAAGCACATTCCACCCTGGCGTGCTTCGCAGGCGTGGAACTTACCCGCGGGCAGCCCTTTGCACCGAGAGGCCCCAGGAAACCGGCCTCAGGTGCACCTTCTGCACGGCGCTAGCATGGCCCGCCATGAAGAAGGGCCGCAAGGAGTTGCAAGTCGTCGGTGACCGGGTGCTGGTCAAGCCGGAAGAAGGCGAAACACGCACTCAAGTCGGGCTCATCCTGCCACCCGGCGCGGTGGACAAGGATGCGGTCCAGAGTGGCCGGGTCGTCGCCGTCGGGCCCGGAACACCACTGCCGCCCTTGGACAGCGAGGATTCAGAGCCTTGGAAGGCGCCGCGCGGGGACGGGCGCTATCTCCCGCTGCAAGTCGGCGTCGGCGATGTCGCCGTGTTCTTCAGAAAGGCCGCCGTCGAGATCCAGTTCGAGGGCGAGAAATTCCTCGTGGTTCCGCATGCGGCCATGCTGGTCGTCGTGCGCGAGTCGCGTGTGCCGGATCGGATGCCCGACAAGATCTGATCAGCGATTGGTCAGGAAGTGGCAGATGTCCCCTTCCTGCATGACGTAGTCGCGACCTTCAGTGCGCATGCGCCCTGCGGCCTTCACCGCCGCTTCGCTCGCGAACTCCCGCATGTCCGCCAGACTGTAGATCTGCGCACGGATGAAGCCCTTCTCGAAGTCGGTGTGGATCACGCCCGCGGCCTGCGGAGCGGTGGCTCCACAGCGGATCGTCCAGGCACGGATCTCCTTCGGACCGCAGGTGTAGTAGGTCTGCAATCCGAGCACGCGATAGACCTCGCGCACGAGGCGATCGAGCCCCGGCTCTTTCATGCCGAGTGCCGCCATGAAGTTGGCGCGTTCCTCGGCACCGAGGGTGCGCAGCTCGCACTCCATGTCGCCGCAGATGGGAAGCCAGCCCGCACCAGATGCGAGGGCACGAGCGGCAACCGCGCGCGTGTGAGCACTCTGGCCATCAAGATCATCCTCCGCGACATTGGCCACGTAGAGGATCGGCTTCGCGGTCAGAAGGCAGAGTGGGCGCAGCGCTTCCAATTCGGGTGGCTTCCAGTCCACCGTGCGCAGCATGCGACCGTCGTTCAGCGCTTCCGTGGCGTGGCGGATGGCGGCATCCAGCAGGATCGCGTCCTTGTCTCCACTCTTCGCCGCGCGCGCGGCGCGATCGCCAGCCTTCTCGAGTGTCTGGAGATCCGCGAGCATCAACTCGGTCTCGATGAGCTCCATGTCACCGGCAGGGTTCACAGGCTCCTCGCGCACCACCACGGAGCTCTCGAAGCAGCGCACCACCTGCATGATGGCGTCGCACTCGCGGATGTTGGCGAGGAACTGGTTGCCCATGCCCTCCCCTTTCGACGCTCCCGCGATCAGTCCCGCGATATCCACGATCCGGCACGTCGCTGGAACCAGTCGTTCAGAGGCCTGGAAAGTCCTGAGTTCCTCCAAGGCGTGATCAGGCACGTCCACCACCGCCACGTTCGGGTCGATGGTGCAGAAAGGGAAGTTCCCGCGCGCGGCATCAGCCGAGGTGAGAGCCGAGAAGATGGTGCTCTTCCCCACATTGGGAAGGCCGACGATGCCGCAGGAAAGTGCCATGGGGTGTGCGCCCTCCAGGAGGGCCGCGCACGTTACGCCGCTCCGCCTTCCGGAAAAGTGCTTCTGTTGGGCCCTCCAGGGATCGAACCTGGGACCAAGCGATTATGAGTCGCCTGCTCTTACCATCTGAGCTAAGGGCCCGCGGCTGTGAGTTTACGCGAGAAGACTCGCTCGTCCCCTGATCCGCGCCTCGACTACATCGGTCTGCTCAAAACACTGAAGCGGATGTCGGCAACACCGGTGGCATCTTCGTTCGAGATCTTCACCGTGATCACGCCCACCAAGGGTTGCGTCTCCACTGTCACCTTGCGACCTGCGCCCTTGGTCGAGCTGATGATTTCGCCGTCCTGACGCACCTCCACACTGATCGCCTTGCCCATGACCTCAACGGCTTCGATCATCAAGACGCGCGCCGGCCCCACGTTGTAGGTCACATACTTGCTGCGCCCGGGCAAGACCTCCATCGTCTCGTATCTGGCCAGCCACTGGGGCTCCTTTCGAGTGCGTTCCGCTTGCTGTTCCTTCTCCGCGATGTGCAGGCGAACCGCGGCCTCGGTCTCGGCCTGTTTGGAGACGTCGGCTGCCTCTGCGCGCTTCGCGGCAGCTTCATGCTCCTGCAGGTTGCAGTCGCGCACTTCGAAGGACATACAGAGCCATGCCGACGTCGCGAGCAGCAGGAGCAAGATGACGAGAGCCTCCAGACCAGGCCGCGCTGAGCCGCGAAAGGCCCAGATCAGGGCGGCTGCCCACACGCCGATTCCACCCAGACTGACAAGCAACTCGATCGGAGAAATCACGAGACTGGTCATCGCCTGCTCCTGCCACTGAAAGGTGCTCCCGAAAGCCCGGTAGCCAGCCTCATCCGTGAAGCCGAGTCAAGACAAGTCTAAACAGAGGCAGACCTCGAGCGCCCTCAGACCGGGAGCATGTGCGTCTCAGCCGAGCGCTTCGCTCACCTTGGCAACAGGTTGCTCCCAGAGGGTTCGAAACAGCGTGCGTGCACGGTGCAATCTCCAACGCGTTGTCGCTGGCGTGCATTGAATGATGCGCGAGACCTCATCGCAGTCGAGCCCCTGCATGTCGCGCAACACCAGAATCATGCGGTACTTCACCGGTAGGCGATTGAGTACCGCTTCCACTCGTTCGGCCACTTCATGCTGCTCGGCCACGTCGAGGGGATCGGGGCCATCCGTGAGCCGCTCCTCGCATTCCTCCAAGTCATGGGATTTGAAGCGGCCGTGCTTCCGCAAGTGATCGATGCACAGATTCACCACGATGCGGTAGAGCCATGTGTAGAAGTTGTATTCGAGTTTGAAGCGAGCGAGGCCCTGCCAGACGCGCAGGAAGGACTCCTGTGTGATGTCCCGCGCCTGCACAGGATCGCCGATCATGGAGCGCGCGATGAAGTAGACGCGGCGCTCGTACTGGCGCACGAGTTCCTCGAAGGCCTCAAGGGACCCCTGTTGAGCCTTCAGGATCAAGGCCTTCTCGGCAGCGCGGCGCCGCGCCCGCACCTCCGCTCCTTCTTCCAGAGAAGCATCGTGGGGAATCATGGCTTTCTCCTGCCCGTTTCATAGAAACGTGGCACAGAAGACTCAGCAATTCCCTTGCCACAAAACCCGCGAAAGCGAGCGCGGCCTGCAAGACCGTTCAGGACCGGCACTTCGGCGCGAAATGCCCACGATGGCACGGAGCGCTCCGATGCAAACTGTGTCCCTTCAAGGGAACAGCGTGTTCCCTCCGGGGCACATCGCCCCCTCAGCCCGGGGCGTTGGTGTCACGAATCTCGACGCTCACTCCCTCAACGCAGCGACGGAAGCGCACGCCATAACTCTTGCTGTGCACTCTGGCGTCGAGGCACATCACGATGCCCTCGTCGGACTCAGAGCGGAGCAGGCGCCCGAAACCTTGGCGGAAGCGGATCAGCGCGCTGGGCAGGAACAGTTCCTGGAAATCATTCCCCCCCTCCGCCTTGCACCTTTCACAGAGAGCTTCCATCACCGGCTCGCTCGGCACCGGAAACGGCAGACGCGGGATGATCACGAGACGCAATGCGGCACCGGGCACATCCACTCCGTGCCAGAAGCTCTCCAGCCCGAACAACACCGCGTTGCCGTCCTTCCGGAAGGCGTCCAACATCTCCGGGCGGGCGAGCTTGCCTCCCTGATCGAGGACCAGCAGCCCGCGCGCCTCCAACCACGGTTTCATCTGCTTCAGGAACGACTGCAACATGGCCTTCGATGTGAAAAGAAGGAACGCCCCGCCGCCCGAGGAAGCGATGGCCCGCTGGCACTGCTGAACCGCCTCCGGAATGAACTGCCTGTCATCCGGATCGGGAAGCCCCTTCACGAAGACGAGCTTGGCTTGCCGGGCGAGATCGAACGGCGAGGGCAGCACGAGTTCCCGCGCGCCATTCGCTCCGATGCGTTTCAGAAAATGTCCGAGCTTGCCACTGCCCGAGCCCAGTGTGGCACTGGTCAAGAGGACCGACTTCACCCGGCCGAACAACTCGTCTCTCAGCATTGTCGCCACATCCAGCGGCGCACTCACCAGTCGGGCGCCGGTGGCAAGATTCAGTCCTTCTGCGAAATGCACATGGTCGTTGTCGGGGGCGCCGAGAATGGCAGCCGCCGCTGCTCCACGGCGCTTCAGCTCGGAGGCTGCCGCCCGCAGTTCGGCGCGTTGCTGCTCGGGAACCTCCTCAATCCCCTCCTCCATCGCCGCGGCAAGCTCAAGCAGCGGCGCTGAGGCAAGATCCGGAACCGCGTCCCCCCCGCGAAAGCGCACCGAGGACTCATCTCCGCGAGCAAGCCGGTCCCTCAGCACGGCGAACTGCTGCTTCAGCGCATCGAAGGCTCGTCCAGCGCGCTCACGGCAGCCCGCGTCAATGCCGGCGCGCGCGAAGAGCCCGCGCGCACGACCGCGGCCCGCGAGACGGCCGAGAAGACGCAAGACGCCGGCCTCGGGGAATTCGACACCGAGGAGATCGCGCGCCACCCCCTCCAGCATGTGCGCTTCATCCACCACGAGGACGTCGAAGTCCGGCAGGATGGGACGCCCCTCACGCCGGGTCATCACGTCCGTGAGCAACAGTGCATGGTTGGCAACGATGATCGCAGCGCCTTCCATCTCGGCGCGTGCCCGCCAGTGGAAACAGGTCGCGTACGTGGGGCAGCGCTTGGCGAGACAATTGTTTCCATCCGAGTGGATCTCTCGCCACACCTCATCCGCTACGGGGAATCCGAGACTCTCTCGCCGACCATCAAAGGTCACGTCTTCCAGGCGCTCCGCGATGCGTCGCAGTTCCTCCTCGGGTCCTGTTTCGAAGAGATCCAGCACCCCCTCGCGCGCCAGACCGAAACGGCGCAATCCGAGGTAGTTCCCGCGGCCGATCGCGCGCACCGTGCGGAAAGGCGTCGGCAACAGTGTCGCGAGCGCGGGGAGATCGCGCGCGAAGAGTTGGTCCTGGAGTGCCAAGGTGTGTGTCGCGACGACGACGCGACGCCCTTCTCCGACAGCCGCCAGCACCGCAGGTACGAGATAGGCGAGACTCTTCCCCGTCCCGGTTGGCGCCTCCACCGCGAGCACGCCACCCTCGCGGATGAGCGTTTCCACCTCGGTGGCCATGTGCACCTGCCCCGCACGCGCGCGGAACTCGGGGAGGCCGCGAACGCACAGACCATCAGGCCCGAGAACATCCGTGGACTTGAGCGTCATGCGGAACTCCGGCGTGGGTAGCCTCTCGCCCCGCTGGTACCATGCGCGCCCCACGGGAAAGGACCCGCATGATGCTTCGCCGCGCCGCGTTCCTCGCACTCTTCGCTCTTGCTGCAGGATGTTCCAACGCCGATTGTTGCAACGCCGCCGCAGACGATTGTTCCATGGCGGCGTGCACCGAGGCCGCCTCGGCCCCCGTCGCAACCACGCTCATCGGACGCGCGGACGTGTTCCTCGCCGGCCGCAACGCCGGTTCGGTGCGCTGCCTCCAAGGAGCCGGCGAATCGGCCACTACTGTGACGACCGTGGTCGATCAGCGCGGCAACGTGGTCGGGTTCGTGCACGCCGATGGCACGGCCATGCGCAACTCCGCCAGTGGCGCTCAGCGCGTGGGACAAGGCAACGATCTGCGTGAACTCGTCGCTCTGGTCTTCGATGTGCGGGATGGCAGCAAGGCCGAGTTCAAGGCTGTTCACGGCCACCTCGTGCCGGGCTTCCCCGGTCATCGCTGAGACTCAGGCCGCGTCAATGCCGCGGCGCACCACGAGCCCGTCGGCCCACAGGGATTCGAGGTTGTAGAAGCGCCGGGCTTCCGGTTGCATCAGGTGCACGAGCACGCTGCCGCAATCGATCAGCACCCACCAGCCGTTCTCCGCGCCGCTGGTGTTGAGGGGGACAAGTCCGCGCGCTTTCACGCGCTTGCGGATCTCCTCGCTCATCGCCTGCACTTGGCGCTTGTTGGTGCCGCTGGCGATGACCATGTAGTCTGCCAGATCCGTGCAGCGGGAGACGTCGAGCACGAGGAGCCCCTCGCCCTTCTTCTCGATGACGATGTCCGCCGCGAGATTCGCGAGCAGTGACGGAGTGAGTTCGGACTTCGCGGCCTTGGCCATTTGCTTCAACGTTCCTCGATCAGCTCCCGCGGCAAGGAGCCCTTCAGATCCGGTGCCAATTGGCTGATCCGGAGCGCCAGCTGCCGCAATGCGGCCGGCGCAGGCCCGCCCGTTGTGAGGGCAGGCGTCGCTTGCAGGATCGTATGCAGGGCCATGGCCGCGGGCAAGCACAGACGGGCCGCCGCGGCGTCGGCAGGCACCATGCCGGCGGCAAGAGCCGGCACCAGCGCACGCACGAATCCCTGCTCTTCTGGGGGCAGTTCACCGAGAGGCAAGGCGCCAAAAACAACCGCAGCCTCAGCCACGCTCGAACGCTGCATGGCCTCTCCCCCACGTGCCCAGGCTTCCGCGAGCAGGCTCTGGAGCGGGCCAACCGCGGATCCCGCGCGGAGAACCAGTTCGCGCGCAATCACACATTCCTGCCAGCCGGCCGCATCACCCATCAACACGCGCTCGATGCCAGCAATCCGGGTCGCGTCCCCCGCCAGCACCGCAAGCACGGGGCTCCCCGGCGCAAGCTCGAGTCCCTTCCTGAACGCGCGTGCTGCGCCCGAGGCCGGCGTCAGCCCACGCCGATTGCAGTAGATCCGGTGCAACGCGGGGATCATTGACCAGGGCAACGTGAGGATCTGGCCATGGCGCAGGTGAACTTCCGGATCGGCAGGAAAGCGCCGCGCGGCATCCTCGAGAATGGCCTCAGCCTCGAAGACGCGCTGGATGCGCTCTGGTGCGCTGCCTGCGCGTGGTGCGAGATCCCAAGCGAGGAAGCGTGCCAGATGCAACAGCGGCCGGACGTCGCTGCTTCCGAGGGCGGCCAAGGACTGAAGATCCTGAATGGCCGCAGGCAACGCGCCACCGTTCACGTGTCCTTCGAATCTGAACCACAGCCAGCGCTCGACGAGCGGGCGCACACTGCTCATGAACAGGGCCATGGCTGCGGAATGCGCACCGGGGGCTGGCACTCTCGCCGGGTCCGCGGGCTTGATGAACCACTGCCCCGCAGCGACGAGCACGAGCAACACCAGAGCCCTCACGCGGCACTCGCGCCCAAGCGGCGATCCTTGAAGGGGAACAGACTCACGAACGCCAGCGCCAGCAATGCGGGCCACTGGGCCCGCGACAACTCGCCCCAGCCGGGACTCAGCCCGTGGGCGACCCACGCCAGCGGATCATCAGTCTCCACGCCAGCCACGGCGAGAGCGGCCAGCAACGTCAGCGTTGCTGCGATGGCAATCGGTGGGCTGGTGAAACCGCTCAACCAGAAGGTCAGACTGAGAGGCAGGATGGCGAGCAGGCCGAGCCAGAGAAACACGCGCAATGTCGCCGCCAGCAGGACCGCCGGACTCCCGCGCACACGCGCGGCATCTGGCCCGAATTCGAGGACCAAGCCGCTCGTCTCCGGATGGACACTGATTGCGAGAGGGCCGCGCGCGGGTTCCACGAAGACAACAGCTTTCGCGGCGCGCCCAGGTCGCAGCACGAGATGCTGGGTACCGAGCAATCTCTGGTCCCTGTCGCGCAGCGTCACGGAGACAGGAACGTGCAATGCCGCAGCGGACGCAGATTCATCGCGGACTCGCACGAGCGGGTCCAGGATGATCTCGTAGCGTCTGGCTTCACGACCCACCCCGGGCAACGGAACCAAGCCGCAGGCGCTCACCCCGTCCGCGCTGGAGAGAGAGAAAGCCGCACCTTCGTGCAGTGCGGACCCCGCGCCTGCTTCAGCGATGCCAGGCCCGGCATGGAGCAACA
Source organism: Planctomycetia bacterium (assembly GCA_005790545.1). Lineage (GTDB taxonomy): Bacteria > Planctomycetota > SXUL01. The sequence goes on along the minus strand of SXUL01000068.1, from coordinate 7,839 downwards.
GCGTGCTGACCAGACCCATGAGCGCCGCGAGCATGACAAGCAACAGGCACTGCCCGAGGAGGACCAACCCGATCACGGCGCGCGCGGGCAGACAGCCTGCTGCTCTCCAATGCCGCCGCTGGCGGAGGTTCGCGATGGGCAGCGCCAGTGCGGCAGCAACCAGAACAGCACTCGCCGCCGTACCGTGCGCCATGATGAGTGAGCGTCTCGACTCTTCTGCACCAGCCTCACGGGCCACTGGCAGGCTGACAGCCAGTACGAAAAAGGCCGCCAGCGCCAACCACAACCACGGTCCGCGCAAGAGGTGGCGCGTCGTGTCTCTCAGGATCGCAGCTGCAGCTCTCAGCAAGCGTCTGGCTCCATCAAGAAACGCAGTCCGCGTTCTGAAAGTGTGGGTGAAGTGAACGGCAGCCCCTTGAGCCGTTGCACCAAGGCCTCGTGCGCATCCGGCCCCTGAAGCTCCGCCTCGAACATGACGCAGCCGGTCTGGCACGCGGCGTCCGCCACGCTGCCACGCCAGCAGGTCCGCCCCTTCCTGAGCACGACGAGTTCATCCGCCGCCGCCAGAAGTGGACCGGCACTGTGCGCGGCGATGACGATGGCACGCCCGCGCGCCCGTGCTTCCGTCAGCAGCTCTGCGAGCAGGAAACGCCCCTCGGGATCGAGCCCTGCCTCGGGCTCATCCAGGAGCCAAAGCGGCCTGTCGGTGGCGAGCAGCGCGGCCAGTTCCACGCGGCGCGCCATGCCCTTCGAAAAGCCAGCAATGCGACGCTCCAGCACGGCGCCGAGTCCTAGACGCGCGAGAGCATCGCCCGCTGCGACCCCTTCGGTCTTGCCGAGCCCATACACATCACGATGAAACTGCACGGCTTCGCGTGCACTGAGCCAATCCATGCGGTGCGAGGTCTCGGGCAGGGCCATGAGCGCATGGCGCGCGCGCGGCACCAGCGGGTCGCGCCCGAGAACGCGCACCACGCCTGCGTGCGGACGGAATTCCCCGGCACACAGCGCCAGCGCGGTGCTCTTCCCGGCCCCGTTGGAACCGGCCAGAAAATGAATGCGGCCTTCCATGACCGTGAGCGAGAACTCCCGCAACACGGGTTCGCGGTAGCGAAACTCGAGCCCCTCGGCCACCAGTAACGGCGCTTGCACGTCGCCATGCTACCGGCTTGCCGTGCCCTCGCGTGCGCCCTAGGCTCTGCCGCGTGGACCATCTCGTCTTTCTCTCCGGACCGCTGGAAGGCAGGTCCTTCCCGCTCGCTGACACGCAGATCATCGGGCGCACGCAGCAGGCAGACCTCCAGATCGAGGACGCCAGCGTCTCTCGCGAACACGCGCGCCTGGCCCGCACGTCGGAGGGCTGGTTGCTCGTCGACCTCGGCTCCAGCAATGGGACCGCTGTCGACGGCACACGACAACAGCGCACGCTCGTGCCGCCCGGCTCCGTGATCACCTTCGGGACGGTTCACGCGCGTCTGGTGGTCGCCGCTGTCCAGAAAAGCGCAGCTCAACCTGACCAGCGTGCTCCTGACGCATCCGAAGTCAGTACGCGGGGCGCCTCCGACCCGACCCAGGTGCTCAAGTCAATGCACGCCTCCAAGCCGCGCACAGGCTTCGGGGCCGATGACTTCGCGCAGCTCTCCCCGTTCGTGAAGTTCCTCTGGATTCTCGGCCTGATCGCGCTCTCCGCCGGCCTTTTCTACGCCGCCTACTCGCTGGTCTGAAGCTCGCGGAGCAGCGCGAGGAAACGTTGCGTCGCAACGTCCCACGACCAGCGTGCCGCAGACTGTCGACCAACAGCCGCAGACTGCGCTCTCAGTCCTTCATCCCGCAACAGGCCCTCGATCTGCGCTGTGAAGGCCCGCACGTCTCCCGCTGGCGCAAACCGTGCGGCGGTGCCCAACACTTCGCGATGGGCCGGAAGGTCGCTCACGACGACGGGCAAACCAGCTGCCTGACATTCCAGCGGGACCATTGAGAATCCTTCGAGGCGCGATGTCACCACGGCGAGAGTGGCTTCCTCACGCAGCAAGGAAAGCGCGGATGCGCTGCAATCCTGGTGCCACGCAAAGCGCGGGAACGCATCGGCACCAAGTGCAGAGCGCGCCAGAGCTGCCAGATCGAGCTCCCCTCGTCCCACCATCTCGAGCCTGAGATCCGGCCAGCGCATGCTGAGTTCCGCGAACACTCGCAGCATGGTCTCGGGGTCCTTGCGCGCTTCACAGTGCCCGATCCAGAGAATGCGTGGAGTCCCCGCTGAACGAATCAACGGCGTGGGCGGCGTATCCACGCCGTTAGGAACGAACCGCAGCCTCGCTGCCAATAAAGGTTCCCGTGCCGCCAACTCCGCGCGGACGGATTCCGTCGGACAGGTGATGAGCGCAGCGCGCGCCAGAGAATGCCTCGCGCCACTGCGACGCAGCACGCCCGCCAACCCGCTCTGCCAATGCCTCAGGTCGTGCACCGTCCCGATCAAGCGCGCGTGCCGACACCATGGCATGGCGTCCTGCAGCAGAATCACACCGCGTGCGAACGCGCCCGCCGCGCCGAGAATGCGGCGCTCGTTCCGCCAACGCCAAACAACTCCACGACCGGGAACCGGCACGCACACCAAGGAACAGTGTGCGAGACGCAGCCGCTCCTCCTCGGTCCAGATGTCCGCGCTGATGACACGCACCTCGCAATGCTCGCTCGCGGCCGCGAGCAACCGCGTCATCCGCTCGCGTGCACCGCTAGGGCGCCCTGCTTCGAGCGCCAGTGCGGACACGACCAGACGCGTCTCCGTCACGCGAGAGCCTTGCGCCAGGCAGCGAGTGTCAGGCGCGCCGTGGCGTCCCAGTTGTACTGCTGCGCCCTGAGACGCCCGCGCGCCGCGAACTCGAGCGCCTCACAGCGGTCACAGGCAATGCGCCTGAGCCCCGCACCCAGTTCCACCTCATCCTCCGGATTCACCAGCAGGGCAGCGTCTCCGCACACCTCCGCCAGTGAGGTGGTGTTGGAACTCAAGACCGGCACTCCCGCAGCCATGGCTTCAAGTGCGGGCAGACCAAACCCTTCATGCAACGAAGGCCACGCAAACCACTCCGCACCGTGCATGAGCGCGACAAGCTCCGCATCCGGAAGCACACCGGGACAGAGCACAGTGTCTGCGAGGCCGAGGCGGCTGATTTCCTCGAAAATGCGTTCGCTGCCGTAGCCTCGTCGCCCCACAAGGAGGAGTCGCTGCTCCGGAGCTTCATCCACAAGACTCCGGAACGCGCGCAGCAAACGCAGAATGTTCTTGCGGGGTTCCAGCACGCCGACGCTCATGCCATAGGGTGCGGAGACCTGCAGTCGACGTGTGATGGCTTCTGTCGCCTGCCGTTTCTCCGGTGTGAAAAACACCGGATCGACTCCCAACGGTGTCACGGTGATGCGCTGCGGGTCCACCCCGAGATGTTCCACCAGTTCAGCGCGCGCGGATTCCGAGATGGTGATCACGTGCCGGACGCCCTTGAGGATGCGGCGCACCGCCAACTCCATCAGGCGTGACTGCGGCCGACTGACGAACCCGCGGTGAGCCATCCACGCGGTGTCATACAGCGTCGCAACGCGCGGAATGCGGCCGGTGGGCGTGCTGATGTAGTCCGTGTCGTGAAACAGATCCACCGCGCCTGTGAACCAGCCGGCATGCAGCGGCGTGAAGCGACCAAGGAGTGGAACGAGCCGCGCAGGCAAGGGAGCCGAGTGGAACGTCGCGCGCGGGCTCGATGGAAAAGCGTGCTCGCGGATGCGCCGCTTGCGATCGCGGAGAAAGACTCCGTACAAACGCAATTGCAGATCCGGATCGGCTGCGAGCAGTGCCGGCACGAGATTGCGCACATAACGCCCGATGCCGAACGCTTGATGCAGTGCGGGGCGATAATCGATGGCGACGGTGAGAGGCATCATCCCGTGCTCCCCGTCAATCCCGCCTCAGAGCTCCCGCTCCTGCGCACCTCGCGCCGCGCCGCCGCGAGAGGTCTCCACACGAAGAATGGCGCCAGCGCCAAGGCAGCCAGCAAGAGCACGCACCAGCCCGGCAACGCAATGACCAGCAGGCAGCCCGCCAGAACTCCTGCTGGCAACAACGCGGGAAAGAGCAGCCGCGTGTCCAGCGGTTGAGACTCGCAGCGCCACCAGATCAGGAGCGCACCGCCGGCCACAACCAGTTCCGTCAGCGCTGTGATGGCCGCAGCCGCGCTCGCGCCGAAGGTGGGTGTCCAATAGAGATTGGCAAGCACGTTCATGAGCAGGGCGACGACACCGGTCCTGAGCAGCATACGTTCGTGGCGCCTGGCTGTGAGCGCCATCAACGGAGCGCTGGCAACAAACACAGCGCCAAACGCGACGCCGAGCCAGCGCAACGACGAGATGGTGGCGGGAGCCGTCGCGCGCGCCTCCGGATAGATGAGAGCGAGAAGTTCCTCCGCGGCAAACAGCGCTGCCACCACGCCGACGGCGCCGACTCCGAGCAGCAGGGTTGTGATCTTGCCGACCAGCGCTCGCACTGTGGCTGCATCCTCACTGGCGAGACGCGGCAGCAGCGGGAGCACCAACATGCCCGGGACAAGAAGAAGCGGCAGTACCGGCCGCGTGGCCGCCGCATAGAGTCCGAGTTCCTCCTCGCCGCTGAGCCAGCGCATGAGCGGCATGTCCACGTGAAACCACGCCAGTTGCAGGAGCACGAAGCGCCCCTGTGGCCACGCGAGACGCAGAAAGTCGAGAGCACCACTTCCGGCACGTGGCAGGAGCCAATGCCCGGTTCGTCGACGGGCATCCACCCATGCCACCAGTGCATTCGCGAGATCACGTCCGAAGATGACCAGCGCCGCCAGGACTCCCGGCAGCGCGTCCCCGCCAAAAGGGAACAGCCAGAGGGCGAGCACCGCGAGGCCCTGCGTCACAACGCCGAGAATGGCAGGCACATGCGGCAGCAGACGCGCTTGCAGCGCCACCTGACCGGCAGCAAGCGCAAAGAGTGGCGTGCCGAGCGCCATCACCAGGAAGACATTGCGACGCAGCGGCTCCGCCTCACCAAGCGCAAGTCCGGCGAGAACAAGCGCCGCCCCTGTGGCCAGCATGAAGCGCAATCCCACGAGGCGCTGCAGGATGGCGTGTTCATCCCCGGGACTGCGCGCGATCTCGCGCAATGCCACGGCACCGGTCCCGAGATCGAGCAAGACATGGATCACGAGCAGGAACGTGCCCGTGAGTGTGACAAACCCGAAGTCCGCAACGGACAAGCGCCAGGCCAGCAGCATGGTGAGCAGCGTGGCCAAGACCATGCGACAGAGCCAGGTGGCAAGGAGCACATCCTGGTTGGCGCCCACGTCAGAGCTCTTGCGTTGCAGCGCGGTTGACAAGCACGCGAAGCCTAGCCGCAGGAATCGTGCGCGTTGAGCCACCGCGCGGCGGCTGGCATGATCAGCGTGGAGACGCACCATGCCCGATGCTCCGGCCCAGCTCGACGGCCAGTCCCTCACCCTCAGCACGGCGCTCTCAGTTGCCAGCGGTGGCGCCGTCCCCGCCATTGCGCCGGTTGCCATGGAACATGTGCGGGCAGGCCGAGCGCTCGTCACCTCGCTGCTGGCTACCGGTGAGGCTGTCTACGGCATCACTACGGGCTTCGGTCGCCTGAAGAATGTGCAGATCGCCGCGAGTGACGCTGCGATCCTGCAACTGAACCTGTTGCGCTCGCACGCGGTCGGTGTGGGCCCTGATGCCCCGGATACAGCGGTACGCCTGCTGCTCCTCCTCCGGCTCAACACGCTGCTCCGCGGCAACAGCGGTGTACGCCCTGAGATCTGCTTCTTGTTGAGGGAGATGCTCCTCCGCGGCGTGTTGCCGCGCGTACCGGAGCAGGGCTCCGTTGGCGCGTCCGGCGATCTCGCTCCGCTCGCACATCTCGCGCTCGTCCTCGTGGGTGAGGGCGAAGCGCGGGTCAACGGTGAAATGTTCTCGGGCCGCGCAGCTCTCGAACGGGTCGGGCTCGCCCCCATCGTTCTTGAGGCGAAGGAGGGACTCGCCCTCATCAACGGCACATCCTTCAGCACCGCTGTCGCCGTGCTGGCCCACGGCAAGGCCCGCTGTGCACTGCGCCACGCGCACCTCGCCGCGGCCATGACCATCGAGGCACTGCAGGGCTCGCACCGGCCCTTTGACCAACGCGTCGCGGACATCCGCCCGCATCCCGGCCACGCGCGCGTGGCCGAACGCATGCGCAGCCTGCTCGCGGACAGCGACATCGCGTCCCAACACGCACATTGCAACCGCGTACAGGACCCGTATTCGCTGCGCTGCACACCGCAGGTGCACGGAGCCATCGAGGATGCGCTGCAGCACGTCGGCGAGGTCCTCAGCCGCGAAATGAACAGTGCCACCGACAACCCCCTGCTCTTCCCGGAAGACGGCGAGAGCATCAGCGCGGGCAATTTTCACGGCGAAGCCGTGGCGCTCGCGTGCGACTATGCGAAGTGTGCCGTGGCAGAAATCGCCTCCATTTCCGAGCGCCGCATCGAGAACCTGGTGAACCCCGATCTCTCGCATCTGCCTCCATTTCTCGCGGGTGGCAAGCCCGGCCTCAACAGCGGACTGATGATGGCGCAGGTGACCGCCGCTGCGCTGGTCTCCGAGAACAAGGGGCTCGCGCATCCGGCCAGTGTGGATTCCATTCCGACCAGCGCCAATCAAGAAGACCACGTCTCCATGAGCCCTATCGCCGCGCGCGCCTTGCGGAGCATCACGGAGAACACACGTCACGTCCTGGCCGTGGAGTTCCTTGCAGCCTCGTTCGCACTGCACTGGCAGGAAGGACGCCGGGCCGGGCGCGGCGTGGAGGCCGCACGACGCTTCCTCGCGACGGAAATCCTGCCACCCGGCGAGGACCGGCTCTTCGCCAATGACATCCGGAAGATCCGCGAACTCATGGACACAGGTCGGCTCATGGCTGCCGTGCTGGCTGCGCGCTGAGCAAGAACGAGAACACTCCCATGCCTGCAACCCCACACACCGTGCGTGCACCCCGAGGGACCACACTCTCCTGTGCCAACTGGCAGATCGAGGCAGCGTGGAGGATGCTGCAGAACAATCTCGACCCCGAGGTCGCGGAGCGGCCACTCGACCTCGTGGTGTACGGCGGCTCGGGCAAGGCTGCGCGCAATTGGGAGTGTTTCGAGGCCCTGCTCGAATCGCTGCGCCGACTGCAGCCGGATGAAACCCTGCTCGTGCAATCGGGAAAGCCGGTCGGTGTGTTCAAGACACACCTCGACGCGCCGCGCGTGCTCATTGCCAACTCGAATCTCGTGCCACGCTTCGGCACTTGGGATCACTTCCGTGAACTCGAGCGGCGCGGCCTGATGACGAGCACGCACGAGCGCGGCCGCGTCTTTCGCGAGCCCGTCGAGCGCCGAGCGCACCACGAAGGCGCCGTCGCCCGCGAAGGCCAGCGTGCCCGCGCCGACGAGCGCGCGCGCCGCTTCGATGAGCCGCGCGGCTTCGATGCAGAAGCGAGAGGCGAGCGAGGCCATCGGCACCGAGCGGGGCGCGGCTTCACTCGCCATCGCGATCGCGCTCGCCGCCGCGTCGCCGGCACGCAGCGCGGACAATAGCTCGCTCCGCTTGTGCGCGCGGACCGTGCGACTCGAGCGCGCGTCGAGCACGACACCTCCGCCGCAGACCGCGCCGGCGGGGCCATCGACCTCGGCCCCGCGCAAGACGAAGCGATCGCCGCCGAGCGCGACGAGCGGCGTCGCGAGCAAGAGCCGCGCGAGCCCCGGCTCCTCGAGCACGTCGCCCCCGATCGGCTGGAGGCGCGCGGTG
>SXUL01000067.1 GCA_005790545.1 Planctomycetia bacterium | reverse complement strand
GTGCGCACGGGAATGGTGCGGCCCGTACCCACACTGCGAACCTGTGTCATGGCTGTGCCCAGAATCGCGATGGGGCGCTCGATGCTGAATCGCACCATCAGCACCACGAGCATGGCCGACACCACAAGCCCGAGAAACGCGGTGAGCACAGCCGCATCCGTCGCATCCCGGCCCGCTTGCAGCAATCCCGGCTGCCTCAGCTCGAGATGCAACACGTGCGCGCGCTCGCGCCACGAGAAGGGCACGGCCACCTGCACGTGCGGCACGCCATCGCGCTCATGCCAGGCGAGCTTCTCGCGGCCGCTGCTCAGCGCTTCCTCGTCGATGAACTGTGGAAAGAGCTCCTGACCAAATGCCCAGGCCGTGGCCACGCGTGCGAGCGACAGTGAGCCGGTTTCCTCGTAGAGCGCCAGTCCGGCAACCACCTTTTCCTTGACCGGACTCTCGAAATACTCCTCGCGCAGAAACTCCACGGGCAGATCGCTCGGCAACGCCTGCAACAGGCGGACCTGCATGCTGGCAAGACCCCTCGCCTCCGCCTCTGCCTGTTGACGCAAGTCCCGTTCCGCACTGTGCCGTGCGACCACGGCCGTGACCGTCACCGCCGGCACGAGGATGACGAGCACGATCACGAGCAGTCGCGGCGTAATGCCGAGTTGGCGCAACACTGGTCTTCTTCCGCCGCCATCCTAGCGGGGCTCTCATGCCGGCAGCGCCGTCCCGCAGGCGGGGAAGTAACATGGCGGCCCCCGACACGGAGTGCATACGACCATGGCCCAACCGACACCGCAGAAGAAGATGAGTGATCAGAGCCGCACTGTGCTCTACATCGTGGGAGCCATTCTGAGCGTGGGATTGGCCATCTGGTCCTTGAGCGGGCTGTTCAGCCGCAATCAAGAACAGGTGGATCGCGCGATCGCCTCCGAACTCGCGCAGAAGGAGCGCGCAGCAGCCGAGGTTGTGCGCAAGAAGCGCGAACTGGACGCATTCAACGCGAAAACGGTCGTGGTGGCGCGGCCCATCCGTCTCTTCCACGAGTTCGTCGCAGCCATCGCGCGCGACGACAAGACGGAGATCAACAAGCTTTCGGACTTCGGCCTCGACAAGTACGACCTCTTGATGACGCCCGAGCGCGTGAAGCTCTTCGCAGAGGCCTATGCCATGAAGAAGTACACCGTCCTCGACACCGAGACGAAGATGGATGACGAGAAGGCCTTCATGGTGGCCACCGTCAAGAACCAGCGCAACATGGACGTCGAGGAAATCGGGTTCCACATGGAGCGCCGGCCCGGCGGCCCGGAAAACTGGAAAGTGGTGGACATCGAAAATCGCTGGTTCGCAGCGAGCGGGCACATGCCCGAGAGTGCGCGCGTGACACTCGGCGCGGACCGCACCAAGGTGGCGAAGCCGCTCACCAGCGAATCCAGTTTCCAGGTGGCTCCGGAGGCCGATCCCTCTCCGCAAGCCTGGCTCGCCGCGACAACCGACGAACAGAAGAAGCTGATCAGCGAGCAGATGAAGATCCTGCTCAACGACGAACACCCCGCCAAGGCGAGCAAGGCAAGTCAGGTGCTCGTCAACTACGGGAAGGACGCTATTCCGGCACTCCTCAGCGAACTCGCGAAGTACGACGTGCGCAAAGATGACGACAACCGCAAGGCCAACGCCATCGACCGCACGCTCGCCGTGATGACCGACCGCGAGATGGGCTACGACGCCATCGGACTCGAGTCCTCGAAGCCTGAGCCCGGCGCGCTCACGCCCGCGCAAGCCCGCGTGCGCGCGGTGCGACGGTGGTTCGGCTGGTGGGGTGCCCAGAAAGACAAGCCCCTCGTGAAGCGCACGCAGCCCAACGAAGAAGAGCCAAAGAAACGCTGACCCCCCCATCACTCGCAACGCTGCGCCGGTTGACTGCGGGCACCGCGCGCGCAGTACGTGAGGTCCCGCCGAGCAGAGCCTTCGAGTGCATCCGAGCGGCTCTGCGAGGCGGGATCACCTCCAAGCGGAGTGCGCGGCGCTGGGTTCAGCGCTTGGAGCGTGCTGCAGCGAGGATTCAGCGCACGCGGATCTTCACGAAGTAGTCGTAGTGGGCTTCGGACTGCAGGTCGCCCTGACCGAAGACAGCCTTGAACGCTCCGCTCAAATCCGATGAGAGCAGTCTGCCTTCGGCACAATCGAAGATGACCTTCTCCGAGAAACTCTTGGTGGTCATGGAGTCCAGCGACATGGGGCTGACACCGGCTTCCGGTGCTGAAGCGAATTCGATTGTGGCGCGGCCATTGCTCGCGTCGAACGCAGCGAGCTTGTGGGTCATCTTGAGCGAGAGCGGCATCTGGTCGCCGATGGGGTTGCGCTCTTCATTCCACGTGGTGCCGACAGCGGTGACCTTGCCCGGCAAGCGCGTGAGTGAACGCTGCACCGCATCGCGCAGCAACTCGAAGTGCGAACCGCCGCCTGCCTTCCACATGGTCTGTCCGTCCTCGGACCAGATCAGACGATGAACGCGCCCGTCTTTCTCGATGTAGGAGGATGCGATCACCTTGCCGACAATGCCGCGCACCTTCGCGAGTTCTTCATCTTCGCCCTTACTGCCGTCCTTCATCGTGTCAAAGTTGATGATGTCGCCACCGCTCTTGCTTGATTCGCGATAACGCTGCACGGTCATGCTGATCGTGGCAGTGCCTTCCTTGTCGATCTTGGCGCAGCGCACCTCGATGGACATGGTGGCGTCCCAGCGCCCGTAACCGGAATCGACGGAGGCGTCGATGTCGAGCGTGAACGAGTTGCCTGTACGAACCTTGTAAGAAAGGTCCGCTTCAATGGCGGCCTTCGGTTGCGCGGGCAGCAAGAGCGCGAGGAAAGCAAGCAGGAGAATGGAGGACGGCATACGCATCGCATGAATCTCCGGCGAAGGGAGGACCATCTTATGACAGCCGGGCGGTGGCTTCATGGTTGAACTTCGCGGGAATGCCCCCCACAATCTCGCGACCCCGGCCCAGCCCGCGCGGACGGCGCCCAAACCGATCGACCTCACCCTTGTCCGAATGGCTCACTGAATACCTCTCCGAAGCCACTTACGTGGGCATCGCCCTCGTGCTTTTCGTGGCGGGTCTCGGGGTGCCGATCCCCGAAGACATCCCGCTCGTCTTCGGAGGAGTCATGGCGGGCCGCGGACACATCGATCTGGTCGCGCACTTCGCTCTCAGCTTCACCTTCATCCTCATCGGTGACTCGTGCCTTTTCCTCATCGGAAGGCGGCTCGGGCGCGGCGCAGGCAGCGGCCTCTGGGGCAAGCTCCTCACTCCTGCGCGGCAGGCGAAGGCCGAACACTACTTCCACCGCTTCGGCTCATGGACCGTGTTCTTCGGCAGGTTCTTGGCGGGGGTGCGAGCGGCTGTGTTCCTCGGCGCCGGCGCAGCGCGCTTTCCCTACTGGCGTTTCATCGCGCTCGATTTTCTCGCCGCTTTGGTTTCGGTCCCGGTCTGGATCTGGATCGGCTGGACCTTTGGCGAACACTGGGAAGAGATCCTCGATCAGGCGAAGACCATCCAAGGTTGGCTGTTGGGTGGGCTCGCGGTGCTCGTGATCGGCGCGTGGCTGGGCCTCAAACTGCTCCGTCGTCGCAAGAACCAAAACACTGCCGCGCAATGACTTGTGGGCGCCAGACGCGTCACGGTAGCCACCTGAACAGCCGTGATTCTCTGGCCTCCCGCCCGGCTGTCGAGGCTTTCCAAACTGCCGCCTCATTCATATAACCCCCCGTCGGTTACCTCATTCACCCCCTTTGGAGGGTCTCGATCATCATGCTTTCCCTTTCCACCCTGTCCGCCCTCATGGCGTTCCCACAGATTCCGCAAGCCCCCGCGGCTGCCCAGGCAGTTCAACAACACGGCGGCGAACTGGACCTGAAGCTCCCCGACCTCAGCTCGGTGACGCTGCTCGGCACCACCGGTACCCAACTCCTGATGGGCGGCATCGTGGTGTGCGTCCTCGGCCTGCTGTTCGCGCTCATGAGCTACAGCAGCCTGCGCCGCCTGCCGGTGCACCGGTCCATGCTCGAGATCTCGGAACTGATCTACGAGACCTGCAAGACCTACCTCGCCACTCAGGGCAAGTTCATCATGATGCTCTGGCTGTTCATCGGCAGCATCATGGCCTGGTACTTCGCCTCCTTCGCGGGAGCCGGAGCCGTGAAGGTCGTCACGATCCTCATCTTCTCGCTGGTCGGCATCGGCGGCTCGTACTTCGTCGCCTGGTTCGGCATCCGCGTGAACACCTTTGCCAACAGCCGCACGGCCTTCGCCGCGCTGGAAGGCAAGCCCTACCCGGTCTACGCCATCCCGCTCAAGGCCGGCATGAGCATCGGGATGCTGCTCATTTCGGTCGAGCTCCTGCTGATGCTGCTGGTGCTGCTCTTCATTCCGCGGGACATGGCCTACTCGTGCTTCATCGGCTTCGCCATCGGTGAGTCCCTCGGCGCCTCGGCGCTCCGTATCGCGGGCGGCATCTTCACGAAGATCGCCGACATCGGTTCCGACCTCATGAAGATCGTCTTCAACATCAAGGAAGACGATGCGCGCAATCCCGGCGTGATTGCCGACTGCACCGGTGACCACGCCGGCGACTCAGTGGGCCCCACCGCCGACGGCTTCGAGACTTACGGCGTCACGGGTGTGGCTCTGATCTCCTTCATTCTGCTCGCCGTGCCGCAGGAAGCGGTGCAAGCGCAGCTCATCGTGTGGCTCTTCGCCATGCGCGTGATGATGGTCATCGCAAGCGCCTTGTCCTACTGGATCAATGAGGCCGTCGCGAAGGCCAAGTACGCCGCCGCGAAGCACTTTGACTTCGAAGCACCCCTCACGAGCCTCGTGTGGCTGACCTCCATCGTGTCCATCATCATCACTTATGTCGCGTCCAAGTTCCTCATCGGCGAACTCGGCGACGGCACGCTCTGGTGGAAGCTCAGCACCATCATCACTTGCGGCACCATCGCCGGCGCGGTGATCCCCGAGGTCATCAAGGTCTTCACCTCCACCAAGTCGGCCCACGTGCGTGAGTGCGTCGAAGCTTCGAAGGAAGGCGGCGCATCCTTGAACGTGCTCGCGGGCCTCACGGCTGGCAACTTCAGCGCCTACTGGATGGGCCTCGTCATCGCGGCCCTCATGGGCATTGCCTTCTACATTTCCGGCATGGGCCTCGACGCGATGATGAAGTACGAAGCCATCTTCGCCTTCGGCCTCGTCGCCTTCGGATTCCTCGGCATGGGCCCCGTGACCATCGCGGTGGACAGCTACGGCCCGGTGACCGACAACGCGCAGTCCGTGTACGAGCTCTCGCTCATCGAGAACGTCCCGAACGTGAAGGCCGAAGTGCAGAAGGATTTCGGCTTCACGCCGGATTTCGACCGCGCCAAGGAGCACCTCGAGGAGAACGACGGTGCGGGCAATACATTCAAGGCCACGGCAAAGCCGGTGCTCATCGGCACTGCGGTCGTCGGCGCGACAACGATGTTGTTCGCCACCATCATGGCCCTCGAGAAGACCTTCCCCACGGAGTTCATGCAAAAGCTCTCTGTGCTCAACGCGAACTTCCTGCTCGGGCTCATGGCTGGCGGCGCGGTGATCTACTGGTTCACCGGCGCATCCACGCAGGCCGTCGCCACCGGCGCCTACCGCGCGGTGGAGTTCATCAAGAAGAACATCAAGCTCGAGAACACCGAGAAGGCCAGCATCGAGGACAGCAAGAAGGTCGTGGCCATCTGCACGCAGTACGCACAGAAGGGCATGTTCAACATCTTCCTCGCCATCTTCTTCTCGACCCTCGCGTTCGCCTTCTACGACCCCTTCTTCTTCATCGGCTATCTCATTGCCATTGCGCTCTTCGGCCTCTTCCAGGCACTCTTCATGGCCAATGCCGGTGGCGCGTGGGATAACGCGAAGAAGGTCGTCGAGACGGAACTCCGCGCGAAGGGCACGCCTCTCCACGCAGCGAGCGTCGTCGGCGACACCGTCGGCGACCCCTTCAAGGACACGTCATCCGTGGCCATGAACCCCGTCATCAAGTTCACGACGCTGTTCGGCCTCCTCGCGGTGGAGCTCGCCCTCGGGCTACGTGGCCATGGTGCGCTCCTCACGGTGCTCTCCATCGCCTGCTTCTTCGTCTCCACGATCTTCGTCTACCGCTCCTTCTACGGAATGCGCATCAAGTCCGGCAACTGACGCCCTCTTGACGCACTTCCGCAACCATCAACG
>SXUL01000008.1 GCA_005790545.1 Planctomycetia bacterium | reverse complement strand
GCAGAGGTTGCTGAGAACCGGGTTGGCTGCGGCATTGCCACGCACCAGAACGCCGATGTCCGCATTCACGATGGTGATGCGCGCCACTGTCGACTGGTCATGGCCTGCACCCTCGAACACGAGAGCCGCACGCCGTTCGGAGATGTTGCCTGTGCGCGGATGCGGCAGCTGAATCCCGGACGGAGCGCCGGCATTCAGGCTCACATCCAGACAGGTGTTGAGCGCGTTCACACCCACAATGCTGATGTTCGGCGGCACGGTCACGGGCCAAAGTTCGCCACTGCCCTGAGTGAAGGAACTGTTCCCGGTGCCGGACCCGTAGCGCCCCGCGAGGAGCTGTACGCGGCCATGCTGCCCGGGAAGCAGCGCCAACGACAGCGCATCAGCCGCGGCCTGGATCGTCTTGAAGGCACCCCCACCCACACTCGCCGTCATGTTGTTGCCGGCAGCAGGGTCCACCCACGCATCGACCACTTGCAACATGGGGTTGGGAGCCACATTGCCGGGCGTGACGAGGGTGATGGGGCCACTCGCGCAGGCGTTCACGGGCACCGGGGTCACTTGGCCGAGAAGCGGAGCAGCGGCGAAGCTCAGAGCGACAGACAGGATCGCAAAGGCAGGATGGCTCATAGGCAGTCCGCGGAATCCTCGGCCGAGCCCGTCGCGGTCGTTCACAGACCGGCCCGTGAACTCGACTCCGAGGTCCATTTCTGAGATAGAGCGCCGAGGGCCGGTTGCGGCCATTCCGGAAAACTTGAGCCGATTTCTGGAAATCGTGACTACAAGATGTGCGAATCCCACTCGGAAACCGCAAAACCTACCATTAGCACCTTGCCCAGGCGCAAGGTTGGGGCGCGGAGGTTGCCCGTCGGCCCGAGCAAGCGCGGCAAGACCTCCCCCGGCGTCACCTTGCGGGGCCCTTTCAGGGTGAACCAAGTGGACTTCGCCCCGCGCAGCACCAGCACGTCCTCGATGCCCTTCAACACCTGCAGGGCCGCCTCACCTTCGAAGCGTTCCTCTTTCGCATCCACCACCTGACCGGCAGTGAGGCCATGGCGCGCCAAGAACGCGTCGGCCTTCTCGCAGCTCGCTCAGCCTTTGCGGCGGTAGTACCAGTCAGGGGTCTTCATGCGATGGCTCCTTCAGCGGGATCGACAGCGACCGTACCGGGCCGCAGGATGAGCGTGACATCGCCGGCATTGGTTGTCACTCCCCCAGCAGCAGCGGGGTATCCGGGCGTACTCATGGAACGCACCTCCAGCACGTCGAAGCCTGTCTCCGCAAGCAGGGCCTCGATCTCCGCTTTGGAGAAGAGCAGCAACTCGTAGCTGTCCTCGACGACCTCAGGCACTCCTGGCACGTCGCGTGTCAGCAAGAGAATGCGGATGATCTCGCGTCCCGTGGCAGGGTTGATGCCCGCGGTTCCATAGTGCACGGCTGCCATGCCCCCACCGGGGACGCGCGTAGCGGGGGTTTCATAGAGCGAGTCCTCAGGCGCGAGCGGCGCGCCCGGCGTGTGCACCGTGAGCCCGAGAAGCATGAGCCCTCCTGGTCGCATGAGTTCGCGGCAACGTCGCAGGTGCTGCGCGACGGCTGCCAAGTCCGGCAAGTGCGCCACACTGCTGTAGAGATTGACCACAAGGTCGAACTCCCCCCGTGCTAGCGGCAGCTCGCGCATGTCGCCAAGCACCAGTTCCGCATCGTGCCCTCGCAGCACCTCTACAGAGCGCGCAATCATCCCGGGTTCGTTGTCGACTCCCGCGAGGCGCACTCCCTTGGCCGCAAACGGCTCCAACCACTTCGCCGGCCCGCACGCAGGATCGAGCACTGCACGTGGCTCATGCCCGAGATGCGTGCGCACCCACCCCTTGACCGCCTCGATGACTCGCCGCTCCGGCTTCACCAGCGTCGCGTAAACAATCGGGTATGAGTAGATCCCCATGGCAGCGCATTCTCACCAAGACAGGATGTCACGACAATCGGCGCACGGAAGCCGCGCAAGTGTCGATGCTGGATCCGTGGGCTTCCCGCCTGGGCGCGTCTATCATGCCGCGACCACATGAGCGAATCGCAACGTGATGAACTCGCGGCCCTCCGCATCCCGCGTGAGGATGATCAGAAGCAGGCACCTCGCGCAGGAAAACCGCGCGGCCCCGCACCGCGCATTGTCGGGCCGGTGGTGGTTCTGGCAGTGTTGGGGGTGATCGCATGGTTCGCGTGGCCGTTCGTCGCACCGAAGCTCGAAGCATGGCGCGCACCCGTGGTGGACACCAGCATCGTCGCGCGTACCAGCAGCGGCGCCTCCAACGAGATCACCATCGCAGCGGGT
The DNA here is from genome assembly GCA_005790545.1 of Planctomycetia bacterium. Lineage (GTDB taxonomy): Bacteria > Planctomycetota > SXUL01. The sequence goes on along the minus strand of SXUL01000008.1, from coordinate 9,323 downwards.
TATGTGGTGGCGCGCACGCGGGCGGCCCTCGCTGCCAAAGTCCCGGGCAAGCTTGTCGAACTGAACGTAGACAGCGGTTCGCGGGTGAAAGCTGGCGACGTGGTGGCGCGCATCGACTCCGCCATCTTCGAATCCGCGCGCGACCGGGCTGCCGCCATGCTGAAGCAGATGGAAGCGGAGATCACGGCCGCGGAAGTGCGCGTGGGCATCGATGAGAAAGACGTGACGCGCATTGAGCGCAGCCGCGAACAAGCCATTGCTTCGCGCCGGGAAACGGAAGTGGAAAGCGCCGAAGCAAGGCGCCTGCTCGATGTGGAGAAAGGCCTTCTCGCGCGTGGCGCCTCGACCACCGATGCAGTGAAACGCGCTGAAGCGGTCGTCCGCAAGACCGAGGCCTCCATGGAACGGCACGCGGCCGTGCTGCTCGCCCTCGATGCGGAAACAGAATCAGCCCGCGCCGAGGTGCGCGGTGCGAGCGCACGCGTCACTGTGGCTGAACATCAGAAGGCTCAAGCCGCTGCGAACCTCAATGCCGCCGTGAAAGACCTCGAAGACTGCGCCATCCGCGCACCCTTCGATGGCCTCGTGCTGCGGAAGGAAGCGGAACTCGGCGAGATTGTTGTGCCCGCCCTCGCGGGAGGCGGCAGCAGCCGTGGCGCGGTCATCACCATGGCGGACACCAACACGCTCGAACTCGAAGTGGATGTCTTCGAGCGCGACATTGGTGGCCTCAAGGATGGCGGCCCTTGCATGATCACACTCAACGCCTTTGCCGGCGTCGGGTTTCCCGCCCATGTGCGTCAGGTGATGCCCACTGCGGATCGCAGCAAGGGCACGCTGCAGGTGAAGGTCGCATTCGACGCACCGGATGCGCGCGTGCTGCCGGAGATGGGCGGCAAGGCCACCTTCCTCCGCGAGAAAAGCGCGACCATGACGCCACCCGTGGTGCTCGTGCCAGCAGCCGCGCTGACCGAGCGCGATGGTGCGCGCGGCGCATTCGTGCTCGAGCGCGGACGGGCCCGCTTCCGCCCGCTCAGCCTCGGCGAACGTCGCGGCGAACGCATCGTCGTCGAGCGCGGCCTTGAGGGCGGCGAAATGGTGATTCTGAACCCGGAACTCGCACTCAGCGACGGTATCCAGGTCAAAGAGAAGACTGACAACTGAGCGCCGTGCGGGACATACCGCACTCGGCGCCTTGGAGAGCTCTCATGTCCGACAACGCACTGCTCCGCTTTCAAGGTGTGGACAAGATCTACAAGCGCGGCGACGAAGAGCTGCACGTGCTCGCCGGCCTCGACATGGCTGTGAATGCGGGCGAGTTCCTGGCGCTCATGGGCCCCTCCGGCTGCGGCAAGTCCACGATCCTCAACCTCGCTGGCGGGCTCGACACGCCTGATGCAGGCACTGTGACCTTCGGCGGCGAGGACATCGGGGCACTTTCAGATGCAGGTCGCGCGGGCTGGCGCTCCCGCAACGTCGGCTTCATTTTTCAAGCCTACAACCTCATCCCCGTGCTCACAGCGCGCCAGAACGTGGCTCTGCCGCTGCTCCTCACGCCTCTCGGCAGCAAGGCGCGGAAAGAACAGGCCGAGCGCGCGCTGCGCATCGTGGGGCTCGGCGATCGCATGGAGCACTACCCCAACCAACTGTCCGGCGGACAGGAGCAGCGCGTGGCCAGTGCGCGCGCGCTCGCGACTGACCCGCGCCTGCTCCTCGCGGACGAGCCGACCGGCGACCTCGATGCGACGAGCGCAAAGGACATCCTCGATCTTCTCCAACGCCTCAACCGCGAGAACGGCAAGACCATTGTCATGGTGACCCACGACCCGGCGGCCGCCGAGCGCGCCCACCGCACGCTGAAGCTCGACAAGGGGCGGCTCGTTCACAGCACGGGAGCGGCGCACTGATGGGACGCATTCCTTGGCGCTTGATGTTCGCGCACTTCCGCCGCAACAAACTGAGAGCAGCCCTCACCGTCGGCAGCGTGTTCATGGCCGTGCTGATCTTCGGCTTCCTGCGCACGTTCATCGTGGGCATGGAAACAAGCCTCGCGGAGTGCAGCGCCAACCGCATCATCAGTGCCAGCAGGCTCTCCCTCTTCGCGCACATGCCGAAGAGCCTTGAGCCCGAGATCACGGAGTTGGCCGAGGGCAAGGCGGAGATCACCGCCTTTACTTGGTACGGCGGCATCTACATCGACTCCGACCCGAAGCACTACTGGGGCCGCTTCGGCACACACCCCGAAAGTTTCAAAAAAGTCTACGGCCCTGACCTCATCCTTGAGGAAGACGCCTGGCAGAAGTGGACAGACCTGCGCCAAGGCTGCATCATCGGCTCAGACCTCGCCAACGACGAGAACCTGAAGCTCGGCGACCGTGTGCACCTGACGGGAAACATCTTCTCCGGCGAGGTGGACCTCGAAGTGGTGGGCATCTACCGCTCGAAGGTGCGCTCGTTCGACCAAAAGACACTCTTCTTCAATTGGGACTACCTGAACGAGACGAGCAAGGCCGCTGGTGGACGGAAAGACTGCGTATCCACCTACTGCATGCTGCTCAAGAACGCAGCCGACAGCGGGCCTCTCTCGGCGAAAATCGACGCAGCCTTCGAGAACAGTCCGCATCGCACCATGACCCAGACGGAACGCGCGTTCCAGGCGCAGTTCAACAGCATGTGGGGCAATCTTCCTCTCTTCTTCGGCATCCTCGGCGGCGTGGTATTGCTCGCCTGCCTGATGGTGACCACAAACACCATGATGCTGAATGCGCGCGAACGCATTCAGGAGACAGGCGTGCTGAAGACCCTCGGCTTCACCAAGGGCACACTGCTGGTTCTCACACTGACAGAAAGCCTCCTGCTCTGCATGTTTGGTGGACTGCTCGCCATGTTCATCGTGCAGTCCGTGGATGGAGAGATCCTCATGTTCGTGATCGCCAGCGTGCCTCCCAGCACCATCTGGCTCGGCCTCGGCATCGCCACCGCGCTTGGCCTTGTGTCCGGGTTCTTCCCCGCGCGTCTGGTCTCGCGCCTCGAAATCGTGGAAGCCCTGCGGAGGAGAGCGTGATGCCCATCCCCATCCAGTACAACTTGCGGAGCCTCTTCTACAGGCGCTCCGCCACAATTCTCACGCTCTCAGCCGTGGCATTGACGGTCGCGATCCTCTGCGTGCTGCTCGCTGTCTCCACGGGCTTCAGCAACAGCCTGAAGAGCACGGGGCGCACCGACAACGTATTGGTGACACGCGCTTCCGCGAGCAGCGAGGGCGAAAGCACCATCGCACTCGCTGATGTCACCGTGCTGCGTGCCACGCCCGGAATCGCGAAGGCGGCCGATGGCACAGCGCTCGCATCCGCGGAACTCTATGCGGCACTGCTGCTCGAAAAGGAAGGCCCCGAAGTCATGGGTGGCAACGCCACCAACGTGACTCTTCGCGGCGTCGAAAGCACGGCCTTCGCCATTCGCGACAGCGTGAAGATTGCCGAAGGCACCGCGTTCAAACCGGGCTCCCGCCAATGCGTGGTCGGGCACTCACTCGTGGGACGCATCAAGAACTGCCGCCTCGGCGGCTTTGTCACCATCGCCAATGAACAGTGGGAAATCACCGGCGTGATGAATGCCGGCGGCGCGGCCTTCGACAGCGAGATCTGGGGCGACGTGAACCTCCTGCTGCAGGTCTTCGACCGCAGCTTTTACAACTCCGTCTTGATGCGAGTGGATGCCTCGGCCACCGTCGGCGACGGCGGCAAATGGGAAGGCGTCGGCAGCGCGCGCACACGGGTGAAAGAAGGCAGTGGCGTCCTTGGTTGGATTACCGATCGCGTGCAATCCGTGGGCGCCATCACGGAACGGGATTACTTCGAGAAACAGGCCGGGTTCCTTGGCGGTTTCCTCGAGTTCAGTGCATTTTTTCTCATCACACTCATGAGTGTTGGCGCTCTCTCCGGACTCACCAACACCTTCCTCGCTGCCGTTGCGGGTCGCACGCGCGAGATCGGGTCCATGCTCGCCATGGGTTTCCGCCCGTGGCAGGTCTTCGCAGGCTTCCTGCTGGAGTCGATCACGCTGGCGCTCCTCGGCGGCGTGGTCGGCATCCTGGTTGCACTGCCAATCAGCGGCGTGAAGACGGGCACGACCAACTGGGGCACCTTCACTGAACAGGCCTTTGAATTCACCATCGACGGTGGCGTCGTCGCGAGCGCACTGATGATGGCACTCGCCGTGGGAGTGCTGGGCGGAGCGATTCCAGCCTGGCGCGCATCGCGCCTGAAGCCCGTGGACGCTCTCCGTCGCGGCTGAGTGAGTCACACCGCGCGGGCTTGTGGCCTTGCCGCCACGGCCCGTCGCCGCATCAGCAGATGAAGTCCATGGCTGAGACTGCGGCCGTTTCTTCGCCCTGAGACGCGCAGAACAGCGCGCGCAAAGGTGTGCGCTGGCCGTTCCCGGAGTACTGATGTTGCAGCAGGGCCAGCACTTCTTCCGGCGGCCCGAGTTCGAGGCACTGGGTCTCCGCCAACGATTCGATGGGCGGCCCCGCTTCATTGAGAGGACAGATGCTTCGCTCCTCTCCAGATTCATCCTCAAGCAATCGACGCAGAGGTGCACCTTGGCCGCGACAGACCAACGGACGCACCGAGTAAATGCGGCAAGCCCGCGCTTCGTCGAGAAACGCACAAGCACCGGGAGCATGGGGAACACCCGTTCTCAACAAAGCGCCGTGGGTGGCGCGAATGAGATCCGCTTCCACCTCAAAAACTGTGAGATCGTCCGTACAGCAGTCCGCGCAACCTCGACCACATTGGGTGCGCTCCGGCGCCTCGGCCACGATCGCGTCGAACTCATCGCTCACATGAGTGTGCAGCCGTTGAAGGGCCAGTAGTGGCGGGGAACGCATGCACTCAGCATAGTCGTCTCCGTGCACTTGTTGTCAACCTGCGAAAATCCGTGACATATGTTCAGCCGCCGAGACCCGTTGGTAGCTTGCCTTCATGCGCTCCGAGCTGCTGCTTCCGACACACGCCCTTGATGGCTGGCTCATTCCCGAGCCGTTGGAAGGCATGCACTTGAACATTCAGGCTCTGACTCATGGCCGCCCGCTCGAAATCGAGATTGGCAGTGGCAAGGGGCAGTTCCTCCTCGATGCCTGCCAGCGTCGCCCCGAAGTGCAGTTCCTTGGTTGCGAGGTGAAGAAGTTGCAGGCGGGGTTCGTGGCTTCGCGGGTGGCGAAGCGCGGGCTCAGGAATGGCTGTGCGATGCGCACAGACGGATTGCGCCTGCTTCAGGAACTGCTGCCCCCCGCATCCATCGCCGCAGTGCATCTTTATTTCCCGGACCCGTGGTGGAAGCGCTCACACTGGAAACGCCGCATCTACACGCCTGAGCTTTTTCAAGCTGCGGCCAAGGTGCTTGTCCGCGGAGGCGTATTCCATACAGCTACGGATGTTCCCCATGTGGCGGCACTCATTGATGCTGCCGCTGCTGCCAGCGGTCGGTTTTTCCCCGGTCCGGTCGAGCCGGAAGCTCCAGACGCACCGCGCTCGAACTTCCACACCAAAGCCCTCGCCAAAGGCCACATCATCGAGCGCCGACGCTTCCTGCTCTGCGAGAGTTGAAGGATTCGCACGCTTCGCCAAGAATCCGGCCATGGCAGCGACGGTTCTCCTTCTCATCCCGACCCCCCTCGAAGCGAAGCTCATGTTCCCGAAAGCTCCTCCTGCCGGCGTGCGCGCGGAACTCTGCGGGTTCTCGCTTGCCATTGCAGGGACGCGCGCCCTTGAACTCATCCACCAGATCAAGCCCGCTCGCGTGATCCTCGTCGGCATTGCGGGGACCTGGGACGCCGACGCCGCACCGGTTGGCTCCGTACACAGCTTTGCCCGCGTGCGACTCGACGGCATCGGTGCGGGTGAAAGTACGCGCTTTGAAGATCCACGTGCGCTTGGCTTCGCGCTGTTTGCCGGGGCATCCGGCGCCGATGCCGAGCCTGTGCACGACGAACTTTCGCTTGCAGGACCCGGTCCAGCGAGCCTTGTGAGTGTCGCGAGTGCGGCCGGTTGCCCGGAAGATGTGTTCCCGCGACGCCGCCGCCATCCGGGAGCGATCGCCGAAGACATGGAGGCCTTTGCCGTGGCGTTTGCCTGCAAGCGTGCAGGACTGCCTCTCACGGTCGTCCGTGGCATTTCCAACATCGCCGGTGAACGCAACAAGTCCGAGTGGCGCGTGAAGCCCGCCCTCGACGCTGCGCGCAAGCTGGCGCTCGAACTCGCCGGTGCCTGACATGCGCGAGTTGCACCTCGGCATTTCTCCCTGCCCGAACGACACCTGGATCTTCCATGCTCTGTTGCGCGAGAAGGTGAAGGTCCAAGGCTGCCATCTCACCATCACCCTCGCAGACATCGAGGAACTGAATCGCGGCCTGCGTTCCGGGCGCTTCGATGCAGCCAAAGCGTCGTTCCCTGCGGTGGCGGATCTCGCGGAAAGCCATGTGCTGCTGCCCGCCGGAGGCGCCATGGGCATGGGTGTGGGGCCGGTCCTCATTGCGCGTGATGAGGCCTCTGCCGTGAGCGTGCGCCATCCGCGCGTGCTTCTCCCCGGCGAACTCACCACGGCCACCCTGCTCTGGCGCGCATTCCATGGCGACATGGAAGCCCGCGAACAGCAGGTGCGCTTCGACAAGATCATGCCGCTGCTGGCCGCAGGCAAGGCCGAGATGGGTGTTTGCATCCATGAGGGTCGCTTCACCTGGCAGGAGCGCGGCTTTCATCTGATGGAGGATCTCGGGGCGCGTTTCGAGGCCCGCTTCAAGTTGCCGCTGCCTCTCGGCGGCATGTTCGCGCGGCGCGACCTCGGCACGCCGGTGCATCGCGCACTCACGGACGCCATTCGCCATTCCCTCGCTGAAGCGCGGGCCCATCCCGTCGCTGCATTGAAAACACAACGAGCCCACGCGCAGGAATTGGATGACACAGTCATTCGCCGCCATGTGGATCTCTACGTGAATGCCTTCACGGAGAACATCGGCCCTGCGGGCGTCGAGGCCCTGGCCGGCCTCGCCACGCTGATGCAGCGCAAGCTCCCGCCTCTGGCGGAGATGGTCTGAGTCCACCTGATTGGTTTCCTTGCACTCGGCGCAGGCGTCGGAATCCGGCCTGTGTCACGTCGGATTTGGCGAAAGCAGGGGCAGTCGTACGTCAGACTCAAGGTTCAAAGGCCGCCGTGGTCCACGCCGCGCGGGCTGCGTAGACTCGCGCCATGCACGATCTTCTCGCAGAGCTGGGGCTGAAGGCAATCAACGAAGGTGCGCATGACGGCACGCAAGCGCTGCCGTGCGATGGCGAAGTGGTGACCTCCTTCGCGCCTGCCACGGGCGAGCCCATCGCGGCGGTGCGGCTGGCGCGTGCTGCGACCTACGAAGCGATCACCAGCGCTGCCGTGCGCGGTTTCGAACACTGGCGCACGGTGCCTGCGCCTCAGCGCGGTGAAGTGGTACGACGCATCGGCGCTGTGCTGCGCGCGAAGAAGGACGCTCTCGGCCGGCTTGTGAGCCTCGAGATGGGAAAGATCCTCAGTGAAGGCCTCGGCGAAGTGCAGGAGATGATCGACATCTGCGATTTCGCCACGGGGCTCTCACGTCAGCTCTGTGGAAGCACCATGCACAGCGAACGCCCCGGGCATCGCATGTATGAGCAGTGGCATCCCCTCGGGCCGGTGGCCGTGATCTCGGCCTTCAACTGTCCGGTGGCGGTGTGGTCGTGGAACAGCGCCATCGCTGCGGTGTGCGGCGACTCCACGGTCTGGAAGCCCTCGCACAAGACTCCTCTCACTGCCATCGCGGTGCAGAACCTCATCGCGCCCGAGGTGCGCGCGGCAGGCATCCCCGGTGTTTTCGCGCTGGTGCTCGGCACCAACCAGGAAGTCGGTGAACGCATGCTCGCAGACCCGCGCTACCCGTTGGTGAGCGCCACGGGTTCCTGCCGCATGGGTGCTCGCGTTGGCGCCGTCGTGTCGCAGCGCTTCGGTCGTTCGCTCCTCGAACTCGGCGGCAACAACGCCATCACCGTGCTCGCGGATGCGGACATGAGCCTCGCGCTGCGCGCGATTCTCTTTGGTGCGGTTGGCACTGCGGGTCAACGCTGCACCAGCACGCGCCGCTTGCTGCTGCAGGATTCCATCCACGATGATGTGGTCGCAAAGCTCGTGAAGGCGTATGGCTCCGTGCGCATCGGCGACCCCCTCGATCCGACGACGCTCATGGGCCCGCTGATTGATGAGGATGCGGTAACCACTTTTGTCACGGCCGTCGAAGCGGCGCGGGCTCAAGGCGGGCGCGTGCTCGCTGGCGGGAAGCGCCTCGAACGCAAGGGCTTCTTCGTCGAACCGACGCTCATTGCGGCCACGAAGGACATGCCCATCTGCCGTGAGGAGACCTTCGCGCCCATCCTCTACATCATGAAGGTCAAGGACCTCGATGAGGCCATCGCGATCAACAACGGCGTGGATCAGGGGCTGTCGAGTTCCATCTTCACCCGCGATTTGCAGGCTGCGGAGCGCTTCCTCGCGGCCACCGGCTCCGACTGCGGCATTGCCAACGTGAACATCGGCACTTCCGGTGCCGAGATCGGTGGTGCCTTCGGCGGCGAGAAACACACAGGCGGTGGCCCAGAAGCCGGCTCCGCCTCCTGGAAGGTCAACATGCGCCGCCAGACCAACACCATCAACTGGTCCACCTCACTTCCCCTCGCCCAAGGCGTGCACTTCGACATCTGATCCGCGCGCGCGGCATGCTTGCCACCGCTGGCACCGCACGCAACATGAGTGTGTGGCGCACTCAGCCAAGCGCGGAGCGCGCGGCGCCGACCACCGCTTCGACGGTGAAGCCGAACTCGCGGAAAAGGCGGTCAGCAGGAGCTGAAGCGCCGAAGTGGTCGAGAGTGACATAGCGCCCGCGTTCGCCGCCATGGCGTTCCCATCCGAAGCGAGAGCCCGCTTCGATGACGACGCGCGCTTTGAGGGCGGGAGGCAGCACGGAGTCTTGATAGCCCTGTGGTTGCGCGGCGAAGAGTTCCCAACTGGGCATGCTCACGACGCGCGCACGCACCCCCGCAGTGGCGAGTTGCACTTGAGCGGTGAGCGCAAGTTGCACTTCGCTGCCCGAGGCAATGAGGAGCACCTGCGCTGCGCCGCCCGCACTTTCGGAAAGCACATATGCCCCGCGCTGAAGCCCGTCCGCCGCAGCGAAGAGCGTGCGGTCAAGGGTCGGGAGATTCTGGCGCGAGAGCACGAGGCAAGCGGGGCCATTCGTGGACATGGCCGCAATCCAGGCCTCG
>SXUL01000066.1 GCA_005790545.1 Planctomycetia bacterium | reverse complement strand
TCGAGGAAGGTCACGTCATCGAAGCCGACGTCCATGCTCAGGGCGCCCACACGCACGGTGAGGCGTTCCCGCGTGCGATCGAGCTTCTCGATGCGACAGGTCTGGCCGAAACGCGGAACCCACACGTGATCGTGACGCTTCAAGCCCGAAAGGAATGCGCGGCGACGCTCGGCAAAGGCGGAGAAACGCAGATGCTCGTCAAAGAGCGCGGCCAGTGCCTGCGCGTGCGGCCGCAAAGCCGGAGGCACATTCCCGAGCGCGGCGAGGTGCGGCTCTGCGGCCCTGCGCAAATCGTCGGTAACGCGGCGGACTTCGGCCTCCGCTTCGCGTTCGAGACGCCCGCGTTCCTCACGCGCCCGCGCCAACTCCTCGCTTGCCGCTGCAAGCTCACGCGCCCGGTCGTGCACGTGTTCCTCTGCCCGCACCCGGGCACGTTCACTCGCGGTCCGTGCATCGGCGAGTGCATCGAGCAGTTCGCTCTCGCGTTCGCGACCGTCACCCAACAGTTCGCGGGCGCGCAGGATCACTTCCGCGGGAACGCCTTGGCGTTCAGCGACCACCAGCGCTTGACTGCTCCCCGGCAGGCCCGTCACGAGTTCATAAGTGGGAAGCAGCGTCGCCGCGTCGAAACTCATGGCAGCGTTCTCGGCACCGGCCCGCGCGAACGCGAACTTCTTGAGCATGCCCAAGTGCGTCGTGACGATGCACAGATCCCCGCTGGCGAGCACGGCCTCCAGCACAGCTTCGCCCAACGCCGCACCTTCGACAGGGTCCGTACCGCTGCCGAGTTCATCGACGAGAAGCAGGCGCCCTCCGGCCCCGCGCAACATGGGCGCCACCGCGCGCATGTGCCCCGAGAACGTGGAGAGTGACTGGGAGAGGTCCTGCTCGTCGCCAATATCAGCCAGGAGATCCGTGAGCACGGGGAGCTCCGACCCTTCCGCGGCCGGCACGTGAAGCCCCGACTGGAACATGGCCTGGATGAGTCCCACGGTGCGAAGCACCACGGTTTTTCCGCCGGTGTTGGGGCCGGTAATGACAAGCAGCCTGCGCGTGCTGTCGAGCAAGAGGTTCAGCGCACGCGGTGGTGGAGTCCCGCGCTGGATGGATTCCGCGAGCAGCAATGGATGCCGCGCCCCGCGCAGGTTGAGGCGAAGACCTGCAGAAGTCCGCGCCGGACGCAGATCCAGGGCGAGGCTCAAGCGCCCGCGCGCCACGGAATGCTCCAGCCACGCGGCGCGCTTCTCGGCGGCGCCAAGCTCAGGTTCGGCCGCCAATAGACGCCGCGTGAGCTCCGCCAACAGGCGCGTGACCTCGCGAGCTTCGCGAGCACCAAGGTCCGCGATGCGGTTGGATTGCTCCAGCACCTCGCGCGGTTCGATGAAGACCGTCCCACCCGAGGCGCTGCGGTCATGCAGCAGCCCGGCGACATGGCCCGCGTGTTCCGCCCGCACCGCCAGAACGAGACGCCCCGTCCTCACGTGCACCGTGCGCTCCATGAGGTGCGCACGGAGCCGCTCGGAGTTGACGAGCTCCTCCATGCGGCCGCGCAGAGCATGTTCGGCGCTCTGCTTCTCGCTCCGGAGCTCCTGCAGGAGCGGGCTCGCATCATCACGCACGCTGTTTCCGTCCAACACCTTCTCGAGTTCGTGGAGCAAGGGCGCGAGCGCGGGTGCTCCTGCGGCGATCAATGCGAGACACGGCGCGCGAGCGCTCTCGTCACCCACGGCTTGCAAGACGGCATGCTGCGCAGCGATGCGCTCCGCGAGCAGCGCCAGATCCTCCAGATCAGCGGCTCCTCCTGCGGCGCGCAGCGCACTCAGGGGAAAGACCGCCGAACCGAGGCCGCGGTCGGGAAACAACCAGCCAGATGCGAGCAGGTGAACAGCCTCGTCAACCTGCCGCTGACTCTGGAGGATGGCGGCCGGGTCCACGCTGGGCGCGAGACGCGCGGCGATTTCCTTCCCGAGAGGACTCCGCGCATGGCTCGCAAGGAGATTCCTGATGGCTCCGAAATCGAGCCGGTCGAGAGCATGGGAATCCATGGCCAGACGGTACGCGCTCCCCTCTCGACCTCGGTCTCGTCGGGTCAGACTTTGGTCACGGGCGCGGCGGCCTGCACGGCGGCGGCGATGGCGTCCACTACTGCCTTCATCTGTCTTCCGACCTTGAACTTGACGACGTGCTTGGGTGGCACATGAACCTTGTCGAGGGTGCGGGGGTTCTGGGCTTTGCGCGCGGAGCGCTTGCGAATCTCGAACACGCCGAACTCACGGAACTCAAGCCGGTTGCCCGTGCCGAGTTCCTTCACGATCTCGTCAAGAAACATCTGGATGACGTCTCTCGTGAGAACCTTGGGTTGGCCGATGCGATCGGCGATGCGGTTGACCAGTTCTTTCTTGGTGATGGTTGACATGCAGGTCGTTGCTCTCAGGACATCGGAATCTACCCCAAGTTCGGCAGAGCGGGCGTGAATACCAAAACCTGTAAATCCAAACCTGACCGAATGTTATGGATCGCATTTGAGATTGATTTCAACCCATTTCTCGCACGCTTACGCGCGAATTGATTTGGCAAGTGAGCTGCATTCACGACTCGGCCGTGGCGCCCGTACAGAGGTCAGTAAATGCGCGTAACACTTGAAATGGCAGCTGCTTGCATCACTATTTGCACTGTTTGGCTGCTGCTGCTGGGTGCTGTCGAACAGCATGCCGCCTGCGTGCGTGAGTGCATGTCCTTGCAACCGGCGGCTTTCCGGCCGACGGAGCCCAAGGCCAGCCAGCGGAGTGAGCGGCGCGTTCATCGACTCTCGGTTCCGCGGCCGGCAACGGGAGCGGCGCCTCATGCCCAGTTCCTTCTCTCTCCGGACAGCTCGCACGTCTCGCCCTCGTGGTCGGAGGGCGTTAGCGGGAGAATGCCCCCGTGCAGATGACCCCCTTTGAATCGGGCCCGGTCCGCCAATTGATCACCCTCGCCCTTGAGGAAGACGCGTTCGACCGCGACGCGACGAGCCTCGCGCTCATCCCGCCGGGAACGACGACACGGGCGCTCCTCGAGGTACGCGCCGCCGGCGTGCTGTGTGGCATGCCTCTGCTCGATCCCGCGAGCGCCCTCATGCTCAGGTTCCCGGGAGTCCATGTGGACTGGCACCATCCCGAGGGCATCATGCTGGATCGTCCGGGCGATGCCGCCTCACTCTCGGGCGATGCGCGCCAACTCCTCGGCCTTGAACGAACGCTTCTCAATTTCCTGCAGCGGCTCTCCGGCATCGCGAGCCTGACGGCTCGCTGCGTGAAGGAACTCGAAGGCACCAACACCCGCGTACAGGAAACGCGGAAGACCTGCCCGGGCTGGCGCGCGCTGGACAAGTACGCCGTGCGCGTCGGTGGCGGGCTGAATCATCGTCACTCGTTGGCGGACCAGGTGCTCATCAAGGACAACCACATCACCCTGTCCGGCGACCGCATGAGTCCTCTGGCCTGCGCCAGAGCTGTGCGCACGACGCGCGAGCGTTGCCCCGGTCTCGTCATCGAGATCGAGGTGGAAACCGAGGCGCAGTGCGAGGCCGTGCTCGCGACCGGGCCCGACATCATCATGCTGGATGGATTTGATCTCGCAGCCATCGCGCGCTGCGTGGAGCGGAGAAACGCGCTCGGTGCACGCTCAATCTATGAGGTTTCAGGCGGACTGCAGCCGGGCAGACTGCGAGCCATCGCGGAACTCGGCGTGGAGCGCGTGAGCATCGGTGCTCTCACCCACTCCGTTGTGGCGCTCGACATGGCGCTCAAGTTCCGGAACGCTGCGCCGTGAGTGTTCCAAGGACGCCGCTGCGCGCATCGCGTCTGCGAGCACTCCTGCAGGGCAGTCTGTTCGGGCGCCACATCCACGTGCTCGGCAGCGTGGACTCCACCTCCGACCGCCTGCTCGAACTGGCGCGACACGGCGCGGCCTCGGGCACCCTGCTGAGCGCCGATGCACAAACGGCCGGGCGCGGACGCCGTGGGACACACTGGGTGAGTCCGCGGGGGGGCGGGCTCTACGCTTCGTTTCTCGTGCGCGAACTTCCGCAGGCAGACGACCTGCGTTTGCTCTCGAGCGCTCTCGGCATGGCCATCGTCGCGGCCCTCGGTGAGCGCGGCCTCAGTGCGACACTGAAGTGGCCGAACGACGTGCTGCATTCGGGTGCGAAGCTCGCGGGCGCATTGGTGGATGTGACCAGTTCGAAAGAGGGCGCCTTCGCCGTCGCGGGGTTCGGACTGAACCTCGCGACGCCGGCTCTCGGCGCAGGCGCCGATACCGCACTTGAGGCCACGGGACTCGCAGCGATTGCACCGGGTCCATGGTTGCGCGAGGAGTTGCTCGCGAGCGTCCTGCTGCACTACGAAGCACACCATGTGCATCTGCTCGCGGGTGAGCGCGAGGCTCTGCGCGTGGCGTGCCTCGCTCACGATGCACTGAAAAATCGCCGCGTGCGCGCGCGCCTTGCGCAGGAGACTGTGGCCGGGGTTGTGCTCGCTTCCGATCCCGTCCTCGGCTTGCTTCTCAGTCTGGACGACGGCTCGACGCGGAGGCTCGACGCCGCGCGCACCCACCTCGAGTGGATCGAGCCTCTCAGCGCAAGAGAGCGTCCGTGATGGGCCACCAGGAGAGCAGGTAGTTCCAGCGCTCCGCGGCCCGATCCAGCGGCGATACGAAGCCCTTCTGGCCGACCTCACCCAGCGCGTGAATCGCCACGGCACGCAACTGGTCGGTGCCGCTGCCATCCGCGAGCAACTTGAGCAGCACATCCACAGCGGTCGGTACGTGAAAACTTTGCAGGGCTCCGGCGGACTCCATGCGCGCCAGCGTGCCCTTCCCCGCGAGGACCTGTGTCTCGAGCAAGTCGAGCGCCGCGACATCACCGAGGGTGGCCAATGCCATGCCGAGTGCAGGGCGCACTTCCGGTCGATCCTCGCGCGCAAGGGCTTCCCTGAGCGGCGCTGCTGCAGAGCGGAAGTTCATCATGCCGATGCCGAGAGCCGCTCCTGCTCGCACTTCCGGATCTTGCGCCTCGGTGGCAAGCCGCAACACGTCGGGCCCACTTCCTTCATCACGCATGATGCCGAGCGCAACCAGACAGGCATTGCGATGAGAGGCCTGCACGGACTTTGCGAACGCGAATTCCCGGAGCGCCGGCAAGGCCACGCTGGCCCGCGCATCAGCCAGCGCGAGCGCGATCCACGCGCGCGTGGGTTCGGATTCCTCCCTGTGCTCGAAGCGCGCGAGAAGCCAGCTCACGGCTTCAGGACTCGCCAGCCGGCCAAGTGACGCCAACGCGAAGTGCCGCACCATGCGATCGCCGTCTTCTGCGGCAGCCTTGATGAGCGCCGTCGTCGTCCGGGCCTCACGCAGGACGATCATGCGTGCGCGGACGCGCGCATGCTGTTCAGCATCGCGGATCTGGTCATCGAGGGCCCGCTCTGCGAGCGGTGTGAGATAGCCACTCTCGCGCCAGAGTCGCTGCCGCAGCAAGAGGGCATCCCGCGCAACCCAGATGGACTGGAGATCGGTCTTGCGGGCCAGCGCGAGCGCAGCAGAGCGGCGCACCGGCGTTTCCGGGTCGACGAGCAGCCTGAGCAGGGTGTCGGTGGCTTCCGCACCGAGCGCTTCGCCGAGGGCTCCCGTTGCCACAGCGCGAAGCTCACCTGCTTCCCGCGGGTTCAGTGCCTCTGCCTCCAGAACGCGCGCCGCATCCTCGCCACCCACCAGGCCGAGCGCGAACCAAGTGCAGGCTTTCAGCAGACGCTCTTCACCCTCGCGCGCGGCCACGGCCAACAACACAGGCAGTGCGCCTTCTTGCTGAAGCACACCCAAGGCGAGCAGCGCTGCGGCCCGCTCCTGAGAGGATTCCCCGGCATCGCGCGCGAGGCGCGCCAGCGGGCTCAGTGCTTCCGGAGCTCCACTGAGTCCAAGCCCGAGGGCCGCCATGGAGCGGACGAAACGATTTCCGTCCGCGAGCAGCGCCACGAGATCCGCAACTTCGGCGCCACCGCCGAGCTTCCCGAGAGCGAGAGCGGCTTCGGCTCGCACGGTGGCATTGCTGTCTTTCAAGAGCGGCAAGAGCACAGCCCGACTCCGCTTCAGGATGCGCTCGCGCGAGGCGTCCACTGGCGCCGCATCGAAGGGGCCACCGAGCGTCCCGACGAAACTGTCGCCGCTGGCCTCGGCAAGACGCGAACGGGCCGCATGGGAGCGCGTGAGATCAAGATGCCGCTCGGCGTTGAGCGCCCACCAGTTCTCCCACTGCTCCTGCGGCCATGCGAGACCGAAAGGTGTCGTCGCCGGACGTGCATGCGCAGGCGTCTGACCGGGAGCTGGTGGAATGGGCGCGGGGTGAGGGATCGGCCCGACAGGTCTCGGTGGCAGTGGCCCGACGCTGGGAGCGGAATAACGTCCACGCCACACGGCGCGCGCGCGCGGACTGTTCGAACTCCCGCGCGGCATGAACAGCGACAGCAATGTCTGCGTCGTTGCCGCAGGACTCGTCGGCGGCTCGGCGGGGCTGTAGCTGCCGCCGCCGGCAGGTCCTGTGAAAGGCACGCCACCGCCGTAAGTGCCACCCCCCGCCGGGCCGGTGTATGGCGTCTGGGCGAAGACTCCGGTGCCGAGGGCCAGTGCCAAGATGAGGACTGCGTGCATGCTCACGGGGGATTGTACGGAGGCGGCGCGCTTCCTGCGAAGGAGCGTCGGCAGTAGATAGAGTGACCGCGCGCGGCCTCGGGCCGCCTTGCCCGCATGACAACGCCATCCAGCACAGGGGCCGAGCGCTCCCACACGAGTCGGCTCCTGGGCCTCGCGCTCAGACATCGCGCTGCCGTCGCGGGAGCCTTCCTCGCCATGCTGATCCACGGCGCGACAGAGGCGGCGCCGATCCTGCTCGCAAAGGTATTCGTGGATCAGGTGCTCATGGGCGCGGTTGCGGCGGACGCCACCACGAGTTGGCTGGACGCCCTCTTCCGTGACCTCGGCACGACCATGGCCGGTATTCCCGGCTGCGCGGATCTCGACCCGCGCATGCATATCGCCATGGCAGTGGCCGGAGTCATGCTGCTCGCGGCCGTCGTCGGTGCGCTCGCTGACTACGTGAACGAGTTCATGGCCCGCCTGCTCGCAGCCCTCGTGCTGCGGGACCTCAAGGTGGAGCTGATGAGTCGCGTCGTCAGGATGCCCATCAGCTATTTCAATCAGCACCGGCTCGGCGATCTGATCTCGCGCTTCAACAACGACACGCAAACGGCATACTTCACCATCACGGTGTTCCTCAGCGAACTCCTGATGCAGCCCATCGTGATCGTTGCGGCTGCCATTGCTGCCGCCAGCATCAGTTGGCAGCTCTTCGTGGGTTCGTTGCTCTTCGTTCCGTGCGTGGTGCTGCCGCTGCGCCGCCTCGGACGCAAGGCGCAGAAGAAGAGCCACAGCACCCTCACCAGCCTCGCGGACATCATGCAGGCCGTGAACCAGATCCTGACCGGCGTGCGCGTGGTGAAGGCCTTCCGCATGGAGGAGAAGGAACTGGCGGACTACCGCGAAGCGCATCAGGTCTGGCTGAAGCGGCAATTGTCGCTTGCCCGCACCCTCGCCATGGCGCGCGGCACTGTGGCGCTCGTCAACGGCACGCTGCTGGCCGTGATCCTCTTCGCCGGTTCGTGGTTGGTGGTGAACGGCCAGTTCGGCCTCACCGCCGGGGCCTTCATGGCCTTCCTGCTCGCGCTCATCAGCTTCTACCGCCCGGTGAAACGGCTCTCTTCCGCGTTCAACACCTGGAAGACCTCGCTCGCCGCCGCAGAGCGTGTGTTCGAGGTGATGGATCTGCCCGTCGAAGCGGAAGACCCGAAGGATGCCCGCGAGATCGGACGCGTGCGGGAGAGCCTCGAGTTCCGCGCCGTGGAGTTCCGCTATCCCGGCACGGATACGGAACCCGTTCTGCGCAGTGTGAGTTTCCGCATCAACGCGGGCGAGAAGGTGGCACTCGTGGGCCCGAGTGGTGCGGGCAAGTCCACCATCGCGGATCTCATCCTCCGCTTCCATGAGCCGTCCGGAGGCGTGATCCTGATCGACGGCATTCCGTTGCCGGAAGTTACGCGCAACAGTTTGCGCGCGCGCATCGCCGTGGTGAGCCAGCATCCCTTCCTCTTCAACGCCACCATTCGCGACAACATTGCGTACGGAGCGCCCAACGCAACCCAGGAGGATGTCGAGCGCGCAGCCCGTGCGGCCTTCATCCATGAGGACATTGTGGCGATGCCGGAGGGATACGCCACGCTCGTGGGCGAACGCGGGGCACGGCTCTCGGGCGGCCAGTTGCAACGGCTCACCATCGCGCGGGCGATCCTGAAGGACGCCTCACTCCTCATCCTCGACGAAGCCACGAGTTCCCTCGACACGCGCTCGGAACGCGCGGTGCAGGACGCGCTCGACAACCTCCTGAAGGGCCGCACGGCGCTCATCATTGCCCATCGCCTGTCGACCATCACTGCCGCGGATCGCATTCTCGTCCTCGACAGCGGGCGCATCGTGCAACAGGGCACGCACGCAGAACTTGCGGAGCGTTCAGGCCTCTATCGCGAACTGCACAAGCTCTGAAAGACCGGTGCTATCTTCGCCGCGCCATGACGAAGCTCGCACGCGCTGACGGACGCACGCCGGGAGAGCTCCGGCCGCTCCGCTTCACTCCCGGTTTCATCGGCAGCGCTGATGGCAGTTGCCTCGTCGAAGCCGGCAAGACGCGTGTCATCTGCACCGTGAGCATCGAAGAGAAAGTGCCGGATTGGTTGAGCAACGCGGGACGCGGCTGGCTCACCGCGGAATACGCCATGCTCCCCGCATCCACGGGTCGGCGGAAAGCCCGCGATGGCCGCAAGACCGTGCAAACCGACGGGCGCAGCGTCGAGATTCAGCGCCTCATCGGGCGGGCGCTGCGTGCCGGCGTCGACACCTCAGCCATGCCCGGGCTGACGTTCCATATCGACTGCGACGTCATCGAAGCCGATGGCGGCACGCGCGTGACCTCCATCAACGGAGCCTGGGTTGCTCTGGAGTTCGCGGTCCGGAAGGCCCTCGCACGCAGGTTGCTCGCAAAGAACCCGCTCCGCGATCCCATCGCCGCGGTGTCCGTGGTGGACCATGCAGCCGGGTTGTTGCTCGATCCCGACGCTGCCGAGGACCAGAAAGCGGCCTCGGACCTGAACGTGGTGCTGGCTGCCTCCGGCGGCATCGTGGATGTGCAGGCAACCGCAGAGCGGGGCACTCTCCCCCCCGAGCGTTTCACGAGCGCCTTGGAACTTGCCCGCGAGGGCATCCGGCGCATTCTCGCGGAGCGGGCGGCGCTCGCCCCATGAGCGTTGTCCTTCTCGGCAGCGGCAATGCCGGCAAGCTCTCCGAGCTCAGGGAACTGCTCCGACCGCTCGCGGTGGAGCTCATCGGGCTC
>SXUL01000065.1 GCA_005790545.1 Planctomycetia bacterium | reverse complement strand
GCCTCGCCTCGATCTTCAGCACTCGCAACTTCATGGCCCGCGCAGTCTAGTTGAACTTCGAAGCGCGGGGCTTGCCATATGTCTGAGCGAGCGTCTACTCTTTCTCCGGGAGCTCCTGCCGTAGCGAGCTCCGTTCTTTGGGCGTCAATTCGTATGACAGGAGGATTCATGCTTCGTCTCGCAATCTCTGCATGTCTATGCTTTGCTCTTGTTGCGTGTGGTGGTGGAGGTGACGCATCCGCGCCTCCACTGTTCAATGTGACTGGCACGAACTGGTTTGGAACAATCCAGTACTCATCACCTGTTGTGTTTTCAGTGCCCGTGAACGTGAACATGTGGACCACGAATGCCGAAGGAACGTCAATTGAAGGATGGGTGTCGGTTCAAGTAGCACCTTTTCCCATTTACTCCTTCCAAGGCAGTGTGTCCGGGAACTCTCTGTATGTAACGGTTACAGAGACAGGGGCAACCTGTACAACGACCTATGGCCTTCCTGGCACCCTCAGCATGGCCGGGCCAGCCACGCAGCAGTTGTCGGCCTCATTCAATTTCGTGGCTTGCAATGGAACGGGACCCTATGTCGGCACTGTGACGATCACCCGTTCTACTCTCGATGGTCCAGTATCAGCGCGATTGCTTGCGAGCGCGAGGGAGATCGATGCGGCCTCGGACGTGGCGGTGTTCACCACGGGCGAGCTATCCATGGATGGAAGCAGTGTGCCGATGATGGAAGTCTTGGACAGCAAGAACCGCGAACTTGTGGGGCATCTTGGACTTCAGGAGTTGATGCTTGCGCCGCTTGCACCAGGCACGAAGCTTCGCTGGCGGCCGCTGGCTACCGGCAAGGAAGCAGACCTCACCGTCATTGCTGCCTGGTAGCCGTCCGAATACCGGCAGCGCCGCGCGGGGTCGTGCCCGCGCGGGCTGCCCGTCGCAGCAGCTCAGGACGCGACGGTGGTTCCTTCTGGCCCGGGGAGCGCGCTTGCGTGCCAACTTGATACAACCACCGCGCGAGGTGCGCGCATGTCGAAGGATTGCTTTGCCGTGAGTGTGGATGCGGTGCGGGCGCTCAGTATGGATGCGGTGCAAGCGGCGAACTCGGGACATCCCGGGACACCGATGGCGCTGGCACCACTGGGTTGGGTGCTGTTCGCTGAAGAGCGCAAGCACGATCCCGAAACACCCGCCTGGCCTGACCGCGATCGCTTCGTGCTTTCGTGCGGCCACGCTTCGATGCTGCAATACGCGTTGCTGCATCTGAGTGGCTACGACCTCTCGCTCGACGATCTGAAAGCGTTCCGCCAGTGGGGCAGTGCGACACCGGGGCACCCGGAGTTCCGTCATACGCCCGGTGTCGAGGTGACCACCGGGCCGCTCGGGCAGGGACTCGCCAATGCGGTCGGCATGGCGCTCGCGGAGCAGCACCTCGCGGCGCGCTTCAATCGCGACGGGCACGTCGTCGTCGATCACCTGACATGGTGCATCGCGTCCGATGGCGATCTCATGGAGGGTGTGAGCGGGGAAGCGAGTTCTCTCGCTGGCCACCTGAAGCTCGGCAAGCTCATCACTTTCTGGGATGACAACAAGATCACCATCGACGGGCGCACGGACATCACGTTCACCGAGAACGTGTGCATGCGATACGAGTCCTATGGCTGGCATGTGCAGTCCGTCGATTCAGTCGAAGACGTGGCGGCACTTCGCAACGCGATTGCAGCCGCGCGCAAGGACGCACGCCCGAGCTTCATCCGCGTGGGCAGCATCATCGGCTGGCCTTCGCCGGGCAAGAAGGACTCGCCGAAAGCTCACGGTGCACCGCTCGGTGCAGACGAAGTGAAGGCCACCAAGCGCGTCATGGGCTGGCCGGAAGAGCCCGCGTTCTTCCTGCCGCCGGAAATCGAAGCATCGCGCGCAGCGGTGCTGGCGCGCGGCCGCGCCGCGCATGATGCATGGCGTCAACGCTTCCGCGCTTATCGCGCTGCTCATTCCGCTCTCGCAGAGGAACTCGAAGAAGCGATGACCGGTCGCCTGCCGAAGGGTTGGGACAAGGGCTTGCCCGAGTTCCCGGCGGATGCGAAGGGCCTCGCCACACGCAAGTCCTCGCAAACCGTCCTGCAAGCGCTCGCGGAACGCATCCCCGGACTCGTCGGCGGCTCTGCCGATCTCGCGGAATCGAACTTCACCGCCATGGAGAAGTTCCCGAGCTTTGGCGCAGGCGAGGGCATTCCCCGCAACATTGCCTACGGCATTCGCGAACACGCCATGGGCTCCATCGTGAACGGCATGGCGTTGCATGGCGGCGTCGTGGCCTACGGCAGCACCTTCTTCGTCTTCACGGATTACATGCGCCCGGCGTTGCGCCTTGCCGCTCTCTGCAAGTTGCCGGTGCGGCATGTGTTCACGCACGATTCCATCGGGCTCGGCGAAGACGGTCCGACGCATCAACCCGTCGAGCATCTTGCAACACTGCGCGCCATTCCCGGCATGCTCGTGCTGCGTCCCGCGGATGCG
>SXUL01000064.1 GCA_005790545.1 Planctomycetia bacterium | reverse complement strand
CGCCGAGCCGTGGGTGCGCGGAAGCACGCCCGTCTCGATGGTGATCTTCCGGACTTCCTTCAGGTTGCGGCGATCAATGCGCAGGCCCTCGTCGAGAATCATGTTGCGCATGACTTCGCTTTCGAGTTCCTTCAGCGCACCCTTCACCGCGGTCTTCTGGACCTCAGCATCCGGCGCGGTCGCATTCACGAAGCGTTCGACCGCCTCCTTCGAGACCTTGTCGATGGCTTCGTAGCGCGCGTGCTTGCCTTGCGTGAGCACGGCCGCGCGCATGGCGGCAGCCATCTGACGCTTGGCCTTCTGCGCGCACTCGGGCACGACCACTTCGGGGGCCGTCCAGGTGCACACCTCGGGATTGGCCTTCTTCTTCAGCTCAACCATCATGTCCAGGATCTGCTGGATGATCGCGTTGCCGAAATCGAGGGCCTGGAGGAAATCGTCCTCGCTCACTTCGCGGGCGAGACCTTCCACCATCACGATGGCGTCGCGCGTGGCGGCCATGATGAAGTCGAGGTCCCCGCTGTCGGAGTCCTTCACCGTGGGACAAGCGACGAACTTGCCGCCCACGCGGGCAATGCGCACCGCGGCAACCGGGCCGTTGAACGGGACCGGCGCGAGGTAGGTCGCAAGGAAGGCGCTGTTCATGGCCACGATGTCGGTGTCGTGCACCGTGTCAGCGGACATGACAGTGACCAGCACCTGCACTTCGTTCTTGAACCCGTCCGCGAAGAGCGGACGCAACGGCCTGTCGATCAGGCGGCAGGTGAGGATTTCCTTGTCCTTGGGGCGTCCTTCACGCTTGATGAAGCCGCCGGGGAACTTGCCCGCGGCGTAGGTCTTTTCGCGGTAGTCCACGGTGAGGGGGAAGAAGTCGAGGCCCGGACGCGCATTGGCGGTACACGCCGTTGCGAGGACAACATTGTCGCCATGGCTTCCGAAGACGGCGCCGCCTGCCTGTCTGGCAATGCGGCCGGTCTCGAAGCAGAGCTTCTGCCCGGCGATTTCGCGTTCAACTCTGATGGGATTCATGCTTTCTCTTTTCTTGTGTAATCAGCTTTGGGTTTTGTGTGATCAGTGGCGGAGACCGAGGCGGCCGACCAGCGTGCTGTAGCGCGTGGGTGAGGCGTTCCTCAGATACTTGAGGATCGTGCTGCGCTTGCTGACGAGCATCAGGAGCCCGCGGCGCGAGCCATGGTCCTTCATGTGGGACTTCAAATGCCCGGTGAGGTAGCGGATGCGATGGGTGAGCAACGCGACCTGCACTTCGGGGGAACCCGTGTCACCGGGATGGGTCGCGAATTCCTTCACCACAGCCTGCTTGGCGGCATCATCAAAAATCATGACGAACTCCTCCGAGTCGCGGCCACAGGCAGCACGGCGCGCGGAGTCTCCGCGCAGCCGATCCACCCTGGCGTGGCATCTGCGACTTGGTCCACCCTGCAGCCAGAAGCCGGGTCCGCCGCACAGCGCGGCGCTCTCCCGGTATCCAGCGACGGGTATCCACCGTCGCAAGGCCGCCGCGCACTCGAGTGATGTCCCTGACCATCAGGGACTTGCGGCAGCCGATCGTGATCTCGGTCTTCTATTTCCGCAGCGAGGATAGCGCAGAGAGAGAGGCGAGCAACCGACCCCGCTCAGGCACCAGAACCCCGGATCGGCCCATGTTCGAGGAAAGTCCTGAGGATCAGGATCGCCGCTGCCCGGTCCTTCATGGCCCTGCGCGCGCGGGTGTCCCTCGGAAAACGCTCGCGGAGGTGCTCATCGGCCTCGATGGATGTGTAGCGCTCGTCCACGAAGGCGGCCGGCAAGCCGCTGGCGGCCGTCAGTTCCGCACCGAACTTCCTGACCAAGGCCGCCATGGGCCCCTCGCTGCCATCCACATTCAGCGGCAGCCCGAGAGCGATCAGCGTGGCCCCTTCAGCGCGCGCAACAGCCGCCACGCGCACGGCGTCGGTCTTGCCGTCCGCGGCGAGGGTGTCGCGCCCGAACGTGAAGCGTCGCTCCGGATCGGTCACTGCGATCCCGATGCGCTTCTTGCCGAAGTCGATTCCCAGTACCACGCCCATCAAAGGAGGTCGCTGCGACCGCGCTCTTCGAGTTCGCGCACCACGTCCTTCACCCGCTCGGCATCCTTGCGCTGCATCACGAGCACCGTGTCGCCGGTTCGCACCACGAGCAAGCCTTCGACGCCGCTCAACACCACGGTTCCGGGCGCATCGTTCACCACAAGCGAATCCACCGCGTCGTGGAAGACCGCGCCGCCGCGACTCAGGTTGTGCCCCGTGTGAGGATCCGCATGTCGCGCCACAGCTTCGAAAGTGCCGAGGTCATCCCATTCGAAGTCGGCCTCGACCACCACGCGTCGTTCCGCGCGTTCCATCACACCGTAGTCGATGGAGATCTTCGGAAGCGTCGGGTACACGCGCGCGAGTTCCTGCTCATCGCGCGGATCTCGTAGGCCCTTCAATCCCGCGGCAAGTTCCGGCAGATAGCGCGCCAAGGCCTCGAGGATCGTCCGCGCTCCGAACGCGAAGATGCCGCTGTTCCAGAGGAAGTCGCCGCCCAACACGAAGCGCGCCGCTGTCTCGTGGTCCGGTTTCTCACGGAAGGAACGCACTTTCCATGCCGGAGGCTCGGACCCATCCAGCCGTTCGCCGATCTCGATGTAGCCGTAGCCCGTGGCAGGCCGATCGGGCCGGAGCCCGATATTCACCAGCGTCGGCCCATCGGCGGCAAGCTCGGCGGCCCGCAGCAAGGCCGCGCGGAAACGGTCGAGCCGTCCCACCAGGTGATCCGCAGCGAGCACGAGCAACACCGCATCCTCGCGGATGGTCCGAGCGACCATGGCTCCAATGCCGATGCAGGCCGCCGTATCCCGGCCCAGGGGCTCCGCGATGATGTTCGCCTTGGGCACGCCCGCGTGCTCCTCGGCGAGAGTCGCATGTTCCGCGCCCGTGATGACGTAGACGCGCTCGCGCGGCACAAGCCCGTCGAGACGCGCCACTGTCTCTGCGAGCAGCGAGTTCCCGCCGTCGAAGCTCAGAAACTGCTTCGGAAGTTTGCGGCGGCTGCTGGGCCAGAAGCGGGTGCCGCTTCCTCCAGCCATGATGAGCACGACGATGCGCGAAGTGTCCATGCGAGAATCCCTGCCGAGTCTATCAATGCGGGTTCAACGGCCGCCCTCGATCTCCGGCTCCCCGAGTGTGCCGCGCACGCGCAGACGGTCGAGCAGCAGCGAAGGCAGGAATCCGAGGATGTCCGAGATGACAGGTACACCACCGCCGTGCGAGACATCGAAATCGAGATCCACACCGCCCTCAAACTCGATCCTGCCGGGTGGACGGATCTCGAGCCGCAGCCCCGGTGACTTCAGGAACCCGTTCATGAAGCAGAGCGAACGAGCGCCAATGGTGAAACCTGCCACGATCTGCGCACGGCGCTGATCGGAAAACAGCGCCGTCACATCCATGGCCTTGAGCACTCCCAGCATGAACGGGAGCTGGATGGCGTTCCAGACTTCAGACTGGAGCGAGCCGGCGCCAACCCAAGTGGCGCTGTCAGCGAGACGCCCCTCCAGTGCGAGGTCCGCCTGCATGCGCCCGCGCACTTCACCGGGTGCCCCCCCCAGCGTGGCGATGGCCTCGGCCACGGAGACATCGCGGAGCCGAAGCGCCGTCTTGAACGCGCCCTCGAACGCAACTTCGAAGCGCGATCCAGGCTGAGCGAGAACGCCGAAGGGTCGTGCATCGCGGCCGCGCGCCAGCAAGGCCCTCAGTTCCGCCACCGCGAGTGCCTCCGCAGGCTTCTGCTGCACCAGCCCCCGCTGCACGACGCGCGCCACAAGGCCGGCGTGATCCAGACGGCCTTCCAGCCGCTCCTCGGCTTCGAGCACCTTGAGGCGCAGCGCCACTTCTTCCAGAGCCAGCGTGTCCGGATCGTCCAGCAGCCCGAGTTCGAGGGCGTGCGCCCGGAGGTCGTTCAGCGATGCGCCCGCGAGTTTCTGTGTGCCGCGCCCGATAAGCACGCCGCTGAGTCCCTCGATACAAAATCCGCGCGCGTCGCCTTTGAGCTCGCCTGCGAATTCGGGGATCGGGAGCCTCAGAAGCCTCGCGCCCCGGCCTGCAAGTTCCGCATGAAAGGCCGCTGCTTCCTCGCGCCACTCCAGCGCGGCGCGTACGAGGCGCACTTCGTCCGCGCAAAACGTCTGCTCCTCGCCGTGCGCGAGATCCTGCACGGTGAGAGCGCCCGCTTCGAAGCGCACAAGGCCCTTCCCGAGCACGACCTTCGGCAGGGTTGCGCTGAGCACGCCCGTGAGACCGGCGGGCCAACTGGCCAACGCAGCCTCCGCGCTCTTGCCAAGGAAGCCGCCGAGCGTCGCAGCAAGCGGCAGCTTCACGAGCTTCACTTCGCGCAACAGCAATGGTTCATCGGTCGCGGGAATGACCAGCTCTTCTGCGGAGAGCAGGGCCGCGCCCGCACCGGCCATCACGTACTCCGCCGTCAGCGAAGCAACGCGAAGGCCAGCCTTGTCCGCGACGAGCGTGCCGCGGCAGGCACCGAGCTCGACCTCCTCCCACGACGGCAGGGCGCAGCGAGCATCCTTGAAGGTGCCACCGAGATGCCAACTGACTCCCTCACCTCGGCTGACGAGACTGAGCTTCGGGGCAAAAGTGCCCTCGACGCGCGGACGCAGGGCCTCGCTCCTGAACGAAGGCACGACACCTTCGAGAGCACGCAAGACGGCCGCATCGACACGGAATGCGTCCGCAGCCAGTTCGAAGTGCCAGGCGCCGCCAAAGCTGCACGCTCCGCTGACGATGAGCGGCTGTCCTTCAAAGGTCGCGCTGAAACCCGGCTGCAACGAGAGCTCTCGCCGCCCCGGCTGATCGGAGAGTGCCACGTGACCGGTGAGCCCGGCCAGTCTGAGCCCCGTGCCGCGCGGCTCGATGCTGGCGCCACGGAGTGCGATGTCGCCGATGATCGTCGGCGCGACGCCGCCACCCGGGCCGACGACACGCAATGTGCAATCCATGCGGCCACGCAGATCCAGCGTCGCCAAAGCTGCACCGGCGCCCGGTGCGAGAACCTCCAGTGCGCGCGTGAAGTGCTCGTCGATCAGGATCCCCGCACCCCGCACTTCCAGATCAAGGAGGCCCGCGGATTCTCCGAGTCCCACGCGCCCGTCCAGAAACAAGGTGCCGCCATCCCGCTCGCCGCGCACACCATCGAGTTGCACGACCTCACCGTGCGGCCGCACCGTGCCCGTCACGTTGAAGAGCCGCCAAGGCATGAACACCGGCTCCAGAACGATGCCTTCGAGGCCCACCTCCACATCCACCGGCGGGTCCTCGCGCATGCCCGGCGGGCGATCGGCGCGCACCACAAGACGGATGGAGCCTTCGGCCTTGAGGTCCGCGAGCGTGCTGCGGGTCGCAGGATCGAGCACGCGCAGCAAGCGCTCGTCGACAGGCAGATGCTCCGCTTCGGCACGCACGCTGTAGTGCTCCTCGCCCTTCCTCCGGTAATCAACGCGCACGCCGGCGGCGAAGCGCATGGCTGCCTCGTTCGCTTCGAGACGCTGTGCTTCAAGCCCGACGTCGGTCACGTGCAAATTGCCGCCGAAGTTCCGCAGCAGATAGTCAAAGTGCCCCGCGTAGCGGAACTCGCCAGCGGAAAGGGCGAGGTCAAGATCCGGTTCGAGAGCCAGCACGCCCGCCTCGCGACTGCCCGGTCTGTTCGCGAGCCTCCAGTTCATGTCGAGCTTTCCGCGCACGCGAAAGACCGAGAGTTGTCGCGCGATTTCGGGCCCCGGATCAGGCATGGCGCGGATGTTCTCGACGAATGCGTCTGAGAGATCGATCCCGGCGATGCGCCCCGCCAGATTCACGTGCGGTACATCGCCATCGAGGCCCACGCTGCCGCTGGCACTGAAGGCGGCTCCAGCGAACGAACCCGCAAGCGGAACAACCGGACCGACAACCAGAACTCCGCGTTCGTAGCGGATCGCACCGGAGAGTCCCTCGATGGCGAGTGGCCAGGCGTTCACGCGCGCGCTGGCACCATCCAGCAGAGCGCCGGCAGCAAGTGTCACCACCGGCTCACCCGCGAGGCTCGTGGCAGCTCGCAGCGAGGCCGTGAGCGTGCCTCCTCCTGCGAGCTGCACCTGCTCGACCAGCGCCGCCAGATCCGGAGCGAGCAAGGCGGCGAGAGACGGATCAACGGCAAGCCCGTCCCGCGTCACGCTGACGCTGAAAGTCCCGCGCCCGATGGACCCGTCCGCATGCAGCTTGCCGAGCAGCGACCGCTCCACACCACAGCGAAAGGAATAGACGCCCGCAGCATCAGCACGCGGCGCAAGGTCAAAGGCGAGGTCCTCGAAGGGAATGGACACGTCGTTCCGGAGCACGTGCGGCGCGTCGAGCACATGCACCGTGAGCCCGCGCACTGCGAGTCCCGGCAACGTGGGTGGTTCAGCGCCGACTTCAGAGCCCTTCAAGGCCGCAGGAAGTTCAAGTGTGCCATCCGGAGCAAAACTGAGAGTGCAGGCGACGCCTTCGAGGGTCACCTGGCGCAGCACAGGGCGCCCGAAAACCGGATTGAGAAGCGACACCTCCGCACGCAGCAGTTTCACGTGCAAGAAATCAGGGCGCCCGTCCGCACCGGCGACACGCACGTCGCGCAACTGGAATCCCTCCAGTGCACTGCCCTCGAGGGCACCCATGCTGATGTCGTCGCCAAACGTCCCGCGCAACGTGCGCGCCAGCAGGCTTTCGAGGTTCGCGGTCGAGCAGACCACGAGTCCGTCCAGCCCCAGCAGGAGCAGGACGAGGAACACCCCGCAGACCAGCGCGCGGCGTCGACTCAAGAGGCCCTCGGGGCTCGCACGGGGATGCGCACCACGCGACGCCCGAGGCCACAGAGCACGTCATACGGGATGGTCCCTGCGGCGAGAGCGAGTTCCTCGACGTGCTGACACTCGCTGCCGTCGCGACCGATGAGCGTCACGCAATCGCCGACCGCAGCGGCCGGTGCATCGGTGATGTCGATGGTGGTGTAATCCATGGACACCGCACCGACGAGTGGAACACGTCGACCGTGCACAAGCGCCGTTCCACGATTGGAGAGTGAACGCTTCACGCCGTCGTTGTAGCCGAGCGGAATGATTCCGAGGCGCGTACGCCGTCTGGACTCGAAACTGCCGCCGTAGCCCACACGCGTGTGCGGAGGCACATCTTTCAGGAACACGATCTGCGTGCGCAGCGAGAGCACCGGCTGAAACCCGCGAGGCGGCGTCGCTCCGGAAGGCGCAAAGCCGTAGAGACACGCACCAGCCCGCACGAGGTTTTCACCGGGAATGACAAGTTCGCGATCCATCAGGCCGGAAGTATTGCGCATGTGCACACAACGCGGTCTGGCCCCGAGGCGCGCGAGTTCCTCCAGCACCGCCGCAAAGCGCACGCACTGGGCGCGGTTCGTGGCGGCCTCGGCCGGAAACGCGCCCGCCAGATGGCTCATCACGCCATCCAGTTCCATGTGCCGCGATCCGAGAATCCGCCGCGCCACATCCGCGACGCGCGCGATGTTCATGCCGAGGCGTCCCATGCCCGTGTCCACCTTCAGGTGCACGCGCACACGACGCCCCTGCGCGGCGGCCTCGGATTCGAGTTCCTCCACACGCCCGAAGCCGTGCACGACAGGAATGATCCCGGCATCGATCACCGAAGGAATCTCGCTCGGCACGAGCCCGCCGAGGATGAGGATGTCCGCCATGACCCCCGCGCGACGGAGTTCGAGGGCTTCCGTCGAATCGCCGACGCCGAGCATGACGGCACCGCCGGCTTCCGCGGCGTGCGCGATGGCGAGCGCACCGTGCCCGTAGGCGTCCGCCTTCAAGACCGCCAGTACCTGTCCCGCCGGTGCAAGGCTCCGCACCTGGGCCACATTCGCAGCGAAGGCAACCACGTCGACTTCAGCCCACGAGCGCGGCCGGTGGCGCAGAGGCTGCACGCGGAGTGGCCGCTTCCCGTCATGACCGCTCATGCTGTGATTTTAGGCGACGTCGCCACGGCGTCACGTACCGGGAGGCAGGACAGGTTCCACCAGCAGCAGTTCGGCGGTGGGTGCCCCCGGTCGCAGAGCCAGGGTCGCAAGTTCGCGCGCTGAGAGTCGCGCACTGGCCGGGTCCCCCCCGCGCTCGCCGAGGACGCGCAGCAAGACGGCGTCAGGAGGCCTTCCGAGAGCCTCGGCCTCAAGGCGGCGCGGCCACGGCAGCGAGCCCACCCAGCGGCTCCAGTACTCGCGCTCCCCGTGGCCATCGTGGCGTACGAGAACCTCCTCGCCCTCGGCGGCGTGCAGCGCAACCAGAGCTTCATGATCGGTGAAGGCAAAGAGAGGCAATCCGCGCACCAAGGCAAAGGACTTGGCGAAGCTCACGGCCATACGGATGCCAGTGTAGGACCCCGGGCCAAGTGCCACTGCCACCGCAGTGGGAAGCGGCGCCGTGGGAGCGCCCAGAAGTTGCTGCACCAGCGCGCCCGGGGACGCACCCCCGCTGCCGCGCGCGGTTTCCACCTCCGCGCTGAAGCCTGCACCAACGAGCGCCGCCGAAGCCGTGGCCCCGGAGAAGCTGAGCGCGAGCACCGCCATCAGGCGTCCCCGAGCACCCGCCGCGCTGCGTCCGCGATCTCGCGCGCACCGCGATCCACCAGTGCTTCGTCCGCACCCTCCACCATCACTCGCAGGAGGAGTTCCGTGCCCGAATAGCGCAAGACGACGCGCCCGTCGCCGCGGAGCGCCTGCTCCACGCGCTGCTGTGCGGCCATGAGCTCCGCCAATTCTTCGAGGGGTGCGCGCCGGGAGACGCGCACGTTGAGCAGCAGTTGCGGGAACTTGCGCACGGAATCCGAAAGCGTCGAGAGCGGCAGGCTGGTGCGCTCAAGCACCTCCAGAATGCGGAGCGCTGTATAGAGACCGTCTCCAAAGCGCCGCTCGCCCTGCCGGAAGATGATGTGTCCGGATTGTTCGCCGCCGACGGCGGCATCGAGACGGTCCATGGCGGCAGCCACGTGACGGTCGCCGACAGGCGTGAGTTCGCAGTGAATCCCGAGCTGCCGACAGCGCTGCATCAGCCCGAAGTTGGCCATGACCGTGCTCACGAGCACGTTGTTGGTGAGCTGCCCGCGCGCGAGCAAGTCGGCCGCGAGCAACCCGAGCATGTGGTCGCCATCGCGCACCGTGCCCGTCTCATCCATGAGCAGGACGCGGTCAGCATCACCGTCGAGCGCGAGACCGAGTAGCGCCTGATGCGAGCGCACGGGTCCGGCCAGATCGCCCACGGCAAACACGCCTGCACCTGCATTGATGTTGCGCCCGTCAGGCGCCGTGCCGCGCGTGATCACGCGCGCTCCGAAGAGGCGCAACAGCTCGGGGCCGATGGTGTGCGCCGCGCCGTGCGCGCAATCCAGCACGATGGTCCGGCGGCTGAGATCGAGATCCGGGAAGAGCGTGTGACGGATGTGATGGAGATAGCGCCGCGCCGCGCCAGGATCGTTCACGCGCTCGCCGCCACCCGTCCCTCGTGATGCGCTGGCGAGTTCGAGCTCCATGAGGCGCTCGACTTCGTGCTCGCGCTCGTCGGCGAGCTTCCGCCCATCGGCACTGAAGAATTTGAGCCCGTTGTCCTCGGCCGGGTTGTGCGAAGCACTCACCACGATGGCGAGGACGAACTGCTCCTCGCGCGCGAGCAACTGCACCGCGGGCGTCGTGAGCACGCCGGCGTCATGCAGGGTGTGGCCATGATCCAGCAAGCCCTCGGCCAGTTGATCGAGCAGCAGAGGGCCGCTCTCGCGCGTGTCCCGCCCGGCCAGCACTCGCGCCCGCCCCTTCTCCGCCAGCATGCGCCCGAGGGCACGCCCGCAGGCGGAGACCATGGCAGGCGTGAGCAATCCCATGCCTGCCACATCGCGGATGCCATCCGTACCGAACCATTTTCTCGACGTCTTCATGCAACTCTCAGGGTGCGCGCTGCGGGCGCGTCACGGTCACAGGCACGACAAGGCGCGCCGCAGGAACGAGGCCCAGCGGTTGCAAGGCCTCCAAAGGTAGCGAAGCCAGCACCTCGAGTCGACGCGTCTCCCCCGCCGCGATGGGTGTGCGTTCCCGCTCCGCCATCCTCTCTGCGGGCACCAGCACCATGAGGTCCTGACGCAACTTCTGCAGAGCATGCGCGTCGCTGCGGAGCCGGGCGATGCTGGCGCGCGGACCGCTGAGTGTCACGTTCATGAGTTCAAGATCGAAGGGTGGTTCGAGGGCAAACTCGAAGACCGGATGCAGCGAACGCAGGACGCGGATGCGCACGTTCTGCACAACAAGGCGATCTTCCTGACGGGTGACGAGGCGCACCATGGCCTGCGGTGGAGTCTCCGCCAGCAGGCGCACGCCACGCCGCTCGAGTTCCGGCGGCAGGGTCGCGATGGCGCGCGCCTCCGCAGCCTCGCCGCGCGGCAACGAAAGCGGGATCACGAGTTTCCCGAGCGAGCGCAGCACGGGTGCCGGCCCGCGCAGGCGCACATGTCCCGGCGTGAACTCGACCCCCAGTTCGGTGCCTTGCGGCGGCGGCGTCGCAGGCACACCTTCGAGTTCGAAGTCCTGCTCCTCTTCGCGGGCCACCGGGATGCGGATCGTGCGCGCGAAACTCACTTCCGCACCGCTGACATCTCCCAGTTCGAGGTCCCCCGGTTCGAGACTCACCCATTCGATGCGGTCGGGCGCGACGAAGGCGAGGCGCTCGGCGGGAATCACCGCGCGAAACGGCGCGTGCACGCGGGCGCGGTCACGCCGGTGCCCCGAGATCCGGATCTCCGCCGGAGGGGCCGTGGCCGCTTCCGCCGGTGAGAGCATGAAGCCTGGCGGCAGCGAGACAATGAGCGCTTCGCTTTCGCTCGTGCTTGCAGCCACCACCGGGACGCTTCCACTGAACAGCGCATCGGACAATTCACGGTCGATGAGCATCACCACGATGCCCGCGAGCAGGACAGCAAAAAGTCGCGCGGGCCATGCACCGAGCAGCCAGCCGCGCAGCGCATTCCCGCCACTGTTGCTTCCGGGGGCTGCGCTCATGCGGGCTCCGCAACTGGCTCGTCATCGCCTGCCAACACGGCCAGCAACCGCTCCGGGCTCACGCCCTCCTCAATGCGACCGCGCCGCACGAGGGCGATGCGATGCGTTTCTTCACTCACGACCACGGCGATGGCGTCGTTCTCCTCGGTGGCGCCCACGGCGGCGCGGTGGCGCGTGCCAAGCCCCGGAGGGAGGTGCGGATTCTCGCTGAGCGGCAACAGCGCGCCGGCGGCCACGATGCGTTCACCGCGCACCAGCACGGCCCCGTCGTGCAACGGGGCGTCCTTGAAGAAGAGCGTGACGAGGAGAGCCGCGGACAGCTCCGCATCCACCAACGTCGCACCCTCCGTGAAGCCACCGATGCCAGTGTGACGCTCCACGAGAATGAGCCCGCCGAAGCCGCGCCGTGCAAGCCGTTCGGCAGCCTGCACGATCTCGGTGGCCGCTGCCCGGCTTGCACTCGCGCCCCCGGTGAACCTGCGCAGCAGCTTGTTCTCGCCGAGCCGCACGAGCACCTGGCGAATCTCGGGCTGGAACACCACCACCAGCGTGATGAGAAGGAGAGGCAGGCCTTGATCCGCAACCCAGGCGAGGTGTTCGAGCCCGAGAAGATCCACCACCACGAAGAAGAGCGTGCCGAGCAGAAGTACGGCCAGCATGAAGCCGCGCATGACGCCACTGCCGCGCGTATCGCGCAGAAAGCGGATGAAGGTGTGGATCAGCGCCGCCGCCACCAGCACCTCGAGCGCGAGTTTCAGCCAGGCAGCGAAGTTCATGCCGCACCCGCTCCGAGGGCTCGCGCGACGAGCAGCGCATCACGGGCTGCGGCCACGTCATGCACGCGAAACAAGGCCACGCCTGCGCCGGCCAGTGTTGCGAGCAGCGCCGCCGTCGCAACATCGCGCTCGCGGGGCTGTGTGCGTCCTGTGATGGATCCGAGAAAGCGCTTTCGTGATGGACCGAGCAACAGCGGCACACCGAGGCTCCGGAATTCTCCGAGGCGGCGCAGGATGTCGAGGTTGTGGGCGGTGTCCTTGGCGAAGCCGAGTCCGGGATCGGCGATGAGCCTGTCCGCTGCGATCCCTGCGCGTGCAGCGCGCAGAAGAGCGAGTTCCAGTTCAGCGCGCACTTCCACCACCACATCTGCATAATGCGCGTGGGCTGCCATGTCCGCAGGCGTGCTCCGCATGTGCATGACCACCACGGCCGCGTCTGTCTGCGCCGCCGCAGACGCGAGGGCCGGGTCGTCTGCGAGACCAGAGACGTCGTTCAACATGGATGCGCCAGCGGCCCAAGCCGCTTCGAACACCTCGGCCTTGCGCGTGTCCACCGACACCGGCAAACCGACGCGCTCCACCAAGGCACGAATCACAGGGATCACGCGCCGCAGTTCTTCGGCTGCGCTCACCGCCTCCGCGCCAGGGCGCGTGCTCTCGCCACCCACGTCGAGCACGCAGGCGCCGTTTTCGCGCGCTGCACGTCCCAGAGCAACGGCCGCTTCGACACTCATGCACGTTCCGCCATCCGAAAACGAATCGGGTGTGCAGTTGAGAATGGCCATGAGGCCGGGACGGGCCTCCGCAGCAAGCTGGTGGCCCCGCCCGAGAGGCACGTGAAGCGGGCGCATGTGCCGATGGTATCAGCGCGGCTTTGCCGCGGGCTGCGCGCGCAGGAGATCCTGCGCCAACAAGCGATCCACGGCGTCGCGGGCGCAAAGTCGCGCAGCAGCACCGAGCGCATCGTCAAGGCTCAGAGGCGCGCCGACAGTCGGAATCGACTCGGCACGACGCATGATCCGGAAGGGCCCCGCAAGCAGCGCTCCGGTGCGCGGGTCTTCCAGTTGGAACTCGACGCTGACCGCGAGACCATCTTCAAGCGTGAGGTCCGCACCACCTTCGGCGAGCGGCTGGCGCACCACGCGTTTGATGGCGGCCCTGAAGACCGCATCGGCATGCGCATTGTCCGCGAGCACGGCGCCCGCACGCTGCGCGAGTTCGCGCTTCACGCTCTTCGTGAACTCGAGCTCCGCGCCGCGCCAGAACGTCTCGTTCTCCGCGGGCAAGACGGCGATGCGCCGCACGCCAGCCGGAAGCAGCGCATCCGTGCTGTAGCCGCAAGCCACAAGTACGCAGCAGAAGATCCCGAGGCAGAGTGAGCGCAGGCAGGTCACTTGGTGCTGCCGGGCGCGGTGGCCGCGGCATTCCCTTCGGCGGGGGGCATGGGCAGTGTCTTCAAGAGCTCCTTCGCCCGTTTGCCCGCGGCCGTCGAGGCCTGAGTCATGTCGAGTTTCATCAGCCACCAACGAGCGGCCCATGGCTCGCCCTGATCGAGATACCACTCAGCCACCGTCAGAAGGTGCTCCGCTTCGAGCTCGGCGATCTCGTCAACCGTCGCCTTCGCCTCGCCGGCCCAGCCCTGATGACGCGCAGTCTCGAGATAGCGCTCGAACCCCTCGCGCGCCATGCGCATCAAACGCGGGTCGTAGGCTGCACCCTTGATGGCGCGGTAGCGACACCACGCAGCGTAATAGAGCGATGCGGATTGCCATGCGCTTTCGGGCCAACGCTCCGCGAGCAGTTGGAATTCGAGTGCCGCCGCCTCCCAGTTGTCTTCCTGCAAGGCGTACCGCGCCAGCAACCACTGCGCATCCGCAGCGCGCGCGCCACCGGGGAAGGTCTCCACGAGATAGCGCAGGATTTCCTCGCCCTTGCCCACGCGCGAAAAGACGCCGAAGAACGCGCTGCGTCGACCCTCGATGTACTCGAGGCCCATGCAATAGAGAGTCTCCATGCCGGTGTTCGCATGACTCGACACCGGATAGCGGTCGAAGTACTCGCGCCACGCGACGAAGGATTCGCTCCAGTCGTCATCACGGTAGAGGCTGTCCGCGCGCACCATGCGCACTTCCTCGTCGTAGCGACCGGAAGGCCAATCGGCGGTGAAATCGGCAGCCAGCTCCGCGCACTCCTCGTAATCCTTGTTCGCGCGCACGCGCCGGATTTCTTCAAAGGCGGCATTCTGCTGTTCCGAATCTTCGGGCGCCGGATCCTCTCCCTTCTTCAATTCCGCGAGGAGCTTCATCTCGTCGGCCCCGGGCTTCGAGCGCAGGAACTCCGGCAGCGAATCATTGAGTTCGCGCGAGAGACTGCGGCAGCCTCCTCCAAGGAGGAGGACGACGAGCAGCAAGAGAGTGGACGCCCTGTGCATGAGTGCCTCCGAACGGCGCCATCGTAGGAACGTCTGCCCGGTCCGTAAAGCCGCGCCGCCGAGTTCACGCTGCGGCCACTGGTTGCGTCCGCGCTTCCCGCGTTCGCGCTGCGGATGATGGGGGTCCCGCTGAGCGGAGCCTTCGAGTGCATCCGAGCGGCTCTGCGAAGCGGGATCACCCCCGAACAGAGCAGGCGGCGCATCCACGCGTCCGGGTGACAATTCCTTCGGGTGTGTCGCCGCCGACCTGCGCGGTGGATTCACGCGCGGACGGAATCGAGAGCAGGGTGACGCGGCGGCCGGTCGAGGGCGAATGCGACCATGAGGTCGAGAAGTCTCGCGATCACAGGCTCGGCCGCGGCGGGAATCCGCACCGTCCCGGCAGGAGCTTCGATGAGCTCGCGCAGCGCGCCTTGCGCCGCAACACTGAGGGTGGTGATGCGTGGTGCCGGATGACGCAGGCAAGCGCGGCACACCACTCCGCCGCGCCACGGATCGATCCGCACCGGCGAACGCCCCGGGGCCGAGCGATCGCAAAGCACACAGCGATCCAGCACAGGCTGGCGACCGGACAACACCAGCCAGCGGAGCTGGAAGCGCAGCGCCACCTCCTGCACCGTTTCTTCGGGCGCGGACTCAAGGGCGGCGAGCGATTCGAGAGCCAGTTGCAACACGCCGGGCTGCGGCGCGGCGGGCGTCCCTTCGTGCAGCACCTCGGCGAGCTCAAGGGCCAGCGCGAGGCGCGTCGCCGAACGCGCGAGTTGCGGGAAAGCCGTGCGTGCTGCGAATCCCGCAAGCTGGAAACCTCGTTTCTGACGCACAACCGCTGCCTCGCCCCACTGGAGCACATCCAGCGGACCGAAGCGAAAGTCGGCGCTCATGCGGCGACTCCCGCGCGCGAGCACGCTGATGTTGCCGTGAACTTCCGTCAGCAAGCGCACGATCTGGCTCGTGCTGCTCCAATCCTGCACCGCGAGCACCAGAGCCGGCGTCGTCTCCACGCCCACGGCGGTCGTCACTCCGGCACGCTCACCTTGAGCCGGCGTATGCGGCGCGCGTCCGCTTCGAGAACGTCGAAACGCACTCCATCGAGATCGAACTGCTCTCCGGTGCGCGGCACCCGCCCCACTTCCGAGCTGACATATCCGGCAATCGTGTCGAAACCCCGATCTTCGGGCAGCGCGAGCTGCAAAGCCTTGTTCACGTCGTCGATATGCGCAATGCCATCGACTTCGCCGGTGCGTTCTCCGACGCGGCGCACACCGGGCACTTCAAGCTCCGCGGCCGAGTCGTATTCGTCGGCGATTTCGCCCACGATCTCCTCGAGGATGTCTTCGATGGTCACGATGCCGGACATGCCGCCGTACTCGTCGAGCACGATGGCCATGTGCACTCGGTCGCGCCGGAGATCGGCGAGGAGATCCTTGGCGAGCCGCGATTCGGGCACGAACAGCGGTGCGCGGAGCAGCGTGGTGAGGCCGCCGGGCGGCAGGTCCGCCGCGCCCCAACAGCGCAGGAGGTCCTTCGAGAGCAGGATGCCGACGACGTTGTCGATGCCGCCTTTGTGAACGGGGATGCGCGAGTG
>SXUL01000063.1 GCA_005790545.1 Planctomycetia bacterium | reverse complement strand
TCGGCCTTGAAAGTCAGGAACCAAGCGTCATCCGCGGTGGAGGCGAAGGCTCGGCCCGGCATGAACTTCGCGAGCACGAGTTCCATGTCGAACTTGCGCCCTGCGTCGAACCCGAGGATGAGATCCCATTCAGTGCCGAGTTGAGGGAACAAGCCCCCCGGTGTCAGGCGCAAGCGCGAATCGAAGAGATGCGCGGCCGCAACATCCTGACGGTACTGATGCCACACGAGATCCAGCGAGAAATCGCTGGCCCAGCGTACGCCTCCGCCAACGGTGAAGACGCGCATGTTCGCGAGCTCGGGCCGCACGAGTTCACCGAGGTAACGGAAGCTCGTGATGCCGTTCAGCCGATCGTTGTTGTCGTTGATTCCGCTCTGGTGGAAGTTGCCGTCCTCCGGATTCACGAGAGGCCACTTGGCGCCGCTGCCGAACGCATAACCGCCGTAGAGCGATGGATGCCACTCGATGCCGGAGGGCGCCCACATGAACATGGCATCCATGGCATGCGAACTCTCGCGCACGATGCTCTCGTGGCCGCGCAACAGCGCCGCGTCGAGCCAGCCTGTGAACGGGCCACTGTCGTACTCGGCGGAAAGCCCATACCAGTGCCGCCGCCACGAGGTGTAGAGGGAGTCGTCATCCTTCCTCCTGGTCATGGCGTAGAGGAACGTGTCGAGGCCGGAAAGCGGGTGCGTGTGCCAACCCGCAAGGTAGTTCGTGACGTCGTCGAGATTCGGATCACGCGTGAACTCGCGGCGACTCGCGGACAACTCGATTTCGCTGCTGCCGGTGTTGAACCAGAGCCGCACTGCGTCGAGATTCTCGTCCATCAACCACTCACGGCCATCATCGAAATCCTGCCTGCCGATTTCGAGGGAAACGCCCTCGGCCACAAGGTCCTCGAGGAGCAGAAAGGCCTCTTCCACGCGCACGCTGTCCGTTCCCTTGACCACGGCATCCTGATCGAAGAGCACATCTGCTGCGCCGGCCCGGAATTTCGCGAAGGCCATGACCTTCCGTGAGAAGTTCATGGAGAACTCGAGTGTGGTGGATGCCTCGTGAATGAGCCGGTCGCGGTGCTGTGCATCTTGCAGGTCGTGATTGCCGCGCCATTCAAGGTCGTACTGCACTTCGCCAGCGAAGCTCAGCCAGTTGGTCAGCCGATGCTGGTCGCCGGTCTGGAGATCATCGTCATCAAGTTTGCGCACGCGCATCAGGCCGTTCGCCTGTCCGGAAAAGTCCTTCGTCGAAGCATCGGCCTCGGGAACCGGTACGTCTTTCACATCCCAGCCCACAGGCACGCGGAGATCCCAGCGGACCGGAATGCCACTGATCTCGAGCCGCCGCCGCGCGCGATCAATCCACGTGATGGTGCCCTGAATCTCGTCCGTTTCGGTGCCCTTGCGTGTCCTGAGTGAGAGCTTTCTAAGGAGAAGCGCATCGCCGGAGGCGATGGTCTCGGCCTTCACCCAGGCGCCAACAGTCAGAGCGTCGAGCGCCAGCGGCTTGCCCTCCGAGTCCGCCACGCTGCTGCGCTCATCGAGGCGGAGTTGCACTTCACCCACGCTGATGGACTTGCCGGGCACCACGGCGCTGATGGCTCCGCGCAGCACGACCTCATCGTCGTCCTCTTCGAGCACAAAGCGCGCAGCCTGGAAGACACCGTCCTCCCAACGGCCGCGCACCTCGATGCATTGGCGGCGCTGCAGGAAGCCTGTGCCGACATGTTTGCCGCCGGGCAGGCCGGCAGGCAGTTCTTGCGGCGGACCCGGATCGAACGCTGCGCAGGATGTGAACGCGAGAAGAGCAGCGGCAAGAACGATGATTTTTTTCATGGGAGAAACAGCGCGGGGTCCGCGCTGAGTTGGAGCAGGGATCCGGCGAGATGACGCCAACGCCGGCGCACGCTGTAGAGCGCGGCCAGACGGAAACAGGTACGAGCAGCCGCGAGTGCTTCGCCGCCGGCGGAGGGCCCGCCTGCCGCACGCCAGAGCTGCACAAGCTTGCGTGCGATGGCGAGACCGGTCTCCGCCGTCTCTCCGCGTTGGAGGGCCCGGAGAGCGCAGTGCGCTGCGAGATTGCCCATGTCGTCATCGGGATCGCCGGCTTGCACCATGTCGAGATCGATGAGGGCGACCTCGCCGGCCGCGAGGAGGATGTTCCGGTCGTGCAGATCCGCATGCACGAGAGCTCGCGCTTCCAGAGCCAATGGGCCCCGCAGTGGAGCCAGAGCCTCGGCACGTGCGAGCAGCTCCGGGTGGAAGCGCCGGAAAACTTCGAGAAGAGTTTCCGTGCTGAGTGGTTTCGTGGGCGGGAGATCCGGCGCCGGTGCGCGATGGAAACACGCAATGGTTGCAGCAACCCGAGGCAGGTGTTCTTGTTCATTTCCTGCGAGGAGCAAGTCATGCAGCGAGGTCCCAGCAATGAACTCTGTCGAGAGTTCGCTGCTGACAGGCGACTCGTGGAGGTTCGCGATGCGCGGGAAACCGGGCGTCGCGTGGGCGACCTGCAACACCAATGCGTGCCGGAGGCGTGCCTGTTTCGCTCTGCTGCCACTGAAGCGCTTCACGATGCGCGGTCCGGAATCCGAGGGGCAACGCAGCACCGCGCGCGCACCGGGCCGCCAGGCGAGCAACGTGCCTCCCTGCGTGAGTGGATCGTCCGCGGGGTTGCTCATGCTCACGGTGCCTGTGTCCAGGTCGAGCGTGCCGTGGCCCTTCGCGGTGCCGTTGCTGAAGACTCCTGGCCAGAGCTTCACGGGGCGTGGGTGCAACTTCTCGATACGGACCGGACCAGCGAGCGGAATGTCCGTTGCGCGTCGGCGCACGGGTCTGAAGAGGCCGAGGAGCTCTGCCGCAGTGCGCAG
>SXUL01000007.1 GCA_005790545.1 Planctomycetia bacterium | reverse complement strand
TGCATTTCATGTTCGAGTCGGCATACATCCTAGCGCGCGCAGAGCAGCACGTGATCTTTCCGGATCTCGCCGCCGGATGTTCCATGGCTGACATGGCCAACGTCGATCAGGTCGAGGTCGCCTTCGAGCACCTCGGCGGCCAAGCGCGCGTCCTGCCAGTCACCTACATGAACAGTTCCGCCGCCATCAAGGCCTTCACCGGCCGGAATGGCGGCGCCGTGTGCACCTCCTCGAATGCGCCCCGGCTGCTCACATGGGCCCTCGCAGAGCGCGAGCGCCTCCTGTTCCTTCCGGACCAGCACCTCGGCCGCAACACGGCCGCCGCGCTCGGCATCAAGCATGCCGACATGGCGGTCTGGGACCCGCACCTCTCTCCGGCACGCAACCTCGCCGCTGGTTGCGAACAGGCGCGCGTGATCCTGTGGAAGGGACACTGCTCGGTGCACACCAAGTTCCTGCCGGAACATGTCGCGGCCGTCCGCGCACGCATCCCCGGGGTCCACGTGCTCGTGCACCCGGAATGCACTTTCGAGGTCGTGCGCCTCGCCGACAGCCACGGCAGCACGGAACGCATTATTGCCACGGTGGACGCGGCACCAGCCGGTGCGCAGTTCGCCATCGGGACGGAAATCAACTTGGTTGCCCGGCTCGCGCGGCGCCACCCGGACAAGACCATCGTCTCGCTCTCGGGCACCCAGTGCCTGTGCTCCACCATGTATCGCATCGACCCCGCACGTCTCGCTGAAGCTCTCGAGAACCTCGTTGCGGGACGCATCATCAACGAGATCTGCGTGGAGTCATCCATCGCTGCATCGGCGCGACTCGCTCTCCAGCGCATGCTCGCCTGCCCATGAGCCGCGCTCTTTACCTCGGACGGCACGCCGGGTAGGACCAGCATCACATGTGCGGCATCGCAGGCATTTTCAACGCCCGCTCGGGGCTGACACCGGACCCAACGGTGCTCGAACGCATGGCGGACGCCATCTGGCATCGGGGACCCGACGATGGTGGTGTGCACCGCTCTGGCGCGGCCGGGTTCGCCTTTCGCCGCCTCGCGATCATTGATCTCGCCACCGGCCACCAGCCGCTCCTGAGTGCAGATGGCCGTAGAGCGATCGTCTTCAACGGAGAGATCTACAACTATCGCGCGCTGCGCGAACGCTGTGAGCGCAGCGGGCGCCGCTTTCTCACGGACAGCGATACCGAAACCATTCTCGCTCTCTATGAACTCGATGGTCCAGCATGTGTCGAAGCACTGCGCGGCATGTTCGCATTCGCGATCCACGATGCGGATGCTGACAGCCTGTTCCTCGCGCGCGACCGGCTGGGCATCAAACCCCTCTACGTCCACGAGCAGGATGGCGACCTCGCCTTTGCCTCCGAGATCAAGGCTTTGCGCCCCGTCCCCGGGCTCCGCTTCACCCGCGACCCGGAGGCCATCGACGATTACTGCGCGCTGCGCTATGTGCCGGCGCCACGCACCATCTGGAAAGAAGTTCGCAAACTGCCGCCCGGCCACACGCTGTTCGTGCGCCGTGGAGAATCGCCCCGCGTTGCGCGCTACTGGCAACTGCGTTTCGAACAGGCGCCGCATCCGGGAGAAGCCGCAGCTCTCGAGATGGTGCGTGCCAAGCTGGACGAATGCGTTCAGAGCCATCTCGTCTCGGATGTACCGCTCGGAGCCTTCCTCTCCGGCGGCATCGACAGTGCGGCTGTGGTCTCGTCCATGGCTGCCCATGGAGGAAGGCCGCTCACCTGCACGATCGGATCCCCTTCGGGAGCGCATGACGAACGCACTGCCGCGCGGCGCGTGGCCGAGCACTGCGGAACGGATCACCGCGAAGAGATTGCGGCCGCGGACGTGCTGCGCGACCTCGAACGCATTGCCTGGCACTGCGACGAGCCGCTCGCGGACGCCAGCGCCCTGCCGACGCTCATGGTCTCGGCCATGGCGCGGCGCCACATGAAGGTCGCTCTCTCAGGCGACGGCGGTGACGAGTGCTTTGCCGGATACGAGCGCCGCTATCTCTTTGAGCGCCGCGAACAGCGCTTGCGCGACACCGTCCCACGCTGGCTGCGGCGTGGCGTCTTGGGACCCATCGGTGCTCTCTGGCCCCGCGGCGAATGGCTGCCGCGACCACTCCGGGCGGGCACGCTGCTCAAGAACATCGCCGCCGATCCCGCGGATGGTTTCTTCAACACCATGGCTCCGCGCCTTGTACACGGGCACTCGCCGTTGCTGCACGCCCGCGCGCGTGAAGCTGTCAGAAGCCGGAACCCGTCGGAGCTCTTCCACAGGCTGATGGATGAGTGCCGCGGGCTCGATGCGGTCAGCCGGGCGCAGTACGTGGACTTCCACACCTTTCTCGCCGACGACGTCCTCGCCAAGGTGGACCGCATGAGCATGGCGGCATCGCTCGAAGTGCGCGTGCCGCTGCTCGATCACGAATTCGTCGAGATGGCCTGCCGTCTGCCACCCGAACTGAAGCTGCGCGGCAAGACCGGCAAGTGGATTTTCAGGGAGGCCATTCGTCCGCGCGTGCCAGCGGAAACTCTCTCTGGCAAGAAGCGCGGCTTCGAGATCCCCATCGCCGAATGGTTCAGGAGGGACGCCCGCAAGGAACTCGGCGAGCGCTTGCTTGCACCGCGCGCAGCGACTGCGGACGTGCTCGACCTCGAACATGTACAGCGTCTGCACAAGGAGCATCTCGCGGGTCTGCAAGACCATTCAACGCAGCTCTACACCGCCTTGATGCTGCAGCTCTGGGCAGACCGCCACCATGCCTGAACAGCCTCTGCCGGGCACCCTTGTGCTCTTGGTCGGGCCCGTCGCCCCTCCACAGGGCGGCATGGCCCTCTCGCTCAAAGAACTGGAACGACACCTGCCCGCCCTCGGAGTCACAACGCGCGTACTGCGCACGAACCCGCGCCTTGGACCTTTCGTGCACGTGCCTCTTCTGCGTTCCATCCTCAGCTTCGCGGTTTTCATGACGGCGGCATTGTTCGCTGCATCGCGCGCGCGCCGCGTCCATCTGCTCGGTGCCTCGCACACCTACTTCTGGACACGCTGCGCACCCCTCTTGCTGCTCGGACGCCTGTTCGGCTGGCGCATCGTGGTGCACTACAAAGGCGGGATCCTTGCAGACTTCCTCGCACGCTGGCCACGTCTGGTGCCTTGGTGTCTGCGCTTGGCGAAGGCAGTCGCCGTCCCCTCCGCGTTTCTGCAACGCTCCCTGTCCGTTCACGGTGTCGAGAGCACACTGCTGCCGAATTTTGCGGATGTCGTCGGGTTTCCGAAGACCGCGCGCGAGCCGCTGCCACGACGCTGCCTCGTCGCGCGCACGCTGGACCCGCTTTATGGCGTGGATGTCGTCCTTCAGGCCTTGGCCGCGGCGCGGCGCCAGCTCCCGGACCTCACTCTCGATGTGGCAGGGGATGGACCGGAACGAACGCGTCTCGAATCGCGCGCACGAGAGATCGGGGGCGTGACCTTCCACGGCAATCTCGACCGCGCAGCCCTCGCGGCACTCCACGCACGTTCCGGAGTACTGCTCAATGCCTCGCGTGCGGACAACGTGCCGCACACACTGCTCGAGGCGATGGCCTCCGGGCTCCCCATCGTCAGCACTGCGGCAGGCGGCATTCCCGACATGCTGCGGCACGGCGCGGAAGCACTGCTGGTTCCCGTGGACGATGCGCAAGCACTCGCGAGCGCGATCACCCAGGTCTTCGCATCCGAATCCGAGGCCCGCCAACGGGCTGACGCCGCCCACCAGCGCGTGCTCTCCTTCGCCCCTGCGGCTGTGTTGCAGCGGTTTCGCGCCGTGCACGCGCTCTAGATGCGTTGCCGTTCCGGGCAGTGCTGACACGCAGGCCGATAGCGCCGCGTTTGCAACTCCAGTCGCAAGCGCTGATACGCGGCTCCATTCCAGATCTCCTCGAAGGAGTGCTGGCGCAGATCGCCCATGATCTCCGGGTCCACCCACTGACAGCACGGAACAACGGCCCGGTCCGGCCGCAGCACCGCCATCGTCCACGGATACGAGCAGGAAGTGCGCGCTTCCGTGCCGTCCGCATCCCGCGGCGAGCGCCCTTGCGCAGCAGAGCCTGCTGCGATCGCGGTCGGACCTTCAAGCTCCGGCGGTTTCCACGCCGGCCCATCGTCCGCAGCAAGCGGCATGGCAGCAGCCCCGACTGCATCGAGTGACTGGACTTCTTCGGGCAACTCGACGGCGCTCGCCGTCCCGCCACGTTCCCATTCCCTGCACAGCGTCATGCCCTCGAATCCAGGCACGCGTTCGACATCGGGCTGCGGCAGGGCAAGGTCGAAGTCCGCTGGAATCTGTGCCTCAATACCGAGTTCGTCCGCGGCACGGCGTGCGGCCGCGAAGGACCGGTTCGCGCGCTCGCGATCCAACTGCAGAAGTTCGGATTCCATCTCAAGGCCCACGTGCGGCACCATGAGAAC
The DNA here is from genome assembly GCA_005790545.1 of Planctomycetia bacterium. Classification (GTDB taxonomy): domain Bacteria; phylum Planctomycetota; genus SXUL01. The sequence continues at coordinate 29,298 of SXUL01000007.1, read as the reverse complement.
GGTGTTGAGACGCCGCAACCCGAAGCGCGCTCCGAGCCGGAGCACGTCAGCGATCTCCTCCACGTTGTGACGCATCAGCACCATGTTGAACACGAGAGCGGGATATGCGGATCCACGTGAGCGCTGCACCTCCCGGAAGATCCGCAGTGAACGAACGAAGCGTCCGAAGTCCGCACCACGACGGATGTGCTCATAGGTCTCGCGGCGCGCGCCATCCACGCTGAAGATCACCGCGTTCACACGCGTCTCCACGAGTGCCTCCATGACGGATGGAGTGATCAGGGTGCCGTTGGTCGTGAGTTCCACGAAGGGCACGTCGTGCCGGCGCACAATGTGAAGGAGACGAGCGAACTCCGGGTGCAGGAGCGGCTCGAAACCCGCGGAGAGCGCGAGATGCGCTGTGAGCGGGAGCACCTCATGCGCCATGTGCTCGAACTCTTCCACACTGACGTAGTCCTTCTTCTGGAAAAAGACTTCGTCGAAACTCAGCTGGCACATGCGGCAACGCAGGTTGCACTTGTTGGTGAGATCCACACGCAGCGTGAGGAAACGGCGACCGCGCGCGCGCAGCCCTGCGATGTCCTGCGTGGAGCGGATGGCATGCCCGTAGAAATCGAGATCGAGGAGCAATGCCTCGACGCCGGGCGGCAAGGTCACCCGCAGGAGATCGCCGCACACTTCCACCGCAGCGAACACTTCGCTCCCCGCAAGCGGCCGTGTCCCGAGTATGGCCCACTCCGCATCGTGAAAGTGGAGCTGTCCCTTGAGCGCCTCGTCCGTTGCAGACTTGAGCCTGAGGAACACGCTCTTCGTGCCTGCAGGCAGACGGATCTCGCCACTGCCTGCGAAATGGACCCCGGGTTCGCTGCCAGACCATGCAAGCGCACCGAACCCGCAGCCGAGCCTTGCGAGGCGTTGTTGAACCAACTGCTGGATGTCGGCGGGAACGTCCACGGCGAGACTCTATCCCGCGGCGGGGGGCTTGCCTCGCCGCTCAGCCATCCTCGATCAGTCTCACCACAGCGTGGACGCCTGCTTCAATGCCCTTCGCGATGGAGGCTGGTCCGTCACCGAGCATGTAAGCCGGCGTGGAGACAAGCTTGTGCTTGCGATCCACATGGCAGGAATCCACGTCGACGTCCACATGTGTGTGGCCGAGATGGCGCAAGAGCGCGGCCAATGCGGGGTCGTTTCCCACGCTGAGCTCCACCGCAGGACCGCCCAATGATGCCAGCGCTACTCCCACCACGGCCGGCGCGATGCAAAGCGCGAGCACGGGCTTTCCGCATTTCAGTGCGTCAGCGATAACGCGCACGAGGTCCGGATCCACCACAGCCTCTGCACCACGAACCGCGAGATCGGAGAGATTCTTGGCGGCGCCGTAGCCGCCCGGCAGGACCAGCGCATCCAACGACGACATGTCGAGGCTGGAGAGTGGCGCCACCTCCCCGCGCGCGATGCGGGCGGCCTCGGTCCGCTGGTGGCGGATCTCACTCGTCACTTGTCCCGTGGCGTGGTCGAGCACATGGAACTGGTCCCGCTCCGGAGCAAAGCAGCGGGCCTTGAAACCAGCCCGCTCCAGGAAGAGGAGGCACAAGACGGCCTCGTGAATCTCTGTGCCGTCGAGATGGCCGCAGCCACTGAGAATGACAGCCGCGTTCCTGTGCACATCCGGCATGACGCCAGCGTAGCGGCGAGCGTCTCAGGGTGCGAGACGGCGTTCACCATGCGCCATGGCCGAGCGCAGGGCTTCCTGCACGGCCGTGTGAGCGATTCTCAGCGCTGGAACCAGGTCCAGACCCCGAGCCAATCCGGCGGCCGCGAGGGTCGAGAGCATGCAGCCCGTCCCGCGCGGCATGACGCCTTCCCGTCGAGGCGCATGAAACAGCTCCACGCCTCCGGCATGAAAGAGCCGATCGGTGACTTGTGATCCGACGCCGTGCCCGGCCTTCACGAGCACAGCGAGGTGTGGTCCGTGTCGCAAGAGCTGCTGAACGGCCGTGGCCATCCGCTCGGGCGTGTCCACCGGGCAGCCGCTCAGGGCCGAAAGCTCAGGGAGATTGGGCGTAAGAAGAGTGGTCACTGGGAACAGCACGTCCATCAAGGCCTGCCGCGATCCCGCCGCATGAAAGGCTGCACCCGCGCTGGCAACGAGCACAGGATCGAGCACCACCGGCCGCGCCGCTGCCCGCAAAGCGGACGCGATGACTTCCATGACACCGCGCTCCGTCACGAGACCGATCTTCACAGCGCCGACCGGTCCGTCGGCGAACGCGAGCTGGATCGCGCGGGCCACGTGGGCTGGCGCCACGGAAGTCGCTGACTCGACGCAGTCCAGCGCTTGCAAGGTGAGCGCCGTAGGAATGCCACATGCTGCCACGCCGGCGTGCGCGAGGTGTCGCAAGTCCGCCTGCAGCCCGCTGTAGCCGAGGGGGTCCGACCCCGCTAGGACGAGCACCGCGTCCGTCACGGCGTTTCTGCCGGCGGCGCAAAAAGTTCGGGCGTCTCAGGTTCCGGGCGGAAACAGCGTCGGCAGCGCGCCTCGTAGGCGTCAGCTCCTCCGACAACAATGCGTCCCTCGCGGGCCGCGATGCGCTGGTTTCTGAGCGCCGGATTCCCGCACACCACGCAGATGGCAAGGTTCTTGGTGATGAACTCCGCTTCCGCAAGCAGGAGCGCCATGGTCTGGAAGGGTTGCGCTTTGTAGTCCTGCTCCAACCCGGCGATGATCACGCGCATGCCACGCCGAGCCAGTTCGCGGCACACATCGAGCAGATCGGCATCGAAAAACTGCGCCTCGTCGATACCGACCACTTGAGTGGCCATGGGCGTATGTTCGAGGATCTCGTCCGCGCGCGAGACGACGCGCGAAGGGATGCGCTGCTCCGAGTGGGAGACGATGTCACGCTCGTCGTAGCGACGATCCACTGCCGGTTTGAAGATGCGCACATGCTGCTGCGCGATCTGGGCGCGGCGCAACCTGCGGATCAGCTCCTCAGTCTTGCCCGAGAACATGCTGCCGCAGATCACTTCGATCCAGCCACCGCTTTGAGGAAAGAGATACATGCACGCGCCTGCCGGAGATCGTAGCAGCGGCGTTCAGATGCGCGGCCCTGCGGGCAGTTCGTGGGTGAGCGCCTCGGGCGGCACACCCTCGCAGCCGAGCGCAGCGCGGAAACGCTGCCAGAGGTCCTGCACAGCTTCGCGATAGGTCGCGCACCCTTCATCCGGAAGCTCGATGCGTCCAGCAGCCATTGTGTCGTGCCCTCCGCCGTTGCCACGCCCCGCGAGCACCGTACGCACAAGATCGCCGGCATCCTGCTCCGGATGGCACGTGCGCACACTCAGGTAGAGCCGTTTCTCGTGCAAGCCACAGCACACCGACCAACGGATGCGTTCCATGCGGATGAGCCGGTCCGCGATCTCGGCCACCATGTCCGGATACGGCAGTCGTCCGATCTCCGTCAGGATGAGATCCCCATGCACAACGGCGCGCGACAGAGCCGTGACGAGGCTCACGTAGTAACTGCGGGATAGTTTCGGATTCTCGATGGCGCTGAGCGTCGTGAGGTCCACGCGCGGCATGAGCCAGTCGCGTGCGGCGAGGTCTTCCATCGTGACGCGACGTGAGAGGTCCTGCGTGTCCGTCTTGAGGCCGTACCACAGAGCGGTCGCGACAGACGCGCCAGGTTCACGCCCGCTCTCGCGGATGTACTCGGTCAGGATCGTCGAGGTGCTGCCGTAGCGCGGCCGGATGTCCGTGAAGGCAATGCCCTCCGAGACGCCGCTCTCCGGGTGATGGTCAATGACGCCGGTCAGCGGCACCGGATCCTCGTCCCCGTCGAACCCGAAGTCCGGCTGGCAATCCACGAGAAAGGCCCCGTCATACATGGACGAGGTCAACATGCGCGCGGGCTTGAGACCGGGAGCAAGGCGCTGCACCAGCTCACGGTTTTCAGCGCGACCGATGATGCCGCGGTAACAAAGCTGCGCCTCGCGCCCGAACACTTCGCGCAACACAAACTGCAACCCGAGTGCTGCACCAACCGTGTCTGGATCCGGATTCCGGTGACTGTAGATCAGCAGGGCTCGGCGGGAACCGAGGGCTTTTTCAAGACGCGAAAGTGCGTTCATGACGGCGCTTGCTCCGCTGCGTGCGGCGCGTTGCCCATCGTATCAGCGCCAAGTGGCAGACGCTGCGGCCTCAGACGGAGACTTCGTCAGCGAGAGGCGCATCGGCGCTCGCTGCGAGCAAAGGATCCACGGTGTCACGCACGTATTCACGCACCTGCTCGGACGCGCGCCCCGTGAAGCGGGCCGGGTCAAGCCTCTTTCTCATCTCGGGCACCACCGGTGCCAGGCGCGCATCCTCGGCCAGCAGTTCGAGGAAGTCGAGCGGACGCGGCCCCTCAAGACGCGCCGTGCGCGACCGCATGGCGGCCGTGCGGATGACCTCGTGCAGTTCCTGCCGGTCTCCACCGCGCTTCACCGCCTCCATCAGGATCTCCTCCGAGGCGATGAGCGGCAGATGCTCCTCGACACGGCGCGCGACGACGCCCGCATGCACCACCAGTCCCTGAGTGATGTTCATCCAGAGTTCGAGAATCGCATCCGCGGCGAGGAAGGCCTCCCCCGTCGCGAGGCGCCGGTTCGCGGAATCGTCGAGAGTGCGCTCCATCCACTGCGTGGACGCGGTGAGCGCCGGATTGATGCTGATGCTGATGAGCCAGCGTGCGAGAGCCGCCATGCGTTCGCTGCGCATCGGATTGCGTTTGTAGGCCATGGCGCTCGAACCGATCTGCTTCGAGCCGAACGGCTCCTCCACCTCGTTCAGATGCTGGAGCAAGCGCAGATCCGAAGAGAACTTGCCACCAGATTGCGCAATGCCGGAAAGCGCCGCGAGCACGCGCGCATCCTGTTTTCTCGAATAGGTCTGACCCGTGAGGGCGTAGTGCCTGGCAAAACCCATGCGTGCTGTCACACGCTGGTCGAGGAGCACCACCTTCGCTCCGTCGCCATCGAAGAGCTTCATGAACGAATCCTGCGTGCCCGTCGTGCCCTTCACACCACGAAAGCGAAGGTCCGCACGCACGCGCGACAGCTCCTCATGATCTTCCACGAGATCCTGCATCCACATGGCGGCGCGCTTGCCGACCGTCGTGAACTGTGCTGGTTGAAAATGCGTCCAGCCAAGCGTGGGCATGGCGGCATGTTCGAGAGCGAATGCACGCAACTGTCGAATCACGCGCCTGATCTTCAGGAGCAGAAGGTCAAGGCCCTGCTGCATCTGGATCAGCTCCGAGTTGTCCGTCACGTAGCAACTCGTGGCGCCGAGATGCACGATGGGACCAGCTTGCGGGCACTGTTCGCGCAACGCATGCACGTGCGCCATCACATCGTGACGCAGCTCCCGCTCCAGCACGGCGGCCCGCTCGATGTCCACCTTGTCCACATGCGCGCGCAGCTCTGCGATCTGGGAGTCTGTGATGCCGAGCCCGAGTTCCTGCTCACATTCCGCGAGCGCCAACCACAACTGGCGCCACAGGGTGAAGCGATGCCGTGCCGAGAAAACCCGGATCATGGCGCGGCTGGCATAACGGGTTCCGAGCGGGTTCTCGTAGCCGTCGTGATCAGATGGAGTCATGTGTTCCTTCCGGGGCGTGCGGTGGACTCCGCACAGCGTGGCGAACAGTAGCGTGGCCGACCGGCGGGCGAGACCACCAGCACGGAGCAAGCGCTGGCCGGACAACAGAGGATGCGCAACACTCCGGCACTGGCACCGGGATAGAGGGGATCCGAGAGGCGCCAGTCCGCGTAGAGCGCGAAGTGAAAGGTCGCGCGATGGACGAGGCTGCGCAGCGCGGCGGAGGCGCGATTGAACCCCGCGGCGGATGCTCCTGCTTCCAAGGCCGCGGTTGCCACGCCTGCGCGGCGCAACTCCACCAATTGCAGGCTCACGCGAGCGAGCACAGGGTTGAGAAGGTCGAGGTCCAACGGCTCTCCAGCCTCGAGATGTCCGTGATTGGTGCGCAGCGCGCTCACATTGTTCGCGAGATAGGTGAGCGCGCGGTCCCTGGACCACTCGCGTCCGCCGGAAAAATCGCGCTCGGATTCAGGAATGACGCCCAGCATGGCTTCATCCGTGAGCCACGTTTTCTCTGCGTTGAGGAGCGGCACCCAATGGCTGGAGAGTTCGTTCATCAGACCTGCCGCCCGAGCCTACGGCCCCGCTTCGCGCGGAGCAATCCGCTCAAATGGCATCCGCGATGGGCTTGAGGAGCGGCGCGAGCAGCCCATCAAAGGCACTCCATTCGCCGAGAGCTGTGGCCGCCAGGACCATTGCAAGCAAGGTCCACAGCAGGGGCTTCCATGACAACGGGCGACCGGCCCCTCGCGGCCAAGGAGCAACAAGAACCGCCACAGCGCCGAAAAGGTCCAGGACCAGATCAGCGAGACTGCAGGACCGCCCTGCGGCTGCGATCTGCGTCCCCTCTTCGTGCAGACCATGTACCAAGGTCAGCAACAAGATGACCCGTCCTGTTCCGGTTGCAATGCCGGGCCAGGCTGCTTCGCGCGGACTGATGCCGCAGAAGCTCCGCAGCAACAACACCGCGAGCACCGCATGCGTGGCCGCATGCATGAGATTGACGAGACCCCACGGCAACGTGGCGGGCAGATCCGCCGACGGCGCTGTTGCCACCGCATGGAGGATGAGAATCCACGCAAGGGCACCGCTCGCCGCTGCGATACGCACCGGAACGTTGAAGGACGGACTCAGGCTTCGGGCCCGCGCTGGCGCACGACGCGTTCCTTCAGGCGGGTGATGACGTTGCTGTGGATCTGGCACACGCGCGACTCGGTGAGGTCGAGGATGCGGCCGATCTCCTTCATGGTCAACCCCTCGTAGTAGTACATGATGATGATGCGGCGCTCTTTCTGCGAGAGGCTGCGGGTGAGCACGTCGATGACGTCGCGGCGATTGATGGCCTCGAGCGGCGAATCCGCGCTCTTGTCGGCGATGACATCGGCCTTCTCGAGGCCGCCGTCACCACGCGAGTCATCGAAGCGATCGCTGAGAGAGTGCACGGAGACCGGCGCGGCGTCCTCGCGCATCTCCTGGAGTTCGTTGCCGGAGATACCGAGTTCCTGCGCCATCTCCTCTTCGTTGGGCGTGCGGCCGAGGCGCGCTTCGAGCGCTCTGCCGGCGCGAGAGATCTTGTTGGCCTTCAGGCGCACGAGACGCGGCACCCAATCTTGCGAGCGCAGTTCGTCAAGAATCGCACCCCGCACGCGCGTGCTGCAGTAGGTCTTGAACTTGATGCCGCGGGTCATGTCGAAGCCGTCGATGGCATCCATCAGCCCGAAGAAACCGCTGGAGGTGAGGTCGTCCAGCTCGATGCTGCGCGGCAAGGTCGCAAGCAGGCGCTCACCGATGTAGCGCACGAGCGGGTAATAGCGCTCGAGGAGCCTGTTGCGCGCCCCCTGATCCGCGTGTTCCTTGTAGGCGATCCAGTCCGCCTCCACTTCTGGAGGTTCACCGAACCCGAGCTTGCCTTCCGCCACTCCCGTGGCCACGGCACTCTCTGCGACCGCCATCACCACCGACGCATCCACCGACTTCACAGTGCTCATCGCTCTCCCTTTCCGGAAGCGCGGGATCCGAGCGCGGTGCGAAGTGGCTGAAAAAAACAATCGGCCGACTCCGCGCCACACGCGGGAAGTCGACCGTCAGATGGTCGGCTCTCCCTGCTTCGGTAACTGGCTGCCTTTCCATCTCGCGATGGGGAAGGCCCTCTAGCTTTGCGCCCCAACTTTTCAGCTGGTTTGCCCGTTCGTGCAGCGAACCGTTTCACTTTGTCCACCAGCGTTTCCGCCGGTGGTGGCCAAGGCGCAACGGCCTCGACCTGTTGAGAAGATAGGCCGAGCGGCCTGATCTGTCAAGAAATATTCTCTCGAACCACCAAAAAGTTCCGATCCAAGCACCCCAAACAGCTCAAAAGATGTTCCGCCGCAATGCTTTGCGAAATATCAGTGTCGATATTCCCGCTCTCTTGGGGTCGGATCACGAGGCGTGTCGCGACCTCTCGGGTCCGGACGCTCGCGTGGGTCATCGCGACGAGGATTGGTCGGTTCTTCGCGCGGCTTGCGTTCAGGGGCACCAGAATCGCGCGGGCCCGGAGCACTGGAGCCACCTGCCCCCGCTGGAGCCAAGACAGACTTCTTTGCTCCGAGCCTCGGCAACGGTCCCCGCGAGAAATTCTGCGTCCAGTACTCACCAGCAGAAGCTTTCCCGCACCCAAGATGCGTCCAGTTCCCGAGGAGGTTTCTGTGGTGGCCTGAGGATGCGCGCCACGAAGCGACGCTGGCGGCTCCGGTCAACTGGCCCTGCGCAATGTTCTCGGAAACGCCGCTGCCCCAGCCCGCGAGCTTCGCCCGCTGACCTGGATCCTCCTGGCCCTTCGTGGGAGAGGTGTGCGAGAAGTACCCGAGCTTCTTCATCTCTTCGCTGTGACCGCGCGCGGACTTCACGAGGCGCGCATCCGGCACGACTGGATCGAACCCCATCATGACGCGATACGCATTCGTCGCCTCATGACACTCGCGCTCGGCGCCGCTCATTTCTTCCGTGAGATCCGCGCTGAGCTGCACGAGTTCCTCGCGGCGCGCGAGGCGCGCCCCGTCCTGATCGTCACTGGCGGCATGCGCGATGTCGAGGCACTCGTCGAGAGCCTCCAGGAAGCTCGTAGCATCGTCCGTCTCGGTGCCGAGACTCTCGATGGCGCGCGTGCATGTATCGACGCGCTGCCAGGCCTCCGCCGCCGCGGGCACGAGTTCGAGCGCTCGCCGCGAAGGATTGCGCCAGAGTTCCTCGACCCGGCCGATGCGGCCGTCCACCTCTCCCTGAACATTCGACTGATCAGGCCCGTAGGGGTACGGATAGCGTTTCTCGTCCATCACGATTTCGAGAGCATGAGCACGCGCTTCATCCAGTTCTTTGCGCAGACGCACTCTCGTGCGCTGCAACTCGCTGCCCACGAGCCCCGCAAGGACAGCCGGGGCTTTGACCAGCCGATCGCGGCGGATCTGCAGCGCGCGCAGCGCTGCGGCGCGGCCAGCGGCCCCCGCGTTACGGAGGTCATCGAGGGCCACTTCCCAGAGCATGCCCTCAGCCGTCTCGACAGTGCGGGCACATTCTTCGAGGCGCCGGTCCGCGACGAAACGCTGGCGCTCCGCGGCCGTCATGAAGGTGCCCGCGAAGAGTTCGAACCCGCTCAGCGGAACGCCCTGCAGTCCCTTGCATTCGGCCACCAAAGGCATGGCTTTCGCCGTCAGCGCCGGATCGCGACCCGCGGCGCCGGCCAGCAGATCCAGAGCACGTGCAGGCTCGCGCAGCTCGAGCATCCACTCAGCAGTAATCAGTGCAGCATCGCCCGTGAAACGCGCCGCAGACAGCAGCAGCGCTTGGCGTTCAGGAGCGAAACGCCCCCACGCGATGGTCTGCCGCGCACCGATTCCGACCTGAAAAACAAGTTCCTTCCCGTCCACACCCTTCAGGTCGCCGCGCGCATCCCCCCCGAGAGAAACGCCCCGGAAACGCGCGGGATTGTCGGCGACGGCCCGAGCAAGCAAGGCCGGCAACTTCTCGAGAGCTTCCATCCGCTGACGGCGACGCTCGCAATGTGCGCGACCCGCCGCTGAGGTTGAAGCCGCCGTGGCCAGCGCAAAGGCCCGCGCGGCCTCCGCATGATCGCGGCGCGCTGCAATGCCCTCTGCCGCGGCGAGAGCATCCATCGCAGCACTGGAGTAGTCGATCTTCCGCGCAGACTCCTCTTCATTGGAGACGACCTCGTCTGCCACAGGAGCGGGAATGACACCCAGCAGCGCTCTCAGTGCGCCCTCGTGGCGCGTACCTTCGAAGCGCGGCAAGACCTCGTTGAGGGTGCGTCGTGCGGCGGCGGGCTGCATGGCCTTGATTTCGGGAATGATCGCGTCGTGCTCGGCCTCGGCCTCGCTCTCGGCGCGCGTTCTCAAGCTCCTCAGTCGCAAGCGCCCCGCTTCGTCGAGGCTCGGGTCTTCCGATGCCTGATCGAGAATGACGAGAGCTGCACCGTGGCGCCGTTCAGCCAGTGCTTCTTGTGCAGCCACCCTCGCCGCCGAGGCCCTCGCTTGCGCGCGCCGCACATAGGTTTCACGGCCGTGGTTCAGAAGTTCCGCGAAAACGGCATCACTGACGAGGGCCCGTGGCTCGTTTGGGCGCGCCGCTTGCAGAGCCAATTCGAACTCGCCGCGCGTGGCGAAAGCAGGGTTCATCGCCATGGATTGCAAGGTCCCGAGGGCCTCGTTCCGGCGTTGGCGCAACAGGCGCGCCTCCTCCTGTGCCGAGCGCAAGCTCGTTGCGCTCTCCTCGGGCTGCCGCAACAGCGCCGACTCGAGTGCGCTTTCCGCCTCCTCGTACTGGCCGCGCTGGACGTGATCCCGCGCGAGGCGCAGCGTCGCTTCGAATCCCGCTGTCGCGTCGGCATCCTTCTGGCGCGACTCGTAGAACTGCCACATGCCGAGAGCCGCCGCCACTGCGATCCCCCAAATACAGGCGAGCTTCAGGGCATGCACAACAGTGCGGGCTCGGTGCGGATGGGCCGGACGATGAGCCGACTCAGCAGGTGCCGACCGGGCGGCGCCAACACGGCGCAAGGTGAAGCTCGTGGTTGGTGAGATCCGGACCGATTCGCGGCCAGTGAGGCGCAATTGGGTGATCGGCACTTCATCGACCAGCGTGCCGAAGGTGCTCCCGAGGTCACGGAGGATGATCCCTCCCCCCGAGCACCGCAATTGGCAGTGGAGACGGGAGACACCGGTGTCCGACGGAACCACCGTGCACCCAGGGTCTCGACCGATGGTGATTTCGCCCTCGGCAGGGAGCACGAGGGGTTCGTGCCCCTCCTGAACAAGGACCAATTCAAATCGCTGAGACACCATGCCGCGCCGCTAGTAGCAACTCCCGGGCCAACGACCAATCCAACCATGAAAGCAGAACATCTTGCGACGCAATGATTTGCAAATCATGTCGCCCCGCCAAGCGACGCGTTGGTGTAAAGCCCATTTGGCGCCATATCAGCGCATGCTCAACAGGTGGAGGTGGTAGCCGAGCAAGACGGAATAGAAGGTGCACAGCGCCCACATGGCCGGCTTCACGAATCGGAAGGTCCGATGCAGAGCAAGAAAGAGGATGCAGAGCGCCACCACGGCAGCCTTGCTGAAGAGGAACCACTCGGTTCCGGCTTCGAGGAGCCAACGAGCGAGAGGATTGGCTTCCCGTGTCAGGTCGGCACCCACGATCACCAAAGTGAAAAGGGCATCCAGCAGATTCAACCCGAGAATGCTGAACCCGAGGACGAGATCTCCTCGCGGCAGAAGGTCAAAATAGCTGTTCCTCGATTCGCCCTCGCGCCGGCCGCGGACGCGCCCTCCTCGAAAGAGGAACTTGCTGATCATCGGTGTCGGAGCATCACGGCGGTCCATCCCGCGGCGACGTTCGATCCATGGCCAGGATGCGTACGGGTCCGCAGCGGAGTCGTGATGAGGCGCGCGTGGAGGCGCCTTTGACGCAGCTTCGTGCTTTATGTGCATGGAGAGTGGTCCACTTGCATGATCGGCATCCGCGGCGATGCTACACGCGAATCGTGTCCAGAAACCTCGTCCTTACGTCGACAACCTGACAGGAATCACCCCCATGGCGCCCAAGGTACAGGTGCTGCTCGCAGACTTCGATCCTCAGCGCGGTCAAGAAATGGAGAGCGCTCTCGCTGCGGCGGGCTGCCAAGTGCAGCGCGTCCTCGATGGTGCCGCCGTGCTTGAGGCCTGCGCACGGCGCCTGCCGGAAGTGCTCGTATTGGAGGCTTTCCTCCCGCGCCAGAACGGATTCGACGTGCTGAAGAGCCTGAAGGCCGATGCACGCACGAACACGCTGCGCGTGGTGTTGGTGCTGGATGAAGGTGACGACTACGGAAGGAGCCGGGCCCGCCTCTGCGGGGCTGACACGATCATGAACCGACCATTCGGAGCGCACGATCTCGTGCAGGACATCCTGAGACCCCGCTCACAGCCACAACCCGCCCTTGAGGATCTCCTTCAGGACATGGATGCACGCGCGAAGGCGGAAAACCCGCTGGTGCAGCACATCACGGATGCGGCCACGGGCCTGTTCAACAAGCCCTACACGGACTTGAAGCTCGCGGAGGAATGCAAGAAAGCCAGGCGCTTCGAGTTGCCGCTCTCCTGCGTGATCATTGGCCTCGATGACGGCGGTCAATTGGCCGATCCGCGTCAGGCCGACAAGTTGCGGAGCACCGTGAACGAACTGGCCGGACTGCTGCTCTGCGAATCGCGTGACATCGATCATGTTTCGCGCTATGGCACCGAGGAATTCCTGCTCTTGCTGCCGCACACGGATCAAGCTGGGGCGTCGGCCATGGCCCGGCGCGTTCTGACGAGCATCGCTGGACGGGGCATCCTGAACCCCGATGGCACTAGCCTGACCGCCTCCGCGGGGATTGCGTCCTTCCTTGCAGAAGACGAGGACGCCGCCGCTGCCCTCGTCACCAGGAGCCGCGAGGCCCTCAAAGTCTCGAGACACTGGGGCGGCAACCGTTTCACGATCCACTCCGAAGGCGTCGCACCGCAGACTGGATCCTGATCATTTTTTGAACACAAACCGGTTTTCACAATCTGCGCCACCCGCTAGCATCAGCACTCGACCGATGCTGACAAGACGCGCGACATTCCTCCGCTTCGCAGGCCTCGCACTGGTGGCCATTTTCCTCGCAGCTGGCGCGTTCAGCTGGGACGACCCGGTGCAGCTCACCGTGAAAAACGGCGCGCGGGTCTACTTCCCGTCCGACCTCTCCACCGGAGACAAGGTCGAGAAGAAGAAGCCTGCGGTGCTCAATTCGCGCCGCGTGTTCGATGCGACGCTCGAGTACCAGGAAATCCGTCGCCGCAATCTCGACAGCAACAGCGCCGAATGCCAACTCCTGCAGAAGCGCGCCTCCGACCGATTCCTCGCAGCCATCACACGCTGCGTCGACCGCGGTGGCTATGACTTGGTCGCCGAAGATGGCGCAGTCTCAGCCGAAAGCGCGACGCTCCCCGACGTCACCGACGAGGTGATCAAGGGTCTCTGAGCGCATGTCGCAGAGCACTCATTTCCGGGGCCTGCTCTGCTGCTTGATGCTGCTGGCCGCGTCCTGCAGCACCGAACAACCGACCTCGAGTCTGGTGTTCGAGAACCTGACCGCTCTCGGCGGTCCTTCAGCTCGCGCAGTCGATCCTTCGACGAAGGCACCATGGACCTGGCCCGACATCCCGCTCGCGGACGGCAACCTGTCACGCATTCTCTGGATGCCCAAGGGCCTGCCAGCGCAGCTGGTGAGCATGCTGAAGGAGTTCCCGCAGTGGAAGGCTGTCACCGCCACCGCAGGGGCAGGGCTTCAGACCGATCCCAACGCAACGCCGAAATCCCCTGAGGGTTGGGGCGTGCTCGCTGGCGCCGACCCCTTGGTGCTGTCGGGACCAAAGCCCGCGCTGGATGCAGTGGTCGAGCTCATCGGCGCCGTGCTCACAAGCATTCCGCTCATCGCCATCGAAGCGCGCGTGGTGGAAGTGATGGAGTCCGACGAATCGGCATTCGGAGCGGAGTGGTTCCTCCTCAATCGCGGTGATCGTCCGGGCTTCTCCAACCCGGCCCCGACGGGTTCTCCTCCTGCTCCCTACTCGAATGTCCTCGGCAGCAGCCAGTTGGGCGGAGGCGTCGCGCCGCTCCCCGGTGCCAGCGCATTCTTCACGCCGGACATTCTCATGGAACTCGGCACCATCGTGGACGACTTCCAGATGGACCTCATGCTGACGGCCATGAAGGCACTCCACAAAGTGGATGTCGTGAACGCGCCCAACGTGGCCGTCCTTTCCGGACACATCGCGAGCATTCTGGCCGGACAGGAAGTGCCGGTGTTCCAGCTCAACTTGCAGGGCAACACAACCATCATCTCCACGACGTTCAAGAACATCGCCGTCTCGCTGGATGTGCTGCCGCACCTGATCGCTCCCGGGGTGATTCGCATGGCGGTGGAAGTCCGCGTGCAGAACGTGACGGGCGGTGTGTCCGCGAGCATCGGCGCCAGCACCACGACCAATCCCGTGATTGCCAACCGCAGCGTCACCACCACACTCGAGGTGCGCGACGGGTTCACGGTGGTCCTCGGCGGACTCATCACCACCAACAATCTGGATGCCAACACGAAGGTCCCCGTGCTCGGCGATGTTCCGATCCTCGGTCCGCTCTTCGGCAGCACCCACGGACGCAAGCAACGCAGCAATCTCGTCTTCTTCATCACGCCGAAGGTGCTGTCACGCGAAGGCAACACGGGCGAGAAGATGATCCTGCCGCCGGAAGAGGGCAAACCCGGCGGCGGCGCCCCCTGACGTAGGATGATCGGCGAACGGAATGCTCCCCGGGAGCTTCACGTCGCCCGACTCATGCAAGCGCAAAGGATGCGGCCTTTTCAACGCCAACGTGGCACCGTCATGGTGCTCGCGTTGATCATCGTGACGCTGGTGATCGTGCTGGTCGCGGATGCAACCCAGGTCGCGCGCATGGAGCGCGAGGCCTCCCGCAACGCGGCGACGGACCTCCGCATCGAATCCGCCATGGCCGGGGCCCTCGAGATCGCCAAGGCCTACCTGACCGACGACCTCATCAACTCCGGCGAGACCGACAGTCTCATGGAGGAGTGGGCTCTCGAGGAAGGCCTCGAGCGCGAGTTCGACCCGGAATCCACGGCCGGTATGGCCATGGGCGCCGGCACTTCATCGGAGGCCACGGACGAGTTCCCGCGCGCGCGTATTTTCATCGAGGATGAAGAACGCAAATGGCCGCTCGCCTGGCTGAAGATGGGCTCCGAGGCCATGCGCGAACGAAGACGCGACGGGCTCGCCACCGTGCTCGACGACTACCGCGCCAACACGCCCCTCGACATTGATTCCGCGCTCGCCCAGAACTACGCGCTGCGCATCGCGGAGTTCATCAATCGCAAGGAAGGTGACAGCGGCTTCGGCCCGACACCGCGCCCGCTCACCAAGTCCGGCCTGCCGCTGCACGTGATGGATCTCGGACTCATCCCCGGCATTCCGCACGACCTCATCTACCGCAAGGTGGATCCTGAAGCCGGCACCGTGGTGCCTGGCCTCATGGACGTGGTCACGCTCTGGACCGACGGCAAGATCAACGTGAACACGGCACCACTTGCTGTGCTGCGCGGCGTGTTCCGACGGCGCGAGGACGACATGAGTGTCGCCAACGACATCGTGAAGCGCCGCGACGGCATGCAGGAGGAGTACGAGCTGCGCGAGAACACGCGCGATCTCTCGCCCGAGGAACGCCGCCGTCGGAAGCGCGAGGAGCGCGCCGAAGAAGAACGCAATGCCAACGCACCCGGCGAAGGCGAATCCCGGGGTGGAAGGTCCGGCAGCTCTGCCGCCGGCGGGCGCGAAGGCGCTGCTCCTGGCGAAGAAGGCTCTGGCGCGTTCACTTCAATGGACCAGCTGAAGAAGGAAGTCAACACGCTGACCGACCGCCTCTACACCGAGGTTTCCAGCACCATCTCACTGCAGTCGAAAGTGTTCAGCGTGTGGGTGGAGATCGAGGTCGGTGGCCTGCGGAAAGTGCGCCGCACCATCCTCCGCCGCGAAGGACCGCGCTTCGTGATGATCCTCAGCGAGAACGCGGACTATCCGACTTGGCGCCAGCTGAGCGACGACGAATACCGCTCGCGTCTCAGCGCGAACGGCCTCGGGGACGCGCCCGCCCCCGCGAAGCCCCGCTGACATCCCGCGTCGGGGCGCGCCCGCCAATCACGCGTCGCGTCGATTCCGTGCGCTGACCCTCGGGACGCTCCGCTGCATGTGAGCGTTCCTCCTGAGACCGCGCTGATCCTGAACGGCCTGCCGGGGAGCGCCGCGCTGAGCCCGAGCGACCATGTTCCGGACGACGCGCTGATCCAGAACGGCCCGACGGTGAACGCCGTACTGACCCCGAACGACTGCCCGTGCGGAAAGCGGTGGAATCCGGATCGCGACGACCGCCCGGCGGCGGCGCCTTCAATCCGGCTGGACGCTGATCCTCCTCGGCAGGGTGGAAGATGCGCTCCACATCCTCGCGTGAGAGCCGCCGCGCACCGCGCTCCTTCAGGTTCTCTGTCGTGAGATGGCCGATGCGGATGCGCGCCATCTTGTCGGCAGTGAGCCCGACCTTCGCGAAGGCACGGCGCAGCAGGCGATGTTGATTGAGCGCCGGACTCGCAAGCACTGTGGTGACGTGGTGACCGCGGCGCAGCACATGGACCCAGACCGGTCCCGAGTTGCCGTCGGAAAGCCACACACCTTTGCGCAACTGCTCAAGACGTTCGTTGGTCAATTCCCCGCGCAGGCGGAGGTACCACGTCTGGCGTAAAGGATGTCCGCGCTTCAACATGGTGGCCGCGAGATCGCCATCGTTGGTCACCACGATGAGGCCTTCCGATTCCTCCTCCATGCGCCCCACCGGAAAGAGCGCTCGCTTGGAGCGGTGCTTCACGAGGCTGGTGACGTTGGTGCGGCCGAACTGATCGTCCGTGGTGCACACCACACCCACGGGCTTGTAGACGATCCAGCTCACGGCCGGCTCGCACTGCACACGTTCGCCATCCAGACGCACTTCCTGGTGCTCCGGATCCACCTGAACACCCATGCTGCGCACCACCGTGCCGTCGATGGACACGCGGCCTTGCCGGATGAGATCCTCGCAGTCGCGTCGGCTCGCGGCACCGCTACGGGCAAGAAACTTGTGCAAACGTTCGAGCTTGGGTGCGTCAGTCATGGGGCGGCGGGAGGACGCGCTGGTGTGATCCACGCAAGGAGGAGCTTCTCGCCCTCGAGCCGCGTGATGCTAGCACCCGCAGGGATGATGAGACTCGTCCCTGGCCGCAGCTGGGCTGCATCCCCCATGGCGCTGACTGTGCCCCGCCCCTCAAGACACACGATCACGGTCAACTCACGCACGAGTTCCGTCGTGGCCCCATGGACGCGGCGGGATTCCAGTCGGAAAGCCGGCGTGTCCACAAGAACTTGAGCTGCCAGCGCGACATCAAGCCGCGCATGCGGCACGTGTGGCGTCGCATAGTCGAGCACTTGAAGCGCTTCCGGCACATGCAGCGTGCGGGCTTGACCATCCCCGCCGGTTCGCCCCCAATCATGCAACCGGAAGGTCACATCGCTCGGCTGCTGAACCTCCAGCATCACGATGCCCGGGCCCGGAGCGTGCACCGTGCCTGGTTCCACATGCCAGATCTCGCCAGCCGTGACGGGGAAGCGCTGCAGCAGATTCTCGATGCCCGCACCGCCGACGGCGAGCGCGCTCTGCACGGCGTCCTTGGTGGTGCCAGGTTTGAAACCGAAGTCGATCCACGCACCGGGCGCCGCCTCGAGAATCCACCACACCTCGCGCTTGCCGCAAGCTGTGCCGCGCAGGCGCCGCGCGCAAGCGTCATCCGGATGCACTTGAACGGAAAGTTGGCTCTCGCAGTTCAGGAACTTCACCAGCAGAGGAAACTCTGCGCCAGCCGCGAGTCCGGCGAGATGTCGCCCCTCCCTCGACCAGAGTTCTGAAAGCGTTGCTCCCGTGTCGAGATCACGCGATTCCATCCCGGCGAGTGCCGAAACTTCCCAGCTCTCGCCGATGCGCTCCGTGAGGGGCGCGTCCTTCGCGAAGAGTCGCTGCAGCCGCTGGCCACCCCAGAGGACTTGCTTCAGCGCGGGACGCATGCGGTAGAGGCCGCGCTTCATGCGCCAGCCTCCGTGAGCAGAGCTCGCGCCTGCGCGCGCGCGGTGGCCGTGGCCACATCCCCGCCGAGCATCTCGGCAAGTTCCTGAATTCGTTCTTCGCCACGCAGCTCTCGCACCGTGGTGACCGTGCGGCCACCCTCGACGCACTTCGACACCTTCCAGTGACGGCTTGCATGCGCCGCCACTTGGGGCAGGTGCGTGACGCTGATCACCTGTCTCTGCTGAGCCAATTCCGCCAGATGACGTCCGAGCGCTGCCGCCGTGCGGCCGCTCACACCGGCATCGACCTCGTCCAGCACGAGCACGGGTGTCGTGAACGCGCGCGCCAACGCCGAGGTCAGCGCGAGAAGCATGCGACTCAATTCGCCTCCCGAAGCCACGCGCTCCACCGGTTGAGGATCTTCGCCGGGATTCGCAGCCAGCAGGAAGCGGGCGCCCCCCGGACCGGCCGGGCCGGGCTCCAACGGATCAACGTCACGCGGCATCGTCGGTGGAGTGAACTCCACCTCCATGCGCGCTTTTTCCATGCGCAATCCGGCCAGCACAGCTTCCACGCTCCTCTTCAGGCGCACGGCCGCGGCCTTGCGCCTCTGCATGATCGCGCTCCCCGAGGCCCGCAAGCCTGCACGCGCCTGCTCCACCTCGCGTGCGAGCCCCGCGAGTTTCTCATCACCACCGGCAAGGCCGGCCAACTCGCTTTCCAACCGCTCCTGGAGCGGGGGAAGATCATCGGCACTGGTGCGAAGCCGCCGCGCCACGTCGCGCAACTCTTCGAGTCGTCGCTCCACCACCTGCAGGCGTTCCGGATCGCTTTCGAGGTGATCCGCCAGCGCGCGCGCTTCGGCCGCGATGTCTCTCGCCTCGATGGCGAGGCTCTCGATGCGGACCACGAGCTGCGCAAGAGCCTCGTTCCCGCTGGCAAAAACAGCCAGCCTCTTGCGCGCACGGCCCGCGGCATCCGCCGCGGCATCATCCCCGGAAGCCAGAGCCGCCTCTGTCTCGCAAAGGGCCTGAATGAGGTCTCTCCCGCCAGAGAGGAGCTTCCATTCCGCGGCGAGTTCCGCTTCCTCGCCCACGCGCGGTTGGATCCGCCGCAGGATGCGCAGGCGCTCTTCGAGAAGCTCTTGACGCGCCTCGCGTTGACCGAGGGCGTCCTTCAATGCCGTCATCACCGCCAAGCACTCGCGCGCGCGTGCGCGCTCACGGCACCACGCCTCGACCTCGTCTCTGGTGCCAGCAAATGCGTCGAGCATGGCCACCTGCTCAGCGGGTTCGCGGAAAAGTCGCTGCTCGTCTTGAGCGTGGAAGCCGATGAGCACAGCGCCCAACTCCGCCTGCATCGCTGCTGTGCAAAGCCGGCCGTTCAAACTCGCCTTGCTGCCGCCATCGGCGCGCAGCGTGCGTCCGAACATGATTTCAGAGTCGCCGGCGGCCACGAGTGTGCATGACCCTGAAAGCCGAGCTGCGCTGTCCTTCCCCAGCGCGAGTGCCATCTCGATCTCGGCCCCCTCCGCGCCGCGTCGCACGAGCTCGGAACGCGCGCGCCCACCCAGCGCGAGCGCAATGGCTCCGAGGACCAGCGATTTTCCTTCGCCGGTTTCCCCGGTGATGACGTTGAACCCCGGAGCGAACTCGAGCTCCGCCTCCGCCAGCAGCGCGAGATTCCGGACCGCGAGGTGCTGGATCATCAGGTCACACGAGTGCCGGGCAGGACGTTGCCGTCCACGCCCAGCAGAAGCACCTTCTCCGGGCCGCGCACAGCGAGGAGCATGCCCGAGCTCTCGACCCCGCGCAGCAGTGCGGGCTGGAGATTCGCGATCACGATCACGGAACGACCGATCAGAGCCTCGGGCGTCCAATCGGCGCGAATGCCGGACACGATCTGGCGCGGCGTGGCCTCGCCGATGTCCACTTGCAGGACGAGCAGGCGATCGGCCTTCTCGTGGGGCGCCGCAGCAACCACCCGGCCCGCGCGCAGATCCACGCGCTGGAATTCCTCGATGGTGAGTGGCTGAGGGGCGCCGGAAGCTGCTGCTGGTGTGGGGTCGCTCATGCAGCGAATTTATCCGCTGCCGGGGCCGCCGGAAAGCGCGCGGGCTGCAGCAAAGAGATGAAACACGCTCTCCCCGCTGGCGATGGTCCTGAAGGGGCGACAATCCACCGGCGTGCATGCTGCAAGATCGGCATTCACGGGAACTCTGAGGACGAGCACTCCACCTTCATCCAAGGCTGGCAGCAATCGTGCCAAGAGCTCCGCCATGCGCCCGGGGTGCGCGAGCACCAAGGGGAACGGTGGATCGAGAAAGGCGAGATGCACCGCGTGAGTGAGCCGGGTCGGGTCAAAGCGCTCCGCCGGGAGTGCGAGCACGCTCGCGCGCTCCCGGAGCCCGAGAGCGGCGAGGTTGCGTTCGAGGACCGGCAGGGCGTGGCGCCCGGATTCGATGAAGGTCGCTGCTTCCGCGCCACGTGAGAGGGCTTCGATACCGAGGCCGCCTGAACCAGCGAAGATGTCGAGCACCCCGGCGCAGGGAAACTCCGCCATGAGGATGTTGAACAGCGTCTCCTTCTGGCGGTCCATGATGGGCCGCGTGCGCTCACCGGCCGGAGCATGCAGCGTGCGCCCGCGCAGTTCTCCGGCAATCACCCGCACGACGGCGGCCTCGCGAGCGGACGGGAGTTTCGACGTCCCGCGGCATAGAATGGTGCGCCCCTCATGACACCGCGATTGTATGTGAACCTCGATCACGTGGCCACGCTGCGGCAAGTGCGTGGAGTGTCCTACCCTGACGTTCTCGAAGCAGCGCTGCTCGCGGAACACTCGGGACACGTGCAGGGCATCACGCTGCATGTCCGTGAGGACCGCCGCCATGTGCAAGACCGCGACGTGGAGCGCGTGATGGCCGCTGTTCGCCTGCCGTTCAACTACGAAATGAGCACGGCCGAGGACATCGTGACCCACGCCGTCCGCCAACGGCCGGCCCAGGCGACCCTCGTGCCGGAACGGCGTCAGGAACTGACCACCGAGGGCGGACTCGACCTCGAACGAGATGCCGCAAGGCTGCGCGAGGTCACACAACGGCTGCAAGCTGTCGGCACGCGAGTGAGTTTCTTCATCGCACCGGAACCGCACGACGTGCAGCGAAGCCGCGCACTCGGCGCCGAGTGCGTCGAACTGCACACCGGCCAGTGGGCTCACAGCTTTGGCAGCGCCAAGGCCTCTCATGAGCTCGCGCGCCTCGAGGCGGCCGCCATGGCTGCCGGGGCTGCAGGCCTCGTGCTCAACGCCGGGCACGGACTCACCACGGACAACGTGGGGCCGGTCGCGAAGCTCGCCGGCCTCGTGGATCTCAATATCGGACACGCCATCGTGGCGCGCGCCGTGATTCTCGGACTCCGCGATGCGCTGGGCGAGATGGCCGAGGCCATCGCCAGCGCTGCGCCAACACCCCTCACGGGACGACAAGGAACTGCATGACTGGAAGTCAGATCGACCGCCGCGCTCTCGATGCGTGGATCAAAGCCCGGCGCAGCACCTTCGAGACCCAGTTGAAGGAACTGGTGGAGATCCCGAGCATCTCCATGGACCCGTCGCGGAAGGCGGACATGCAGCGCTGCGCGCAAGCCGCAAGCGCCATGATCCGGAAGGCAGGCGGAGTCGCCACGATTCACGCGACCGCGGGTCACCCTGTGGTCTCCGGCGGTTTCATCCGCGACCCGAAGCTCCCGACGGTGACCATCTACAACCACCTCGACGTGCAGCCGGCAGACGAACCCACGTGGCGCCAGGATCCCTTCCGCATGTCGAATGTGGACGGCACCTACGGCGGCCGCGGCACCACGGACGACAAGGGCCCCGCGCTGACGGCGTTCCATGCCGCATGCTGGGCGCAAGAGGCGGGGCTGCCCATCAACATCCGCTTCCTCTGGGAACTCGAAGAGGAGATTGGCAGCCCGAACTTCGAAGCCTGCCTCACAGCCAACGCCAAGGAACTTTCCGCCGGCGGCCGTGAGCGGCACTCGGTGGTCGTCTCCGACACCGTCTGGGTTGCTCGCGGCAAGCCGGCGGTGTCCATGGGGCTTCGCGGCATGGTGACCGCGCTGCTCACACTCGAGACCGGCACGGAGGATCGTCACAGCGGACTCGTGGGCGGGCTCGCGCGCAATCCCATCACAGAACTCGCCGCGGTCATCGCAGGTTGCGTCGACGCACGCACTGGCCGCATTCTCATCAAGGACTTCATGAAGAAGGTGGAGAAGCCATCGAAGAAGGAACTGGATGGGTTTGTCGCCTCGGGCTTCCGCACCAACCGTTTCCGCGAAGTGCATGGCTTCAAGAGCCTGCGCACCAAGGATCATCGCGCAGGTGCCGCGGCCATCTGGGCCTTGCCGACCTTCGAAGTGCACGGCATCACCGGCGGCTACCAAGGGCCCGGCGTGAAGAGCATTGTTCCTCCGCGCGCTGAAGTGAAGATCAGCATGCGCTTGGTGCCGGGACAGACACCCGACGAGGCGGTGCGGCTCCTCACGCGCCACGTCAAGCAACTGAACAAGGACGTGGTGGTGAAAGCACAGCATGGCTTGCTGCCCTACCGCGGTCCCTCCACGGGGCCGCTCGCGGATGCCGCCGTGGAATCGCTGCGCTTCGCCTTCGGCAAGAAGCCGGCCTTTGTGCGCGAAGGCGGCTCCATCGGCGCGGTCGTCACCATGCGCGAGCGTCTCGGCTGCGACGTCATGTTCATCGGGCTTTCGCTGCCAGAACATGGCTACCACGCGCCCAACGAAAACTACGACTGGGGGCAGGCATCCGGCGGAATGGCCGCCTTCGCCCGCTACTTCGAGCTGCTCTCCGAGCGGCGCTGAGCCGTGAGCCTCGACGCGCACCTCCTCGTTCAAGACCTGCACGGGGAGGTGCGCCATGTGCTCACGGGGAGTCCAGTTTCCCTCGGCGCGGCTACGGGTTCGACGATCCAATTGGTGGGCCCCGGCATCGACGCCCACCACGCCCTGCTGCAGCGCGAAGGCGAACACCACGTTCTGTTCGATCTGAGTGCTGGCCGCACCACCGTGAATGGCGCTGTCACTGGATCGTGCCTTCTCGAGAACGGCGACCAGATCCGCATCGGAGGCCTGGTTCTCGTCTACTTGCGCGCCGCCGTGGCGAGCGCCGAGCCGACCGCACTCTCAACTGCTGCTGCGGCCGCAGCACACGCGGTGCATAACGCACGCGCGGCAGAACGCGCCCTCCAGCGAACGACCACGCAAGCGGCCAGCGTGGTGCTGCATGCCCTGCTCCTCATCGTCCTCCTCAATGTCCGCCGGGACACGACGGAGGCCGCACCAGAGTCCATTTTGCTGACGAACGACTTGGTATCGAGGAGCTCCGCAGAATCCGCTGAGGTTGCCCCGGCCCCACCGAACCGACAGACCGTGCCCGCTGCGAAGGAGCCCACGCTCCGTGACCTCGTCACCGCTCATCCGCCGCGCGAGACGTACCCCACGCATTCCGCCAGCGTCACCCGAAGTGACTCCGCAACGCCTCCAAACGCCCTGAGTGAACTCGCTGCATCCGGTCACACGCCTGCCCCACGCAACAGCGACCCTGCAACCATCGGGCTCGGTGCCGGGTTGCTCGATGAGGGTGACGCGCTCACGGGCCCACCCGGCGCTGCGCGCGCAGGAGCTGAGGTTGCCCTCACCGCAGGCGGCAGCGCTTTCCGCGAACGCGTCTACGCATTGCAGGGCACCGGCCTTGATGTGGCGGTGGTCATCGACAGCACGTCCTCCATGCAGTCCGTGCTCGACGCCGCACGCACCACGGTCGGGCGCATCGTCGCAACGCTCAGCACGCTCATTCCAAACTTCCGCCTCGCGGTCGTCACCTACCGCGACGCCAAGGACGAATATGTCACGCGTCACTCGGGCTTCAGCAACAGCCCGTGGAACGCGGTGCATTTCATGGAAGGGCTCAAACCTGAAGGCGGAGGCGATACGCCGGAGTCCGTTCTCGAAGCCCTGCAGGTCGCTCTGCAACGCCTCGAGTGGTCGCCGAAGGCGCGGCGTGTCGTGATTCTCGTTGGCGACGCGCCCGGTCACGAAGCGGATCGAGTTGCCCTCAGGAACCTCGTGCGCGCGGCGAGCGAACGCACCACCATCCACTGCGTCGTGACACCCACGGGCGGCATCGGCAGTCTGCGCGGGGCAAACCCCGCGACGGTCGAAATGTTCGGCGAGATCGCAACCCTCGGACGCGGTTCCAGCACGTTGCTGGGCAATGCGGAGAGCCTCATCGGCATTCTGTTCGCCAGTTCCTTCGGATCTGATCAGAAAGACGCAGCTCTCCGCGCGCTCGCGGCCCTTGAGAGCAGCCTCGCCGTGCGCTTTGCGCGCAAGACCATCCAACGCGGTGATCCCGAAGCACTCCTCACTCTTCTCGAGAAAGATCCGCCACCCACGCACGTGCTTCGCATCCTGCTCGAAGACCCGGACGTGAAACTCCTGCCAGTGTTTCTGAGGCTCGTCGAGGACCCACGCTCATCCGAGGCAGCCAAGGCTGCATGCATCGTGCTGATCGGCAGAGTGCTGCGTTCGGGCGGCGCCCGTGAAGCGACGCTGGATCTGGCGCTTCGTATGGAACCACGTGCCGGTCCTGCGCGCCTCGCGCGCTCCGTGCGGGAATTGAAGACTCAACTCCGACGGGATCTGCCAGGTCGGGTCCTCGATCTGCCGGGCTTGCAGGAGCGCTGAAGCTCTCAGCTCACACTGGCCATCGCGTCCGGGATCTCCGCGATGATTTCATCCAGCGTGAGACTGCGCGCCGCTGCGGCCGGGCGCGCGCGTTCCGCGGCGCGGCCGTGGATGAAGACCCCGGCGCAAGCCGCCTCCAGCGGCTTCTGACCGGCAGCGAGGAATGCCGCGATGATGCCGGAGAGCACATCGCCAGTGCCGCCACGCGCGAGGCCAGCATGACCCGTCGTGTTCACGCACAGCTTCGTGCCGTCAAAAACGAGCGTCTGATTCCCTTTCAGAACCACGACGCCCCCAAGGCGCTGCCACAGTTCCCTGGCCGCACGCACGCGCTCGTTCGTGATTTCCGCGGCGTTCATGTCGAGCAGTCGCTCGGCCTCTCCGGCATGTGGTGTGAAAACCCTCAGCCCGGCGTTGGATCGATCCCGGTCCGCAAGCGCGAAGAGCGCATCGGCATCCACCACCACGGGCTGCGTCGCCTCCGCGTGGATCGTGCGCACAAGCGCGAGCGTGTCTTCATGGCGTCCGAGTCCCGGCCCGAGGACCACGGCACCGCCGCCGCGGAGCAGCCGGCGCAACTCCGCAAGCGCCGGCCAAGCGAAGGCACCGGAGAGCGTCTCCCGGACTCCCGTCACCATGAGTGCGGGCTCGGACACGCATTCGTCACGAATGGACATCGGCACCGCCAGTTCGACCAGCCCCGCTCCGGCAGCAAGAGCGCCGCGCCCCGCCAGCCGCGCGGCACCAGAAAGCCCGCGCGAACCACCGATGACAAGAACCCTCCCCCGCGTGCGCTTGTGCGAAGCGGTCGAAAGAGGCGGCAGTTCCGGTGAGAGGATCGGTTCGGGGTGCATGTCCGCGCGCATCCTTGCCGCGCGATGGACTCAGCCTACAATCCACGCGCCGACCGGAGGGTTGGCAGAGTGGTCGATTGCGGCGGTTTTGAAAACCGTTGACCCGCAAGGGTCCGGGGGTTCGAATCCCTCACCCTCCGCCAACCAAGTCACGGCCTGAGTTTCCAAGAGACTCAGCCGTACGATGCCGAAGAGGCAAACGCCTGCACCTCCGGGTGGGGGCGGGTCCGAAGGATCGATTCCTCCGGGCGAGGTTTGACAACTGGAGAGATGGCAGAGTGGTCGAATGCGCCGGTTTGCTAAATCGGTGTACCTGTTAAATCGGGTACCGAGGGTTCGAATCCCTCTCTCTCCGTCACAATGTTTCCTGTGATCGGCTGGCCGCGCCCGTTGAGCGGCTCCCGTCCCGGTCGGCGGTTTCCCGGCTGGGTGTTGGCGGTGGCGTGTCTTGCCGCCACGGGCTGCGTTGCGCGCACGCTCACCGTCACGAGCGAGCCCGTCGCGGCCGAGGTCATTGTCGACGGTCGTCAGGTCGGCCTCGCCCCGGTCACGGTGGACGTTCGCCACGGGGGCGTGCGCGAGCTCATCCTGCTCGCTCCGGGATTCGAACCCGCCATCCTCCTCCATGACACGGAGCGTTTCTGGAGAGACACACCCCCCTTTGACGCTGTCGCAGACCTTGTGGGTGGCGATGATCGCCAGGAGCTTCACGTCACGCTGCGTCCTGAGCGCAGCCTCACGGATTGGGATGCCGACAAGGAAGCGGTGCTGCGGCGTCTCGCGGAGCGGGCGGCAACCCTGAGAGCCCGTTTGCAACTCCTCCCAGCGCTGCCCGCAGACGGGACGCCCTGAGGGCCCGCCATGCGTTGCCAGAACTGCAGTGATGCGGACAGCTCCGTGCTGCTGAAGCAAGTCATCGGCGGCAAGAAGGAAGAGTTGCACCTGTGTGCTGCGTGCGCGGCGCAGCACGGTTTCGCCATCGATCCGAAGTCCATCATCAGCCACGCTCTCGCCGGCAAGCATGCGCCGGACTGGGTCGCGATGGCCACAGAGTTCATGAAGCTTCACGAAGAAGTGTTCGGCAAACTCCCGAGCATGGAGCACTGGTCCGTCGAGGACTTCAAGAAGGCACTCGAATCCCTGAAGGACGAGCCGGCGACCGAGGCCCAGCAAAGCGCGACGGAGGCACTGGCCGAGAAACTCGCCCAACTGCCCGAATCCGGCGCTCCGGCCAAGGCTCGGCGTCGCCGCAAGGTGGCGACGAAGGCCTGCCCCGCTTGCGGGTTCACGCTGCAGGACTTCAAGAAAAACCGCCGTTTCGGATGCGCTGAAGACTACGAAGTGTTCGCACCCCAGGTGCGCGAGATGCTCACCTCGATCCATGGTTCGGCGGAGCATCGCGGAAGGCAGCCGACGCGCCTGGCCGCAACGCAGGCTCGTGCGCGCCACATCGCGGCCCTCAAGACGGAACTCGAAGCCGCCGTCAATGGCGAGGAGTACGAACGCGCGGCAACGCTGCGCGACAAGCTCCGGCTCATCGAGGAAGGAGGAGACAGCGATGCTGGTGCCTCCTGAATTCCGCGGTCCGGACGCCTGGAACAGGGCTGGGCAGAACTCCGACGTCGCACTTTCCACGCGCGTGCGCATCGCACGCAACATCCGTGACTTCCCCTTCCCGGCGCGCCTCGATGCGGAAGCCCGCGAGCGCCTGCACAGGAAACTCACGGAGGCGATCAGTGCAGCGGGACTCGCGCCCGATCTGATCTCAGTCGATCTCGCCGACTTGCCGGAGCTCCGGGGACAGTTGCTGTGGGAACGCAATCTCATCAGCCGCGAGACCCTGAAAGCTTCCGGCCACCGCGGTGTGTGCTGGTCGGCGTCGCAGCAGTTCAGCATCATGACGGCGGAAGAAGACCACTTGCGCATCCAAGTGCTGCGCGCAGGGTTCTCGGCCCCGGAAGCGCTCACGGCGGCCTTCGAAGTGGATACGCGCCTCGATGCGCGGCTCGACTACGCCTGGAGTCAGGAGTTCGGATTCCTCACTGCGTGCCCGACCAACACCGGCACCGGGCTGCGCATCAGTGTCATGCTGCATGTGCCAGCGCTGGTGCGTGCCGGCCAGATGGAGACGGTGAACAAGGCCTGCAACGAAGTCGGGCTCACCGTGCGCGGCCACCACGGCGAGGGTTCCAAGGCCCTCGGCGATGTGGTGCAGCTTTCGAATCAGCGCACTCTCGGCAGCACGGAAGAGGATCTCCTCGCCAATGTGCAGTCCATGACCTCCAAGGTCATCGAGTACGAGCGCCTCATGCGTGAGAAGCTCCTGAACGAATCGCGGAGCACCCTTGAAGATCAGGTGTTCCGCTCCCTCGGAACTCTCAGGTACGCGCGCAAGCTCAATTTCGAGGAAACCCAGAGCCTGCTTTCCGCCGTGCGCCTGGGCGTCCACCTGAAGCTGCTCTCGGGCGTACCTTTGGACTCCCTCAGCGAACTTCAGATCCTCACCCAGCCTGGCCACCTCCAAGCGCTCCATGATCGCTCCATGGATGCCGATGACAGGGACATTGCCCGGGCCACCTGGCTCCGGGAAAGGTTCCAGCCGGAGTCGAATTGAGTCCGGCCCGCGGGTTGCTTTGAAATGGGAACTGCAGCGCGGCGAGTGCTGCAGCGTATGCTCTACTGATGACTCGGTGCTCCTCCGGGATCACGGAAGAGCGCGGGTGATATCGGGTGCATGGCAGAAACCTGCCAAAGAGGCAGGCAGCCGCCACCGGCGGCCGGGGGAAGAGCGATGTTCGACCGTTACACCGACAGGGCCCGGAAGGTGATGGGGCTCGCGCGCCAGGAAGCGCAGCGGCTGAATCACGAGTACATCGGAACCGAGCACATCCTGCTCGGCCTCGTCCAGGAAGGCAGCGGCGTGGCCGCGAATTGCCTCAAGAACCTGGACGTGGAGATGAAGCGCGTGCGCCAGGAGATCGAGAAGCTCGTGAAGCCCGGCTCCTCCGCGGTGACCATGGGTCAATTGCCCTTCACTCCCCGCGCCAAGAGCGCGCTCGAACTCGCCTTGGAGGAAGCCGGCAACCTCGGCCACAACTACGTCGGTACTGAGCACCTCCTGCTTGGACTCATCCGCGAAGCTGACGGCAAGGCCGCACAGGTCCTGCGCGCCCTCGGCGTGAAGCTCGAAAAACTCCGCGAAGAAGTGCTCGAGTTCCTCGGCACCGAACTGCCCGCGGGAGAACCCGAGAAGGAAAGCGCCGGTCCCGCTGGCGCCAGTGGTGGCGCGGCGCGCGAAGGCGCAGCACCCGCCGGCAAGTCGAAGTCGCCAGCCCTCGACAACTTCGGCCGCGACCTCACCGAACTCGCACGCGAAGGCCGCCTCGATCCCGTCATCGGCCGGGCCAAGGAAATCGAACGCGTCATCCAGATCCTCTCGCGCCGCACGAAGAACAACCCGGTGCTCCTCGGCGAAGCCGGCGTAGGCAAGACCGCAATCGTAGAAGGTCTTGCGCAGGCTGTTATCAAGGGCGATGTGCCTGAAGTGCTGCTCGAGAAGCGCATCGTGGTCCTCGACCTCGCCATGATGGTGGCGGGCACCAAGTACCGCGGCCAGTTCGAAGAGCGCATCAAGGCCGTGATGGCCGAAGTGCGCCGCAACAAGAACATCATTCTGTTCATCGACGAGCTGCACACGCTCGTGGGTGCCGGCGGCGCGGAAGGCGCCATCGACGCCAGCAACGTGCTGAAACCCGCACTCTCACGCTCGGAAGTGCAGTGCATCGGCGCGACCACGCTCGACGAGAACCGGCAGTCCATCGAGAAG
>SXUL01000062.1 GCA_005790545.1 Planctomycetia bacterium | reverse complement strand
CAAAGAACGGAATGGCGGAGCCGGCGCAAGGAAACGGTGACTGGAAGGAGTGTCTACCATGGGTCTTCGCATTGGAACCAACGTGTCTTCGATGGCTGCTCAGCGCAACTTGGCGCGCGCCACGGAGTCTTTGAACAAGAATTACCTCCACCTCTCGACGGGCAAGCGCATCGCCAACGCGGCGGATGATGCTGCCGGCCTGAGCATCTCCTCACGCTTGAACGCGCAAGTGCGCGGCCTCGACCAGGCCGTGCGCAATGCGAACGACGGCGTGTCCATGGTGCAGACGGCAGAAGGTGGCCTCGCCGAAATCGAGAACGCCCTGGTCCGCATGCGCGAACTCAGCGTGCAGGCGAACAACGGCACGCTCTCGAATGCGGACAAGGACAACCTGCAGTCGGAGTTCACACAGCTCCGGAGCCTCGTGGACCAGGTCGCGAACAGCACCTCGTTCAACGGCAGCGACCTGCTGAACACCTCGGCCGCGGTGACTCTGCAAGTGGGCTCGGGCACCACGTCGGGCGTAGACACCATGAGCGTGTCCACCGTCTCCGCGACGGCCACCTCCCTCAGCATCAACACCCTGGACATCGGCTCCACCGGTGATGCGTCGGCCGCAATCGCGGCCCTCGACACCGCACTGGAAACGGTGACCAGCTCCCGCAGCCAGTTCGGCGCGGTGCAGAACCGCCTCGGCGCGGTCATCAGCTCCCTCACTGTGCGCAGCGAGAACCTCTCGGCCGCCAGCAGCCGCATCGCAGATGTGGACGTGGCCCGCGAGACCGCTGAGCTCACCAAGAACAGCATCCTGCAGCAGGCCGCGATCAGCGTGCTTGCTCAGGCGAACGCCCAACCTCAGGCGGCCTTCCGCCTGCTCGGTTGATCCAGCTTCCATGATCGCCGTCCCGCTCCCTCCTGGAGCGGGGCCTCTCTCCTCGGAAAATCGCCCCGGAGCCGGTCGCCCTTGTCGGGTGGCCGGCTCCGGTCCTTTTCACCGCACGCGGCGAGGCGAGCGCCGGAACGCCGCCTGCTCTGTTCGGGGGTGATCCCGCTTCGCAGAGCCGCTCGGAGGCACTCGAAGGCTCTGCTCAGCGGGACCCCACTCACGGCGCAGGCGGCGCAGGCGGGTGGTGGGGCTCAGAGCACAGTGAGGTTCAGGCGCGAACTCATCCAGAGCGTGTTGCCGGTGGCGGTCACGTAGCCGAACTGGCCAAACAGACGAAGCCCGATGAGTGCGGGCGTGTTGGGGATTGCAAGGGGCAGGTTGAGGCGCGGCGTCCCGGCACTGAGTGTGAAGGGGACGCTGATCATGGCTGCGGACGGATCGACATGCAGTTGCACCGTACCGAAGGGCGGCACACCCACGCTTGGAGGAGGCACGAGCGCGCCTGTGTGCAGCCACAACAGGCCGAAACCATCGGCAGGGAAGGTGCCTGAACCCACGACGCCGAGACTGAAGTTCGCGGTGTTGATGAGCGGCAGCTTGAAGG
This sequence comes from Planctomycetia bacterium, assembly GCA_005790545.1. Lineage (GTDB taxonomy): Bacteria > Planctomycetota > SXUL01. The sequence continues at coordinate 5,611 of SXUL01000062.1, read as the reverse complement.
AGCCAGGTACGGCGTGGAAGAGATCCCAGTCCACTCCAAATGTCATGCCTGTACCGGCCATGGTCGCAGGCGCAGTGACGTTCGGATTGCTGTACGGCGCGATCCCGCTCACGACACCCCAACCGGCGGAGGGCCCAGCACTGAGAAGTGTTTCCGTGCCATCAGCAGCGCGGTGCGCGACCTCAACAGCCAGCGGGCCGTAGGTTTCGCGCTCGAAGAAGAGCGTGCCGGTGAACGGTTCGAGGGCCACAGCATTGCGTGCCACCGCGGGGCCGCTCAGGTAGCTGACGGCGCCACTCGTCCCGTTGATGATGGCGATGTTCTGCGCCACGGGCGTGCTTGCGCCACCGAGCAAACCCGCCACCAGGTCTCCGTTGTTGCGCACAGCGAGAGACAACACGTAGTGAGGAAGTGTCGCGAGGATCGTCGGTGTGGGCGCGGCTCCCTGGGACAACGTGTTCACGGGAATCGGAACGCGGTAGATGCGTGACTGCCCTGCTGCGGGATTGTTGATCATCGCGAAGTACGCGGTGGTGCCATCGCGTTTCGCCGTGAGGGCATTGATGGCGCCACCGGGTATGGATGCCAGTGCGAAGGGCTTCACATACGGCCCGTATTCCGTGAAAAATGCGAGCGGCGTGCCAGTGGGGGTGATGCCGGTTCCTGCGGCCGTTCCATCCACCCCGCGCACAGCGAACAGCGTTCGCTGTGCGGACCCAAGCGCGAGGCTGTCCGGGATCGTCACGATCTGATCAATGCTCCCGAAGGGCGTGCTGGTGCCGTTGCCGACAGCATTGCCCACCAAGACGGGCAACCTGAGGTTGGCGCCGCTCACGCCCGTCAAGAGGAGGAGGTGGATGCTGACCGTGCTGCCCGTGGCGACCGGTGAGATCTCGCCAGCGACGAGAGCGCCTTCAGGATAGAGAGCGCTCGGCGCCATCCACGCCACGCTGTTGGTGCCGATGCGCGCAGCCGTGCTGCCGGCTCCCGTCATGCTGGCCGGAAGATTGAGGAGCGATACGGGCGCTTGATTCGCAGTGCGCGGGTGCAGCATGGAGATCCCGCCATTGCCGGGGAATGAGGAGGTGGTGCTCGGAAGTCCGTTCACCTTGAAGCTGCTCACCGCGATCCAACCATCCCACGGGGATTGGGCCAGAGCGAGGTTTGTGACCATGATGAGGAGTGCCGCCCAGCGCATGGCGGCATCCTATCCGCGACGCGGACGCCCGCGCATCACGTGCGCTCCGCGCCGATACGGCACGCGGATGCGCCGCCTGCTCTGTTCGGGGGTGATCCCGCTTCGCAGAGCCGCTCGGATGCACTCGAAGGCTCTGCTCAGCGGGACCCCACTCACGGCGCAGGCGGCGCAGGCGGGCTGTCGTGAATCGCGCGAGCCGCGCTGGAACCGCCGTCACGGTTCGATCACCAGGTGGCGACGACGCGCGAGCTGGCGTAGGAGGAGAAGCGTGCGGGGGAGAGAAGGGTTGTGCGCCAGTTGGCGCCCGTGCGCTGATCAGCATGGCTTGCAAACCAGTTGTGCACATCGCGTGCGCATTGAGCATCACCGGCGTCGAACAAAGCCGACACGCTCCAAACCACGTCACCCGCACCGGCGGACACGAGATTCAGTTTGAGTCCCACGAGCATCGGTTCATAGGCACGGAAGCGCGTCACGGCGCCGTAGAGCACCGCATCCGCATGGTGCTCGCGCGACACGCGCACGAGGGCTTCCTTGTCGATGGTGCCCGCATGGAGGAAGTGTTCCTCCTCCTCGCGCGTGAGGATGCGTTCGTTGTTGGCGTGGAAGATCTCGAAAGGTTGCAGTCGCTGGAGTTCGTCGATGACGGACTGCTGCACGGCGCGCGCCGCTTCGGGGTGGCCGGTGAGGTCCTGGAACGGCACGACCACCACGCGCCGGATCTTGTGACCGTCGATGGTGGGGCTGCGCCAGGCGGCAGCAATGTGCTCCGGTTCGGGCACCGCTTCCGGGCCGCCGAAGAAGGCGCAACCCGTCGTCGCAAGCAAGACCAACGGCAGCAGGCGACGGATCACTTCTCGCCTCCAGCGCGGGCGACTTCGGCCAGCTTGAGTTTCAGCACGTCCTGTTCGAGCCGGAGCCGCGCGATGCGGGCCTTCACCACTTCATCCGTGAGTGTCTTCTGTTCCGTGACCGAGCGTTCGAGCAGCGCGCGCAACTGGGCGAGCTCCTCATCGTGGGCCTTCGCGGCCAGTTCGGCATTGGCGCGACGCGCCTCCGCATCCGTGAGCGACTTCTCGAGTTCGATCACGCGGGCTTTCAGTACGCCATTCTCCCGCGCCTTCTCTTCGAGGAGCTGCAACGTGGTGGGCTGCGTGCTTTGGGCGGTATCGGAAAGTCCGACCGTGGGGCCGCTGGCGAGGTAGTCCGAGCCACGCACGTCACCCAGCGAGGCACCCGCCGGAAGCGGTTCCGTCGAAGGACCGCTGCTGCACGCGACGAGGAAGAGGAGAGGAAGGAGGAGCTTCTTCATGACCCGGTCACTCCTGCGGCATCAGGGCCGCCATAAAGACAGTCGAAGCGCGTGGTCTTGCCGCACGCGCAGGTGATTTCGATGGCCGCGAGGAGTCCGTCCTCATGGATGAGTTGCAAGGACGGTTCGCCGGCATGGGCGCAGTCGGAGGCACCGCGACTCGTTGCCGTCGCGCGCGGCGGCTGTTTCTGCGCCAGCGCAATCGACGCGGACTTGAGGATCACTCCGCGCGCCATCTCAGGCCTCCATCACCGCTTCGGGGGCGGAGGTCGTACGAGCCGGGCGCGGTGATGCTGTGCGCTTTGCTGCGGCGCTCTTCACTGCGGACTTCTCGCCCGTGAGGCGCGCGTTCAAGAGCGCGAGGGCGCGGGAGTGGATCTGACTCACCCGCGATTCGGTGATGTCGAGCACCTGCCCGATCTCCTTCAGGCGCAGATCCTCGGCGTAGTACAGCACGATCACGCGCCGTTCACGCTCGGGGAGTTCCTGGATGGCGACAGCGAGCAGAGCCTTCATTTCGCGCTGAGCCGCTGCGTCCGCGGGATCTTCCGAGGACGGCATGGCGATGCAATCGAGGATGCGCGTGGCGCTGTCTGCGCTTCCGCTGCCATCCTCCAGGGAGAGCATGCCCATGCCATGCGCATTGACGAGAGACTCCTCGACTTGTTCGACACTCAGGCCGGTCGCCCCCGCAAGTTCCTCAGGAGTGGGCGTGCGCCCGAGGTCCTCGATGAGGATTTCCTCTGCGCGCTTCAGCAACTTCACGCGGTCCCGGCGGCTTCTCGGAACCACATCGTGCTTCCGGAGTTCATCGAGGATCGCCCCGCGGATGTTCACGAAGGCGTGGGTCTTGAAGCTCGCGCCGCGGGCGGCGTTGAAGGATGAGGTTGCGTTCATCAGGCCGAGTACGCCGACTTCGTAGAGGTCGTCGCGGTCGAGCGTCTGTGGCAGTCGCAGCGGGATGCGCCCGAGGACGTGATGCACGAGAGGCAGGTAGTCGGTCACCAGCCGATCGCGATCCTCGCGGGTGAGCGTGGCCGCGGAACCGTAAGCCTCGAGAGCGCGCTGGTTCATGCGCCACCTCCGGACTTGTCGCGCAAGAGTGCCGTGGCGAGGTGCCCGCCGACCCAGGCGCCGAGAACGCGGCCGAGAATCCAGCCGCCGAGGGCCGCCAGCAGCGCGCGTTCGAGGGCGCTGGTCACATCCACCCCCCGCGTGCAGGCGAGCACGAACACGAGGCCGAAGGAAAGCGCCGCTCCCCACGCTGCCATGAGGCGTGCGATCGCACCGCTCACTGGAGCAGCGGGAATGGGGATGCCTCGGGCTTGGACGGGTTCAGACATGACAGGTCCCCAATGCCCGCAGAATCTGCGGGGCTGGGCTGGTTATCCATCGGCTCCAAAGCTCTCTCGGCATGAGGGGTTTCATGTTCCTGAGAGCGCCGGACGCCGTGCTGGAGCGCCACGGGCTGCCGCGGGTGCGCTTGCAACATGTTCCGCGGGCTGGAGTTGCACCTGGACCATTCCAACGGCATCCACGCCGGCGGCGGGGATGACCTCACCGAAAGTGAGGACCGGGATGCCCGGTTTGTCGTGTGCGAGCAGGTTGGCGAGATGGCGCCGGAGCGGAGCTCGCACGAGCAGCACGGGGTCGCGGCCTGCGGCTTGCGCCTCGGCATAGCGCGCCCTGATGGCGTCCTGCACCAACTGGAAGCCGTTGACTCCGAGCGAAGAGCTTTCGCCCTGGAAGGCCTCGAGCAGCGCCTGTTCGAGAGGCGGCGCCATGGTGATGGCTTCGATGCGACCGCCGGAGCGGGAGTGAATCTCGCACAACGTGCGGGCGACGCGCACGCGCACCAACTCGGTGAGCAGTTCGGGGTCTTTCACGGTCTTGCCGTGGTCCGCGAGTGTCTCCAGAACCTGCGGCAGTTGGCGGATCGGAACGCGTTCTTTCAGAAGATTCGCGAGCACGCGCTGGATCTGGCCCACGTTCATGATGTCGGGCACCAATTCCGCCACGACGGTCGGCGCGCTCTCCTTCACGCGGTCGACGGCCTGCTGCACGTCTTCGCGGCTCAGGATCTCGTGTGCGTGGTCCTTGATGACTTCGGTGAGATGCGTGACGAGAACGCTCTCGGGATCGACCACGGTGAAGCCCGTGAGTTCGGCTTCTGATTTCGCAGAGAGGGGAATCCAGGTGGCCGGCAGGCCGAAGGTCGGGTCCTTGGTCTGGATGCCTTGCAGCTTCTCGCGCACATGACCGGGGTTCATGGCGAGCACGTGCTCGGGGTAGAGCTCGCCGCGTCCCACTTCCTGGCCCGCAACGAGGATGCGATAGCGGTTCGGTTCGAGGGTCAGGTTGTCCCTCATGCGAATGGGCGGCACCACGAAGCCGTGCTGCTGCGCGAACTGCTTTCTCACCATCGCAATGTGATCGAGGAGATTGCCGCGGCGGCCCTCGTTCACGAGCGGGATGAGGCGGTAGCCGATCTCGATGCCCATGCGATCGACCTTCAAGAGGTCCTGCAGCGCCTCCGGTGTGAGTTCCGCCGCGTTCTCCGGTTCCGGCTTGGCTTCCTCGGGCTTCGGTTGTGCGGCCGCGTCCAGGGCCTTTTGCGCGTAGGAGGCCGTGACGAAGAGCCCGACCGAGAGCAGCACGAAGGGGAGGAGCGGCACGCCGGGGATGAGGCCGGTGAGCAATACGAGTCCCGCTGCGAGGCGCATGGCCGAGGGGTGCACGAGGAACTGGTCCACCATTTCGACGGAGAGCTTCTCTTCCGTGCGCGCCTTGGTGACAAGCAGACCTGACGAAATGGAGATGATCAGCGCAGGGATCTGGGTCACCAGTCCGTCGCCGATGGTGAGAATCGCGTACTTCCTCAGCGCGTCGCCCACGCTCATGTCATTCATGAGTCCGAGCGCCACACCACCGGTGATATTGACCGCAATGATGATGAGTCCGGCGATGGCGTCGCCACGCACGAACTTGCCGGCGCCGTCCATGGCGCCATAGAACTCCGCTTCCGCCGAGATGGCTTCGCGGCGCTTCTTCGCTGTGCCCTCGTCGATCAGGCCGGCGTTGAGGTCGGCGTCAATCGCAAT
>SXUL01000061.1 GCA_005790545.1 Planctomycetia bacterium | reverse complement strand
TCCACAACGAGAATCTTCATGACATGTCTCCTTCAGCGCCTGGCCCGTCCTGCCGCACAACGCGAACTCTCGAAGAGTGCGAAGCGGATGCAGGCTCCCTGGCATTCATAGTTTTCGGACGCCACCAGCACCGTGCCAGGCAGCGAGAACAGGTAGTCGGAACCCTCGGCCACAGCCGGGAGCGAGATGAAGCTCGGTCCCGGAAGCAGGACCTTCACATTGCCGCCGATCATGTTCACGATTTCGCCCACGGCGTCGCGTGTTTCCGCGTCGCTGACAGCCGTCGGCTCCAGCCCGAACATGAGCCCCGCAATGTTGCGTCCGATCTGTACGGGGATTTCGAGGAGCATCGTGCCCTCGAACGTCCCGGCCACCTGCAAACAGGCGGTATAGAGCGGCGGCGGCGGCCGTTGCCCCGTCTTCATCGGCATGAGCGGCTCGCCGATGGTGCTGCTCCAGACCATGTCCATGATGCGGCCGAGGTCGGCCTTCAGGTTGTCGTTGTCGCTATCCATGTCCTCTCCTTTCAGATCGGTCTCCACGCACTGACGTTGCCGCGTCGTTCCAGACGAAACAGACCATCTGCTCCGCCGGGCATCTCCGCGGCACCAAGAAACAGCCATCCATCGGCAGCCAGGCAGCGATGCATGGCCTTGAGGATGCGCCGGCGCGTGGCTTCCTCGAAGTAGATCAGCACGTTGCGGAGCAGCACCACATCCACGTGCGGCGCCTGCTCGAACGAGCCAATGAGATTGAAGAGCCTCCACTCGATCCGTTCGAGGATCTCGGGGCGGGCCTGCCATTCCGTCCCTTGGCGCACGAACCAACGCACGAGCTGGCTGGCAGGAAGTCCGCGGTTCATTTCGAGCTGGCCGAAGCGGGCCCTCTTCGCGCGCGCGAGAGTCTCGTGGCTCACGTCCGAGGCGATGATGCGCACACGGTCCTTCGCGAGTTCCGGAAAGCGCATGGCGGCGAGCATGGAGAGACTCAACGGCTCCTGACCCGTCGAACAGGCGGCTGACCAGAGCGTGGCCTCGCCGCGGCGGGCGAGAAGCTCGGGCAGTACATCCGCTCCGAGCGCATCGAAGAGCGCCGGATCGCGGAAGAAGCTCGTTTCGTGCGTGGCCAGCGCCTCGGCGACCTGCACTTGGAGCTCGTCGCGCCGCCCCGCCATGAGCAGCCCGATGAACTCCGCGACGGAGCCGCAGCCCTGATCGCGCGCCATGGGGGCGAGGCGGGACTCAACGAGATAGGCATGGTCATCTCCGAGCGCGATGCCGATGCGCTCGCGCACGAGCCGACGCACATATTCGAACTCGGCCAGCCGCACGCTCATGCGCCGGCACCGCCCGTGCGTTCGAACATGCGCGCGGTGGCAAGCTGGACCTTGGCCAGCAACGCCTCCCGCGTGAACGGCTTCATGAGGTACTCGTCGGCGCCCGCCTCGAGGGCCTTGATCACTTGATCCGTCTCTGACTCGGTCGTGACCATCAGCACGGGCAGACCGTCACAATCCGGTCGCGCGCGCAAGGCAAGCAGCAGCTCGAAGCCGTTCATTTCGGGCATGTTCCAGTCAAGAAGCGCGATGTCGGGTACACCCTCCGCCTCCAGCACACGGAGTGCTTCCACGCCGTTTGCCGCCTCATGAACCGTGAAGCCCGTTTCTTGCAGCATGCGCCGCAGCACCGCGCGGATGGCGCGCGAGTCGTCCACCAGCAGGACGCGACTGCCGAGCCCTTCGGGAATGGTCATGACACCGTTCCTCCGATCAGGCGCGCCGCATCCACTTCCACGAGAACGCCATGCTCGCACTTGTGCAAGGCTCGCGCGATGGCACGCACAGCGGCAGGGAGGTTCTCCAGCGGGCGTGTGCCCTCATCCTCGGTATCGAGCACGTTGCCGATGTCATCCACGAGAAGGCACACCCGCTCCTCGCCCTTCAGCACGACGCCCATGCCGGGGCCGTCACATTCCGCCGCGAGGCCAAGCGAATGCCGGAGGTTGAGCGCGGTCACGATGCTCCCGCGCAGATTGATGAGTCCCGCCACCTCTGCCGGCGCCAGCGGCACGCTGGTCGCAGAGCGTTCCAGAACCACTTCCTGCACGTCTTCCGTGCGCAGTGCGAGTTGCAGGCCACCGATGCGGAAGGTGCAAAGTTCAGGCATGTGCCGGCTCCTTCTTCGCCGCTCGGACGCGCTGGCGCAGCGCGGCCGCGGCCAGTGAGGCCGTGTCCAGTGTCTCTGTGAGAAGCCCGCCCAGCGTGATGGTGGCGTTGATGAAGCGGCGCTCCGCGGGGCCTCCTACGGAGCTCTCCCGACGCGAGATTTCGCTGATGCGTTCCACCACGAACCCGACCGGGCCCTGCGCCGTGATGCACACCGCCGCGCGCATGGGCCGACTCTCGCGCGCGAGGTCCCGCCACTGGCATTCCTGCATCCAGGTGCCGACATCCACGAGTGGCAAGGTGGCACCGCGCCAGGTTGTGAGCAGTGTGCGTCCCTTGCGTTCGATGCCGGTGGGCTCGATGGCTTCGAGACGCAACACACAACCGAGCGGCACCGCGTAGCGTCCGCCATCCCGCGTGTGCAGCACAACCCACGAGTCCGGCGCCTCGACCGTCAGCGGTGTACCTTCATGACGCGCCGCGCGGTCGCGCGCCGATCCGAGCACGCCAGCATGAGCTGCGAGGCCAGCCGCATCGAGAATGAGGGCGAGTTCACCATCACCCATGATGGTGGCTCCGGACCAGAGGCGCATGTGCTTCAGGTGCCGACCCAGCGGCTTGACCACGATTTCCTCGCTGTCAAGCACGGCATCCACCACGAGGGCGAAATGCTGGTTGTCCACTTCGAGAATGGCGGCCGTCTTGCCGGCGCCATCGCCCGCGAGTTCCGTGCCCACGCCTCCGCGGAAAATCTCTTCGAGTGCCACCATGGGCAACATGCGACCGCGGAGGCGCAACAGTGCTGCTCCATGCACCCGTTCGATGCGCGAGGTCACGCCCTCGGTTCCGAGGCGCACCAGTTCATGCAGCGAGGCATGCGGAATGGCGAAGCGCCGCCCACCGCACTTCACGATGAGGGCAGGCACGATCGCGAGCGTGAGCGGCAGGCGAATGCGCACCGCGGTTCCCTGGCCCGCCGTGCTGGAGAGTTCCAACGACCCGCCGAGTTTCTCGACATGCGTGCGCACCACATCCATGCCCACCCCACGGCCGGAGATGTTCGTCACCTTGTCCGCCGTGCTGAGCCCTGGGAGGAAGATGAGGTTGAGCGCCTCGCGCTCCTCCATGCGTTCCGCCGCCTCGGCCGTGAGAATGCCCGCCGCAACGGCCTTCTCCTTCACACGCGCCACGTTGATGCCGCGCCCGTCGTCGGAGAGTTCGATGTTCACCTGTCCGCCTGCGTGCCAGGCTCGCAGGCGCAGCGTGCCGATGCCGGGCTTCCCGGCCGCGAGGCGTTCCGCGGTTTTCTCGAGGCCGTGATCCACGGAGTTGCGCACAAGATGCGTGAGCGGGTCGCGCACCGCGTCGAGGATGGTGCGATCGAGCTCTGTCTCCTCGCCCTCCATGAGCACTTGCGCCTCCTTGCCACAGGAAAGGGCAAGGTCGCGCACCACACGCGGGAGTTTGTTCCAGAGCGTGCCCACCTGTTGCATGCGCGTCTTCATCACGCGTTCCTGCAAGTCGCTGGTGAGGTGGTCCAGACGCTGGATGGTGGCGAGATGTCCGACATCGCGGATCTCGGCACGTTGCTGCACCGCACGATTGCGCGTCAGCACCAGCTCACTGACCAGATTCATGATCTGATCGAGCAGCATGACATCCACGCGCACGCTGTTGTCCATCGTGGGCGGCGTGGCCGTGCGCACGGGAAGCACTTTCTTGGAGACTTGAGCAGACGTCGCCGCAGAAGATGCCGCCGCGTCGGCCGCGGCCGCAACCGCTGGGGGCTGCACCGAGTGCGGCTCAATCGCTGCAGGGGCCGCAGGCTGCGCTGCTGTGGTTGCCACCGTTGGTACGGACGGGGCCGGTCCTGCTGCGACGGCAGATGTTGGATCCGGCGCAGTGGTGGCAGCAGTTGCCGCGGGAGTCGGCGCGCAGCAGACTTCGAGTGCTGCAACCAGAGCTGCGACCTCGCGCTCTGGCTCGGCCCCGGTGTTGGCGATGCCTTCCACGATGGCGCGCAGCGCGTCCAGCATCGTCAAGAGTGCGCTCGTCCTGGCAGCATCGAGCTGCAGCTTGCCGTCGCGGAGCAACGCCAGCAGGTTCTCGCCCGCATGCGTCACTTGCTGCAGGCGCGTGAAGCCGAGGAAGCCTGCGGCTCCCTTGATGGTGTGTGCCGCACGGAAGACGCGTTTCAGAATCTCCGCGTCACCGGGTGCCTTCTCCAGAAGCACCAAGTCGCTTTCCATGTGATCAAGCCCCTCGCGGCTCTCCACGAGGAACTCACCCACCACTTCATCCATATCTGACATGCGCACCTGACCCCGCGGGCGTGTCGTCCCCACACAACCCGACACGTGGTTTTCGGCGCAATGGAGCGCGGACTTTGCGGGAGCTTTGGTTTTTGCGGCCGCGTCAGCGTGCGTGCGCGCGCAGGTTTTCAAGACCAGCGGCAATGCTCACTGGCGGAAGCACAATGGCCGCAACGTGGCGGGCGAGCACAGCCCGTGGCATGCCCCACACCGCAGAGCTCTCTTCATCCTGGACAAACACGGTCGCACCCTTCGCAGCGAGCATTTCGGCACCAAGCGCTCCGTCGCTGCCCATGCCCGTGAGCACGACCGCTGCCGAAGCGGCACTGCAACACGCGGCCACGCTTCTGAACATGGGGTCCGCCGCGGGTCGGCACCAGTTCTCAGGTGGCGCATCCGAAAGCCGTGTGACCAGGCCTTCCAGCGTGCGCTCAAGAATCAAATGGCGATCTCCGGGAGCCACGAGGGTCATCCCGCGTTCGACGCGGCCACCGTCCTCTGCGAGTTGCACGCGCCGACGCCCGAGTCGCGTCAGCAACGTGATGAGTGCGGTCATCCAACTGCCACCCATGTGTTGCGTGATGAGGATCGGCGTATCGAACTCGGGCGGCAACGCCGCGAGAAGTTTCGCGAGCGCTTCCGGGCCGCCAGTGGAAGACGCAATGGCCACCACTTCGGGGCGTCGCGGTTCCTCGAAAAGAGCACGTGGTGGGGGCATCGTCGCTGCGGCCGCGCTGGCGGCATGAGCAGCTCCCACCTTCAGCGCGGAGGTGCACTCCGTCGCGCGCGGTCCCGTCATGCGTCGCCGCGCCACGTGGTCAGCGAAACGTCGGACGAACTCTGGCGGGAACAGCGCCAGCGGCCCGGCCGCGATCTCCGGCGTCACCAGCACCGTCCAGCCGCGCGCCCGCAGACGCTCTTCGAGGCCAAGCGGCGCCAAGGCCGCATCCGTTGCCACCAGGAAGCCTGGCTCCTCGGCGTCCAGCGTGTCAACGGCTTCGTCAGGCTTCAGCGCAATGACGCGATCCACTCCGGCGAAGCGCTGCAGCAGGTGCGCCCGCGCCGCGCTGAGTGCCATGTCCGCGCCGAGCATGTGCACGAGCAGCCGCGTGGAGGTTGTGGTTCTGGCTCCTGACATGGTGTGAAAGGGACCGCAACCACTCTGGCCGCGGAGGTCCTGCAACGTTTTCGGCAGAGATGGCGGCAAGGTGGTGGCCCGATCAGGCCCGGACGCGCGGAAAACTCACGCTGCGTGATGCCGGAAGCTGCGAACAGGGGCGGCAGGAATCGAACCCGCAACCTGCCGATTTGGAATCGGCTGCTCTGCCAGTTGAGCTACACCCCTAGGAATTCCCGCGCTTCGAGGAGCGAAGCAGGGGTCGGAAGTCTACGCCCGGGAGGGGTCGGGTCAAGCTTTGTCGTCAGCCTCGTCCTTGTCCTCGCTCTCGCGATCGCGGCTGTCGATCCAGAAGATTTCATCCGTGGCCACGGTGATTTCCGCGGTCCAGTGGCAGGGACGCCAGCCCGCGACGAGCTCGTTCTCGATGATGCCGAGGAGCACATCCATCATCTCGACCTCGCATTCGACACCCTCCTCGTAGAGGAAGGGCACGCTTTCGTGCCAGTTGAACTTGCCCGCAAGGAAGGCCGAGACTTCGAGCGCATCGTGCGCACGATCGTTGAGCGCAAAGGCGACGGCGACGGCTGTGGCGCCACCTTCGAAGTCATCGTGGTAGATGAAGTACTTCTCCGCCTCGGCAGTGCGCATGACGCGCTGGATGCGGAAGCGGTCCTCCTCCTTGAAGAGCTGGCGGAGGCGGGTGTCCCAACACTTGGTGCAGAAGCGCGGTGCACCGCCACCCTCCGGCAGCACGGCATCCTGCTTCTTGCACACTTTGCAGAGGCTCGATGGGTTCATGGCCTCGCAGTCTAGCGCGCGAGATCGGAGCGGAAGAGGGCTTCCATGGCGGGAAAAAGGTCCTTGCCCGCAGCGCGGCATTTCTCCGGCGCGGCAAGGTTCTCCTCCAGTTGCACGCGCGACGTGGCTCCAAGGATGACCGTGCTCACCTCCTCGCGCCGGAGACACCAACCGATGGCTGCCTGCGCGGCGGTCATGCCGTAGCGCCCGGCGAGGCGCGCGAGTTCCTCCGTGCGCGCGAGCGTTTCCGGCGTGGCGCGTTTCCTCAGCCGTGCTTCACGGGAAAGGCGCGAGCCCGCCGGAACTCCCGCTGCGTACTTGCCGCTGAGGATGCCGTAAGCCAGCGGACTCCAGGTCGTAAGCCCGAGGCCACGTGCGGTGAGCGGTGCCAGTTCCTCCTCCACGCGCTGCCGTGTGAGGAGGTTGTATTGTGGCTGTTCCATGGACGGCGGCACGAGATGGTGTCGCTCCGCTTCCACAAACGCCGCCTCGATTTCCGCGGCGCTCCACTCCGACGTGCCCCACCAATGCGCGAGCCCGCGCTCCACCAGGAGCGACATGCTGCGCACGAGCTCAGCCATGGCGACATGCGGATCCGGGCGGTGCGCGTAGATGAGGTCCACATGCGCGAGCCCCATGCGCTGCAGCGATGCGGCCGTGCCTTCGAGCAATCGCTTCCTGTTCAGGCCTTCACGGTTCGGTCCTGTTCCGTTCCCGAAGATCTTCGTGCTGACCACGAAATCGCCGCGCGGCAGATCGCGCAGCGCAAGCCCGAGCAGCTTCTCCGCCTCGCCGTCGGCGTACACCTCGGCGCAATCGAAGAAGTTCACGCCGGCAGAGAATGCAGCGTGCACGAGGTCGCGCGAAGCCGCGACATCGAGTTGGTCGCCGAAGTTGATCCAACTCCCGTAGGAAAGTTCCGAGACTTCGAGCCCGGTGATGCCGAGACGGCGGTAGCGCATGGCCCGAGCTTACGCCGAAGCTTCGTGGTGGATGAGCGCCGCGGTGAGCGGCCAATGCACGCTGCGGTCGGGCTCCGCAGGGCGGACGATGAATACCTCGCGCCCGGCGTCGTAGAGGCCCACATCACCACCGTTGTCGAGCAGGATGGCTTCGCTGCATCCTGCACGGGCAAGATCCTCGGCCAGTTCGCAGATCGTCACGCCCGCGCGGTTGCTGAGCCCGCTCACGACGATGTCGAGCAGCCGGCCTGTCGCATCTGCCGCCAAAACGTGATGCGGATAAAGCCCGGGCAGGAACACGATGCGCACCCAACCCTCGCCGCAATGAAATTCTCCCGGTGCGGCGGGCTCCGTCACCTCGCGGTAGCCCTTCCAGACGAGATCGCGGCGCAGCTTGTCGGCATCCACGCGCACCATCCGCAAGGGCGCATCCGCATCATCGTTCGCGGGCAGCTCGACCTCGAGCGGGTATTCCTGCGGCACACCGGCCAGCGCGGCAGCGAGACGCGCGCGATCAGCAAGCAGTTCGTCGTGCCCGAAATCCACCCGCTCGCCCGTGACGGTCTCCACCCACGCGAAACGGAGCAGGTGGCGCGGATCCGCGAAGGACTCGGCGTCGGGCGCGAGAGCTTTGCCCTTGCGCACAAGCTGCGGCCCCGTCAGCACAAAGCCCTCCTTGATGGGCCACTCCGTCGGGCGCGTGACGCTGCCGTCCGCATGCACATGCAGCGCGCCGTTCCAGCATCCGCGCGTGCCGAGTTCACCCTCGGGCGTGAGCGCCAGCACGCCAGCATTGATGCCGAGGTTGCCGTGGCCGGTCAGCAGTGTCGCGCGCCTCTGCGGATGCGCTGCGCGCCAGCGTGCGAGATGTGAATCCTGTCCGACGGCTGCAAGAAAGCCTGCGCGCTGTTCTGCCTGCTCCGTGATGCGGCGCACGCGTCCGTTTTCACGACGCAGCAGGAATGCGCGCCCCTGCCCGCGATGGAGCGGCCCGCGCGCCATACTCGCCGCATCCACGCTGAGATCGACGCTGTGCCCCGGATCGCAGCGGATCACGTGCGCCGCAACGAGCGCCGTATCGAAGTCGAGGATCGCATGCGCGCGGAGAGCGAGGTTCATGGCTGTGCCACCGCGGCCGCGAAGTCCTCCGGCGTGATGTTCGCACCAGAGATCACCGCCACGGCAGCGCGGCCATCCAGCGGGATCTTCCGGAAGAGCAGCGCCGCCGGAGCCACGGCGCCCGTCGGCTCCACCAGCACGCCGAAGTGTTGTTGCAAGAGGCGCATGGCCTCGCGGATCTCTTCTTCGCTCACCAGCGCAATACCCGCACAGTGCGCCTGAATGAGCGGGAAAGTGAGTGCACCCGGCGTGAGATTCCGCATGCCGTCGGCGATGGTGTCGGGCAGCGTGATCGCGACGCGCTGGCCTTGACGGAAACTCTCGAACGTGTCCGCGGCGCGCGCCGCTTCCGCACCCCAGACCGCGGTGCCCTCGCGTTCCGCGAGCGCCAGTGCGCACCCCGCGAGGAGTCCGCCGCCGCCGCAGGGCGCGACGAGAAGCGCGAGCTCTGGATGTTGCGCGAGGGCTTCGAGTGCGCAGGTGCCCTGACCCGCGATGATGAGTTCGTGGTCGTACGGCGGAATGAGCAGCAAGCCTTCTGCCTCCGCCATGGTGACAGCGCAGGTCATGCGCGTTGCACTGTCGAGGCCGGCAAGCACGATCTCGCCTCCGGCGGCCAGCACGTTGGCTCGCTTCGCGGCTGTGGCGTCTTCGGGCATTACCACCACGGCGCGGGCGCCGATGGCCTTCGCCGCCACCGCCAGCGCCGTGCCGTGGTTGCCGCTTGAGGCTGTGATCACGCCCCGTGCGCGAGCCTCAGCCGCGAGCCGGAGCAAGGCATGGGTGGCGCCGCGGCCCTTGAATGCACCGCCGCGTTGCCAACCTTCGTGCTTGAAGAAGACTGGCCGCCCCGCGAGAAGGTCGAGCGCCACAGCATGAAGCAGCGGTGTGGGTGGCAGGAGCGGTGCGAGCAGAGCCGCAGCAGCGGCAACATCCCGGGAGTGCATGCGTTCTGCGGGGTTTTCGCCCCGTGGACTGCAACCTACCATGGTGCCTCCTCGGAGCTCATCCATGCCGCGCGCCCTCATGCTTTTCGTCCTGCTCCTCTCGTTCACCGTCCTCAGTGCTTGCGGCGACAAGCCGGCAGCCCAGCCTCCGGCGCCCGCCGTGCAGGAGAGCGAAAAGAACTGGACCACGCTCGTGGATGGCGCGGCGGTCCTGAAGCGCACGGAGCGCATCCTCTCGTGGGGTCCGCGACCACCAGCCAGCAAGGGCATCCTCGGTGCACGCCTCGAGATCAAGGCCATGCTGAGCGAGATCGGCATCACCGCGAAGGACATCACCGAACAGACCTTCAGCGCGAAGACGCCGAACCCTCCGACGGAAGGAAAGACCTCGTTCACGAACATCGTGGCCAAGATCCCCGGCAAGAATGCGCGCGGCCTCGCGCTCGCTGCGCACTACGACTCAAAGTTGATGGAGGGCATTCGATTCGTGGGTGCCAACGACGCGGCGTCCTCGGTGGCGCTGGTGCTGGAAATCGCCCGCGCAGAGATCGAGAAGGCGAAGACGACCCCGCGCGAGGACACGCTGTGGCTCCTCTTCTTCGACGGCGAAGAGGCCTTCGTGGACTGGCACAAGGACAACGACAACACCTACGGCAGCCGCGAGTTCGTGAAGCAGCTCGCGCAGTACCCGTTGGCGGGGCTGGTGCTCGTGGACATGGTGGGCACCAAGGACATCCTGCTCGCGGACGATGGCAATTCGAGCCCCGTGCTGCGGGACATCCTGAAGAAGACCTCACGCGATGTGCTGGGCTACAACCTGCTGGCGCGCCCCTTCACTGCCGTGGATGACCATGTGCCCTTCAAGGAGGCGAACATCCCCTGCGTGGACCTCATCGACCACGCCTTCGACACCTCGAACTGGTGGCACACCGAGCGGGACTCGCTGGAGAACCTCGACCGGCGCTCCCTCGAAAAAGTCGGCACCTTGCTGCTTTCCGCCTTGCCCGCCTTGGAGAAATCCGTCCGCAAGTGAAACGGGCTTCCAAAGTCAAGCGCGGGGGATTACGTTCCGCGCATGGCTCTCACACGACGGATCTTCCTGCAACATGCAGCCATTGGTGCAGGCAGCCTCGCGGCTCTCGGCGCGCTCGGCTGCTCCACCACTGACCAGTACGGCGCCGCAACCTCTTCGCTGTTGACGCGGCGCCCGAAGAACAGCCGCTTGCAACTCCTGCACGTGGGCGTCGGCGGGACCATCGCGCCGTACGACCGGCAGCAACTGAGTGCGCACAAGGATGTCGTATTCGCGGGCCTCTGCGATGTGGATGCCGACGCCCTCACACGTGTGGGCGCGGAGAATCCGCATGCGTGGCGCTGCAGCGACTGGCGCGAGGCGTTCGCGCAGCACGCAGACAAGTTCGACGCCGTAGTGGTGTGCACGCCGGATCACAACCACGCGGTGGTCATGCTGCATGCCCTCGCGCTCGGGAAGCACGTCTACGGGCAGAAGCCTCTCGTGCAACAACTGGCCGAGGTCTCGCTCATGGACAAGGCCATGGCCGCGTGCCCGGACCTCGTCACGCAGGTGGGCAATCAGCGCATGGGCCCGGCCGGGCGCCAACACGCAGTCGACATCCTGAGGCGACGCCTGCTCGGCCGCGCCATCGAAGCACATGTCTGGGTCGGTGGGCCTGCGGACCAAGGCGATGGCTACTTCTATTACGGCGGCTTGAAGGACCCCTCGCCTCCACCGAAGAACCTTGACTGGAACTTGTGGCTTGGTTGCGCCGAGGATGCACCCTTCCGTGAAGGGCTCGGGCCTGTGCGCTGGCGCTCTTCATGGGACTACGGCACGGGTCAGCTCGGCGACTGGTGCACCCATCTTCTCGACGTGCTGGTCTACGCGTTCGACCTCGGCTCGCCCTTCGCCGTGCGCGCGGATACGCGCCATGCGAGCGATTTCTATCACGCGCAACACGTGCAGACGGTGCTGACGTACAGAGGCGGCGGGCGGAAGTTCGCGCAGCCCTGTTTCCCAGTGCACTACAACGACAAGGGGCAGGCGCCGTCGCATGCAGCCCTCGGTTTGCCTGCGGGGAAGTTCGATTCCTCGGGCACCCTCGTCGTGTGCGAAGAGGGCGTGCTGTTCGTGAGTGTGGACGGCGGCATCCAGGTCTGGCGCGATGGCAAGCCCGTGGACTGGAAGACGCTTCCCGGTCAGGGCGAGGTCCACGAGCGCAACCACTGGCACGCGTGGGTGGACAGCATCATGGGCCGCGAGGCCTTCGTGCAATCGCCCTTCACGCAGGCCGGGCGCATGGCGGAAGCGGGGCTCCTCGCCGCGAAGGCCGCGCGTTTCCCCGGCACCGAACTGCGCTGGGACCTTGCGACAGAACGCTTCACCAATCATGAGGAAGCGAGCAAGACCATCGTGCGCCGCAACTATCGGCGAGGCTTCGAGCCACCGGCGCGATTCCTCGCCTGACGGCATCTCGCGCGCTTGACCGTTCTGCCGCGTGCGGCCTAAGGTGCCGCCACTTGCGCGGAACCAACGCTCCGCGCCAGCGGAGTGTCCTCCATGAAGCGCGTGCGCGTCGCCATCATCGGCCTCGGATTCGGTGCCGAGTTCATCCCGCTCTATCAGCGTCATCCGGACGCGGGAGAGTTGTCCATCTGCCGGCGCGACAGACGCCAGCTCGACGCGCTGGGGAACGCGCACGGAGTCGCGAAGCGCTTCACCCGCTTCGCCGACGTGCTCGCAGATCCGGACATCGACGCGGTGCACATCAACACGCCGATCCCCGCTCACGGTGCCATGACCATCGCCGCGCTGAAGGCCGGCAAGCATGTCGCCTGCACTGTGCCCATGGCCACCAGCATCGCGGAGTGCCGGCAGATCGTCGCGCTCACGAAGAAGACCGGG
>SXUL01000060.1 GCA_005790545.1 Planctomycetia bacterium | reverse complement strand
GCGCAGCCTCGACCGCGGCATTGAGGGCGAGCAGGTTGGTCTGGAACGCGATCTCATCGATGAGGGAAATGATGTTCGCGATCTTGCGCGAGCTGTCGCGGATCTCGCTCATGACGCTCACCACGGTCATGGTGCTGGCGCCACCGGCCGCTGCGCTGCCGCCGACGGAGAGCGCGCTCGCCTCCTGCGCCTTGGTGCTGTTGAGTTGCACCGTACGCATGAGTTCCTGGATGGAGGCACTGGTCTCTTCGAGGGCCGCCGCCTGCTCCTGCGTGCCCGCCGACAGCGAATCCGCCGCCGAGCGCAGCTCGCCGCTGCTGGTGGAGAGTTCGCGACCGGTGCGGATGGTCTGGAGCAGTGCCGAACGCACGACGGTTTTCAGATCAGCGTAGTAGTCAGACAGGTCGTGGCTCGGGTTGCTGATGGAGACGCTGTTCAGATCCAGCCCGATGGACTGCAGATAGTCGTAGAAGAACGCTTCCGTGACGGCCTGCATGTCGTAGTTGAAGACCGTGAAGATGGCACGCTCCGCCTTGTTGCGGAAGGAGGGGTTCCAGCGGAAGGACTTCTTCAGGAACTGGCGCGTGAGGTCCTGATACTGCACATAGGAGCCGACGTACCACTTGAGGGGCAGGTCGATCACGTTGTGCAGCTGCCCGACCTTCAGCCGCCGTTCGAAGAACTCGATGCCGTACTCGCCGCCTCGGGCAGCCTCTTCGAAGATCTGGAGGAAGTAGCCCGCCTGGGCGCCCTCCAGTTTCTGGCGCAACTGCGTGAGGTTCACCCCCATGCGCGCAGCCTGCTTCTCGAAGAACACCTGGGTCGCCGAGAAGCCGAATTGGATCTCGTAGAACTCCTTCGCGATCTTGGGGGCCACCTTTCTCGCCCAAGGAGCCAGTGAGGCGAGAACCTTCACATCGCTCGCGGTAAAGCGGACAAAGTCCTTGCGGACGCTGAGGTTGCTGTTGTTGACGCGGTAGAGATTGCAGAGCATTGACACGGGCTGAGCCTCCTGAGTTTGCGGTTTCTGGATCGGTCAGATTCCAGTTGGTCTCCAGCAATTCTGAAAAGCCATCAATCATGTCGTGCCAGCGCGTATGCAATAGTCACGGAATCTGCGCGCATCCGTGCGCAATCAGCCCGAAAACGTCAGCGGCCCTCGCTGCTTGCTGCAACGAGGGCCGGATAGCGGGGGCAGGACTCGAACCTGCGACCTCCAGGTTATGAGCCTGGCGAGCTGCCAACTGCTCCACCCCGCGGTAGAGGGGCCAAGATAGGTCGAGAGGTCGCTTCTTTCAACTCCACGCGCGTCCGCCTGCGCCGCCCTCGCCGCCTCCGTTGGTTCGCCGCCCGCGCCGTGAGTGGGGTCCCGCTGAGCAGAGCCTTCGAGTGCATCCGAGCGGCTCTGCGAAGCGGGATCACCCCCGAACAGAGCAGGCGGCGCATCCGCGCCTCCGTGGAGAGCTGCCTCGTCAGTTCTGTTCGAGGCCGTGGGCGAAGGCCTCGATGGCCTTCTGGACCTTGCGCGCGTCCTCGGCCGACTGTGGCGGCGTGAGTTCGCGCAGACCATCGCGATTCGGGTAGAGCCGCTGCAGGGCGAGCAGACGTTGACCAATGCCGCGCTGACCTTCCAGAGCCTCTAGAGCAAAGCGGTCGAGCTTCGCCACCAGCCACGGCGTTGCGATCGTGGCCCCGAGTCCTTGCAGCACGTCCACAAGGCGCAGGGCTTCCGCGACATCCATGCAGGTGTCGAGGTCCGCCGTGGCGCCGCGCGCAAGAGATTCCTTCTCCATGCGAACCACAAGGCTCTGAGGCATCGTGCCGGCGGCGATCTCTGTGAGACGCGCGCAATCCTCCGCGGCACGAACGTGCAGCTCCACGGCAACTTGCGCGAGAGACGCCTCAATGCGCACGAGCAGGTACTCGGCCTCGGTCGGCCCTTCCCCTCCGGGCTGAAAGGCTGCGAGTTCCTGGAGCGCCGCTGCCTCGCGCCCGGAGAGATGGAGCGAGCGCGCCTTCAGAAAGCGGAGATCCCGACGCGCCCCGACATCGCCGAGCTTGGCGAGATAGTCGAGAGCCAGCGCCGCCTCCCCTGCTTCAAGGGCGATGCGCGCACCGAACTCGTGGCAGGTGCGCAACTCCGGCAGGCTCAGCTTCGATTCTTCGCCATCAAGGCCACGCGCGAGTTCGACCAGGGCATCCTTCGGTTTGCCTTCGAGCCAGAGCAGTCTGGCGCGATCCCGCGCGAGGGATCTGGATGCAGGCGCCTCGCGCGCGGCGGCTTCAAGCAACTCGCGCAACCGCCCCACGACGGACTTGTCGTTCAGCGCAATCAGACCGTCGATACGCAAGCGCCTCGCCTGCGCGCGCACTTCAGTGCTTGCCGTGGCAGCCAGCGCTCCATCGAGAAGCGCGTCCAAGAGGTGTCCGCAAGGCTGCGTGCGCCCGGCTCGCGCGAGACTTTCCGCCGCCCCGAACACCAGCCCCGCGTCGGGCGGGCTGACACTCGCGAGCACGCGTGCCAGTTCGATCGCCGTGCTCGGCTCAGTCTCGGCGAGCATCCAGCCCAGCAACACGCCGGACGCGGCCACGGGGAGCGCGTTCTGCTGCAAGCGCTCGGCAAACCCCGTGCGCAGAGCCTTGTCGGCAAGGCCGAGTTTCCAGAAGCCATCCAGCGCCGCCAGAACCTTCTCGCGTTCGGCAGGTGGCAGGGCGTTCTCGTCCGCGGCGGCCAACATGGTGACAAGAGCGGCCGCTGCTTCGACACGCACGTTGGGTGCAGCGCCGAGCAGTTGCAACACCGCGGCGCACACTTCGGGCGCCTTCCAATCGCCGAGCCTGAGAAGACAGCTCAACAAAGCCAGAGACACTTGCGCATCGCTCTCGGCCGCGAGCACCACGGCGATGGCGATTGCGGAAGTATCGCCGGCGCCCTGCGCGAGTCCGTTGGCCGCGGCACTGCGCACACGCGCATCCTTGTCTTCGAGCGCCTTCACGAGGATGTGCGAGCCCGCAGCCTTCCCGGCCAGAGCCGCCACCACGTCCCGCCGCACCACGGCGGTCTTCTCCGCTCCGGCGAGAAGCCGGAGGTAGAGGTCGCCGAGGATCGGCGCCACATCCACCTGACAGTGCCGCAGAGCCACCACCGCCGCGGAGAGCACACGCGGCTCTTCGCCCGCGAGTTCCGGCGTGACGAGTGCGGACACGGGCAGGGCAAGGCGCGGCTCCTCGCGTGCGAGCTCCCCGGCAGCCACGAGCGCTGCGAGGCGCACATGAGCGACTGTTTCCTCCTTCAGAACGCGCGTCAGGGCTGCAAGGGCTTCATCGCAACGACGCGCGTCACCCGCAGACGCGGCAGCCAACAACGCAACCGCCGCGGCTCGCACCTCCGCCTCGGGAGTGCGGGCCGCATCGAGATACTCGAGAGGCAGCACCTTGGCCGCAGCGAGAAGCTGCACGGCGCGAATGGCTTCCGCAATGCGCTTCTCGCGTTCCACACGGCCAGCCTCCTCCACCGCGTCGTGGGCGAGCGCTGACACGGTGAATCCCTCCGGAAAGCGGGCCCGGAAGCGTTCGTGCCAGGCAGACCATTCCGTCGTGGTGGCGTAGCGATGGAAGGTGAGATCTTCGAGGCTCTTCAGGAGCGGCAGGGCCGTCGGCGCCTCTGTCTCGCGGAGCAGCCGTTGGACCAGCGCCGCCGTTGCGTCGCGCTTTTCCTCCGGGTTGTCGGCCAGGAGCACAATGAGTTCGAGCACCGCGGCCGCAACAGGCGCCTTGCCGGCCAGCGCCAACAGCGGCGTTTCAAGAACCGACCCCTTGCCGTCGTAGCGGAGCAGAGTGGTGCGCAAGCGTTCCTTTCTGCGTCCATCCGCGGCAACATAAAGCGTGACAAGCGTGTCGAGCGTGCGGCCAGCCCGATCGTTCCGCTCCACCAACGCGGTCAACACACCCTGAAGCACATGGTCCGCGAGCCCGGGATCTGCAAGGACCCCCAAGAGCTCAGCGCGTCGCTCGGCGCCGCCTTGGCGCAGGATTTCCGCGCGCAGTGCCGCTTCGGCGATGTCCGTGGATTCGAGCAGCGCACGTGCCTCCGGAGAGATCTTCTCCGGTTGGGCCTGCAGCACCGACAAGAGCAGCCCGAACGCAGCGGCAATTGCGAGGACGCGTGCTGTCGGCAACGAGCTCATGCGTGGCACATTCTGCCGTCTCGAAGCCCCGGACGGAACTGCCCACGGAACGAACCTGACTCGGGCACCCAAAACTGGCACGAGCCACGAAGGCGGTGCCCTCGTGGCTCGTGGTGCAAGCAACGGACGCTCAGCGCGTTCCGCCGCGCGGCCTGAGCACGCGCAGGTCACAGCGGGAAATCACGATCTTGCTGCCCTTCGGAACGGCGAACCCGATGCCGCCGTTGCGCGAAACCGTGGGTTGCAGAACGTCACCAGACTTCGGCTGATCCGCCTGCTCGATTTCCACAGTGCTGCCCATGACACGCACGGTCATGCGATAGGGCTCGTTCGCGTTGAAGCCGCCTTCACCAGCCTTGTAGGTGGCCGTGTAGGGTTTGTAGCCATCGGGGCGGTACCGCATCATCATGTCGAACTCGCCGGCGACGATGGTGAACTCGATGTCGAGCACGAGGTCGGTCCACTTCTGGCTCCAGCCGTCAATGGAGAACAGCCCGCGGAGCTTGCGCTCCTTGCCGTCCTTCTCCACAGCCACACCCTCAATGACGAGCTCGCGTCCGGACCATTCGTGGCGAATGCCCTCCGTGCCACCCCACACACCGCCCGGCTGCCGCTCCTTCGCGGCAAGGAGATCGCGCACGGGCGTGTTGCTGATGTACTCGGGCGTTTCGAGCTTCGCGACGAGGTCGTCCCACTCCTTCACACCTTCCTTGAAGTAGACCACCGCCTGATCGTGGGGCTTGGTGGGCTTCCGGAAGTAGGCGTTGAAAGCCTCCATCGCCGGTTCATAGGCGCGGAGCTTGTTCTCCGGATCGCTCGCCGTGCCTGCATCCGCACGAGACTTCTCGAGGGTGAACTTGAGCTTGTTCAACTCAAGCTTGCCGTCGATGGCGATCACGCGGTCCTGGAACTCCTTGCTCATCGCGTTCGCGGCCACCTTGAGCGATTGCAGCTTCAGGGCCACGGAACCGATCTTGTCGGCGGACTCGACCGCCTCTTCAGCTTCCTTCAGCGTGGTGAGGGACTTCTTCTTGCCCTCAGCAGTGAGGATGCGCTCCTTCATGTCGTTCTGCGCGGAGGTGATGCGTCGGCGCAGATCCTGCTTGGTCTTGACGTCGTAGCCGTCGACATTCACCACGGGGAGTTTCTTCTCCGCGAGGTCGAGAACGAGCTTGCACTGCTTGATGGTGGTGTCGTAATCGTCGCTGTCTTGCAGCTTGGTCACGGCGCTTCGCACCTCATCGGCAGCCGCGGTGGCATCTTCAGTGAGGCGCGTCTTGGTCGCCTCGCGCTCCTTGTTTCCACCAATCGACATGATGGCGAGAATGATGCCGACCACGAGCAGAGCGCCGGCCGCGATCATGATGTTGCGGAAGCTGTTGTCCTTGCCGCCATCCTTTGCGTAGCTCTCGACGAGCGCCGCGGAACGCGTCGAGGAGCGGTGATCCGCATCTCCTGCCTCCTCGGGCTTCGGCGCTGCAGGCGCATTGGGAGTGCGGGGTGGTGCGGAAGGCACGCTGCGCGTGATGCGGCTGCCGGGAGTACGACCTGGGGGGACGGGTTTGTCGCTCATGGGGCTTTCCTCGGACCACGACCGGAGATGCCGGCAGACGCGGTCATGCGGCTCTTGCGCCGCAACACAAAGATGAAGACGATGACCAAGACCGCCGCCGCAATGGTGATGGCGATCGGAATAGTGGAACCCGCGGCAGTACTGCCGCGCGCTGAGGCTGAGATTTCCAACGTGTCCAGCACGAGCAGCGGAACGCTCCGCCAAGGGGTGTGCTCGTCGCGCGTCTTGAAGCGCAGATTCTGGAGGAACACGCCGGAGACGCTGACTTCATCACGCACGATGGTGAAGTCCGGGGGCTTCACGGTTGTGATGAACTGGATCCCGGCGCTCTTCGGGTCCATGACGAGAATCCCGCGATAGATGTAGCGCGGCTCGCCGCTGCTGCCGGGCTCATTGATGGACTCGGTCCAGACCGTCGTGCCCTTGCCCTTTGCACGAACCCAGCCGCCGCGGAAGAGTTCGGGTGCGGCCAGCGCCTCGTTGATCTCCAGCGCGACCACTTCGGAAGCATCCGGCCGGCGACGCGCGCCGGCCACCGCATTCGCGCTGCCCGGCACTTCCACCGGCGCCGCCATGAAATCGAGCAAGGCAACAAGGCCGGGGCGATTCACTTCCTCCGCCAGGTCTTCAACACTCTGGAGGCGATGGCGAACCTCCGCTGGCACGAAGGCCAACGGAGGCTTGTTCACCGTCATCACCGCCGGCGAGAGACGCTCGGCGGGGTCCCGCGATCTGCGCTCGCGCGTGACCTGACCCCACAAGATCGCGAACGCAACCGCAACGAGCGCGGCACCGAAGATGAGGATTTTCTTTCCTTCGCTGGAGCCGAAGAACCCCTCACCGCGATGGACCGGCAGCCCGCGCGCCGCGAGGCGCATCTGGAAACCGGTCTGTGTCATCCTGCCTTTCACGCGGGACCCGAAAGTCTCATCACTTCGCCGCCGAGCCCATGCCGAATTCGATCTTCTGCACGTTCTCGGCCTTGCACATGTTCATGACCTTGACCACTTCCTTCCACGGCACGCCACCACCGGCATCCACGATGACTGGGACGTCGCTCTTGCCGAGGCTCCGGTAGCTCGCGGACTGTTCGCGGATGAGCTTCTGCAGCAGGGAATCCCCCTCTGCCGTGTCCGGAACAGGCCGGTTCACGAAGAAGCGCTGAATCTGCTTGCGATCCTTGTCGTAGCTGATGAGCACCCGGATCTCGTCCATCGGAAGGTTCATCTGCACGCTGGACTTCGCGCCCTTGTTCTCCGGCAACCAGGAATCCATCTTGCCGTCGAGTTCGCGAAACTTCAGCGAGCACATGAAGAAAAGACACAGACAGAAAATGATGTCCACCAAGGCGGTGACGTTGATGCCTACTGGATTGTCTTCACTTGCTGCACCTGCCATGACTGGCTCCTTTCACTACTTGGCGAGCGACGACTTCTCGATTTCCACAGCGACTTGCGTCTTGTAGAGACCTGCACCTGCGATGCGTTCCAGCGAGCGCTGGATGTGTTCGTAGGGCGCGAGATGATCGCCACGGATGAGCACGAAACGTTCCGATTTCGAGGTCTTGTCCCCCGGTTTGACACGGTTGGCATCGGCCAGGGCGCTCAAGCGCTTTTGCAGCGCCCCCAAATCGCTCTCCGTGAGGGCGTAGCGATTTCCCTGAACCGAAATGAACCAGTGTGCCTTGTTGATGCACATTTCGCCTGGCACCGAGTACTGGCCGCAATCGGTAGAACTGTGATGGACGTTCACCGTGATTCGGCCGGAGTTCTCCTCCGGCTTGTCCTGATCGGCCTTGTTGGCCACAGGCGGTTTCATGTCCTCAAGATCCCGCTGCGACATGTCGGCGTTCAGCATGAAGAAGAGGAGCAGGAGGAACATGATGTCGATCATCGGCACCAGATTGGCCGCGACCTCCTCCTGCACCTTGATCTCTTTGAAGCCCATGTTTAGTCAGCTTTCTTTGCGTTGGTTCATGACGAACCAGGAATCAGTGACGGTCCTTTTCGTACAGGCGCGTGTTCTTGAGCATCTCCACCGCCATCAGGTTGGCGTTGAGGGAGAGCCTCGTCACGCGGTTCTTCATGAAGAAGAAACAGGTGAGGAACACGATGGCGAGGAAGAGGCCGAGGGTGGTGTTCACCAGCGACTCGTACACACCGACCGCGAGGTCGGCGGGCGTGGGCGCAGCCTTGGTCTCGATGATCTGGAAGGACGAGATCATGCCCGTCACCGTGCCGAGCAGGCCGATGAGCGGCGCCACGTTGCCGATGAGCGAGAGGTTCGAGATCTTGGCATTGAGCTTGAATGACTCTTCGGCGGAGACCTGCTCCATGCCGTTGATCACGTGCTCATACCCCGCCTCTTTCATGATGAGGCCGCCGGCCATGATCTGGCCGAAGTAGCACTGCTCCGAGAGCGCCACTTCGAGTGCGCGATCGAGATCGCCTTCGTTGATGGCGGCTTCGATCTGGCTGGTCACGCCGGGAGGCGCGAGCTTCTCCATGCGGATCTCGAGGAGGTTCTGGATGAGCACGATGGTGCCGGTGACCGAGGTGATCACCATCAGCCATCCCACCCAGCCCGTCGCTTCGAAGAGCTCCATCATGGTCTTGCCACCGCCGTGCTCCTGCCCGAAGGCAGTGCCGGCGAACGAGGCCAGCGCCGCGAAGGTGGCGAGGCCGAACATCACGTTTCCGAAACGCTTCTTCATCTCAGTCTCCAGTTCCATAGGTCCAGTGGTCAAAGGGGTAAGGGATCAACCACCCACGCGCGTCAGGCGCTCGCGCGCCTCCGCGGCCCGGGTGGAATTCGGGAAATTGTCGAGCAACTTGCGGTAGTTCTCGCGCGCACGTGCCATGCTCACCTTCTGCTTCTCGGCGTCCTTTTCGAGTTCGCCGATGCTCTGGAAGCACACGCCCGCACCGTAAAGTGCTCGCTCGAAGGCATCATTGTCGCCACCTGCGTCCGGCGAGTACTGCACCACGGGGCGCAGGTAGCAAAGCAGCGCTTCCTTGAAATCGTCGGGCTTCTTCGACTTCAGTGCCCGAGCGAGCAGCACTTCACCGAGGCCCGCGAAGCACGAGCCGCGCACGGCCGGCGTCTGCGTCACCGCCATGGCCTCACGGAAGAGGCGCTCAGCCTCTTCATGCTTGTTGCCTGCGAGCGCGATGGTGCCGAGCACCACCTTCGCATCGGCGGCCACAACTCCGTTGCCGCCCGCAAGCGTGCCGGCCTCTGAGCTGGCCTTGCCCATGTCGCCCTTGGCGAACCACGCACGTGCGCGCCAGAGTTTCAGGCGTTCGCCAAGTCCGGCCACGCCGAGCTTGCCAACGCGTGCTTCCTCTTCAGAAGTGAAGGCTGCGGCAGCATCCGCCTTGCCGGCCCAGATCAGCCACTGCGGAATGAGGTCGTCGGCTTCAGCGAGGTAGCGCGATTCCGCGAACCCGCCTGCGTTGAGCATGCTCTTCAGCGTTTCCGCTGCGTCTTCGAGCTTGCCGGAGCGGAACTGTGCCTGGGCGCACTTCCACCACGCATCCTGAAGCAGCGGCTTCCTCGTCTTCTTGTCCTCGATGATGGCGCGGTACTTTTCCACGGCCTCGCTGTCGCGCCCGCCGGAGAAGGCGGCATCCGCTTCCTTCATGGCCTTGGGCACGGCATCGAAGGCCACAGAGGCCACATCCTCCGCCTTGATACGGGTGGAACCGCTGCCGCCCACGGCAACCTCCACGCTCTTGAAGCTCCAATCCAGAACCTTGCCGTTCTTTGTGGAGCCATCCTTCATCGTGATGGTGTCGTTCTGTGCGAAGGCCGGCAGCGCAAGCGCCGCCACCATCAGAAACGCGAAGTTGCGGATCATGTTGCTCTTCATCTGGTGTCTCACTTGTTCACGATCTTGTCCCCAGCCTGCTTCTTCAGGGCGAGGATGCGGTCCTTGATGCCGAACTTGTTGTCGTCAAAGTTCTCGCTGGAACGCTCGAGAGAATCGAGAGTCACCTTGAAGTTGGCGAGGTCTCCCGAAACGTAGAGCGCGCGCAAGTGCTCGTAGCGACATTCCCACCAGAGCTTGCCACCCGAGGTGGAAACGCCGAGAAGCTGCATGAGCACGGTCTTCGAGCGCTCGAAGTAGAAGTCTTCCTTGGTGGCCACGCCCGCGCGAATGCCGCAGGAGGCGAGGTCTTGATAGATGCCCGGCAGTTCCGTGAACTTCTTCAGCAGCTCCGTGTCGAGCTTCTCGTTCCCCGCATCGTCCTTGACGTAGAGCGGGTACTTGTCGGTGATGGCCTGCAAGGCCACGAAGGCATCAGACCACTTGCCCATGAGCGCTGCGATGCGCGCGAGATTGCGCTGGCGCTCCACATTCACGACCCCTTCTTCCGTCGCACCAAGGATCTCGTAGGCGTGCAGCACGCGCTGGAGATGATCGATGAACTCCTTGCGCTTCTCGGGCTCGAGCTGGGTGAAGGGCAATCCCTCCGGGAGCTTGGCGGCCTTCGCCGTGAGGGCGAGGATGCGCGATGCGACCTTTTCGAAAGCCTCGCGCTTCGATGTGCCGCCGCGTCGAGCTTCGTCCACCGAACGACCGTAGAACTTGAGCGCTTCAGCCCAGAGCTCATTGGCCTCGGGCTTGTCCGTGGCGCCGGCCGCGAGTTGGAAAGCCTCGTTGTCGAGGGCTGCCGCAACTGAAAGCGCAGCCTCGGCCACGGCACCCTTCACACCCTGCCGCTCGGCCTCGGCGAGGAACTTCTCAAGCAGGGCGCCTGCCTCCTTGCCCTTGTTCATCTGGGTGAACGCCTTGATGCGCAGATCCCAGATCTTGCGAATCGCATCACGATCCTGGCCCGCGAGCTTCTCAGCGATCAGGAGTGCCTCAAGGGTCTCCTGCGGTTTCTTCACCAGCGGCTGGAGCTGAAGGCCGGCGAGCATGAGCTGCGTTGCAACCGCATCGCGTGTCAGACGCAGCTTCTCGGCGTCATTGAGCGTGCGCTCCGCGATGCGCGTGAGTGCGGCCACGGCCTTCTTGAGATTCACTTCGGAGCGGGTGAAGAGCTTCTTCGCCTCTTCCGCTTGATTGCGGTTCGTTTTCTCGATGGCGCTTTCAAGGAGGATGCGGCCAGCGCGACGCATGGCATCGCCATGCTTGGGGCTGGTTGAAGGCACCTTCTCGAACTGATCGACAGCCTCCTCGAACTTGCGCTCCGTTTCGAGGCTCAGCGCGTTCACGTAGGCCACTTCCCTGGCTTCCTCGGATTCCGGGAAACGCGTGGTCAGTTCGTTGCGCGCAGCAATGCTCTTCTGCTTCCAGAAGGGCCCCGTGTCCGCGCGCGCAGCCGTAGCGAAGGCCTGAGCCTGCGCGAGCTTGGCTGTCGGTGCCTCCTTGCAGTCCGTGTACTCGCTGCTCACGATTTCGAAGCACACAGCCGCTTCAATGGGACGCCCCGTCTCGGAGTAGAGCTCGCCGAGGAGATAGAGGATGTTTGCCTTGTCGGCACGGGTGGTATCGGTGCGATAGAGCAGACGGCAGCCCATCTTCTCGCTGCGCGGGATGTCCCGCTGAAGGAGCGCGGCCTTGAAGGCATTCTGCAGGCCTTCCGCACCATCTCCACCACCCAGCTTGTCGAGCAGTTCCTGAGCGCGAAGGCCATGGGGGCCGAACTTGTCGGCCCCCATCACGCGCTTGGCCACGTCACGGGCGTAGCCGGCGTTGCCTTCGTCGTTGCTGATTTGAGCGGCGAGAAGCAGAGCTTCACGACCGTCCTTCGCAAGCGCCAGTGAAGGCATGAGCTTGTCGATGGTGTCCACGGTCTTCAACGCCGCGGTGCTGTCCTTCTTGTGGGTGCGTTCGAACTGCGCCTTGGCGAGGAAGGTGCGGCCGACAAGATCCCGAATGGACTCGTCATCCGCGATTTCCGGCGAGCCTGCAACCGCGTCGAGCAGCTGCGCACAGGATTCGGAAATCAACTCAAAGGCCTCGTCCTTGCGGCCTTCCTCCACAGCAATCTCGGCGAGAATACTGCGGGCATCGAAGTTGAGCACTTCGCCCGTGTAGTCCATCTCGAACTCTTCGAGCGTCTCCTTGGCCGTGCTGAGACACTGCTGGGCCTGGCCCCCACGGCGATTCTCGAAGATGAGCGCCTGCTGGAAGTTCAAGTCGCCCGTCATGAAGCGCAGCGTCATCAGTTCGCGCTTCTCGTTTTCGTTGGCGTTGCTCACCGCCTGCAGATCGGCGATGCGCCGCTCCGTGAGATTGAGCGCCTTGGTGAAACTCTTGAGGCCGTCGTTGCGAGCCTTGTTGCGCTTCTCCGTATCCGCTTCCTTGGCGATGTACTGGACCGCCGTCTTGCCCGCCTGCAGGTAGATCGCTGCAATCTCGAAGCGAAGCTCGGGAGCCTTCTTGTGGTCCCCGTTCACCTTCAGCCACTCTTCGAAACCGGCCGCGGCTTCCGTGAGCCGGGTCACGCGCAGCATGAGGTCCGCACCCTTGCGACCCTGTTCCGCCTTGATCTTTCCGAGCGCGTATTCGAGTTCGGCCTTGTCTGGCCCACTGAGTGACGCCGCTGTCGCCTGCACGCCGGCGATCACGCTCTCCGCAATATCGAAGTAGCCGTGAGCCGCGAGCTTGGTCGCGAACTCCACGGTGTCGGAAACGGAGCCCCCCTGGGCGAAGAGCCCCGAGCCCAGCACCAACACACCGGCAAGCGTTGCAGCAAGAATCTTCATGAGTCTCTGGTCCTGAACGGGCGGAAGAGGCTCCCATGCGCACGCCGCTGATCGGCCCGCGCACGGGTTCACTCACCGCAGGAAACCGTCACTTCTTCGTTGAGGTCGCACCGAACACGCGCGGGAAGCGGTAGTACACCTCAAGGCACAGGGTCATCAGGCAGGCCGAATAAATGCGCCCGCCGTCATCCGCCCAGGCATCCTTCGGGTCCCAGCTGCCCTTCATGCAGCCGTCCTTGATCTGATGCTCCACAACCACTTCCTTGAGTGCGCGGTTCCAGCGCTCCCAGTCGGAGCCACCGACCTGGAACATGGCGAGAGTGCCGTAGTACCAGTAGTACATGTCGATCTTGCCACCAGCCTCGTCCCAGACGGGCAGGCGCTTCGACAGGAGATCGGCGCCGAGTTTCATGAGCCCCGCCTCTTCTTCCGCGTTGTGCGTGAAGATGCGCGAGCACATGGCCACCGCCGTGAGCGATTCCGATTCGCTGCCCGGCCACTTCTCCTGCTTGCCCTCCTGGCGCACGGGCAACTCGCCGATCTTTGTGTAGCCAGTGCGGCCCGTGTCCTTGTCGGTCAAACTGTTCACGAAGGCGATGCCGTCCTTCATGGAGCTCTCGGAAACCTCAAGGCCGCAGTCCTTGCCGGACTTGAGGGCCATGAGCATCCAGCCCGTCACCGAACTGTCGTTGTCGCCCGGCTTCTTGCCATAGCGCCAGCCCTTGTAGGGATTCTGGCAGGCGGTGATGAAGTTGAGCCCGTTCTGCGCGGGCGTCTTCCATGTACTCTGCTTCGTGGATGCGTATCCCTCGCACATGGCGAGCGCCGCGCAAGCGTGGTCGTACGTGAAGTGCTGGTCGCCGCGGGAGCCGAAGCAGCCTTCAGAATCCTGGTTCTTGCGCAGCCACTTCAGGCCGTTCTTCACGACCTCGGTGTAGGGGCCCGGGCGCTGGCTGTCGTAGCCTGCGCCGAGATAAGTGAGCAGCGCGAGCCCCGTGAGACCTGCAACGTGGCCGGGCGAACCCTTGCCCCAGCAGGCTTCACCAAGCTTGCCGTCACACATCCCTGTGTAAGCCGCGGGGTCCCATGAACCATCCGGGCTCTGGTGGCGCTTCAGCCAGTCGAGTCCGGCCATGACGACCTTCTCCGTTGCCTCAAGCTTCGCCTTCTGCTCGTTCCTGCGGCCGAGCCGCGACCCACCGAGGGGATTGCCCTTCCGCATGCCGCCGCCTGGGCCGGAGCCAGCACCGATGCCGATCGCACCTGCGAGGCCCTTGCCACCGCTCGAGAGCGTCAGCAGGTTGCTGTCATCCTCGGTGCCTTCGGCCATGCCAAAGCGCTCAGAGGAGGTCGCATCCGGGTTCACGGTGTCGTCGACCACCGTCGAGAACTCTTCGGTCACATCCGAGATGTCAGTGTTCTCGACCTCCGGAATGGCTGTGCGCTCGATGTTCTCCTCGACCTTGGGCGCCTCCTCGATCTTCGGCGCTTCGTCAGCGGTATGCACGCCGGCCTCGAGGTTGCCCTGTGCTTCGTCCTTCTCCTTCTGCTCGTAATACATCATGCCCAGCACGGCCGCGATGGACACGTGCACCATGACAGCGATGATGATCGTGGGAGCAGAACGAGCGAAACGCTTGGCTTTTTCCTGCCCCGTCAGCGCGTGACCCTGACGGATCTCGTGCAGCGAGTGCACCACATGCGGCGTTTCACCTTCGGGCACTTCGTTGTTGTCCATGTCAGCCATATCGAGCTCCTTGCGGTATCGAGCACCGCTTCATCGACCCCGGGCAAGAGAGAGGCCACGGAACGATGAAGCAACGCGCGTACCAACAACCAGCGGCGCGGAGATTACTCGCGGGATGCGCGCTCTGGCAAGCAGGAAACGCACTGTTCCGGCACAGAATCGATGCAGCAAACGGCGAAAAAAATGTCGCGCGCCCGCAATGAGGCAGATTGCACCGCAGAGCACGGGGCATTGAGGGACAAAAAGCCCCGCAACAGTTCCAGCAGCAGGCTCGGCTCAATGCAGCGCTGGGGCATGATGCCCCGGCTGCCCCTCACGCGTCCTTCTCGTCCCCTTGCGCCATGCCGAAGCGCAGCAGTTTCCGGTAGAGAGTTTTCCGGTCGATGCCGAGCACGTCCGCCGCGTGCTGGCGGCTCCCCTGCACGGATTTCAGGACGTAGAGGATGTGCTGACGCTCCAGTTCCTCAAGACTCATGAGACGGCTCGAGCGCGGCGCACTCATGGCTTCGGGAAGATCTTCAGGAACGATGAGCGCCTGACGCGCGAAAGAAACCGCGTGATCGAGCGCGTGTTCCAGTTCGCGCACGTTGCCCGGCCAGTCGTGCCGGTTGAGAACCGCGAGGGCCTCGCGGCTGATGCCCTGGACATCCTTGCCCGAACGCTCGGCCGCCGCCCGCAGGAACCTCTCCGCGAGCAACGGAAGGTCTTCCATGTGCTCGCGCAGTGCCGGCACCTGGATGATCATGGTGTTGAGGCGGAACCAGAGGTCCTCGCGGAAGGCTCCCTCTGCCACGAGATGCCGGAGATCCCGGTTGGATGCGCCGATGAGCCGCACATCCACTTTCAGAGTCGCGCTGCCGCCCACGAGGCGCACTTCCCCGCTCTGCAGCGTGCGGAGCAGCTTGGATTGCAGCGCGAGAGGCAGCTCTCCCAGTTCATCGAGAAACACCGTTCCGCCATCGGCCTGTTCGAACAGGCCGGCCTTCCTTGCCACCGCCCCGGTGAAGGCGCCCGTCTCGTGACCGAACAGCTCGCTCTCAAGGAGGTTTTCCGGCAGCGCGGCGCAGTTGATCGCAAGGAACGGGCGCGCGCGGCGCGGCCCGTGCATGTGAATGGAGCGCGCGACGAGTTCCTTGCCGGTTCCGGTTTCACCCAACACGAGCACGCTGCCCATGCTGTCCGCCGCACGAGCGATGGCCTTGAAGACGGCGAGCATCGCGGCTGAGCGCCCGACAATCTCCGAGATCCCCTGCTGTTCGCGCAGCGCTCCACGCAGGTCGCGGTTCTCTTCAGCGATGCGACGCGACTCAAGGGCGCGGTCGACGACGAGCAGCAGCTCCTCCATCTTGAAGGGCTTGGAAACGTAGTCGTAGGCGCCCTCACGCACGGCTTCGATGGCACTCTCGAGGGTGCCGAAGGCCGTCATGAGAATGAAGATGATCTCGGGATGGGCCGCACGGACCCGCCGCAGCACCTCGATGCCGCCCATGGGCTGCATGCGCACGTCGCTGACAACGAGGTCCGGCGTGGCCGCCTCGATGGCCGCGAGGGCTGCCGCACCGCTGTCGACCGCGCGAGCTTCGAAGCCGCGCGCCACCAGAACCTCGGCGATCATTTCGGCCATGCTGCGGTCGTCATCAACAACCACGGCAGTCATGCGGCGTGAGGCGTTCATCGGCTGGCCAGAATATCAGCGCGGCAACGGCAGTGTGAGTTCAAAGGTGGCACCGCCGCTCGCGTTGTTGCGTGCGGAGATGCCGCCGCCGTTCCGGTCAAGGATCTCGCGACTGATGGCAAGACCGAGGCCCTGACCGCGGCCGATCTCCTTGGTCGTGAACCAGGGCTCGAAAACCCGCTGCAAGGCTTCCGCCGGAATCCCCGTACCGCTGTCCCGCACGCGCAGCACCACGCTGTTCGCGTTCGGGACCGTCTCAAGTTCCACCCGCCCCTTCCCCGGCGTCGCTTCGATGGCGTTGGTGACGAGATTGAGCAGTACCTGCTGAAGCTGGTTGCGATCGAAACGCACATGCAGCGCGCGGACGCCCTTCCGTTCCAGGCTCACCTCATGCGCGAGAGCCATGGGCGCCATGAAGCGCAGGATTTCGTCGAGGAGTTCATCAAGAGCGACATCCGCCACCACAGGGTCCGGCAAACGCACTGCCGTGAGCACTTCCTTGAGGATGGAGGTGAGCCGCGCCACCTGCTGCGAAAGTGTTTCGAGCCTTCGCCTGGCGGGGCCGTCCGCAGGGACTTCACGTTGCAGGATCTCGAGATGCCCGCTCACCACGTTCAGCGGAGTCGCCAGTTCGTGAGCAAGCGTGGTGCTGAGCTGGCCGAGGGACGCCAGCCGCTCCATGCGCGAGACTTCCTGCTGCACATCCAGCAGCCGCTCCTGCGTGGTGATGAGCTCCGTGTTCTTGCGGCGCAGGTCCTCCGTCGCCGCGTTCACCCGCTGCTCGAGGTCGCGGTTGAATTCACGGAGATCACTCATGAGCGCGCGGTTCTCGGATTCGGCGCGCTTCAGGTCCATGGTCATGTCGTTGAAGTTGCGCACCAGCCCGCCAAAGATGTCCTCCGTGCGCACGGGAATGGTGCGGCCCGTACCCACACTGCGAACCTGTGTCATGGCTGTGCCCAGAATCGCGATGGGGCGCTCGATGCTGAATCGCACCATCAGCACCACGAGCATGGCCGACACCACAAGCCCGAGAAACGCG
>SXUL01000059.1 GCA_005790545.1 Planctomycetia bacterium | reverse complement strand
GATCGAATCCAGGCAGCCTGCTGCCGGGACGTAGATCACCGTGGCATCGGCGCCCGTCGCCTTCACGGCCTCCGCGACCGAGTCAAAGGCTGGCACACCGTCCACCACGGCCCCGCCCTTGCCGGGGGCGACTCCGCCCACGACCTGGGTGCCGTACTGAATCATCTGGCCCATGTGGAAGCGACCGGCCTTGCCGAGTCCCTGCACGAGCACGCGCGTCTGCTTGTTGACCAATACGCTCATGTTGATTCTCCTGCAGGGTCAGACGGCCTTGATGGCCTTCACGATCTTCTCGGCAGCATCGGACATGGTTGACGCCGTGGTGATGGGCAAACCGGAGTCCTTGAGGATCTGACGCCCCTGCTCCACCTCGGTCCCTTCAAGACGAACCACCAGGGGAATGGACAGCCCGGTTTCACGCACCGCAGCGACGATGCCGTCCGCGAGCGTGGTGCACCTGAGGATGCCACCGAAGATGTTGATGAGGATGCCCTTCACCTTCGGGTCGGCGAGGATGAGCCGGAAAGCGCAGGCCACTTGATCCTTGGTCGCGCCGCCGCCGACATCGAGGACGTTCGCGGGCTCGCCGCCCTACAGCTTGATGAGGTCCAGGGTGGCCATCGCAAGCCCGGCGCCGTTCACGAGGCAGCCAATGTTGCCATCGAGGCTGATGTAGCTGATCCCCGCTTCCTGTCCGGCCACTTCGCTCGGGTCTTCCTCATCCAGGTCGCGCAGAGCCACCACCGCCGACTGGCGATACAGCGCGTTGCTGTCGAAGTTCATCTTGGCGTCGAGGGCGAGAAGCTCGCCCTGCTTCGTCACCACGAGCGGATTGATCTCGGCGAGGCTCAAATCCTTCTCGAAGTAGATGCGCGCGAGGGCCTGGAAGAACTGCGTGGCCTTGTCCCACTGGGCTGAAGGCAATCCCAGTTCCTTCGCCAGTCGGCGCCCCTGATGTGGCAGCAAGCCAAGCATCGGGTCCACTGGTTCCTTGAGGATGCGCTCGGGGTGCTTGTGCGCGATCTCCTCGATTTCGACGCCGCCGTCACGGCAGACCATGAGCACAGGCAGCTTGGTCGCGCGGTCGAGAGCCATGCCGGCGTAGAGCTCGCGCTCGATCTCGCAGCCCTGCTCCACGAGAATGGTCTTCACCTTCTGCCCCAGAGGACCGGTCTGGTAAGTCACCAGCGGCTTCCCGATCATTGCAAGAGCGGCCGCTTCGGCCTCCGCAGGCGAACGCACGAGCTTCACGCCGCCACCCTTGCCGCGCCCACCAGCGTGGATCTGGGCTTTCACCACCGCCACGCTGCCGCCGAGTTCGGTGAATGCAGCAGCGGCCGCGGCCGCGCTCGTCACCACGCGGTTTTCCAGCACAGGCACGCCGCTGGCCTTCAAGATGGCCTTGGCTTGGTACTCATGGATCTTCATGGAACGGGACTCCGGTGCGCGCCCGATGGCGCGGGGGATCATAGGAACGGTGCAGCGCGGAGCAAACGGTCAGGATCGCAGACCGCCCGCCCCCACCTTGTGGATGCGGATGGAGTTGGCACCGCTGCCACTCGTGCGCGCCCCGCTGAGCAGAACCACCACGTCATCCTTCGCGAGCAGCCCTTCCGCCAGAGGCGCCGCCAACCCGGAGCTGTAGAGCGACTCGATGTCCGAGGCGGTCGGAATGAACCACGCGCGGCTGCCGCGACAAAGCGCGAAACGGTTGAAGGTGCGTTCGTCGTCCGTGCACGCGAAAATCGGGCAGGGTGGACGCCACGCGGCCGCGCCGAAGGCGGTCCAGCCCGTCGTGGAGAAGACCACGAGCGCTTTGGCTTCGACTTCCTCGGCGGCCACACAGGCGGCCTTGATGGCTGCATGAGCAATGCCGTGGTCGACGGGGCGCTGGAACTGCCGCGCCTGCGCTGCGAACAAGGCGCTCTCCTCGGCATGCCAGGCGATTTCGCGCATGGTGCGCACGGTGGCCACGGGATACGAGCCCACCGCTGTCTCCTGCGAAAGCATGACCGCGTCAGTGCCATCAAAGAGTGCGTTGGCCACGTCGGTCGCTTCAGCCCGCGTAGGCCGCGGGTGATGCGTCATGCTGTCGAGCATCTGCGTGGCCGTGATGACGAGTTTGCCCCGTCGCCGCGCCGCACGAATGATCTCCTTTTGCACCACTGGCAGGCGCTCCGGACCGATTTCCACTCCCAGATCGCCGCGCGCAACCATGATGCCGTCACTCACATCGAGGATGCTGTCGAGATTCTCCACCGCGATGGGCATCTCGATCTTGGAGATGACGGGAATGTGCTGGCCGTGCAAGGCAATGCGCCGCTTCAGGTCCGTGACATCCCGCGCCGTGCGCACGAAGCTCATGGCGAAGTAGTCCAGGTCCATTTCCATTCCGAAGGCGAGGTCTTCGGCGTCCTTCTCCGTGATGGCTGGAATCGTGAGCATCACGCCGGGCACATTCACGCCCTTCCTCGATTTCAGTTCGCCGCCGTGGATGACACGCGCCCGGAGGCAGCCCCCGCTACGCTCCAGAGCCAGCAGTTCCAGATTGCCGTCATCGAGGAGGATCGCAGAGCCGGCGGGGACATCCTCTACGAGCGCTGCGTGAGACACACCGATGCGCGCAAGGGAAACCCCCGGACACGCGGGGTCGAGCAGCACCTCTGCGCCATCCTCGAGGGAGATCGAATCCCCCTTCTCGACGATGCCCACGCGCAGCTTCGGGCCGCAGAGATCGCCGAGGATGGCCACCGGCTGCTTCAAGTCGCGCGCAATCTCGCGCACACAGGCCACGACGCCGCGCAGGACGTCATGGTCACCGTGCGAGAAATTCAGACGGAATGCGTCCGCACCAGCAAGCACAAGTTCACGGATGGCCGGGGGCGTCCATGAAGCAGGCCCCAAGGTCGCGATCAGTCTGGTGCTCGGTTTGTGAGCTCGTGAGGCCGTTTCGGCCATAGGTCCATCCCCGAGCCAATGTAGCAGCCGCGTGTCTTCAACCGCCGGCGAGAACGCGCACCTTGTTCGACTCCCACCACGCTTCGGTTTCCTTCACCGCAGCTTCGCGCTCGCGAGGAGTGGCCTCGGGATCGTAATTAATGCGTGTTGCCGCCATGGTCTCGAAGGCAGCCTTGGCCGCAGAGCGCACGAAGGGGTCCGCGTCCCGGAGTGCCGCGAGGATCAATGGCAGCGAGGTCTTCGAACCGAGCCTCCGCAGATTTTGCACCACGGCCACGCGCAGGTACTCCTCCGGGTCTTTGAGGAGTCCCTCCAAGGCGCTGACAACGCGCGGTCCCGTGAAGCGCCCGAGTTCCGTCACCGCCGTGTAGCGCTGGCCCGGATCGACGTCGCTCAACTTGAGAATGAACGCATTGATCTCACGTTCATCAACTGCCGGTTCCGTCGGCACCGCTTCCGCTGACTTGGTGCTCTCGACCCCGGGCGCGACAGGCTGTGCTGCTGCACGCACCGCGGCGAGTTCGCGCACGATCCCGATTTCGGCCTTCAAACCTTCAAGCGTCGCCTTCTGCCCGGCGAGGTCTTCTCGCGACTGCTGGTTCTGCAGTTGCAAGGGCCCGAGGATGGCCGTCACGCGAGCTTCCAGTTGTTCGAGCCTCTGATCGAGTGAGGCACGCCAGGCCTTTGATTCTTCGTCCAGCTTGCGGCCCAACTCCGCTTCATGCTGTGCGATCAGATTGGCGTCGGTGAGCTGGCGCAGCTCCAAGGCCGCCAGCTTCTCTTCGGCCACGCGAGCCTGTTGCACCGCGTCGTCATGTCGTCCGGCGAGGGCCGAGAGATCTGCCGTGGCTTCGGTCAAGAGCCCCTTGTGGGTATCGAGCGTGTCGTCCGTCTTCCCGAGCGCTTCGAACCCCGCATAGCCGAGTCCGATCAGGCCGAGCATGGAGACAAGGACGGTGAGCACCAGCACGCCAGGCACCGAGGAACGTTCGCGCGGGGCTGGCGGCGCGCACTTGCGGCAATACAACCTGCCGTTTTGGATGGTGGTCTGCTGCTGCAGGAGATCACGCTCAGGGATGCTCTCATCGCAGGCGTCGCAGAAAGAGATCTTGTAGTTCATCGGAGGCCTCGCAGGGGTGACGGCTGTCCTCCCGGATGCAGCGCATGGTACTGGGTGCATGCTGATTTGGGCGCGGGATGGCGCGACCCAGAGCTTGAACGGCCGGTGGCCCCAAAGAGCGAGGTCAGAATGCCCGGAACG
>SXUL01000058.1 GCA_005790545.1 Planctomycetia bacterium | reverse complement strand
TTCCAGTCGGAGATACGAGCCATATTCAGCAGAGTATAGAAGCTGCCGAAAGAGAGCGTGTTGATCGTGCACGGCGCGCTGCCTGTCGGAACGGGCCAGCTCGCCGCCCGCCCAGTGCGGGAATGGACTTTGAGGAGTTCACGCAGTGAAGACACGCATTCGCGGAGTATTGGCGGCAGTCATCTGCCTGGTGTCCTTGTTGCCCTTGTCGGCCCAAGGTCTGCGGCTGGAAGTGGTCAATCCGACTGCCCTGGCTCAAGCGGATCTCCCTGTCAGCTTTGGGGTTCCGGCGCCTGCCGAGTGGAACATCTACAGCGTCGACTTCTACTCCTTCGGAGTGGCAGACGATGCGGGCACCCCAGTCCCGGCACAGTTCAAGGTCCTGTCCCGTTGGGGCGGCGACCGCAATGACGGCACCAAAGCCATCAAATGGGTGCTCGTCACTTTCCCGGCCAGCGTCGCGGCCAACAGCACCCGCAACTACTGGATGCGGAGCATGCAGAGGCCCGGTGGCACGCTCACCATCAACGCGACCAGTTCGGACTTCGTCGTCAGCCCGCGCCCGGGAACCAGCTTCACCATTGATCGCCTGAACTTCCGGCTCTTCCGTCAGGCCATGGTGGATGGCGCTGTCGTGGTGGCTGCACCCGGCGGCGGCATCGAACTCACGAGTTCCAACGGCGCGCTGGTGAATGCCACCGTCACGGAGACCGTGCTCGAAGATTCAGGTTCCGTGCGCGCAGTACTGCGCCAGCGTGGCACGCTCGGAAGTCTGCGCTTCACCTGTCGCTGGACCTTCCACAGCGGCCGCAGTGATGTGAGTGTGGATTTCGCGCTCGAAAACCCTCAGGCCTACGGCCATTTCTTCGGTGTCTCTCCCGGCACGGTCTACTTCGACTCGCTCTATCTGCGCCTGCCCGTGAGCAGTGCGGCGCAACTCACCACTCCGGAGGCCGGCCTCGCCCTCGGCAACCAGACCTGGCGCTTGGACCAGGATTTCCAGATGGTGAACAGCACCAATCAGGCGGCCAACTTCAGCTTCACCACGCAGCACGGCACGACCGCGCTTGCGAGCGGCAACCGCTTCGCCGGATCCTTCGACCTCTCGGGAATCTCGGGGGGCGTCAACGTGGCGGTGGACCGCTTCTGGCAGAACTTCCCCAAGACGGTCAAGGCTTCGACGGGAGAAATGAAGATCGGGCTCTGGCCCGAATGGGGCAACGGACCTGAATACAAGGGCATCTACGCCACGCCCACATCTTCCGATCCGATCGATCCCATGGCCATCGACAACTACCGCTTCGAAGGCGGACGCTGGAAGTCCCACCGCATGGTGTTCGACTTCCACAGCGGCGACCGCAGCGGCACGGCTGTCGCAAGCCTCGCGACGCGTGTGGCATCACCGCTCATGGGTCGCCCCGATCCTGTGTGGACCAAGCGCAGCATGGCCGTCGGCCTCCCGTTCGCTGACTTCCGCACTTGGACCGGCAATCAGGGCATGCAGCGCATCCAGCGCACCAACGAACTCGCCATCAGCGACTCGGCGGCTGATCCCATCGCGACCTATGGCCCCATGGGTCTGCCCGGTTTCCGCCAGAACGGCGGCACGTGGGGCGATCGCCAGTTCTACGGCTGGGACACCTACGGCGACATTCCGTGGACGGATGGCCAATCGAGCCTGCACTATGACTGGCCGCTCTCGGTGCTGCTCAACTGGTACCGCGGCGGCGCCTACGGATTCTTTGACACCGGCCGCGACATGGCCTGGATCCGCCGCGACTACAAGCAGAATCACAGCACCAACACGCAGGAGTTCTGGCGTGGCGCGCAGAGCTACGAGAAGGGTTGGTGGGCCGGCAACTATCGCTGGGGCGAGCAGAGCCACACATGGATTCACGGTGTGCTGTTGCACTACGTGATGACAGGCGAAGAAGCGAGCCGCGAAGCCGCCATCGAGTGCGCCGAATATCAGGTGCGCAACAGCCCGCGCTACTGGAACGGTCAGTGGGGTGCGCGCATCCCCGGCTGGGCCATCGAGTGCCTCGTGGATGCATGGAACTACCTCGGCAATCCCGTCTACAGGACGGAAGCCCAAGCCGGAGTGAACCAGTTCCAGACCATCGAGATGCAGCAGGGCTCCCACGGCTACACCATCGATCCGCAGACCGCCTACAGCAGCGGTGGCCTCACCATCCCCGCGAACTGCGCACCGTGGATGCACAACATCTTCTACAACGCGGCCGCGCGCTACACCGCATGCACCGGAGACTTCCAGTTCATGCCCTTCCTCGCACGCATGCAGGCGTGGTTCCAGAACAGCGTGGTGATCAATGAATACACCACCGCCACTGGCGGCTTGCGCCTGCCCGGCGTGCACAGCGCCTGGGCCCCCGGCTGGTCCGGCGGCGAATCGCTCCATCTCCTCTGGCCCATGCTTGAGAGCTACACGTGGACGTTCATCCTCACGAACAACACCACCGTGTATTTCCGCGCGGCCAGCATGTTCGAAGCTCTCGTGCGCTTCCATCAAGCGCCCGTGGCCTCAGTCGTCAATTACGCGGACTCAAGCTCCTGGTCGCCCATCACGTTCCACATGAACCAATACCCGGGCACTGAGAGCAAGATCCTCGGCAACATCCTCCGCTGGAGCATCTCGCTTCCGGGCGCCATGACCTGGATGACCGGAACCTGGTGAACTTCAGCGACGCTTCCTGACACCTTCCTTCCTTCGATTCGACCGCCCGGCACCGTCCCTCGTGCTGGGCGGTCCTTTTTCAGAAGCTCTCGAAGCGTCGGCAGGTGAAGTTCTCGCAGAGTTCCGCACTGCCGCCGGGCTGAATCTCCTCGGACAGCGGAACACCAAGAGCGCGCAACGCGGCATGCGCTACGCCATCGCGCACGGGAATGATGATGGTGCCCGCAGTTGTTGATTGGTGCGCGTTGACGAGGATGCGCCGCACCTTGGGGTGCGCAGGATCGCCATGCACCGTGAGAGTGCGCGGCGGCTCGGAGGCCTCGACTGCAGCCAGCACAAGCAGCGGCATCGCATCCGGAGCGCGCGCAAGCCAGGTGCCGAAAGCGCCGGCCAGGGAGAGAGCACGTGCACGCCAATCCGTATCCGGAAGCACCGCTCCCAGACGCGCGAAGAGCAATGCCGCAAGGCTGTTCCCTGAAGGCAACGCGCCGTCGTAGCTGTCCTTCTGCCGAGCAATAAGGTCCGGCTCGTCGGCGGCGAAGTGCAAGGCAGCACTTTCCGGGCTCGCATGAAAGCGCAGGCATTCCTCCGCGAGTGCGATGGCACGCTCGAGATCCTCGACGGCGCCTGCTGCAGTGAACAGAGCGAGATGCGCGAGGCCCATGGCTGCCCGGTCATCGAGAGAGGCACGGAAGCGCGCACTGCCTGCGCAGTGAATGCGCAACAACGACCCATCGGAGGCACGCATGTGAGCGGTAACGAAGTCTGCTGCGCGACGCGCCATGAGCGTCCATTCGGGCGCGTCGAGCACCAGTCCAGCGCGAGCCATGGCGGCAAGCATCAGCCCGTTCCAGGCAGCGATGACCTTGTCATCCCGC
Source organism: Planctomycetia bacterium (assembly GCA_005790545.1). GTDB lineage: Bacteria > Planctomycetota > SXUL01. The sequence continues at coordinate 20,162 of SXUL01000058.1, read as the reverse complement.
AAAGGGCGCACGCGCTTGGCACGAGCCGTGAGGAGTGCGTTGCGTGCGGCGTCAAGGCGCAAGCGCAGTGCTTCAGGCGCGACGCCCGCAGAGCGGGCGAGTGCTTCCACAGTCACAGGTCGATGAAGGATGTTCGTACCCTCGAAATTGCCGCTCTCTGTCACGCCGAAGGCGCTCTTCGCCAGGCTGCTCTCGCTGCCGAGCAGCTCGTCGAGTTCCTGCGCACGGAACACATAGAAGCGGCCTTCATGGCCCTCGCTATCCGCGTCCTCCGCCGCTGCGAAGGCCCCGCCATCGAGAAGCAGATCCCGACGCACGTACGTGAGAAGCGCCGTGGCGGCCGCGCGCAACTCCACATCATCTTCGCGGCGCAAGAGATCGAGCAGCACCTCGAGCAGCTGCGCGTTGTCGTAGAGCATCTTCTCGAAGTGAGGCACCAGCCAGTGCTCATCCGTGCTGTAGCGCATGAAGCCGCCGCCGAGTTGATCGTGAATACCGCCAGCCACCATGTGTCCGAGCGTGGTGCGCACCATCGGCATCGCTTCGGTCGCTTCGGGATGGCGCTCCGCATGATGGAGCAGGCTCTGAAGCCCCGCTGGCCGTGGGAACTTGGGTGCGGCGCCGAAGCCGCCATGCACTGCATCAAAGGTGCGCTGGTGACGGTCGAGAATCGCGCGCGAGCACTCACCCCAGTCCACCGCCCCCGCGCTCTCCACGAGACCTGCTTCTTCGCGCTCGAACACCTGCATGAGCCTTCTGGACTGCTCGGCGATGTCGGCGGGTTGCTCGCGCCAGAAACGTGTGATGGCTTGCAGCACGTCGCGAAAAGAGGGCCGACCGTACTTCCTCTCCGGGGGAAAGTAGGTGCCGCCATGAAAGGGGCGCCGCTCGGCATCGAGGAACACCGTGAGCGGCCAGCCACCCTGCCCCGTGAGCGCCGTCACCGCTTGCATGTAGATCTGATCCACATCGGGGCGTTCCTCGCGGTCCAGCTTGATGGAGACGAAGTGCTCGTTCAGGTACGTCGCGGTGGCCTCATCCTCGAAGGACTCGTGGGCCATGACGTGACACCAGTGACAGGTGCTGTATCCGATGGAAAGGAAGACCGGGAGCTTGCGCACTGCGGCTTCTGCAAAGGCCTCGTCGCACCACGACCACCAGTGCACCGGATTGTCCGCGTGCTGGCGCAGATATGGACTGCTTTCGAGACCGAGTCGATTGTGTGGCCGCATGAGGGCGAGGCTATCACCACAGCAGGCGCGGGTTTGTCTGGAGGGTAGGCTTGGCCGCCATGACGAGCGTTGAAGGCCGACCAGGTCGCAGTGTCCACTGCGCCGTTTTCTTGATCGCGATGAGCGTTCTGCTGCTCGAAATCGCGATCACGCGCGTGTTCGCCATCGTGATGTGGCACCACTTCGCGTACATGGTGATCTCGCTGGCGCTGCTCGGCTTTGGAGCGAGCGGGAGCATCCTCACGCTGCGCGGCGCGCGCGGGCACACGCCCGGTACACGCGGCATCGCACTCGCGGCGAGTTTCTACGGCGTTTGCGTCGTGGCTGCGTTCCTTCTCATCACGCGCCTCGAGATCGACAGCCTCGAAATCTGGCGCGACCCCAGCGGGTTGGTGGGCCTCCTGTCCTGTTTCCTCGCGCTCGCCCTCCCCTTCCTCCTCGCGGGGCTGGCGCTCGGCGGCACCTTCACGCGCCATCCGCAACACATCGCCAGCTTGTATGCCGCCGACCTCATCGGCAGCGCTGCGGGCGGCGCCATCGCGCCCTTCCTCCTCGAACAGTACGGCTCAACCGGCACGGTGTTCGCGGCCGCCGCTGTCGGCGGCATTTCCGGGGCCGTGTTTGCACAAACGGAACCACCGCGCCGAAGTTCGTTTCACTGGGCCGTGGCCTGCGCGCTCGTCGTGAGTGCGGCCGGATTCTGCGGCGGCCTCGGCCCCATTCCCGCGCTGAGCTGGGATGTTCCGTTTGCACCACACAAGGAAGTGCCGCGCCTGTTCCCCGGCGGGCGCTCCGAAAAGACGATCCACTCCTCCACCGCACAGGTGGATGTTTCCAATCCGACCGAAGCCTGGATGTCCATCGGAGGCCAGTTCGGGGACCGCGACTGGATGCGTGCCCAGCAACGCGCTGTCACGCAGGACGGCACGGCGCCCACCATGCTGTACGAGGGCGGTGCCGAGTTCTCGAAGTTCCCGGCTCTCGATGACTCCCAGGCTTCATCCGGCTACACCGCGCACCGCGCGGCCGGGCGCAAGGACCTCGACGTGCTCGTCATTGGTTGCGGTGGCGGCGTGGATGTGATGACCGCGCTCTACTGTGGTGCAAAGAGCGTGACCGCGGTGGACGTGAATAGCGCCATGATCCAGATGGTGCGCGAAGATTACGCGGACTACATCGGCAACCTGTTCGAGGATCCCCGCGTCGAGCTCGTGAATGCCGAAGGACGCGCCTACGCGCGTGGCAGCGGTCGGCTTTTTGATCAGATCCAGATGAGTGGCGTCGACACTTACACCGCGCTTGCGAGCGGCGCCTACACGCTTTCTGAGAGCTACCTCTACACCGTCGGGGCCGTGAAGGATTTCGTCTCGCACCTGAAGCCGGACGGCATCGTGACCTGGTCGCGTTTCATGATGACCTATCCGAAACAGGCACGCGAAACCATCCGCCTCGCCAACATCGCGCGCACAGGCCTCGAGGAACTCGGCATCGCGGAACCGTGGCGGCACATCGTGGTGCTCCAATCCCATGGCTGGGCGAGCACCATGGTGAAGCGCTCACCGTGGACGCCTGTCGAACTGGCGGCACTGCGCCAGTTCAGTGCCGACGAGCGCTTCCTCGGTCTCGTCTTCGATCCGGAGCGCGGACCTGCCGGCCCCTTCGAAGGCTCGCGCATGCAGAACATCATGTGCGACGTGCGCGCAGAGCAAGCGCTCAAGGACACCGCGCGCGCCGTGGGTGGTTCCGCGCCCGATGCGCCCGTGCCGACGCCTTGGTTGCGCAGCGTGAGCAACGCTTTCCGCGCGGCCGCTGATGGTGACGCAGAATTGTCCCGCGAGCGCCTGCAGGAATTTTGCGCGACACTGGGCGCTGAGATTGGCGACAAAGCCCTGCCGCATCTGCTCCGTGCGCGCGACGACTTGATGTCCTTCATGCGTGCCGAGGCTGCCTATTTCGTGAATCAGCAGAAGGACTTCGCGACTCTCATCCGCGGCACCGCTGCGGAGCGCGAAGCCTTCGTCAGTGGCTACTTCTACGACCTCTCTCCCTCGCGCGACGACAGCCCGTACTTCTTCGATTACTTCCGGCTCTCGCGTTTCCGTGAAGCGGCTGCGCGCGGCGGCGACTGGACCGCCGAGTACCACCCCGAGTTTCCCGTGGGACACATGGTGCTGCTCAGCTCGATCACGCTCATCAGTCTGCTCGCCCTCGTGATGATCCTGTTGCCTCTCCGGCGCATCGACTCCGGCACCATGTCAGGCCGCTTGCGCTGGAGCTGGTTCGTCTGGTTCGGCACGCTCGGTGTCGGATTCATGTTCATCGAAATCGCGCTGATGCAGAAACTCACCATTTTCCTCGGGCATCCCGCACACGCACTTTCGGTGGTCTTGACAGGCATGCTCGCATTCAGCGGGCTCGGCGCGCATCTCTCGGGCAAGATCCGTGTGATCGACGGACGCGTGTTCACGCGCGTCGTTCTCGGCATCCTCGTCCTCGGTATTGCCGCGGCTCTCTGGCTTGAACCTCTCCTCAACGCCATGCTCGGTCTGCCGTTCGCTGCGCGCGTCACGGTGGCGCTTCTCATCCTCGCACCTTTCGCGCTGCTTCTCGGCATGCCCTTCCCGCTCGGGCTCCGGGCTCTCGAACGCAGCGCACCTGCCCTCGTGCCTTGGGGCTGGGCCGTGAACGGATTCTTGAGCGTGCTCAGCTCCATGCTGGCGACCCTCATCGCCATGCAGACGGGCTTCTCGTTCCTGCTCGCCGCGGCGGCGCTCCTGTATGCGGCCGCTCTGCTCTGCGTGCGGCGCGTGCTGCCGCGCGCGACGTAAGCGGCAGCCCCGCATCCTCCTCAAAACACCCTCACCCGGTGCGAATGTCCATGGGCCGACGCCGTGTTCCCTTCAGGGAACACGTGTGCGATTTGAAAACAAAGTTGGTTCGATTGGTTGCCTGAGGACCGCACGGACGCCATCACTTCTGCGCAATCATTACCCAAGAACATGCCATGACTTGCATCCGCTGGGGCCGTCCCTCGAAGCTGCAGCCCTCGAGCCTGTTCTCTGCGGCGCGTCGTTTGCTTGGTTTCCATGCCATGTCCCCAAGGCTCTTTGCCCGTCGCGGGACATAGAATTGAACGACGCGCCACGCGCAGGGAGGTAACCATGGACTCACGAACTCACGAATCTCGGCAGCGCGCATACGCTGACGCTGCTCGCTCTGGCAACCACGGCGATGGTGTTCGGATGGACTGCCGGTGGCTCCTCGGATAAGTCGGCAAGCGAAGTGCTCACAAGGTCTGCGGTGGCACCACGCTTTGGTGTCCCGCCGGGATCACTCTCACTCACTCCCTGCGCGACCACCATGGACCCAGATACGCACGAACTGCGTTGTCTGCACAAGCATTCGGGCAAGCATCTGCGCACTTCCCCCGGCGCTTCGGTCACTCTGCTTTCTTCTGACCTTGCTCATATCGTGGAGCCCTGCGGGCACGCCTCGAAGACCACCGAGACAGATACCCTCTGCGGCGGGGACGATCCCTATGTGCTCTGGTATGTGATGGCAGCGCCGGGAGCAGCGCCAGGAACTCCATGCCCAAGCGCTGCGCCCTACGGAGCCCTTCCTTATGCCGGCGGTGCGCCCAATCCCAACACAGCAGATCCGTCCGGCGCACAGTCGATCGTGACAAGGCACTGGCCTGCAGGTGCACAAGTTCCCTATGTAGTCAATATCCCGCCTGGCGCAGCCATGGGCGCGGACATATTCGCCGGTCCCGGTGGTGTGCCTCTTTTGGGGGCGCCCTACACATGGGCGACGTTCGGGATTGAAGTCGACGCCCTCATGAATGGCGTCAGCGCGCTGACCACAGCGAACACACCCACTGCAGTGCGCATCAATTATCCGACCACCACGCCGCTATACACCGCTCCTGCGGGCGGCGTCATCGCAGGCTTCAGCCAATTCGTATGGGAGACGGGTTGTGGTGGGCCTACCGGCAACGCTCTGAATGAGGTCATTTTTCTGCAAGCGGGAGCACTCGGACCGGGGATTACAGGCGGCGTCGTCAGCATGCTGCTCGATGTGAACACCGGAGCGATCACAGAGTGCGATGTCATATTCTCCACATTATCTCAATGGGCCGGGCTCCTCACTCAGACCAACAGTGGGCTTGCACACGAGATTGGTCAACCATGACTGCCCATTTGCCCCTGCCTTGCGCAATGACGGTTCTCGCGCTGGAAGCACCCGATCCAGCAAGCCCCTCGATTCCAAGTGTCGTCGGTGAGAATCAGGTGATCTACTGAGTGGCCTGCCATGAAATACAGCCCGCACAATCGTTCTGCCACCCCCTATTGCCTGATGACGGCCATCACCGTGCTGATGCTGTCCACAACCATGCCCGCGCAGTACTTCACCGAGAACTTCAGCGCACCCAATTCCGCACCTGTCGCGCTCGGCGGTATCCACTACTCCGTCATTGCAGCCAACCTCAATCAGAATAGCGCTGCAGACTTGATCTACTATGATAATGACACGCTCGGAACACAGACTTCCTTTCTAGTGGATCTCGACCCAGCTGTGACTGGCGTAGGCCCATATGTCTCTCAGTCATTTGGCATCGGCATGATCACTCTCGGCGGCGCATGGGACGCCATGGCTGGCGATGTCAACGGGGACGGCCTTACTGACCTCTTGTTTACTCGCTTCGCCGCTGCATCCATCAACCTTGGGAACGGAAACGGTACGTTTTTGCCACCGACAGCGATCATTGCTGTCAACTATATCAATGGGATCATCTCTGGAATGGCGCCGCTTGACGCAAATCATGACGGCCTGCTCGATTTTGTATGCATCCAATACCCAAATAATAATAGCGCGTCTCTTGTGGTGGGTTTGAACCAGTATCCCGCTTGGACATTCGCGACTATTGCATCGATCAACGTCGCGATCGCAATCAATGGTAGCAAAGGTCCCTTCGTGGGTGATTTCGATGGGGATGGAAACCATGACATTCTCTTGCAAAACTCGCTGACTTATTCCGGCCCCATGTACACCTTGGTGGGCTGGGGCAATGGCACCGGGCAATTCACATGGTCCAACACTCAACTTCCTGGTTTCCCTGCACCTGGCCCATCAACTGGATTTCCGCTTGTCCGAGCAACAAGAGATATGAATGGCGACGGTCGCAGCGATCTGGTGTGCAGCACAATGACGAGTGCTGGAGGTCAGCTGATGCTATTCCTCGGAACAAACATGCGCACAGTGATTCCTGCGGGCTCTCATGCCGTCCCGTCGACCGTAGACATCAGCGCCGCCGAGGTTCATGCCGACGACTTCAATGTTGATGGTTTGGGAGATGTGTTGTACGTTGCACCGATGATGATCAACTTTGCACAATGCGAATTCACTGTAGTCATGGCTCTCGGGCTTCCCGGCGGGCAGCTCCATCCTGCTGAGTTCCTGTCATCACATGGCCCGAACAATGGCGCTTTTTGTCCGCTGAGCATGATCGCGGATTTTGATGGTGATGGTGATGTGGACCTGGTCGGCGCTCCCCGTGACGGCTCATTCTTCTACTTCAACAACAACGCGTTGACCGGAACCGGCTGCTCGGGGAGCGGCGCAGCACCTCCTGGGCTCTGGCCATCCAGCGCGCAGGTCGGCAATCCTGGTTTCAGCACAACCATTTACGGAGCACTCACCAACGCTCCTTCTGTGCTGGCCATTGCCACCAGCCTGAACGCGAGCCCGATCAACACTTGCGGGGTGTATCTGGATTTCTCAGGACCGGTCGTATTCCTGCCCGGAGTGACAAACACAAACGGCAACATTGTCTGGTCACTGCCCATCCCTGCCAACCCACTTCTGCACGGTGCGGCCTTCCGCGCGCAGGCGGCAGTGCTGGACCCGCTGGGGCCGACTCTTGGTGGCCTCAACCTTGCGCTCACTCCCGCACGCACAGTCATCGTCTGGTGATCGGACGCTGGGCTGACTGCCTCAAGCGCTCTCCTCAATGCGGACGCGGGGTGCATCAGCCATGCTCTCCATGCGACGCGCGCTTCCGCGCGCGATCTGCTGAGGCCGCGTTCAGGAGTGGCGGAAATCGCCGAGACGCACGAGGCGCGCATCCGGTGCCTCTGCCTCGGGACTGTGCACGGTTTCAAGCAGGAAGTGCCGCGCTGCGGGAAAACTCCTGAGAAACAGATTCGCATTCCCGGGTTCGTTCTCGAAGGTCGCCACCACTTCACCCCGCAGTGCACGAATGGCCGCGAGAGCCTCTTCCTTGAAGAGGCGATCCGCGAGTGTGAATGAAGGCTTGAGATGCAGGATGCTCTTTCCGTCGAGGAACGGAAAGCCATGGCGCAGCAGCGATGCGGCTGTGCCTTGTTCCATTCCACCCACGTGGCGGCCAGTGAGGTAGTAGAGCATGGCGCCGTGGGCACGGCAGGCGCGCGCGAACTCTGCTGCGCCCGGCAGCGGTTCGTCGTGCAGCACCATGGCGTCGGTGAAGAAGCGAGCATTCCAGAAGTGCTTGAGCTCGGCATGCAGCGCTGCGTCATCCACGCCGCGTCGGCGCAAGGCATCATTCACGTTCCAGCCCATGTCCGCGTTGTTCAGCGAAGCCACGAGCTCGGCAAGACCGGGATGTTCTGCCCCGGGACCGCGCACGAAATCGCCGAGGATGGCGAGATTGCGCGCACCTGTGCAGAAGAGCGTCGAATCGAGATCGAACACCACCACGGGCAGGCGGCCCGCGGCCGCGGTCTTCGCAACGAGAGGCAGGACTTCACCGAGTTCGGCCGCGGACATGCGCGCACCATACCGCCGAGCCTCGCCCACTCCATGCGCTCGCGGGTAGAGTCCCCGCCATGATCCTCGGCGAGAACGCATTCGCGGATGGTTTTGACGCTCTGCCGCCGTGGCTCATCAATCTTCTCGCCATCGGCCTGCTGCTCGGGGCGGTAGCCCTCGTTGTCGGGCGCCTGCCGCGCATGGACCTCGGGCACTCGCCGGAGTTTCTGAAGCGGCGTCTCAGGAACTGGCTTCCGCTCGGCCTCGCCTACGCCTTCCTCTACATGGGCCGCTACAACCTCACCGTGGCCAAGGTCGCTCTCGGCGACCGCATGACCAAGGATGACTTCGGCACCATCTTCTTCTGGGGCACGCTCGTCTACGGCGTGTCCTTCGTGGTCAATGGCCCGCTGACCGATCGCTTCGGCGGCCGGAGGACCATGCTCTGGGCGACCGGCGGCGCGGCCATCGCCAACGTGCTCATGGGTGTAGCCATCATGGATGGCAGCCCCTTCGCGGCGCTGCCCATGGTGCCGCTGCTCTCCACGCTCTACGCCCTCAACATGTACTTCCAGAGCTTCGGCGCGGTGAGCATCGTGAAGGTGAACGCGCACTGGTTCCACGTGCGGGAGCGCGGCACCTTCGGCGGCATCTTCGGCATCCTCATCGCGCTCGGCATCTACTTCGCCTATGACTGGAGCCAGATCATTGTCGATCACGCTCCTCTGCCATTCGTGTTCTACGTGCCCGCAGTGCTGCTCATCCTGTTCCTCGCATTGACCGCGGCTTTCGTTCGCGACACACCTTCTGACGCCGGGTTTCCGGACTTCGACCCGATGGATGCGAGCAGCGGTTCGGATGGCAAGCGCCTGCCCGTGTTCGCTGTGGCGCGCCTCATGCTCCGCAATCCCGTCGTCGTCACCATCGCCTGCATCGAGTTCTGCAGCGGGTATCTGCGCCAAGCCATCATGCAGTGGGGCAAGATCTTCGCCGCCGAGACCGGAGCGAAGACGGACTTCGTGCCCGCGAACTGGGGGCTCCTCCTTTGCGTCGCGGGAATCTGCGGCGGCATGTTCGCCGGAGTCCTCTCCGATCACGTGTTCCATTCACGGCGCGGGCCCGCCGCTGGAATCCTCTACGCCATCATGGTGGGCGGCAGTCTCGCGATGACGCAACTGCTCGGGCATCCAGGCCTCGGTTGGCTGCTCGTCTTCATGTCCCTCGCCATCATCGGCGTGCACGGCATGCTCTCCGGCACCGCCAGCATGGACTTCGGAGGTCGTCACAATGTGGGCGTGGCCGTCGGCCTCATCGATGGCATGGTCTATCTCGGAACCGCATTGCAGGCTCTCGTGCTCGGCGAAATCCTCCCCCGCGGTGTGGCCCAGAAGTCGGCCGAGAACTGGTCGAGTTGGCCCCTCGTGATGCTGCCCGTGGCCATCATCGGATTCCTGCTGACACTCCGCATTTGGAACGCGAAGCCCTCCCCACGCGGCGCGCACTGAAACGCAGCCAGCGTCCGGATTCGGACGCGCTGTTCCCGCGAAGCCACAGCGAGCGCCCTCGCGCTTCCGCCACAGCCAGCGCAGGGGCTTCGCAACTCGTGGAACGGCAACGCATTGCGCGCGGAGCGCTGTGAGAGCATCTGCGGCCCGGCATGTGCAATGGGAATGCCATGCGCACCTTCAAGACCATCACCTCCGGCACGCTTGCCATGCTCGTCCTCGTCGCCTTCGGCGGCTGCTGTTCGGAATGCAAGGCGCCGCCGGAGGCCAAGCCCACCGCGCAAGAGAGCCCGAAGAGTGCCGCCGCACCCGCCGCTCAAGTCACCGGCGGCCCCGCCTTCACGGCGGCCGCGAAGGAGACCCTCCCGGTGCAGAAGGCCGGCGATTACGAAGGGCTTCACAATGTGTTTCAGCTCAGCTCCAACATCACGGTCGGGAGTGAACCAAGCACCGAAGGACTGCACGCGATGCAGAAACTCGGCATCAAGACCATCATCTCCGTGGATGGCAAAGTGCCCGATGCGGCGACGGCTCGCAGTCTCGGCATGCGCTACGTGCACATCCCGATTCAGTACAAGACGCTCACCGATGAAGAGATCGCCGTGCTCGCGAAAACTTTTCGTGAATGCGAAGCGCCCTTCTTCGTGCACTGCTTCCATGGCAAGCATCGTGGTCCCGCCGCCTCGGCCATCGGACGCCGCGCTCTCGATGGTGCAAGCCCCGAGCGCGCCATCGCGGAGATGCGGCAGTGGTCAGGAACCGCCGCCGACTACGAAGGCCTCTACGCAGCGGTGCTGACGAAGGTCGTGCCTGACGCTGCGGCCACGCGCACGGTCGCCTTCAACTTCCCCGAAGCCGAGATGCCCGAGGGCGTGCCCGCCTGGATGAGCCGCATGGAACGCATGAATGACGCTTTGAAGCGCATGGCGGCGAATGCATGGAAGCCGGACCCTCACCACCCCGACCTCGTGCCGCTCGAAGCGGCGAAGAACCTCGCCTCCCTCACGGCATCGGACTGGTGCCAAGGCGAGAAGGCCATGACGGCCGAAATGGCGGCCTTGCAGAAGGACGCCGTGCGCGCGAGCGAAGCCCTCGTGGCCGTGCTCTCCACTGGCGACAACGCCGCGAAGTCCGCCGCGCACAAGAACGTGCTGCAGTCCTGCACAGCCTGCCACAAGCTCTACCGCAACAAGTGAGTGCCTGACCGCGCGCGTCAGTCGAGATGGACGCGCACGCAACCCACCACGTGCTCGCGGCGATTGCGTCGTTCCGGAGCCACAAAGCGCGCGAGTGATTCCACTTCGGCGCTGCTGAGAAGGCCGAGTTGCTGGAGCAGCGCCGTCATCACGCGCTCGCTGGCGTTGGTGCCGCCGTCATCGATGTGCAGCGCCAGGCCGCTGCCTGTCTTGCGGCAGAACCCGCCGTAGAAACCATCAGCGCCCACTTTCACCTGCACGCGACCTTGCGTCGCTTCCGCCACCGCGGTGCAGAAACGTCCCTCGCCCGCGAGCATCCCGGGCTCCTTCGCCACAGCATCCGCGAGAATGGCTGCGTGTGTGCCAAGGCTTTGAGATTCCGCGGCGAAGCGTGCAAAGGCGCGCGCGGCGGCCACGGTGGGGAGAGCGAAGGTCGGCGCTGAGCAACCATCCACGGCCACATGCAGTGTTGCTTCCGCGTACTCAGCCAGCAGTTGCGCGATGGCCTGCTGATGCGGGTGCTCCGGTTCGAGGTAATCGTGCAGCGTCGCGCCCCGCGCGGCGGAGGCGAGCAGCATGCCCGCGTGTTTGCCAGAGCAATTGTTGTGAAGTTGCGTGGGGCGACCGCCGCCAGAGAACAGCGCCGTCGCGGCGCGCGCGGTCGTCGGCACCTGCGTGCCGCACTGCAACGCAGCTTCCGTGAGGCCGCCGTGAGCGAGAAGTGCCGTGGCCGCAGCAACGTGCCGTGCTTCACCGCCGTGAGAAGCGCAGATCAGCGCCAGCTCCGCCGACGAGAGTCGATGCCGCTCCGCGATGCCGCTGGAAAGTGCTGCCAGCGCCTGGAAGTACTTGGCCGTGGAACGCAGGAATCGCGGCGCTTCCACTTCTCCCCGCTTGGCCACGACGGCGCCGCCGCGCACGGCCGCGTACGCGCCGCGATGCTGGATTTCAGGCAGCCCGCCGCGCTCAAGACTCACGAGCACGGGATTCACCTCGTTCATGCGTCGATGTTACGTGCTGGGCACGCTGCACACGGAGTTGCCTCAAGGCAGGTCGCGTCGTGGTACAAACAGCACTGGATGCGCGAAGAAGAGGCTTGGGTATCAGCCATCGGTGGCGTCGTGAGTGCGCTCCTCTACTGGTGGGCGCAGCGGCTGATCCGTATGCGGCGACTTGTGCAGGACGTACCCACGTCGAAGGCCCACGGTGTGTGCATCGGCCTGACCGAACTGAAAGGTGCGGCCGCCACGAATGAACCCCTGACCAGCTATCTCGCCGAGGCGGAAGTGGTCTGGTACTCGTGGGATGTTCAAGAGCACTGGCGCCGCATCGAGACCTACACGGACTCCAAGGGCAAGACGCACACACGCGTTGTTTCGGGCTGGACGACGGTGGCCTCCGGCGGCGAATACATCCCCTTCGATCTCACGGATGACACGGGCCACGTGTTGGTCCGCCCGCAAGGTGCGGATGTGGAAACACGCTGCATCTTCGCGAAGACGGTCTCCATCGGGCATCCGCTGTACCACGGCAAGGGCCCCGGCATCGTGGTGCCCGACTCGACCTTCACGCGCTCCTTCACGGAGAACGCCATCTGCAGGAACGACCAGCTCTACGTCCTCGGCAGTGCGCGCCTGAGGCCGGATGTTGCCGCGCCGGAGATCGTGGCCGTCAAGACCGACGACCCGTTCCTCGTGAGCGTGCGCAGCGAAGAGTCCATCGTCAAAACCAAACGCTGGGGCGCCATTTTTGCCCATTTCTTCGGCATGGTTGCGCTGACTTGCACGGCCATCGCGATCGATGGCCGCAGCATGCATGGAGCCCTGCAGGCTTCGCGCTACGGCGGCTACGGGCATCAGGATCCCGGCCTCAAGGAATTCCTTGCAGCCCACGGCATCACGCTCCTCCTCGGCGTGCTCGCGTACACATTCCTCATGACTGTGGGCTGGGCGTGGCTGGTCTACAACGGCCTCGTGCGCGCGCGCAACCGCTTGCACGCCGCGTGGAGCCTGATCGATGTGCAATTGAAACGGCGCCACGACCTTCTTCCCAATCTCGCCGCCGCCGTGAAGGGCGTGATGAAGCACGAGCGCGAACTGCAAACGCTCATTGCCGAGTTGCGCACCGCCGCGGCGGATCAACGTCACGGTGGCTCCAACTTGCAGGAGATTCGCGAGCATGGCAGTGCCGTGCTCGCCGACATCAAGCTTGTGCGTGAGGCTTATCCCTCTCTCAGCGCAGACAAGAACTCTGCCGCGTTGATGGACTCCATCACGGACACGGAGAACCGCATCGCACTCGCCACGCAGTACGCAAACGACTGCCTCATGAACCTCAGGAACAGGATGCAGGCGGTGCCCGACCTCTGGGTGGTGCAGATCTCGCGCTTCACGCCCGAGCAGCGCGGCTTCTTCAAGGCCGGCGCTGCGGATCAAGAGGTGCCAGCGGTTTCGATCACCCAGCCCGACGCGTCGTGACTCGCGCGCAAGAAGGCATCGTCCAACCTGCGGCGGGCGCTCGCCGGATGCGTCCAAGTGCACGCCCGACGGATGCAGCCTTGGTCACGGGGAGAATCAGGTCCGAGTACGCCCGGAACCGCGAGCCTTCTCCAGCAGGGATCGCATGTCCGCCGGCAGCGGCGCCTCGAAGCGACGCGGCGCGGACTCCCACGGCAGCGTGAGTTCGACGGAGGCCGCATGCAGCGCGCAGCGCTTGTGCCGGATGCGCGCGTCCCGACGCAGCGCGTACTTGGTCTCCCCCGCGATGGGCATGCCTGCGTGGGCTGCATGGAGGCGCGCCTGATTGTGTCGCCCCGTGACGAGTTCGAGCTCCATGAGCACCACCGGCCCCACGCGCTCGAGCACTTTCCAGCGCGTCTCCGCGGGTTGCCCGGCGGGACTCACTTCCGCGTGCGCGCCCAGATCGCGGATGGGGAACTTCCAAATGCCGCTCTCGGCACGCGGAGCACCCTGCACGATGGCAAGGTAGTGCTTGCTGATCCCGCGTTCCTTGAAGAGTCCCATCATCTCTTCGCGCGTTGCTGCATCGCGCGCGCAGAGCATCACGCCCGAAGTCTCGCGATCAAGGCGATGCACCGGTGCGGCGCTGATGCCGAGCTCACGCAGCACCATCTCCACGTCCTTCTCGCCCGTGCGGTTTCCGCGCGGAGGCTGTACGGAGAGCAACCCGGCTGGTTTGTCCACCACCACGATGCGAGGGTCTTCGTACAGCACCGCAAGGCGGCGCGGCGCAGCAGGCTTCCCCGTCACCGCGCGAACACCAAGGTGCGCACGTTGCCCTGTTGGCGTGAGAGGTCCTCGCGCAAATGGTGGCCCTCGGTGCTCGTCCAGCCGGTGAGATCCGCCGGCGACGTCGTGGCAGACGCCAACAGCACACGCGAAAGCTCGCCTGCAAGTCGCTGCGCACCCGCATGATCAGCCAGCGCGCGCCCGGACTTGCTGGTGCGCATGAAAAGCACATGCACGATTTCCGCGCTGGTTCCGCTCTGGGTCCAGAGCGCCTGCAGACGCGCCGGCAGGAAACTCCAGATGCGCCGCCCGCGCGCGAGGCGATCCAGCACCGGAGAAATGCGCGGTTTCCAGAAGGCATGCAGCGAACCGAATCCGGGAATCTGCGCCCCGATGGGGCAGCGATACTCCGGCACTTCATCCGCGGGGCTCAAGAGCCCGAGGAGCGGACACACCAGCACCATCTCGTTCCGCAAGCGCCGCCGTGCTGCACTGTCGAGGCTCGGAGCATCCAGTGCCGCAAACAGCGGGCCATGCTCCCTTTGCAGGACATCCAGCAGGGGTGCCTCGCGGAATGCGAGATTCATGCGCACCGCCTTGTCGAGGAGTGCTCCATTCAGACGCAGCACTTCGCGCGCGTGCCCCGCTCCATTCAGCGCGTGCAGGAAGGTGTCGAGGGCCTGCATCCGCTCCTTGTTGAGCGAGGCGAAACGGTTCGCGGCACGATCCAGTTGCGCCGCACGAAAGTCGCGCACGCGCACACCGCCGGCGCGCTTGCGCTCGGAGGACGGAACGAGAATGCGATAACGCAGGGACTTGCCAACCATGATGCGAACCGGCGCGGGGCTTCACCGGGGCGTGCATTGTGCACCTCGCGCCGCGCGGATCAAGCGCGTGCAATGGCAAGCACTCAGCGTGCCGTGAGAGTCGTCTCGCGGAGGTCGAGTCCTCGCTTGCGAACCGCCTCGACGAGGTCCCCGACGCACGCGAGCCGTTCGCTCGTCGTGGCCCCCGCAGGCACGCGTCCTTCCACTTGGAAGGCGAGCGTCGCTGCCGCAGGGAAGGCCGTCGTCCGCTCCATGGCGGAAAAGCCGGTGCCACCATCCGCGAAGTCAAGCAGGTCGAGGCGCAGGCCTCCCTGCTCCGACAGGGCTTCGGCGCGGAGGACGACCAGATCGGTGTCGCCCGGCCGTGGCAGAAGTCGTGGCGCCGCCACGGCATGGAAGAGGTCGCGCGGTCGCACCGACACCTGCCCCACCTGCACCGGCTCGAGATCGAGCAGCCCCAAGGCCTTCAGTGCCTGTAACTGCGCGCAGTGTCCCGGGTAGCGCACGGTCTTGTAGTCGTAGTTCTGCAGCCGGCCCTCGAAGGTCTCCGGCGCGGTGCTTGTGCCACCGCTGGTGATGAAGGCCTCTGCGCGACCGACCGGTTCCGCAAATTCCAAAGCCTCGCATTCGGTGAGTGTGGGCAGACTGACACGCGCGCCGTTGCGCAGGAACTCGGCTTCCCCCATGTACTCATTGGTGAGGCCTCCGATGTTGAAGACCAGCATGTAGTTGAGCGGCGGACGCGGATTCCGCGGCAGACCACCACAACGAACGTGGACAGTGTGTGCACCGGGTAGACGCTGGAGCAGCGCGGCAGCCAGCACGTTGCCAAGGCCTGGCGCCAGTCCGCAATCCGGGATCACACTCACACCCCGGGCTTTCGCAGCACCATCGAGAGCGAGCGTCTTTCGCACCACCTCCGTGTTGCCACCGAGGTCACAGAAGTGCGCGCCCACTGCGACCGCAGCAGCAGCGGCCGCGGGATTGAACGCGTAGGGCAGCCCCGAGAAGACGCCCGCGACGCCATCGAGTGCGCGGCGCAACGCAGCCTCGTCGGACGCATCCACCACGCGCGCATCCACGCTCACGCCCGGCAGCAGCCTGCGGATGCGTTCGCAGGCGTGCTCCACCGCAACGGCATCCCGGTCGACCAGCACGATCCCGCTTGCGCCGCCATGTTGGCCGAGGTCGTACGCTGCCGCCGTCCCCTGCATCCCCGACCCAAGCACCGCGTACGTTCGTGCCATGGCAGCGTCTCCTCGTGCATTGACCAATGCAGTGCCGGAGGCTACCAAGGGAGCCCGTGGCCAGCATGAAAGTCAGTCTCGCCGCACCGCGCGGCTTCTGCGCCGGAGTGGAACGCGCCATTGAAATCGTGGAGCGCGCCCTCGCGCTGTACGGCCCACCGGTCTACGTCCGCAAGGAGATCGTCCACAATCTGCACGTGGTGGAGGATCTGCGTCGGCGCGGCGCGGTGTTCGTGAGCGAACTCTCCGAAGTCCCTGCGGGATCCGTCACCATCTTCTCGGCGCATGGCGTCTCGCCCGCGGTACGTGAGGATGCGGAGGCGCGACAACTGCGTGTCATCGACGCCACCTGCCCGCTCGTCACCCAGGTGCATCTCGAAGCGTTGCGCTATGCCGAAGAAGGCTCGACCATCCTCCTCATCGGACATAAGGGCCATGAGGAAGTGGAAGGCACCATGGGCGAAGCGCCGGAGCGCATGCGGCTTGTCACTTCGGTCGAGGATGCGGAGAGACTCGACCTGCCGGCCGACACGAAGATCGGCGTGCTCACACAGACCACGCTCAGCGTGGATGACACACGCGCGATCCTTGAAGCCATTCAGCGTCGCTTCCCCGGCGCCAGCACGCCGCGCAAAGACGACATCTGCTACGCCACGCAGAATCGCCAGGCCGCTGTGAAGGCCCTCGCCCCGGAATCCGACCTCGTGCTCGTCATCGGTTCGGAGAACTCCTCGAACTCGCAGCGCCTGAAGGAAGTGGCCCTTGCCCGCGGCACGCGAGCGCATCTGGTATCCGATGCCTCGGGGCTTGATCCAGCGTGGTTCGATGGGGTGCAGCGCGTCACCGTCACTGCCGGCGCCAGCGCGCCCGAGCATCTCGTGCGCGAACTCCTTGAGCGACTGCGTGATTTCGGTGCCGACGCGGTCACAGAGTTCGTTCAGGTCGAGGAATCGGTGCGCTTCCCCCTCCCTCCGGAAGTGCTCTGATGCGCGCGCTTCAGGGCGCGTTCCTGCTCCTCGTCGCCGCCACTCTTGCTGCACAGGAGCCCGTGAATGTGCCGCTCCTCGTGCCCGCACCCATCATTGACGGCGTTGTTGGCGAGGCCGAATGGAGCATGGCGGGCCGGCTCACACAGCTGCGCCAGGTGGAACCGGTGGAGGGCGCGGAACCGAGCGAGCGCACGGAGGTTCTGCTTTGCCACGACGGTGATGCTCTCTACATCGCTCTCCGCTGTCACGACAGCGAACCGGAGAAGGTCCTCGCAACTCTTCGACGCCGCGATGCCGATCTCGATCCCGATGACCGTGTGGAGATCATCCTCGACACCTTTCTCGATCACCGCAACGCGTACTTCTTCCAGATCGGCGCCGGCGGATCGCGCGGCGATGCACTCATCGGCAGCAACGGGATGCAATTCGCGAAGAGTTGGGACACCATCTGGGATGGGGCCGTGACGCGCAATGAAACGGGCTGGAGCGCGGAACTCCGCATTCCCGCGGCGAGCCTTGGCATGAGCGCGACCCATGAGAGCTTCGGCTTCAATGTGAAGCGCGTCATCAAGCGCAAGAACGAAGAGGCGCGCTGGGCGAATCCCGAGCGGCGCTTGCGTTTCTTCACGCCCTCCTCCGCGGGTGTGGTCAGCGGGCTCGACTCTCTGAAGACTGGCTCCGGTATCGATGCCGTGCCCTATGTGAAGTCGCACATGCACCGCGACTGGCAAACGGGAGAAGACATTCTCGAGCTGGATGCGGGCCTCGATGTGCGCTGGCGCATCACGCCGGCGCTCACGGCCACGTTCACTTGCAACACAGATTTCGCCGAAACGGAAGTGGACTCGCGCGTCATCAGCCTTGAGCGCTTCAGTGTCTACTTCCCCGAGAAGCGCGACTTCTTTCTCGAGGACGCGAACATCTTCTCCTTTGGTGGTCTCGGCGGCTTTCGTGGCAGCGGCGGCGAGCCGCTGCCGCTCTTCACGCGCACCATCGGGCTCACGGCGGACGGCACGCCCGTACCCATCCTTGGAGGGGCCCGCGTTTCCGGCCGGGCAGGCGACTGGAACCTCGGAGCACTCGCCGTCAGTCTCGAAGAGGCAGCAGGAACGCCGGCCACAAGCCTCGGCGTCGCGCGCATCTCGCAGAACATTCTCGACGAGTCCAGCGTGGGGATGCTCGCGACGTTCGGCGACCCTCTCTCGCTCGGACGCGAAGCCACTGTCGGCGCCGACTTCACCTGGCGCACCACACGCTTCATGGGCGAGCATGTGCTGCGTGCGGATGTGTTCGTGCTGGGAACAGCACAGGAAGACAGCGGTGCGGGTGATTCCGGCTGGGCCGCCGGAGCGCGCATCCTCCACCCGGGCGACGACATCACCGCCGAACTCGCTTGGCAGGAAGTGTCCGCAGCGTTTGACCCTGCGCTGGGATTCGTGCCGCGGCGCGGTGTGCGCCATCTCCGGTCAGAATTCGCCTGGCATCCGCGTTTCGAAGGCGTCGTGCGCCAACTCGAGTTCGGCATCGAACCGGACATCTGGCTCTGGCGTGACGATGGACACATCCAGTCGGCAACTCTTGGCATCCAGTTCTTCGGCATCGAGCTCGCTTCCGAGGATGAGCTGAAGCTCTTTGTCGTTCCCGAACAGGAGGGACTCCGCGAGCCCTTCGAGATCAGCAAAGGCATCATCATTCCGGCCGGCGACCATGCCTTCACGCGTGTGGGCGCGGAGTTCACGACCAGCAACGCGCGGCCCATCGCCCTCTTTGCGGAGGGCCTGACCGGCGCGTTCTTCGGTGGCAGCGCGACCAGCATCGGCGGCGGCATCGAATGGCGTCCTGCGCCGGGCTTCATGCTCTCCCTCGGAGCACAGCAGGACAGCGTGAACCTCCCGCAAGGCGCCTTCGATGTGCAGCTCGCCCAACTCCGCGCACAGTGGGATCTCTCCACTGAGTTGTCGTTGGCGCTCTTTGCGCAATACGACACCGAGTCGCGGAACATGGGCATCAACGCGCGCCTGCACTGGGCCCTCAAAGACGGCGACGACCTCCATCTCGTGATCAACCAAGGGCTGGTCGAACGGGATCTGCTCAAGCCCGGAGCGGCCGGCTTCGAAGCAGTCACCACGGATATCGCGCTGAAACTCGGTCTCACCTTCCGTTTCTGAATCCGGCGCCGGGCGCGGGACCTATGATGCGCCCATGCGCATCCTCGCAAGCCTCGCGTTTTTCACGGCATTCCTCGCGGCCCAGGTTCCACCGGCCGTTGAGGCTCTCATCAACGAGCAATCCATCGCCGGCCCGGTGCAGTTCCTCGCGAGTGACGCCCTCGAAGGGCGTGGGGTCGGTTCGCGCGGCGACCGCCTCGCGCGGGACTACATCATCTCGACCCTGCGCCTCCTTGGTTGCACCGGCGGCATGCCGGATGGCAGCTTTGATCAGCCGGTGCCTATTCTCGGAATCCGCTCGGAAATCGTGCAACCAGTAACACTGCGCGGCACCAAGGGCGCTGCGGTGATGCGCTCGCCCGAGGAATTCACCGTCTGGGCCGCGCGGCCCGATGCGGAGAGCCGATGGCAGGAAGCGGAGATCGTCTTCATCGGATATGGCATCGCCTCGCCCGAGTTCAACTGGGACGACTACAAGGACGTGGATCTGAAGGGGAAGATCGCGTTGGTGATGAATAACGACCCGTCCACAGACGCGGCGCTGTTCGCGGGAACGACGCGCCTCTATTACGGCCGCTGGTCCTACAAGTATGAAGAGACCGCGCGGCGCGGCGCCATCGGCACCATCGTGATCCACACCACGCCGTCTGCTGGTTATCCATTCCAAGTGATCCAGTCAGGGCACGCACAGGAGCATTTCTTCCTCAAGGCAAACCCGCGCCCGGCGCTGCCGGTGAATGCGTGGTGCTCCGAGGATGCCGCACGCTCGCTCTGCGTGCTCGGGGGACATGACCTCGATGATCTCCGCGCGAAGGCGGAATCGCGCGAGTTCCGGCCTGTGACACTCGGCGTGAAGGCGGCGCTCTCACTCAAGAATACTGTGCGCGAGGTTGCGAGTGGCAATGTGGTGGCGCGCATCGAAGGCTCCGATCCTGCCCTGAAAGCCGAGCATGTGGTGCTG
>SXUL01000057.1 GCA_005790545.1 Planctomycetia bacterium | reverse complement strand
GAGAGCATCAGGCCAGATCACGGCGGCGGGATATCCCGGCGCGCTGTAACCATGACCGAGCTCGAGCCCGGCGAAGCCGAAAGTGCTGTAGGCGATAGGCATGGCCGAAGGCAGGCGCAACGAGTTCGTGTAGGGGTTGGTCGCCGGGAGTCCGAGGCCGGGACCGTGGATGTTGATGAGGCAACTGGCCGGAATGCCGGTCATGACGGCGGAAGAGGTCCCTGCCCACTCGATGGGAGTGTTGTTCGTCATGATGCGCTGGCCAGTTCCGAGGCCGTCGCCGTTGGTGCCGACCTGGCAGATGTGTGGCTCCACGGATCCGTCGCAGTCGAAGTAGGCCTTGTCGGGAATGTTCGATGCGCCGGAAGGCCCGTTGCCGGTGGCTGCACTGTTCATGTCGGCGGCAATGTCCGCCACGGTGCGCGGGAAAGAATAGATGCGGATCTCATCCATGTTGAACTGCGGGCAGATCGAAGTGGATCCGTTGTAGCCACAGATGCTGAAGTTGGTGCCGCTCCAAGTGACGCCACCCGCTACCGTGGTTTGCGCGAGTGAAATGTCGAGTGCTCCGTTGATCACCCAGCTCAAGCTTCCCGCTGTGGCGCCCACGGCAGGCGTGTGCACCAGAGCAACGTGTACCCACGTGCCTGGAGTCGCAAAGGGCAGGCCGACGGTGACCACCTGATTCGACACGCCGCGGATCACCATCTGGCTCACGCCGGCGATCCCGCCCATGAAGCAGCGGAACGCCCCGCCGCTCGCGCCCGCCGTGGTGGGGGCGATCATGGTGTTGTCACCCATGAGGTAGTCCGCATTGCCGGTCGTGGCGGTGAGGCGGTTGATCCAGAACTGAATGGTGAAACCGGTGCCGCCAGTATTTGTGGCCCAGGCAGTCGGGAGGTACGAGGAGTTGGCGGCGGAGCTGTTGCGTTTCACGGTGGCCGAGCCAATCTTCAGATTGACATTGTCCACGGAAATCTGGCTGCCAACCGTCTGGGCAAACGGATTCGCAACACTGCTGCCCTGATTGAACAGGGTGATCTGGGCGGAAACGGTGCCGGCGATCAGGACCAGCATCGCGCAGATTGAGGTTGGGCGCACGGGTTTCACTCCACGAAGGGAAAGACTCCGCCGCTACTCGTGGCGGGCTGACTGAGCACCGCCGGAAAGGGTTCGAGACGTCGGAGGATGCCGGGAGATTAGTGCTTGACGGAGTGGAAAGTCAAGCAGATGACGAACCGGACTTGCCGCCGGCGTGTTTCGCGATGGCCGCCAGCGTGTCCACGAGGCCTTGGTGGTCGAGCGAACCGTTGCTGAGCCCGCTGCGATGGATCACCGCAAGCCCGTTGATCCGCGCAAGTTGCGCCGCCTCCGCGGCGCGGATTCCGCCGCCTGCGAGGATCGCGGGAGCCCGACCTTCCGCCGCGGCGAGGACGAGCGTTTCCAGTGTGCCGCGCCCCAGCATTGCGGTCGGCGCCCCACCACTTGTGAGCAGGCTGCGTACGCCGAGCGCAACCAACTCTTGCGCAGTGGCCAGCGGGTCCGCCACGCGATCGAAGGCCCGGTGAAAAGTGACGGGGACCGGCCCGGCAGCATGGATGCAGCGCGCGACCTTCTCGCGGTCCAGTTGGTTGTCCGTGCCGAGCAGACCCAGGACGAGTGCATCCACCCCCAGCCCGCGCAGGTTCGCGATGGTCGTGAGCATCAGCTCCAATTCGGCCGAGTTCGCTGTGAAAGGGCCGGGTTTCACGCGCACCATCACGCTCAGGGTGCCGGGAAAGGCGCGTCGCGTCGCGCGCACCATGCCGTCATCAGGCGTGAGTCCGTCAGACGCGAGATCTGCGCACAGCTCCAGGCGCGAAACACCCAACGCGTGCACGGCGGCGCCGACCGGAGCATCCACCGCGACTTCAAGTTCCGGCCTCATGGGAGCATGGTAGCGGCGCTGGCTTGACGGCCTGCCGCGTGGTGGAGAATGACGCCCGTGAAGAAGACCTGCTCCCTGTGCGCCGGTGACGGCGGCGTCGTCATCCTGCGCACTTCGTCTTGGCGGGTGGTGCTCGCCGAGGATGAACCACTCCACCCGTGTCTCGTGCGGGTCATCGCACAGAAACACCTTGCCGAAATGACGGACCTCGCGCCCGCAGAGCGGAGCGAGTGCATGGCTCTGGTCTTTCGCATGGAAGAGACGCTGCGGCGGATTCTCAGTCCCGCAAAAGTGAATCTCGCGAGCCTCGGCAACATGACACCGCATCTGCACTGGCACATCGTGCCAAGGCAAAGTGACGACCCGCACTTCCCGGGTTCGATCTGGGCCCCACCGCTCCGTCAGACCGGCGTGCTGTCGAGGCCGCCCGGTTTCGAGATGGCGTTGCGCCAGGCACTGGAGAATCTCTGATGACCATGAGACTTGTTGGCGTGCTCCTCGGGCTCTTGCTGACAGCTGGTGCGCAGCAGCCCGGACTGCTCTTTCTCACGCACTCAGCCGGGTTCGTGCACGACGTGGTGAGGCGCCCGGCTGGAGGAGAGCTCTCTCTCGCCGAGCGGGAGCTGGCGCGCATCGCCAGCGAGTTCAAGGTCCATGCGACGCAGGATTGCAGCGAGCTCACACCGGAGCGGATTGCCGCGCAGCGCGTCATCGCCTTCTACACCACCGGCGAATTGCCCATCACGGCCGAAGGGCGCTCAGCCTTGATCCGCTTCATCGAGGATGGCGGCGGGTTCGTGGGCATCCACTGCGCCACGGACACTTACTACAAGTGGCCGGAGTTTGGCGCATTGCTGGGCGGGCGCTTTGACGGCCATCCATGGCATGAAAGCGTGGGCGTGCTGGTGGAGGATGCGGCACATCCCGCCACCCGTCATCTGGTTCCGGCCTTCCGCATCAAGGACGAGATCTACCAGCACCGCGAGTTCGCGCGTTCGGCCTTGCAGGTTCTCATGACTCTGGATGGCAGGAGTGTGGATGCCGCGAAGGGGAAACGTGCGGACGCGGACTATGCCTTGAGTTGGTGCCGACGGCAGGGCAAGGGGCGCGTCTTCTACACTGCTCTCGGGCACCGCGAGGAGGTCTGGGCCGACGCGGGATTCCGTCGTCATCTCCTGAACGGCGTGCGCTGGGCCGCAGGCTTGGAGACCACGGAGCCGCGGCCTGCAGCGTCCATCGACCTTCTCGCCGAAAACGCGCGGCATCCGCTCCTCGACGGCGAGGGGAAAGCCTGCACGCTGCTTCGCACTGCAGGTGCGGTGAGACTGGGAGTCGAGGATGCGCACTACGGGATGGCTGCGGCGTCAGGAACTCTGCACTGCGAGTTCCGCGCGGAGTCCTCTGCAGCGGTGATGATCCTCAAGATCAATGGCACGCGAGAACTCGTGTTGGCAGCGGATGCGGCGCATGGCACGGGACGCTTTGCCGGTATCGATGCACCGCTGCACGCTGCGCCCGAAGGCTGGCAGCGCGTGGACATCTCCTGGCGTCGCGGTCCGCAGGCAGGCCGTGAGAGTTGGAGCGTGCGCTGGAACGACATGCCCACTCACTGCAATGTGGATCTGCCGCTCGTTGAGAGCGCGGACACCACACCCCTGTTGCATTTGCATCAGCAAGCGGGGAGCACGAGCTTCCGCGAACTCTGGTGCACGAGCGCGCGTTGACGGAATCACTCGGGCAGTTCGGCCGCAGGACGCACGAGAAACGCCAGGGGTAATCCGGCGAGATAGACGAGGCTCATCAGCGCCGCCATCCGTCCCGTGTCGTGATCGAAGGCGTTGGTGAGAGCACCCGAGAGCAGTGTCCCCGCGGCGGCCAGCACACGTCCGGCATTGAAAGCGAAGCCCTGTCCCGTGGCGCGGAGCCGCGTGGGCCAGAGTTCCGGCAGAGCCAGCGGCAGCCAGCCGAAGAAGCCGGCGCTGAAGACTCCGGTGACGAGACAGCGCAGATGCAGCAGCGTGGCGTCGCCTGGGTCGGAGCGGAAGAGCCAGGCCGTACTCGCGAGGGACCCGAGCGTGAGCAGGAGGAAGGTGGAGCGGCGGCCCCATTTCTCTGCGACAAAGGGCGCGCCGAAACTTCCGAGAGTGAAGCCCGTGGCGCACCAGACATAGGCGAGAGAACGTGCTGCGTGCCTCGTCGCCGGGTCACTCGCGGCGTGCACGCCGTTGATCCACGAGGGCACCCACTGCACTGAGCACCACATGCCCACGAGAGCCACCGCACCGAGCCCTGTGGCTCCGAGTGTGGTGGCGAGTTGGCCTCGCGCAAAGATCTCGCTGATACGTGGCGCGGCGCTGGTGCGGTGTGCTTCTTCCCAGCGCGGCGACTCCGGCACATGGCGTCGGATGAAGAAAGTCATGAGCGCCGGCAAGGCGCCGATGAGGAACAAGAGCCTCCAGCCGGAATGGTCGGCCCCCATGAGAAAGCTCACCGATGATTCGCCGAGGACACTCCCGAGCATGCGTCCAAGTGCGCCGGCTTCATGTCCCATCCACCAACCCATGAGGGCCATGAGCAGAATGCCGAAATTGGCCGCGGCGCCAATCAGCGCCGCGAGGAATGCGGCGCGACCACGCGGGAAGATCTCGCGCACGAGAGCAACACCGACGGCCCACTCTCCGCCCATGCCGAGGGATGCAATCGTGCGCAGCAGGAGCAGTTGCCAGGCATCCGTGACGCAGGCGGAAAGCCCGCTGCAGAGGGCGTAGCACAGGATGCTCCAGCTCAGCGCGCGGATGCGCCCCACGCGGTCTGCGAGCCAACCAAAGAAGATCCCGCCGGCGGCAGCGCCCAGCAGAAATCCGGCGTAGATCGCACCCTTCCACGCATCCTGTGCGGCCTTGTCCGGCCCTGCGAGTTCCGTGAGCGCAGGACCCGCCACCAGCGGAAAGAGCCCCATTTCGAGGCCATCGAAAAGCCAGCCAAGCACTGCGGCCAACAGGGCTGCCGTCCGTCCGCGTTGACTCATCGCGAGCTGTCCTCCAGTTCGGTCGCTGTCCAGGGCCTGCCGCGCGTGGCGTACTTGCGACGGAGTTCATCAACCAGGCCCGGCAGCACAGCGCCTTCCTCGTGGCCGAAACTCCGGCGTACATGCGTGGCAAGGGCCGCGAGGTCCTCGTTGGCGAGTTGCGTGAAGCGCGGCATTTCGGTCCCGAATTCGCCGCGGCCGCTGTTCAACGAGGTGAATCCGTCGAGGAGGATGCGCGCGAGCACGTCGGGAGCACGCGGTACGCGCAGGGAAGATGCGAGCGAGGGAGCGACGCCTTCCATCCCGCGGCCGTCGGCTTGATGGCACGCGACACAGTGCTGTTGGAAGAGCAGCGCGCCGCGTGCGTTCAAGGCGCGCCCCTCGGCATCGAGTCCCGGAGGCAGAGCCGGACCGCCGCTGCGTCCGGGCCATGTGAAATGATCCGCGAAAGCCGGCTCGCCGAGGATGCTGGCGCAAACTTCCGCGGCGGGCATTTTCGCGAAGACAAGGGCGCGGCGAGGTTTGGCTGACTTCAAGCTCTCGCGGAGTGCGGCCAGCACGAAGGCGCGTTCCTGTTGCTGAGCGGGCGCGCAGCCGAATGCGAACAGACGGAAGAGCCCGGCCTGCTGGCGTCGAGCCAGTGCATGGCGGAGCAACAGCCCGAGCCCGCTGCCGCCGCCGCGCTCTGCCAGAGCCAGAGCGAGATCCGCTTCCTTCTCGGCGCAGCCTGTGAGCGCGAGAGTCTGGAGTGTCGCGCTGCCGTGTGCGAGCAGTTCGAGCAGGAGCGGCTTCCCGACAGGTTCCGGGATGCGTCCGAGCACCAGTGCTGCGTGCTGCTGCACGCGCTGAATTGGATCAGCAATGGCCGCGGTGAGCGCGAGGCGCAGTGATTCCATCTGCATGTCGGCTGCGCGAGACGGCAGAACGAGGAGCGCCTCAGCGCGCAGGTCGCTTGCCGCATCCCGGAGCGCGCTGAGCAGCGTCTGTTCATCCAGAACAGCGAGTGCTTCGAGCGTGCGCAGCGCGTGCAGTCGGGCGTGGAGTTGTTTCTGCTGTCGAACGACGGCGCGCAGTTCCGGCGCTGCTTCGCGGGCCTCACGCTCCACGAGGAGGCGCTGTGCAGTGTCGCGCACAGCGCCCGCGGGATGACTGAGCAAAGCCACGAGTTCCCGGTTGTTCATGCCCGCGGGCCTGGGTGCTGCCGCGCGCGGTGTGGCAGCGTGGCGAACCCTGAAGATGCGGCCACGGTCGATGGGTTCCTCGAGTTTGCGTGCTGCGACTTGCTGTCGGAGGAAGGTCGTGACAAAGAGCTTGTGCTGGATCACGCCGCGCGCCATGTCAGCGATGTACAAAGCGCCGTCGAGACCCTCGGCCAGCGCCACCGGCCGAAAGCGCTCATCGGTGCTGGCGAGAAACTCCTCGTTCTGGTTGGCGATGGTGGCCTCAACGCCGCGCGGCGATTCCGTCAGCACATTGCGGCGGACGAGGTGGGCGCAAGGTTCGCAGACGAATGCGCTGCCTTGGCAAGCCGTACCGAGCGCCAGGGAGCGCAGGATGAATGGGCTGCAGGCGCCGGTGAAATGGGCGAGGCGTCCCTCCTTCAGGAAGCCCTGCTGATATCCGCGGTTGACGCCCGGAGTGGCGCGGATGGGAAAAACCCTCTGATCCGCGGCCACCCGCACGTCCGCCAGTCCCGCGCCCGCGCTGGCCGGGTTCGCGGCCATGAGATGCGATGGCACGAGAGCAGCGCGCAACTGGTCGCTGTTGCTGTTGAAGAAGAACCGACCGAGATCATCCTGTGCGAGGCCCCACTGGCCTTGAGCGAGAGAAGCCTCCACTTGCAAGCGCTCTCCATCCCAGCGCATGCGCTGAGGATGATTCGCCCAGTGCAGCCAATTGTCGAGTCCGGGCACGAGTCCGTTCGGGGCGTGTTCCGGGCTGTGACGTCCTCCAAAGCTCCCGAGCAGGATGCGTTCGGATTCCGGTTCCAGATCTCCGTCAGAGTCCGCGAAAAACCTGAGCCACGGAGGTTCGAGAACCAGCACTCCGCCTCGCACAAGGGCCAGCGCGCGCGGCAGGACGAGTCCGTCCGCGAAATCGGTGCGCTTGTCGGCGCGCCCGTCGCCATCCGTATCTTCGAGCACGGCAATGCAGCCCGTGGCGCGCCCCTCGTCAGTGCCATCGATGTCGGGCATGAAGCCGCGCATCTCCACGACCCAGAGACGTCCCATGGCATCGAAGCGCATGGCGACCGGCGCGACCACCAGCGGTTCCGCGGCGAACAGTTCCACCACCAGTCCTGCCTCGACGCGGAGCGCTGCCAGGGCTTCAGCGGGACTGAGCACTTCGGGAGGCGGCAACTGCAGAGCGACAGGAAGTGGAGGCTGCGCTTCGCCGGGATGGTCACCACGCTGCGCCGGGAGCGCGAGTGCGAACAGGAGAATGGCCACAATCCAGCGCACCGCGGCGAGAGTAGCATGCAGGCATGCGGATGCTGCCTGTTCTCGCGTTCCTGGTGGCCGGTGTCGTCATGGCGCAGCCACCCGCATTGCGTGTCTGTCTCGGCCCGCTCGCCGCGACGGATACGTTGCTCGAACTGCCCGAGGGCGTCCCTCCTGCGACGGTGTGGAGCGAGGGCGCGCAGCGCGCGCACACTCAATGGCTGCCCGCGTGCGCACCTGTGCATCCCGAGGCGACGCGCGTGCTGTTGTTGCGCGCGGCGGGAGCGAGCCGAGAGCTCATCCTGCGTGGCGACAGCGCGGCCGGAGGAGCGGACACTTCAACGGACGGACCTGTGCCGCGGACCTCAGGTGCTGATGCGGAGGAGCGCCTCCTCTTCTTCGGAGGACGTCGCTTCCTGCGCACCGTCACAAGCTTCGACGCGGTGCAGGCCGAAGAGGCGCAGAAGCCGTGGCAGGATCTCTTTGCCGCAGACGGCGCGCTCCAGATCACGAAGGGAAGGGGCGGAAAATACCCGCATCATCGGGGCGTGTTTCTCGGCTGGAACAAGGTGGAACACGCGGGGCTCACGCATGACTTCTGGCACTGCCGCGCAGGGGTGAGCATCCGGCACCGTCGCTTTGTCGACGCGGGCTCGGCAGCGGGATGCGCGGCAGCGCGTCTCGTCACTGAGCAGGAATGGTGCCTCGCGGACGGCAAGGCGCTGGTGCGCGAGACGAGGAGTCTCACCGCTTTTGCAGGAAGCAGCTTTCGCGCACTGGATGTGACCATCGCTCTGCAAGCTCTCGACGGCCCGGTGAAACTCGGTGGTGATGCCCATCATGCGGGCTTTCACGTGCGCGCGGCGGATGCGGTGACAGCCACGGAGAAGGAAACGCAGGTCTGGCTGCCAACCGGAGAGCGCGCGCTTGGCAATGACATCCATGCCGACCTCCACTGGGGCGGCATGAGCTTCAAGCTCGAAGGCCGCACGTTCACACTCTTGCTCATCGAGCATCCGGCGAATCCGGCCGGGGCGGTCCTGAGTGCGCGACCCTATGGTCGTTTCGGCTTCATGCCGCTCGCATCTCTGGAGCCGGCGACGCCGCTGCGTTTGCGCTGGAGGTTGCTCGTGTTCGAGGGAACTCCGCCCGCGCATGAGGAACTCGCCCGGCATTCCGCGAGCTATCGAGTGCCCCCGCGTGTGGAGTGCCTGCGCTGAGGGCGCTGCGGCAGCGCGGTTTCAACGACCCGCGGGCGACCGCTGCAACTGTTCCTGCGCGAGGCGCTTCTCGAAGAACACCTTGCCCTGCTCGTCGATGTAGCGCGCCTCGAGGACCGTGGGTGACTCCGCACGCACGCGGAGGATCAGCCCCGCCATGGCCAGGCCCTTGTCGAAGATGAGGTCCCGGTGCTCCGGCCCGTTGGAGTCAATCACGTGCGCCGCGAGAGGCGACGATATGAACTCGAACAGGCGATAGCCGGCGAGAGACTCGGAACGATGTTCGAACACGCGGCAACGGTGCAAGTCGCCTCCGACCAGCACGACGCCCGCGATCTTCTCGTCGCCGATGAAGCGCCACAGGCGCTCGCGCTCGTGCGGCCAATGCAGCCAGTGATCCTGCTTGCCGTCGCGCACCGCGTCATTCCAGACGAGCCCGGTGCAGAGGATCTTGAAGGGCGCCGTGCTTCTGCGCAGCGCCTGCTCGATCCATGCCCACTGCGCCGCACCCAGCAGCGTTGTGCGTCCGGCTGCATCCTTTTCCGTATCGGCGAACCAGCGGGCATCAAGCAGGAAGACCTCAAGCGGCCCGCGACGGAAGCTCGTGAAGATGCCTTCGTTGCCGGTCCCCGCCTCCGCAAGCGCGCTCCATTCGAGCAGCGCCTGCCGCGAGTTCTCGCGGCCCGGAATGGCGCCCCATTCGTCGTTGGCGCCGTAGTCGTGGTCATCCCACGTGGTCCACACCGGCACTGAGCGCAGCAGGGCCAAGAATTCGGGTACGCGATGAAAGGTGCGGCGCCGACTGCGCTGTACTGCGAGACTCGTGTTGTTGATGTAGGGCGTGTCGCCCAGGAGCACGAGGCCATCGATGCCCGCTTCTCCGAGTCGTGTCCACAGCGGTTGGCGCGGCACGGCGAGGTCGTCCGCGCAGGAGATGAAGGCGAGAGACTGAGCCGCGCAATCAGAGCGAGGCGTGCGCACGATGTGCTTGACGGGCGGTGTGCCCGCTTCACCGTCGAGGCGGAGCGTCCACTCCGTTCCCTCAGCCAGGCCATTGAAAGTGAAGCGCAGCATGTCATCGCCACTGGCCGTTGCCTCAGATGTTGCCGTGTGCAGTGTGCCGGCCCCGCGCAATTCCGCTCGCACCGTGCCGTGGCTCGTGGCGCGTGCATAGATGTGGATGGAGTGTGCGTCCACGTGGCCCGCAAACGGGCCGTCTGTCAGCAGCGCATCCGAGTGACAGGCGGCGAGCAGCATGAGGAGAGCGAGTGCTCCTGCCGATAACCGCAAACGGGAAAGCCTCATGCCCCCGGTTGTAACCCACGCCTCGACGCTCGTTCAGGATGGAGCGGATGATTCCAGGACGGTGCTTGAGCGCCTTCTGGATCCCGCGCTCACCGCCCTGGAAGCGCAGGAACTCCTGAAGGCTCTGCTCGCGGCGGATGATGCCGACGCATGGAGCACGCTGGAAGCCGCCGTACCGAGACTCCGGCCTGCAGTGGTCGTGAACTTCCGCCGCGGCATTGCCGGCAAGCCCACGCGCCTCGACGGGATTCTCCTCTCGCACGACGATCCAGCGGTGCGTGCGAGTGTCGTGCGCGGGCTGCAGCAGGTTCAGACCTCCGAGGAGTTGTTGCTGCTGCTGCGTGCGGCCCGTGATCCCTTCGCAGGAAACGCCCGGCGCGCCCGGGCCGCGCTGGATGCAGCAGTGCTCGAGCGGCCGATGACCCTCGCGGATGTCCCCGAGGCCTCGGCACGCGCCATCCTGACGCTGACGCCCGGTGCGCTCACGCTCGAGTTTCTCGAACAGCGCTTTCCGGAAACGCTCAGAGCATTGGCGGCAACGGCGCTCGCCGAGGTGCGTGTGCCCGGAGTGCGCGAGGCCCTGCTGAAGGCCGCGGTAGTCGGTGGTGCGGAAGTCGCGCTGCGCGCGGTGAGGACGCTTGACGTGATCGCTGCGGCAGAGGAGGACTTCCTTGTCATCCATGCGTCGGGCCCTCCCGGTGCGCGCGGCGCATGTCTCGAAGCGCTCGGCGGACGCGCAGGAGCGGCGGGACTCGCAGTCCTCGAGCTGGCCGCCTCCGCTGAGGATGTTCTGCTCCGGCGCACCGCGCTAGCCGGCCTCATCCGCCGCAACACGCCGGACCTGCCGCGGCAACTCGAACGAGCGCTTGGTGACGCAGATGAAGTGCTCAGCGGAATGGCCCTCGATGCGGCTCTTCAACATGAAGGCACAACGGAGCTCCTCCTGCGGCTCGCGCGCGATCCAGATGGCGCCGCAGGGCTGCCGGCTCTCGCGGAGGTGGCTCGCCGCGGGGTTGCGGGCGAACTCATGGAGTCGCGGGCTCCGGCGTTGTTGACCTGGGGTGCGGCGCTGACGGAAACTCGTCGCGCGCGCGTCCTTGACGGCATCATGGCTGTCGCCCGCCATGCTGCGGATGAGCGCCTCCGCGCGGTGTTGCCGGGCTTGGTCGCATTGGGCGGATCCGTCATCAGGAGTCTTCGACGCACGGCGGGTGAAGCGCTCCTCGGCTACGCACCGGAAGAACGTGCCGATGCTCTCGCGGCCCTCGCGGAGACCCACGACAAGGACCTGCTTGTCAGCGTGGCGCGCGGTCTCGTGGAGGGCAAAGACAGCCGCGCGTTCGTGCCGCTGCTGCGCATCACGCTGGAGTGCCGCGGGCGCATGGTGCCGTGGGCCGTGCGCGCGCTCGGGGAGGACAAGCAGTATTCGGATGTGGAGGCGCTGCTTGCGGCGCTCCGTACAGCCCACGGGACGGCCCGTCGTGCCGCTGCGCGCCGGCTCATGGAGCTCGCGGATCCTCGTGCGGCCGACGGATTGCTCGTGGTGTCCATGGATCCGGATGTGGAGGTTCAACTCGCCGCAGTGGAAGCACTTGTTCCCTTCACCGCCGCGCGTGACGACGTGAAACAACGGATGCTCGAAGTCCTGCAATTCGGCGATCTGTCGGTCCGGCAGGCGGCGTGCGAGGCGCTCGGCGTGGCGCGCGTCACGGAGGCGCTCCCGACGCTCATCGGACTGCTCGGCAACAACTTCTTGAGGCCGCGGGTGAAGGACGCACTCCAGCTCATTGGTGACCGCCGCGGGTTCATCGCGCTCCGTCGTCTTGAGCGCAGGGAACTCCGCCGCCGCGAGATGAAGCAGCGCGCGCGCGCGTCATTGCCACGAGGAAAAGTGGCGCACTGAGGCGGCGCTACACACCCGGGCGCTGTGCGCCGATAGGGGAAGCGTCCGTGCATTTTCGCGACACGGCCTGAGGGACCTTCACGGTGGATGTCGGGGATCATCTGGTAGCGGCAGGAGTGCTGACCGCCGAGAAGCTCGCGGAAGCGCGCGCGCTTGGTGGAGACTCTCTTGCAGGCACTCTGGTGGACCGGCGCATGGTCAGCGAGAAGGATCTTGTCGAGGCGGTGGCGAAACGCTTCAACCTCGAGCGCGCGGACCTTGAGAACATCGGGGTCGATGCCGAGATGCTCAAGGTCTTCCCGGAAGCACTGAGCAAGCAGACCGGCACGTTGCCGCTGAAGCGCGAGGGTGCATCGCTGCTCGTCGCCACCTCCGATCCCGCCAATGAGCCGCTGCAAGACAAGCTGGCACGGGCCACAGGGTGTGCGGTGCGCTTCGCCATTGCAGGGCCGAAAGCCATCGAGCGCGCTCGCGCCGCGCTCTACGGACGCAAGGCCGCGCGGGCAGCGCCGGTGATCCCGGGACCGCAACTGAAGGAGCTCGACCAGATCCTGAAGCGCGCGGCCGAAGAGGCTGCGCCTGCGCCGGAGGCGACCGATGGCGATGCGCGCAATCTCCCGAAGCTGGAGGTGCGCGATCTCGACGCTCCCGTCGTGCGCATGGTGAACGGCCTGCTCCTGAAGGCCATGCGCATGCGCGCGAGTGATATCCACATCGAGCCCATGGAGGATGCGCTGCGCGTGCGTTTCCGTGTCGACGGCATGATGCAGGAAGTGCTGCGCATGTCGAAGGAACTCCGCGGCACGCTCTCCTCATGCGTGAAGATCATGAGCGGTATGGACATTGCGGAACGGCGCGTGCCCCAGGACGGCGGCATCAAACTCGCCCTCGATGAGAAGAGTGCTGTCGACTTCCGCGTGTCGAGTCTGCCCGGCATTCATGGCGAGAAGATCGTGATGCGCGTGCTGGGCACGGGGGATCTTCGAGACAGTGTGGACGAACTCGGATTCGAGTCGCGGGCACTCGAGCTCGTGCGCGAGGCCGTCAACAATCCTTGCGGCATGATCCTCGTGACCGGACCGACCGGCAGCGGCACGACCACGACGCTCTACACCATTCTGAACCAGCTCAATCAGATGGATGTGAACATTGTTACTGCGGAGGACCCCGTCGAATACACCTTGGCGGGACTGACGCAGGTGCACGTGCGTCACCAGACGGGATTGACGTTCGATGCGGCTCTGCGCTCATTCCTGCGCCAGGACCCTGACATCATTCTTGTCGGCGAGATGCGCGATTTTGAAACCGCGAGCATCGCCGTGAAGGCGGCACTCACCGGACACCTCGTCTTGAGCACGCTGCACACGAATGATGCGCCGAGCACGGTTGTGCGTCTGGTGGACATGGGCATCGAGCCCTATCTCGTCGCCAGTGCCGTGAAGCTCGTGGTGGCGCAACGCCTCGTGCGGAAGATCTGCACCAACTGTCGCGAGGAGGCGGATCTCGCGGCCTTGCAGAGGAGCGACCTCGATCAGGGCATCCTGTCCTCGATCGAACGCCTCTGCCGCGGGCGCGGCTGCGAGCAGTGCGGAGGCTCCGGCTATCGCGGCCGGCTGCCGGTCTTCGAAGTGATGGCCGTGAAATCCAAAGAGATGAAGCGCGCCATCACCGAAGGCGGAACCGAAGTCCAGGTGGGCCAGATCGGCAGGCGTGAAGGGATGCATACGCTTGCCGACTGCGCCATCGAGCTTGTCAATCGGGGTGTGACCACCCTTGAAGAAGCCCGCGGCATCATTCTGGCCGAGTGATGACGCACCAGCACCCGAAACGATGACGCACGTTGATCTCCACGACACCCGTCAAGCAGGGACTTGAGGCAGGCTGGTACCTGAGCGCTGCGTTCGCTGCGCCGCGGCTGGAGTTGCCCGGCCCGAGCCGGCTTCTGCCGGAGGAACGAACGCTCCTCGATGACATCTCGAAGTTCGTCACCGAGGGGACACTGGTCCTCCCGCCGACACCGCATACGGCCATGCAGGCCCTGCAAGCGTTGAAGGCTGCGGATGTTGACTTCGCCGGTGTTTCCGTGCGTATCTCCGCAGACCCGGTGCTCGCCGCCCTCGTCCTGCGTCAGGCGAATTCGCCGCTCTATGCCGGGCGTGCAGGGAAGAGCCGGAGCATCCAGGACGCGCTCGGACGCATCGGTATCCGGCGCATGCGTGAGGTGATCCTGAGTGCGGTGCTCTGTCGGACCGCCGCGGGCATGAAATCCAGGGCCTGGGCCGAGATGGAGTCCACACACGCCATCGTCTGTGCGGAACTGGCGCGCTCTCTCGGCGCAAGGCTCGGGCTCGATGACGAGCAATGTCACACAGCAGGCCTTCTGCATGACATCGGTCGTCTGCCGCTTCTCAAGGCGCTTGAAGCGCGGGGTGCGCTGCCGGAACAGCCCTGCCGTGATGGTGCCGCGGAGATCATTGTCGAGTGTCTCCACCGCGTGGTGGGCCAGCGTCTCGCGGCGAGTTGGGGGCTCCCTGAGTCCGTGGCCGACGCCGCGTTCCATCACATGAATGGTCGGCGCGGAGATGAGCCGCGGACAGCGGAGTTTCTCACCACCTGCGTGGCCGAAGTCAGTTCCGATGTCTGCCACGCCCTCGGATTCGGCCGGTTCATGCGGCCTTTCGACGTGCTCGCGTCCGCAGCTCTCGTCTTGCCGGGCGTGGATCGCGGGCACGTGGTGCGCTGGCTGGAAGAGGATGTGCCAGCACTCATGGCCGCCGGTGCGGGCAGCGCTCAATCACTTCATTTTCTGCGCGTGTAATTGATGGTCATGTTCTTGAACTCGCCTTCTGGCGTGACGATGTACATGGTGAAGAAGTGGTTGTCGGCGCTCTTCACTTCGGTCGTCATCCTGAACTTCATGGGCTGCTCGCTGGCCGGGTCGATGAAGTCGGCCCAGGATGTCCACGTCTTCGTGACCGGATTCCACTCGGCGGTCGAGTTCATGATGATGGGAGCCATGCTGTCGATCCAGGTTCCCACCCACTTCTTCAGCGTGATGTCGTAGCCGAAGATCGAGTGGCCGGAGAAGGCCATGCCCATCATCTCGGACTTGTAGTCGGCGATCACCCAGTATTCATTGGGCGTCTGGAGCCGCGATCTCATCGTGCCTTTGGAGGTCATGGCCGGTTGCGACGGGTCCATCATCATCCAGTTTTCGCAATCCCATTCGCCCGCGAGGTTCCTCAACAGTTCCTGTTCCGGGTAGCGCTCGGGCGCGGGCATGGCAGCCGCCGCAGCGCTGCCCGCTGTCGCGCCTGCTTGCGGGGCTGCTGCCGCGACGGGAGCTTCCGTTGCTGCTGTTGGCTACTCGCAGTCATTGCAGCAGGCGCAGCTCCACAGGAAGAATGGAACAATGGCGAAGAGGGTCGAGTGGACAAGACGCATGGCGGGACTCCTTGCTGGTTGCCGCAGGGAGTCCGAGTGTGCCATGCGTACCGCGGCAGTCAATTGCCGCCGACGATCGCGTCTCCCGTGCATACCCTCGAATCGCGCGCGCCGAGACGCAAGCCCTCATGCCAGAGCCGGATGCGTTCCTCCTCGGGCAGGAGGGCGATGCGTGCTGCCCGTCCGGAGACAAGCACGGCATCGAGGCGCAGCACGTCGTCCTTCGCGGCCGCTGGATCAGGAACGAGTTCGACTGCTGCGAGCAGATCTTCGAGTTGCCCCGCTCGCTCGCCGCGACGGCGCTGCGGGACGCGGGCAAGGACACGCCGCGTGGTACCCAGGGAAAGCACCAAAGGTGCACTGAAGCTTTCGCCTGCGTCGAGAGAAAGTCCGACGGAGGTGTGCTCCACGAACTGTGCCGCGTCTGGCGCCGCGCAGCCATGCACCATGAGCAAGAGCAGCACGAAGACGCGCTGCACCCTCATCGCGCGACTCCCTGCAGAGGCGTCACGCGCCCGGAAGCGACGAGAAGTTCAGCGGCTGCGCCGGTGGCAATGACATGACGGAGAGCAGAGGCATCGTTCCAGTCGAGCCGACCCCGCGAGATCACGGCTACGGATCCGAGTGCGCCCGCATCACAGGGCGCAGCAGCCCCCTCTGCTGGCAGCGTGGTGATGAGTGTGCGGGATGCGCCGGCCTGAACTGCGATGGGTGAGCCGACAGTGCTGACGCGCGCCGCCAGCCCCCAATGCGCTTCATCCACCAGCAGAAGATCTTGTTGACAGGCTGCGAGCAGGAACACAGGGATCATCCATTGCATGTCGAGACTCCCTCCAGGCGGCGACGGCGAGGCATGTGTGCCCGAGCCGCGCGGCGCCGCAATCCACGGACAGGCCCGCGATCTCGCGGGTGCAAAGTCGCAACGCTCCAACGTCGCGGCTGCGTGATTGAAGGGTGCCGATCACCAAGGCTGGTGGGGAGGCTGCCAGATCGAGGATCAAGCCGCAGGCATCGATCTTGCGCACGCCGTCGGTGACTGCGGTGCGCGCGCTTCCGACGGCCACGGCTCCGTCAGTGCCGGGCACGATCACGGCGCAGCTGACGGCAAGAAGGCAGAAGAGGGACGCGAACTCAGGTCTGCAGGGAGCGCACGACTTCGAGCAGGCGTTTGGTGGCGAGGATGCCTTCCTGCTCGCTGAGTTGGTTGCCCTCGTATTCGACACCGATGTGACCGTGGTATCCGGCGCCGAGGACGATGCCGAGCATGCGGGCATAGTCCGTGTGTGTTTCCAGGCCGTGCTCATCGAAATCATGGGACTTGGCGCTCACGGCCTTGGCCCACGGCATGAGTTCGGCGACTCCCTTGTAGCGGTCGTATTCCTCGCCCGGGGCGAGGGTGAAGTTGCCGAAATCCGGCAGCGTTCCGAAACGTGGGTGCCCCACGCGGCGCATCAGCTCCGCAAGGAAACGCCCATCAGAGCTGAGACCACCATGGTTTTCCACGAGCACATTGATGCCGATGCCCGCGCCAACCTCTGTGAGTGCGTGCATGCCCTCCGCCAGCAGATTGAGTTGCTCATCGCGCGTCCCTTCCGAGACGGCATTCACGCGAATGCTGTGACAACCGAGTGCACGGGCTGCTTCGAGCCAGCGCACGTGGCTCAGGAGGGCGGATTTGCGGGCGCTGGCATCGGGAGCGCCCAAAGCACCCTCGCCATCAATCATGATGAGCAGCATGCTGACGCCTTCGGAGTTCGCACGCGCGCGCAGTTCGCCGAGATAGGCACTGTCCTGCGCCTTTTCCCTGAAGAAGGCACTGACGAACTCCACTGCGTCGATGCCGAATTCCTCGCGCGCCACGCGCGGGAAATCGAGATTGGTCATGCCGCCCGCTCGCAGTCGGCGATGCAGCGACCACTCGGCGAGTGAGATCTTGAACAGTGGCGCTTTGCTGGTGATGGGCTTCGACGGCGTCGGTTCCGTCGCGCAGCCGGCGAGCAGTGTGCCGGCAGCGGCGGCGCCGAACGTGAGCCCGAGGAAATCCCTGCGGCCAAGGTCGGCAGGCGTGGTCATGGTGTCTCCGAGTGTGGGAACGGTCCGGGGGGAAGGTGGGCATCCTCGCGTACGGCACGTGCGAGCGCCGAGACATCGGCGTCGCCAAGGCCTGCTGCGATGAGCCGGTCTTCGCATGCGGCCACGAGCTCCGTGAGCGGGATGCGGACCCCCGCGCGCTCCGCTTCTTCGAGGGCGATCCGCAGGTCCTTCCGGTGCAGTTTCATGCGAAAGCCTGCGGGGTAGTCATCGCGCAGCATGTTGCCCGCGCGGTTCTCCAACACCCAGGAACGCGCTGCGCCTGCGCTGATGGCGTCCAGCACACGTGTGGCGTCGGCTCCGAGGCCGGCTGCCAGCGCGAGTCCCTCGGCCAGCGCCTGATAGGTGCCCGCGATGACCACTTGATTCACCGCCTTCGCGATCTGACCTGCGCCCGGCGGTCCGACGTGGACAATGCGCTGTCCCAGGAGTTTCAGAATGGGCAGGGCGCGTTCGAAATCGGCGGTCGTTGCGCCGCACATGATGGCCAGAGTTCCGCGAGCGGCCCCTTCAGGGCCACCACTCACCGGCGCGTCCACGCAGCCAATGCCGTGTTCTGCGAGTCGCGCTGCGTGCGCACGCGCAGCGGCCGGGGCAATCGTGCTGCAGTCAATGACGAGACTGCCCGCGGAGAGACCTTCGACGGCGCCACTACCGGGTGCGAACAGCATCCCGGTCACATCCGGAGTGTCGCTGACATTCACGAGCAGGACGGCGGCACCCCGCGCTGCCGCTGCGGGCGTCTCGGCAATCGTGGCGCCGAGCGTGGCGAACGGCAGTGCACGTTCGCGCGTGCGATTGAACACGCAGAGTTCATGACCCGCAGCGTGGATGTTCCGTGCCATGGGTGCACCCATGGCGCCGAGACCGAGGACGGCGACGCGCATGGCAGGAGGATAACGGAGCGCTCAGTGAATGGTGAGACGGAGTCCGTTCGACACCGCGTAGCCTGCGGCAACGCCTGCATCGAGGAGGCAGGCCTGCAATCCGAGCACAAGTCCGTTCAACGCGGGATCCGGAGGAAGGGGCAACGCGAAACCCGTGCTGCCGCCGACGCCCGCGGGCAAGGGGCCGAACGGCGCGACGCCTGCCTGTGAGAGGGCGAGCATGCTCGGGAGATCAAGCCAGAGTGTGATGCCGGGCGCAAGTGTCTGACCTTGTGCTGCTGTGCCAATGGAGGCGAACAGCCACACGTTGGCGCCGGCAGGCACTTGATCCACCATCACGGCGAAACCGGCGTTGCCGATGGAGGGGAGCAGGGGAGTGGAGAGCAGGGCCGTGTTGCCGGAACTGTTGATGGATCCAGCGCCGAGGGCCTGCACAACGGGAAGCTGCATGGTGAGGCATTCATCCGCGCCCATGTCGGGCGCGGCATCCCGCAATTCACCGTCGATGTCCATAGCCAGGTAGCCAGTGCTACCGGCGCCAATGGCCGGTGAACCCATTGCCAGATGGAGGTCGCCGTTGGCGACATCGATGAGTTGCGGATCCGCGGTGACGCTCGCGCCGTCACGTTGAGCCACGCTCTGCCACGCCTGCAGCGTGAGCGAGGCCACGGCGCCGCCCGGGCCCGAGAGCGCGAGCACGCCGCCTGTCGCGTCGTGCCAGCAGTTGTGGTTCATGCTTGCCGGGATGCCGCTCACCGTGCCGATGTCCGGCAGCATGAGGGTCGGGCGCGCGCCGCCCGAGAGCTTCAG
The DNA here is from genome assembly GCA_005790545.1 of Planctomycetia bacterium. GTDB lineage: Bacteria > Planctomycetota > SXUL01. The sequence goes on along the minus strand of SXUL01000057.1, from coordinate 18,025 downwards.
CACGATGTTGTCGGAGATGACGAGCGGCGCTGTCTCGGTGATGCTGCCGGGATTCGTACCGAGCACGGCGAACTGCGAGCCCACAGCAGAGGTCACGGCAAAAGTGTTGCCGCGAATGACGAGGCCATTCTGCCGACGCCAGCTCACATATCCGAAACGAGCGAGGGTGTTGAATCCGCCGCCGTTGGTCTGTTGCAGATTCCAGAAGAAGTTGGATTCGATCAGGACATTCTGCGGATGGGGCAGGTTGCCGTAGATGACGATGCCGGAGCCGCCGCACGCATGAATGCGACAGCGGCGCACGGCGGCACCATCGATGAGGCCGTGCTGCGTCTCGCTGTACATGCTGACGCCATCAAACATCGCGCCACGGATCTCGAGACCTTCGAGAGTGACGTGATCGGCACCGTTCCAGAACACGCCCATGCTGAGACCTGTGGCATCGAGCACGGGAGTTTCTCCAACGGCCGCCCGAATGGTCAGCGTGTTGAGGTTGGAGCTGCCGGGGAACTGCGCGAGCACCAGCACCGCTGTGCCGTTCGCGGCCACGGATGCAGGTTGCTGACCGGTGGACCAGTTCACATTGGTTGTGCTGAAGAGCATGGGCGCAGTGAAGGGCCCGCCATCATCGAACACATCCACCACCACCGGCCCCGCGATGCCGCTCTGCAGCGCCGTCACGAGGCTCGCGAAGTCCGCGTAGTTCGTGCCGCCCGCCGGCTGCGCGGGATTGAGCGTGAGCGCACCGGAAACCTGGGCGAGCAAGCCCGCCGCGAGGAGAAGAAGACAAGAAAGGCTCTTCGTGTTCACACAGAAACGTACCCCGCGCTCAAGCTCGCCGTCTTGAGAAAATCCCGTGTTTTCGCCATGAGCCAGATCTCAAACCGCACTGCAGAGGTGTCATTCCGGATGGGCACGCATGGGCCTGCCGGGATGGCTCCGAACGCCTGCCTCCGCGGGACCCCATGCGCTGCGCGCCGATACGGCACGCGGTTGCGCCGCCTGCTTTGTTCGGGGGTGATCCCGCTTCGCAGAGCCGCTCGGATGCGCTCGTTGGCTCTGCTCAGCGGGACCCCACTCACGGCGCAGGCGGCGAACCGACGCAGGCGGCCGACGCACGAGGCGCAGTTGCGGTGGGTGTCGGGGTCAGGGGTGTGGCGTTGAGCCGGAGGCTTGGGCGATGCCGAGGGTGCCTTCGCGACGGAGCTTCTTCGCCACATGGCGGGCGAGGAGGTCGTAGAGACGGTCTGGCAGGCGGCGAAACATCCAGGCCAAGGCTGTCATGGGCAGCGGGAAGCTCACGTGGCTCTTGCGCCGCAGGATGGCGCGGGCCATTTGTTCCGCCGCGGCGTGCGTTTCCATGAGGAACGGCATGGCGAAGGCGTTGCGTGCTGTCATCTCGCTCCTCACGAATCCCGGAGCGATGTCGAGGACGCGGATGCCCTCGGCGTGGAGTTCGGCGCGGAGTGCATCGAGGAACGCGATGAGGGCAGCCTTCGAAGCGCAGTAGGGTGCGGCGCCCGGTCCGGCGCGCCAGCCGGCCATGCTGGTCGTGGCTGCCAGGAGAGGCGCCGGGCTCTTGCGGAGATAAGGGAGCGCGAACAGGAGCGTCTCGATGGCCGCGACCACATTGGTTTCGAGAACGCGGCGCACGTCTTCGGTGCGGATGGTGTCCGCGGTCGCGGGGATGCCGATCCCCGCGTTGGCCACGACGGCATCGAGACCGCCGAACGTGGCGGCTGCCGTTGCGATGGCCGCACGCAGGGCCGCGCTGTCGGTGACATCCAGGACGAGGGGCAGAAAGCGTTCCGGATGGCGTTCCGCGAGGGCGCGGAGTGCCTCACCACGCCGTGCTACCCCGGCCACCCGCACTCCTCGCGCGAGCAGTGCCTCCACCAATGCGTGGCCAAGCCCGCTGCTGACGCCAGTGATGAGGATGCGCTCCGGATCTGCCATGGCCGCATCCTAGCCCTCACGCTGAACGGCGCTCGGTGGTTCGCTATCCTCGCCGCGCATGGCTGTCGACCGCTCGCGTCTCGTGGATGCCGCTTTCCTGCGGGTGCTCGAAGAGTCACCGGCGGCTCGCACGCGCGCAGATCTCGAAACACCGCTAGCGTCCGGCAGTGCGCTCGACGGCCGGACTTTTCTCGAGCTCTTCGAGTCGCAGGTCGTTGCCCGGCATCTCGACTTCGCTGCACGCGACTTGAAGCGCCTGAATCAAGGCTTCTACACCATTGGCAGCAGTGGGCACGAGGGCAACGTGGTGGCCGGGCGGCTCGTGCGCGAGACCGATCCGGCCTTTCTGCACTATCGCAGCGGGGCCTTGATGGTGGAGCGGGCGCGTCAACGTCCCGGCAGCACCCAAGTGTTCGATGTGCTGCTCTCGCTCGTTGCCGCGAGCGACGACCCTGTTTCTGGTGGTCGACACAAGGTCTTCGGTGCACCAGAGCAGTGGGTCCCGCCGCAGACCAGCACCATCGCCTCGCATCTGCCCAAGGCCGTGGGGGCCGCGTTCGCCATCGAACGCGCTCGCGTACTCGGTGTGGCGCTGCCCATTCCGGAAGACTCGATCGTGCTCGCGAGCTTCGGCGACGCCAGTGCGAATCACAATGTCTCCCAGGGTGCATTCAACGCGGCCTCGTGGTGCGCGTTTCAGCATCTGCCGTTGCCTGTGATCTTCCTTTGTGAGGACAACGGCATCGGTATCAGTGTGCGCACACCCGCTGGTTGGATCGCGCGTCGCATGGCGGCGCAGCCGGGTTTCCACTATGTCGCAGGCGACGGTCTCGACCTCGCCAGTGCCTATGCGGCGGCTGAAGAGGCGGTGCAAGTCTGCCGCACGCGGAGAAAGCCGGTCTTTCTGCACCTCCGCACCATCCGCATGCTGGGTCATGCGGGTTCGGATGTGGAGACGGAGTACCGGACGCGCGAAGACATCGAGGCCGTGGAAGCACTCGATCCATTGCTCGCTGGTGCGCGGCGAGCCATCGCTCTCGGCCTCGCCACAGCAGAGGAACTGCGTGCGCTGTACGAGGGCACACGAGCGCGGGTGGCTGCGGCCGCTGTGGAGGCGGCCCGGCGTCCGAAGCTCGTGACGCGCGAAGCCGTGATGGAATCGCTGGCGCCGCGCGACGAGGCTGCGATCGCAACGGAGGCAGCGCGCATGCCTCGTGCTGTGCAAGACAGCGCCAGCGTCGCGGATGCTCGCGCACGCCACATGGCTGTGCTCATCAACCGGGTGCTGGAAGAAACACTCGCGAAGGACCCGGCCACGTTGCTCTTCGGTGAGGATGTGGCGAAGAAGGGCGGCGTCTATCACGTGACCACGGGTCTCGCGGAGAAGTTCGGCGAGGGGCGGGTCTTCAACACGCTGCTGGATGAAACCACCATTCTCGGGCTCGCCGGAGGTGCTGCGCATCTCGGGTTCGTCAGCATCCCGGAGATCCAATACCTCGCCTACCTGCACAACGCGGAAGACCAGCTGCGCGGCGAGGCCTGCTCGCTCCAGTTCTTCTCGCGCGGAGCTTTCAAGAACCCCATGGTCGTGCGCATTGCGGGTCTTGGCTACCAGAAGGGCTTCGGTGGCCATTTTCACAACGACAACAGCACCGCGGTGCTGCGGGACATTCCCGGACTTCTTGTGGCGGTGCCGTCGCGCGGTGACGAAGCCGTGCGTCTGTTCCGCACGCTTCACGCGGCGGCGCGGGTCTCCGGAGCGGTGAGTGTCTTCCTCGAGCCCATTGCGCTCTACATGACGAAGGATCTGCACGCGGAAGGTGATGGTCTCTGGCAGGCGGCGTATCCGGCAGCGGGCGAAAGCGCACTCATCGGCCGCGGTGCCGTGCACGCCGAAGGAGCGGGAGCGGATCTCGCGATCATGACCTACGGCAACGGCGTGTGGATGGCGCTTCGCGTCGCGCGTCGTCTGGCCCGACAACTCGGCCTGAGCGTGCGTGTGACGGACCTCCGTTGGCTGAGACCTCTCGATGAGACGCTCATCGTGGAGGAATCGGCGCGCGCCGGCCGGGTGCTGCTCGTGGATGAAGGGCGCAGGAGCGGCGGCGTGCACGAGTCTCTCGCGGCGGTGCTGCTGAAGGAACTCGCGAATGTCATGCCCGTGGTCGGGACTGTTGCGGGGGCGGATTGCTACATCCCGCTGGGCGCCGCGGCGAACCTCATCCTGCCCGCGGAGGAGGAAATCGAAGCCGCAGCGAGAACGTTGCTGGCTCAACCGGCACGGAGGTCCCGTTGATGCGCGCCGGGGTTGTATGTGCCGGACGCGGTTCCTACGGGAGGACGGAGCTGGGATCGCTCCGGAAGCTTGCGGCGGGTGATGCGCGCGCCGCAGCAGTGCTCGATGTTGCCGACGGGTTGCGCGCCGCCGCAGGGCGCACGCCGGTTTCGGAACTGGATGGAGCGGAGCGTCTTGGCGCGGTTCATCTCGCGGGCGACAACGCGGCGGGCCTCATCGCCGCCGGAACTTTCATGGATCTCGCGACATTTGCGAGCAACGTGCAAGTGATCGCGGTAGCCGGCAACAGCATGGGTTTCTATACCGCGCTGGGTGCGAGCGGCGCTCTCGATCTCGAGGAGAGTTTCCGGCTCGCGGACGGCATGGGGTCGTTCCAGCGTGAGGGAGTCATCGGTGGGCAGGTGATTTACCCCCTCGTGGACGACGCTTGGCGCCGGGATGCAGAGGCTGCAAGCGCGGTGGCGACGGCATTGCACACCGTGCGCGCCGAAGGTCTCTGCGCGGATTGGTCCATTCAGTTGGGGGGGCAGTGCGTGCTTGCGGGCGAGGATGCGGCGCTCAAGCGACTGCTCGCCCTTCTGCCGCCGCGGAAGCTCGGCACGCGCGACTATCCCTTCCAGTTGCTCGGGCACAGCGCCTTCCACACCGCGTTGATGGAGGCAACGAGCGCGCGGGCGCGACAGGCCTTCGGTGCTCTGCCTTTCAAGGCACCGCGCGCGCCGCTCATTGATGGGCGCGGCGTGACCTTTGCGCCTCTCAGCGCAGCGCCAGCCGCCATCCGTGAGTACACGCTGGGTCATCAAGTTGTGCGAACCTACGATTTCACCGCCTCCGTGCGCGTGATGTTGCGGGAGTTTGCGCCGGATGCGCTTGTGCTCCCCGGACCCGGCGAATCACTGGGTGGCGCCGTGGCACAGGTGCTTATTGCGGAAGGTTGGCAGGGACTGCACTCGCGCGAGGACTTTCTCCGCCGCCAGCAGAGCGCCGAGCCCATCGTGATTTCCATGGCCCGGCCTGAACAACGCGTTCTCGTCAGCGGGGCGTGAAGCTCATGGGCGCGCGGCGCCGAGGCTCGCGTCGATTTGCCAAAGCGCCTGCGCGAGACGATCGAGGGCTGCAAGATGCTCGGCAAAGGTCTCTGAGCGCTCCGGGCCGTGCGGCAACGCGACGGCCCGCCGGAAGAGTGGCAGGGTCAGCGCGGCGTAGCCGCTGGCAGGGTCCACGCCGAGGAATGCATGACGGAACGCTCCCGTTTCTGATGCACTCCGCACTGCTCTTCCGAGGGTTGCCAGTTGCCGATTGGCGCCAGCAAGGCGCACGGGGTCCGGATCTTCGCCGGCGACTGCGCTGATCGTTCTCGCGACGCGCGAGGCCGCGCGCGTGATGTACTCGTGGCGTTGCGCGAGGGAGCGCAGCTCTGCGGTATCGAGATGTGCGGCCAATTCCGTTGACTCGGCCTGCACCCAGCGTGCGAGCCCCTGTACGTCCAGCGCAAGAATCGTGCTGTCCGCGGCACTGAAGGCGATCGCAGCGGCGGCAAGAGAGACGCGTGCGAGGCGGCTCCCATCCGGGTCGCCATGAGCGCGCATCCAGGCACGCGTGTCATAGAGCGAGTGGTAAACGCCGTAGGGACCGCTGCTGTCGATGCCGAGTGCGGGCACGCCTGCGCGGTGCAGGAACGGCGCGAAGTCGCTGCCCGAACCCAGGGCACGTGTTTCAAAGTCAACGAGCTCCGGCACAGCGGCTGCGGCTGTCTCCGCGAAGCAGCGGAGCTCGGGGGCGCCGCCGGAACTGAAATGACCGCCACTCACCACCGCATCGAGGTTGATGCAGAGCGCGGCGCCGCGTTGGACCTCTGCATCGTGCGCTTCGGCGAACTCGGTGCTGCCGATCAATCCGAATTCCTCGGCATCCGTGGAGATGAGCGTGATCGTGCGGGCGGGTTTGAGCCCCTGGGCCGCCAGACGACCGAGCAGGGACGCCACTGTGGTGAGGGCTGCCGTGCCCGTGGCGTTGTCCATGGCGCCTGCGCACCAGGAATCACGATGGGCCGTCATCAGCACGCGCACATCCGGATCGACGGTGCCACGGAGCTCACCCACAACGTTGCGGATGGTGCGGGTGCTCCATTGCGAGCGGAGCAAGAGCCGCACCTGCACGTCCTCCGTGCCGCCGCAGTGATAGGCGAAAGGCAGGGCGCCCTGGAACCCCGGCGGAACAGACGGACCCGCGAGTCTCGTGAGCAGGGTCGCCGCATCGCGCGCACTCACGCCGAGCCCTCCAATCGCCGGGATACCGGGAGCCTCATGCAGTTGGACACGGGGTACGCCGGGCAGCGCAGGCCGACCGGGTGTGAGGGGATCGCCAGTGAAGGTCGCGATGTCGAGTACAGAGCCGCGCTGGAGCGCTGCGTCAGGGCGCCAAGGCCCGCGCGGCCAGACATCTCCCTTGGCAAAGCCGTCATCGGCGGGGTCCGGGTAGACCACGAGTCCGACGAGTCCGTGCTGCGCGGCGAGCTTCAGTTTCGTCCCGCGGAACGACGTGCCGAGGCGCGCGATGCCGATGCAACCGGCTGTGCGCACACCTCGCGCAGCAAGCGCTGCGTAATCCGATTCCAGTCCACGGTTCACATACACGAGCGGCGCCGAGACATCACTGTCGGGGGAGAAGGCGAGGACAGGCAGCGACTGTGGCATCGCCAACGTGTCAGGATCTTCTGGAAGCGCCGGCTCCTGCAGCGTGGCCTGCCACGCCATGGGCAGCAGCATCTCCAAGCGGGCCTCCACCGGCTCCGGCAAGAGCACGTCGTGCTCCTCGATGCGCGCCTGCAAGCCGTGCAGCAGGAACTGTTGTTGCACGTGGAGGGCCGCTGCCTGTGCGGAGGGGCTGCCGGCTTCGCGCGGCATGGAGGCGACAGCCATCAATTCCGCGATGCAGCGCGCGGCATCGACGTTGCGCGCCATGCGCTGCAGCGCGGCGTCCATGGCGACAGCGCCCGTTGGCGAGAGGCCGCGCTCGGCTGCAGACCGGATGGGCTCGGAGCTTGGCGGTGTGTCCGTGCATGCTTGCGCCACAAGCAGCGCGAGCGCGAGCACCATGGGCAATCTCTTCAGTGGTCCGTGCATCGCGCGACAATGGAGTTTCATGAGAGGACCGAACGCAGCAGCTTGCCGCGGGCTTCGGGCAACTTCACACCGAGCAGATGCGCGAGGAGCGGTGCGAGGTCGAGCAGCGCAGCGCCGCTGCGTACGGCGAACCCCTGCTTGAAGCGCTGGCCGAACAGGAAGGCCGCGGCGCGCTGGGGCTCTTGTTTTTCCGGAACCGGAAGCGCAGGAAGGCACGCAATGACGACGGACAGGTTGTTCGTGGCGCCTTCAAGAAGTTGGGTGATGGCGCGGTTCATGATTGTGGCAAAGCGTGTGTCACCTGCGGAGACACTCAAGCGCAAGACCGTCAGGGTGGCCGGCAGTTCGCGAGCGAGTTCGAGAGCCACGCTGGTGGCTGTCAGCAGGTGTGCGTCGTCGGCGTTGTCCACTGGCAGCAATCCGCGCCGAAGGATGCGGCGCTGCAGCAAGGCGCTGCGCACTGCCGGGACTTCCAAACCCGCTGCGCGCAAGGCGGCGAGGAGCACCTCATCCTTGTTGTCAGCAACGGGAGCGGCCGTTTGCAGGGCAGCACAACTGATCCGGACGGGCCTGGCCGGTTCCCGCGCGAGTTCTTCCAGAGTTGCCGCGGCGCCGGAAGACACGAGGGCCACCGTATTGCCCGTTTCCAGAAGCACCTCCGTGAGCAGTTGGTGCGACGCCTCGGAGCCGGCGAGCAATGCGGTGCAGTGACGGGCCCCGTCGATCTCGCGTACCGGGCTGAGAAGTGTTCCGCTGGCGGTCCAGCGTGACCAACCCGGGAGTGAGGCGAGTGCGCGCCCTTCGCAGTGTTCCAGCAGCACGAGGAGCGCTGCGGGAGCAGGAATCTGCCGGGTTGTCCGGGGCAGCGCGAGGAGAGAGAGGGCGCCGAACTGTCGCAGGCAAGCGCGACGCGTTCTCACCATCGGTGTCTTTTCTTCGCGCATCATGGGCCGTAGTTCCCCCAGTCGGGACTCAGGAAGAGCGCAGCCACCAGCGCGCCGCGTTGTGCCGGAGGCGTGGATGTGAAGAGGGACTTCTCTGCATCGTTGGCAGGCCGTGCCAGTGTGCGCGCGACGATGCCAAGGTAATTCTCGAGCGTCGGTGGAGGCGGGAATTCGATCAACAGGATCGGGAGAGGATCGTTGCGGCTTCCGGCAAGGGCTGCGGCTCCGGCAAGGAGCCGGCCGATCTCCGCGGCATCTGCGCAGCGATTGCAGCCGAGGGCAATGGCGGCTGCACAGCGCTGCTCTGGAGTCATGCTGCGGGCCTGCGCTGCACGCCGTTCGCTACCCAGCAACCACTCGCGGCGCAATTGCGTCAGCGCCTGCGCGTCGGACGCCACGCGAAAAATGGCTTTCTTCAACGTGTCGGCCGAGGCGCGTGCGCCGAGGCATCGAGCACTTTCGACTTCGAGGATCTTGCGGAAGAAGCCGGGTTGTCGTCCGAGGATGGTCACGAGTTCCTGCGCGCTCGCACCGCGCTCGCCGAAGATGGCAGTGCGTTCTCCGGCCATCATCCGGCTGGTTGCGTCGAGCAACGCGCGATCGCCTGCCTGTGTCGCGGGAAGCAGGCCGGTCAGCACGGACGCAGCGCGTTCTTGCAGCGGCTCCGTGCTTGTGGCCAACGCGAGGGCAGCTGCGCGCACGGCATCCAGCAGTGAGAGAGATCCAGACGCCAGTTGGTTCCGGAGCTCTTCTGCAGGCGGTCGTGCGCGAAGGGCTGGCAGGTGGGATTCGAGGACGTGCTGCGCATGGCCCTCGGAGGTGAGCAAGGCGTCCACGAGGGCCTCATCCGTACCTCTGAGCGCCAGATCGAGTTCGCCAGCCAGTGGCGGACGTCCGAGAAGATCGAAGTACCAGGCCGTCACGCGGCGGGCGTCTTCGCGTGGCCCTGCCAGCAACCCTTCGGCATCGAGGAGCCCACGCGCCTGCACTGCGGCGAGGTCGAGCACGGCACCGCGGAGGCGGCAGCGTCCGAGTACGGCAAGTGCATCATCAGCGTACGGGTCGAGGCGGAGCAAGCGCTCTGCAGTCGTCCGCAATTCTGCTGAGAGGGCGTGTTTCCGGCACCACTGCAGGTGCGCACGGAGTGAGGACGGATTGCGGGCTCGCTCGCCGCGTGCCACGGCGATGCGTGCAATGTCCGGAGTCCAGAGCTTGCCGTCCACGCGCGCGATGCCGAGGGCGTCAAGACGGAGCGGTTCGCCGCCGGATGCGGGATGCAGCAGCAGCACCTCGGGATCGTCGCCCGGAATCACCGTGCCTGAGTGCGTCGTGGCGTCCAGCATCTCCACACGTTGCGGCGCCGGCATGGCTGCTTCGTTCGTCGGCGGCTCTGGATCTGCTGACGTCGCAGGTTCAGCGTGGCTGCTCGTGGACACGGCGGCCGGGTTGGTGTCTGCCGCGGGCTCGGTGTGTTCCGGAACGGCTGGCAATGCGGTCGGCGGTGTTGCCGTGGCCGGGTCGGGCGCAACGCCGCTCACCTCGGGCGCAGGCGCTGGTGCATCAGCGTCCGCCAGTGTTTCGTGCAGCAGGAGAGCAACAGCCGCCAGCGCGGCGAACACGCTCAGTCCGGCGATGAGAAGCAGCGCCTTGCGTGCGTCGAGAAACTGTCGGATGCGTGAGGGTGTTCCTCCTGAGGCGGCGAGGTCCATTTCGACGATGCAAACGAGGGTGCCGAATCGGATTTCTGACGCCGGGCCCGCGCACTGCGGTGAGGAGACGCGCTCACCATTCACGAAGGTGCCGTTTCTGCTTTCGAGGTCGGTCACCAACAGATCATTGCCGCGTACTTGAAGGCGGGCGTGGAAGCGGGAGATGCTGCTGTCTTCGAGAAAGATGTCCGCGTGCTCGCCGCGGCCGACGACCGCTTCCGTGGTCGAGATGGGGACCACGCGGTCATCGAGAATCGCGTTGCGAATCCTGAGGTGGAAGCGCGTGGCCATGGCGTGCGTTCATCCTATTCCGTTGGCGAGCAAGCAGTCCGCGTGCTCAGCAGATCCTGCGTGGTGAGCAGAGCCCTGCCGCGTTGCGGGACTCAGCCCTCTGTCGTTCGTGGTCGGCAGCACCGCGGCATCACGCACCCGGGAGAGAGGGGTGTTCCGAGGCGCCAGGTCCTGCGGTCGTGCGCTGGAAAAAAAGGGAGACCCCGGGGGGAATCACTCGGCCCGGGGTCTCGGTGACTTCGCTTCGCGTCGCGCGACGGCTTCAGAGGGATCCGCCGCGCACCTCGAACCGAAGGTTGTGCCGCTTGACGGCACCGCACCTGCGGGGAAACGCAGGCGCGTCCCGAAGGCTTCGTGCTTGCCGTCGGGAGGGGCAATATAGAGATCGCGGCGGCAAGGGTCAACGCGAGCTTTCGAGATCCTTCCAGATTCCTCTTCAAGATCATGTTTGTGTCGTAAGACGTTGCAACATAGATCGTTGTATGCCACATTGAGAGCTGATTATTTGCGTGATTGATCGGCATGACGATTTGGGCTAGTAGATTCTGGTTTTGCGGAATCGAGAGCACTCGGCGCGCAACCCAGCCCGGGGCAAGGAGTTGTCCTGTGAGCGCAAGGCCAAGGGGCTTTCAGCCTCCCGAGGAGACGGGAAGAATGGGGACGAAGAGGCGTCCGCTGACGCTTCGCCCCCCCAGCCCTACAACATGCCCATTCGTGCCGTTGGTTCTCTGGTTCTCCTTCTCGCCCTGCTCGCGAGCGTGGCGTGGTGGGCCGGCTTCTTCAGCGCACAGCCTGTTGAGTCTCCCAACTTCGACACGACTTCGGGCGCCGGCGCGCCTGTGGGGGCAGCACCTGATGCGTTGAAACCCATCTTCCCCGTTCCGCCGCCCCCGAGCTCTCGCGCTTGGACCGCCGAAGAACGGATCCAAGGGCCGGATCAGGAACTCGCTCTCAGCGGCACATGCAGAGACGTTGAGGGCAAGCCGGTGCCAGGTGCTCAGCTCGACCTTCGCGAAGCCCGCTGGGTGGATGGCGTTGCGATGGCGGGCGCCGTCATCGCGGAGTTCATCAGCGACGAGCGTGGCCGATTTCACTGTGCGGGAGTCTTCCGCAGGGGCAACACCTATCAACTGAGTGCCGCCAGTGCTGCGTGCGGTTCATGGGAATCTGCTGTCATCGATCCGCAGCTTCAGGACACCTTGTGGCAGGACGTGGTGTTCGTGGATGTCGGCAAGGCGCGCATCCGGGCCTTCGATCCGCACGGCGGTGCACTGGCAGGCGCGCGCGTCGTCTGCGCCGATCGTGTGGAGAGTGAGTCCCGGGCTGTGAGCGAAAGCGTGTGCGCACCGGATGGGCGGCTCGAACTCACGGGAATCCCGGCTGCGGGTCTGACCGTTGAGGTCAGCGCCGAGGGGTTCAGCACGGAGCGGACGCGCGTCATGCCCGGCTCGGATGTGCGCGTGGTTTTGCATCCTGCTGCCGGTGTCTCCGGGCGAGTTGTCGTGCGTGGCTCGGCGACAGGAGTTCAGAAGGCACGGCTCGTGCTGAGGTCCGTCGAAGGCGGGCGTGAGTCCCTGCACGCACTCTCAGATGACCATGGCCGCTTTCGTTTCGATGGCGCGGGCGAGGGGCTGTTGGTGCTCAGTGCACAGTCGCTGCCGTTGCCACCCCGCAACGTGCGTGCTGGAGATGTCGACGTCATCCTTGAACTCGACTTGGGTCCGTCGGTGCAGGGCACACTGCACGGGCCGCCCTCGTTGCGTGGTGCACGCGTCATGCTGACGGATTCGAAGGAGGCAGGGGCCGCTGCGGTGCTGCCTGGTTCATGGAGCCCAGTGCAGAGTGACGGGAGTTTCTCTCTCGCGGCGCGCGGAGCAGGCCCATGGCACGTGGTTGCCGAAGCACCGGGATGCGCACGCATCGTCTCCGAGGCGGTCATGGCTCCGGGCCGCATGGATCTCACGCTGGCAGCTGGGCTGAGGATTGCCGGCCGCGTCGTGGATGAGGCGGGAGATCCCGTGGGTGGCGCCGCCGTGTTGCTGCGACGCGTAGTTGTGCTGGCTGCTCGCGCGCATGGTCCGACACCGGGGCCGCTGCCTGGTGCCGAGGTCCTCACGAGAACCGAAGGGGACGGCAGCTTCTGCTGCGTCAATCTTGCGCCAGGGACACACGAACTCGTCGTGTCCCACCCGTCCTTTGTGCGCTCCGCTGCGCGCGGCGTCGAGATCAGCGCCGGTGGCCGGATCCCCGAGGTTGTCCTGCAGCGCGCCGGAGAACTCGACGGAGTGGTGCGGCTGAGGGGCGGGGTTGCCGATGACGGAGCTGTTGTGCTTGCAACCTCGGAGCAGGGCGAGCGCCAGACCGTTTCAGTGGATAGCGAGGGACGATTCCACTTGGAGGGACTTGCTCCCGGCAAGTGGCAGGTGAAACTCGTGCAGCAGGCTGGAGTGTTGCGGGCGAGTGATTTCTTGGCCGTGGATATCCGCGCCGGCCGGAGAGCTTTCCTGAACCTGGACAGCCGATGACAGTCACATACCGGATCATGCCGACGGAGTCTTGAATGAACAGCAACAGAGGTCCGCTTGTTGTCGTGCTCGTGCTCGTGCTGCTGGGTGGCGGCGCGTGGTGGCTTCTCTCCGGGGAGGAATCCGGCCTCCCCATGAGGCCGGATGGTCAGCCCGGCGTGGCGACGGAAGCGGGCGCGCACAAGCCGTACACCGTCGCACCCGGGCCAGGCATCACGGCCACACCGTTCAGGCGCGATCAGGATCCTGACGAATCCGCGGTCACGCTCGGGGCGGAGGAGACGGGCATCAGCGTGCGAGGGCGTGTCACGACGCCCGCAGGCGAGGGCATCAGTGGCGCGCTCGTGGAGTTGGTGCAGGATCTCTCTGCGCTCAAGAACCGTTTTCAGGAAGGTGACGTGCTCGCCCATGTGAAGACCTCGCGGGACGGCGAGTTCACGATCAAGGACGTGATTCCCGGCGAGATCTACCTCGTGCGCGCGAGCCACGCGGAGTGGACCACCGGACGGAAGCACCCCATCGACGCTGCAGACCAGGCCACGTTGCAGCCCGTGATTGTGCTCGAGAAGGGGCATGATGTGTCTGGTCGAGTGACCACCAACAACGGCGCACCGGTCGTGAACGCCGTCGTGGAAGTCCATGATCTCGCCGTGCAGACCTTCGAGCCTGTGGTGCCGCCTGAGCGTGCGGCGAAGACGGATGCCGATGGTCGCTACCACGTGAAGCACGTGAGTCCCGGCCTCAAGAAGATGCTTGTCACGGCGCCGAAGCTGGCCATGGATGGTCGCAATGCCGTCGACGTGCGCGCGAATCTCACGGATGTCGATTTCGTTCTGGCCGAGGGCGCGAACATCCGCGGCGTGGTGCTCGACTCTGTGACGCGTCAGCCTGTGGTTGGCGCCATCATCAATGCGCGCCCGCTCAACTATCTCGTCACAGCGAATCCTGCGCTCGAAGCGGGTCGTGAGGAGGGGGACTCCGCGCAGAGCCCGGAAGAACGCACCCGCGAGAATGCGCGACGCATCGCATCGGGGCTGCCCGTCAATGCCGCGGCGACAGTGAACCCGGGACGACAGGTATTGCCGCAGGAAATCACGCAGAAGCAATTCCTGCTTGCCATGGCGCGCTCGGATGCCTCAGGTCATTTCGAACTCAACGGTCTTCTCGAAGCGCGCTACCTGTTGATCGTTCGGGCGACCGGGTACCAGCCCAACAACGGTTTCGCTGCTGATGCGGGTGCTCAGGAAGTGGAGATCACGCTGCAGCCCAGTGCGGCGCTTTCCGGCCGCGTGGTCGATGCCGTGACGGGCGAGCCGGTGACTCGTTTCTCCGTCGCCGCCAGTGCCGCCCCGGACCCCGCGTTCATCACTGCCCAGATGCGTCAGCGCTTCAACAACCCAAACGGCGAGTTCACGTACGTGGATGCAAGGCCGGGCACGGTGGTGCTCATCGCGGAATCGGAAGGCTATGCCGGTGGCCGCTCCGAGCCCATGACCATTCTCGCGGAGCAACGTTTGACGGGCATCGTGGTTCGCCTCGAGAAGGGTGCGACCATCAGTGGATCACTCACGAGTCGCGACGGCAAGCCTGTCGCCGGTGCGCAGGTGACTCTGGGCGCCGCCGCATCACCTGCGGCTGACAATCCTTTCGCGCGCGTGCTCGCGGAACAGCTGCGCTCCGCATCCAGGAAGCGCGCGGTGAGCGATGCCGAGGGGCGCTTCAACATTGCCGGTGTGTTGGCGGGAAACTTCAAGGTGCGCGCGGAGCACGCCGACTACAGCGCGGCGGATTCCGCTGAACTGGTGTGCGATGGTCGCTCCAATCTTCTCGTGCCCGGTCTGGTCATGGAACGCGGCGGCATGGTGAAGGGCATGGTGAAGAGACCGGACGGCACTCCTGATCCGCGTGCCACGGTGATGATCTCGGCTTCGGATCCGGGGCTGATGTTCAGCCGCTCGGTGACAACGTCATCCGACGGGAGCTATGAGATCCGCGGCCTCAAACCCGGGAGCTATCGCATCGTGGCCACGCAACGCGACGGTCAGGTGGATCTGCTCGCGATCTTGAAGCGGGCTCAGGATCCGGGCGCGACCTTCGCGGTGCTGGACGGTGCGACCGTCACGATGGATCTCTGACCTGGCGTCAGGGTTTGGCGGGGCATCCCTTCTTCTCGCAGCTTTCCGGCTTGCAGGAAGAAGGGGAGTCCTTGGCCGCATCGGCCTTGAAGGCATCGCTCCTGTAGTCGGTGCCGTAGAAGCCGCTGCCCTTGAAGATCACTCCGGCGCCCGCGCCAATGAGACGCTGCCACTTCTTTGAACGACACTCGGGGCAGGACTTCTCGGGCTCATCACTCATGCGCTGGAAGACTTCGGCGCGGTGACCACAGGCCTGACAGACATAGTCGTAGGTCGGCATCAGGCGCTTCCTTCCACAGGGGCCGGCTCAGCAGCTACCACCACGCGGGCCGGACGAATGAGGAGATCCGCGAGCACATAGCCTTTCTCGCGGACGGCGAGCACGGTTCCGGGAGCCACATCGGCGCGCACTTCGCTGGCGATGGCCTCGTGAAAGCGCGAGTCAAAGAGGCCGCCGAGGGGGGCCACGACGCTGACGCCGGATTCTGCGAGGGCCCGCGGAATGCCGTCGCAGACCATGCGCACACCAGAGAGCACGGGGTCATCGTTCGCGACGGTCGTGCCGATGGCGCGTTCGAGATTGTCGATCACGGGCAGCAGAGCGCGCACCACATCGCGTACAGCGAGGCGCCGCGCCTGTTCGCGTTCCTTCTGGCCGCGACGTTGAAGGTTCTGGAGGTCCGCGTTCAAGCGCATCCAGCGTTCTTCCGATTCGGCGAGAGCCTTTTTCATGGCGTCCTCTGCGCAGGGCTGCGCTGACTCGGCAGCGCGCTGGGTGCTGGACTGTGACTCATCCGCCACGGCGGCAGATTCAGGCGCCGGGGTCCCGGCGTCAGGTGCGACTGGTTCTTCTGCGTTCATGGGGCTCACTCGAACATCCGCGTGACTTTGCGGAAGAAGCTCTTTTCCTTGCCGGTGCTCGCGCCACCCTCCGCCTTCAACACCTGCTCCCACTGAGCGCGCTGGGCGGAGTCGAGCTTCTTCGGGATGTCCACGCCGGCGATGACGATGATGTCGCCCGTGCCGTGTTGATGCACGTCGGGCAGGCCCTGGCCGCGCATGCGAAAGCGCGTCCCGGGCTGAGTTCCGGCGGGGATGCGCAGGGTTGCGCGGCCATCAAGGGTGGGCACTTCCACCTCGGTGCCGAGCACTGCTTGTGCAGGCGAGAGCGACAGTTCCACCAGCAGATCCCGCCCGTGGCGTGTGAACTGCGCGTGCTCCGCCACACTGATGGAGCAGAGGAGATCTCCGCGGCGACCGCCTTCCGTGCTCGGTTCACCCTCGCCGGGGACGCGCAGTTCCATGCTGTCCTCGACGCCGGCTGGAACACGCACCTCGAGGGTGCGCTTTTTCGCGACCAGGCCGTCACCGTTGCAGGGTTTGCACGGATCCTTCACGATGGTTCCGCGGCCGTCGCAGTGCGGGCACTCGCGCTGCATGAGGAAGCCGCCGTGGTTGATGGTGACACGGCCGCGTCCGCTGCACGTGGTGCAGTTGGATGGGCGTGTGCCCTTCTTCGCGCCGGTCCCTGAACATTCCTCGCAGAGTTCCCGACGCTTCACGTCGAGAGTGCGCTTCGTGCCCGTGCGAACTTCTTTCAGCTCGAGGTCGAGATGCACGCGCAGGCTGCGGCCCGGGGCTGGACCGCGTTGCCCGCCTCCGAACATGTCGCCAAAGATGCCGCCACCGCCGCCGCCGAAGATGTCGCCGAAGTGGCGCATGATGTCTTCAGCGCTGGAGAAGCCTTGACCGCCGCCAGCCTCGGCGCCGGCGTGTCCGAACTGGTCATACTTGCGGCGCTTGTCTGCATCGGACAGCACTTCGTACGAAGCCGCAGCCTCCTTGAAACGCTGTTCCGCTTCCTTGTCGCCAGGATTCTTGTCCGGGTGGAACTTGAAGGCGAGCTTTCTGTAGGCCTTCTTGATGTCCTCTTCAGTCGCGTCGCGAGGGACCCCGAGGACGTCGTAATGGTCGCGGCGCTCGCTCATGGGAATGAGGCCCGGCGGCGCATGGCAGCCGGGCCCGGCTCCTTCAGGACACGGCGCCGGTGACGGCGTCCTTGTCGGCCTTGACCTCGGTGATGGTCGTGTTCGTGGTGAGCATCAGTCCCGCGATGGATGCCGCGTACTCGAGAGCGAGTCGCGTCACCTTCACAGGATCAACCACACCAGCCTTCACCAGGTCTTCGTACTCACCCGTCATCGCGTTGAAGCCCGTGTTACCCGTGCGCTCCAGCACGTTTTCCACCACCACACCGCCGTCATAGCCGGCATTGATGGCGATCTGTGCGCAGGGCGCCTTGATGGCATCGATGACCGTGTCAACGCCCGCGCGTTCATCCTCGTTCTTGCACTTGCGGCGCACTTCTGCGAGGCCAGGGATGGTGCGGAGGAGTGCCACACCGCCACCGACGACGATGCCTTCTTCCATGGCTGCGCGTGTGGCGTGCAGCGCGTCTTCGACGCGGTACTTCTTCTCGGCCATCTCCTTCTCGGTGGTGGCGCCCACGCGGATTTCCGCGACGCCGCTCGAGAGTTTCGCGAGGCGCTCTTGCAGCTTCTCGCGGTCGTAGTCGCTGGTCGTGGTGGCGAGCTTGGCGCGGATCTGCTCCACGCGTTCGTTCACCGCACGCTTGGTTCCGCCGCCCTCAATGACGAGCGTTTCGTCCTTCCGCACCTCGATGCGGCGAGCGCGGCCGAGGTCTTCGAGCGTGACGCTCTCGAGCTTCCGGCCTTGATCTTCAGAGACGAAAGTGCCGCCGGTGAGCACCGCGAGGTCTTCCAGGCCGTCGTGCAGATCGCCGATCCGGAGGCGATCCGCCTCGCCGAGGACAAGTACGCCGCGCACTGCTTCTTCGTCGGCCGAGGCATCCCGTCGCCGCCCAGCTGGCTGCCGGACGAGGTGCCTGCGGACGTCGCGTTCCCGGTGCTGGTGAAGGCCCGCCGTGGCTACGGGTCGCGTCACATCTACCGCGTGGCCGACCGGGAGGAGCTCGCGTTCTTCCTGCGCTACACGGCCGAGGACTCGTTCGTCCAGCAGTGCTG
>SXUL01000056.1 GCA_005790545.1 Planctomycetia bacterium | reverse complement strand
CATGGAAAAGACCAGCAACTCTCCCGGAATGGCCTTCATCGTCGATTACCTGAAGACCAACGGGGACCGTCCCTACGCCGAGATCCGCATCGCTGCTGAAGGCGTCGGCCACACCATCTATCCCATCATGTACGGCCGCGCGAAGGCGCTCCTCGGCATGATCACGGAAGATGGCCGCGTGAAGAGGAAGCGCCTCCGCGACGAAGCCGCCATGGCCACGCGCGAAACCCAGCCCTTCGGCATGACACCTCACGAAGGCCTGCACCAGCGCACGCTGAAGACGGCGCGTGCCTCGCTCTCGGAAACTTCCGCCGCGCAGCTCAGTGTTTTCCTTGAACGCTTCAAGGAAGTGGAGAACGAGCGCGCCCGCTACCGCGCAGCCCTGCTGCAGGTCGAAGGGCTGCTGCGGAAGGCGCTCGAAGCCAGCGAGTGAACCGCCGCCGCGCGTTCAGCGGAAACGCACAGTGAGCAGCCCCGATTGTGCGGACAAAGGCAGCTCCACACGCACGCAGTGCGCATCCTGAGTGAACGGTACAGCCCGACCATTGAGCGTGGCTTTCACAGCAACGCGCGTAGTGGCGAAGAGCGTGTCCGAGGTCGCGCGCAGTTCGCCTTGCCACACGAGCTCCGCGCCGTGCAGCTCTTGGCTGCAGTGCCCGAGCCAGCCGGGCGGGTTCATGCGCTCCGCTGCACCGATCACGGCCAGTCCATCGATCACAGGCGCCACGGTGATGATGTCCACGCCGCCAGCATCGAGTGTGATGGTCATTCGATCATCGAGCCCGAGAGCAGCGAGAAACCCCCGCTGCATGGAATGGATTGCGTAGCCCATGGGGCTTCCTTCGCCACGGAACTCCGCGTCGCGCGGGCCGATGTCCGCACTGGCGACGCCATCGGTCATGTTGAAGAGTGCGATGAGCCCTGACGTGCCCGAGCGATTCCAGATCCCGAGCAGCCCGCCCTTCCGCGGGTCCTCCAGCAGGCAAGAGCGCAGCGGCACCGCGCAACCATCAAGCTGCGGCAAGCGTCCGTCCGGAAAGACGAGCCGCTGCAAGAGTTCCCAGTTCGTGCGTCCCGGCTCATCTGTGATGTAGATGGGGCCGCCGGAAACGGCACGGGCAGCCGCATGCCAGTACGCCGCGTGGTGGTGCGTCTGGAACATGTCCCAATCGGGAATGGCGAGCGTGCGTGACCAGATGGCGTTCCACGCGTTCTGCAGCACGTGCTCCACGGGGTTTGCCGGTCGATCCGGATAGAAGTCGTCCGAATTGCGCATCACGCTGCTCTGCTGCAACTGATAGAGGATGGTGCTCTCTTCAGACATGCAGTTGAGAAGTCCCGCTCCGTGCCAGCGCGCGGAGGCACCCTCCACGCCCTCGCGCATGAGCCGCATGCCGGATACGTGCGCGTAGATCTCGGGCAACAGCGCGGCGCTCCAACCCTGATTGTCAGCCTTCGTGAAATCAACACCGGCCGCGCTCAGTTCGCCATAGAACCCGTCGTAGAAAGCAGCCCATTCCACGGGATGCAGCAGCCCGCTTGGCAGCACGAGGTGCTTCTGAGCGATGGCTCCTTCCGGGCTCACCCCCTTCCAGTAGCCCTGCCACGCATGCCACACTCCGAAGTGGCGCAGGCCGAGGCGCCGTTTGCATTCGTGGATGAGCGGCGCGAGCCCGCGCGGGAACTTCGCGTTGGGTGTGGTGGTGAGGAGCCGCCCTTGGTCATCCGCGCTCTGCCAGCCGTCATCGAGGATGAAGAAGCCGGGACGCACGGGGCCCTTCTCGAAACTCGCGACCATGGCGAGCACGTCCGCTTCGCGCACAGCCGTGCCAAAGGCGTTCCACGAACACCAACCGAAGCGCTCCATCCATGCCGGTGCGGACTTCTGATCGCGCCGCTTGCACGTGCCGATGCGCCGCGCTGCATGATCGAAAAGCCGGTCGAGAAGGCGCCACGGATCCACATCACGCCCGCCGATGGCGAGCGGCACAGCCTGTTCGAAGGTCGCCGCCTGACGTGTCTCCGCGAGGGCATACACCGCTCCACCGCGCGCAGCGAGTTCCACCCGCGCGTGTGTCCCGAGAAGCGGCAGCAGCGCCGCGTACTCTTCACCCTCTTTCCACAGCAACAGCAGCGTGCGATCGGGAATGCCGTTCTGGTCCTGCCAGAACTCTGGTGCCGCCCAGAAATCAGTGCGCCGGAAAATCGCGACACCCGGGCCAGCCACCGCACCAAGCAATCGCACTGCCGCGGAACTGATGAGCACATCCGGCGGGCTCGATGCCTGCCAGATGCTGACATCGAGCTGCTCGACGCGACAGCCGGGAGCATCAAAGAACGGTGCGACTCCCGCCTCGTGCACCGCTCAGGCCTTCGCGCGCCCCTGGAACTCGCCGGTTTCGGTGCTCACCTTCACGAGCTCACCCGCCTCAATGAAGGCGGGCACGCGAATGTTGAGCCCCGTTTCCGTCACTGCGTTCTTGAACGTGTTGTTCACGGTATTCCCGCGCGCGGCACCTTCTGCCTCGCGGATCTCGAGCACGACGCTGCTTGGAAGCTCGACGCCCAGCGCTCGCCCCTCGTGGAATGTGACCACCACTTCCTGATTTTCCTTGACGTACACCATCTGGCTCTCGACGAGTTCCGGCGAGAGTTCGTGCTGGTCGAAGCTCTCAAGGTCCATGAACACGAACTGGCCGTTGCCTTGATCCTTGTAGAGGTACTGGCACTTCCGGTGGTCGAGATAGGCCACCTCGAGGATCTCACCGCTGCTCATGCGCTGCTGCACGACGCCATTCGTCTTGAGATTGCGCATCTTCACCTGGTTCACGGCGCGCAGGTTGCCCGGCGTGTGATGTTCGAACTCCACCACGAGATGGAGATCATTGTTCCAGATCACCACCATGCCCTTGCGAAGATCGACAGCCTTGATGCCCATGATGCGGAGCTCCACCGCAGAAATACCCCGCGGATCGCGAGCACAATAACCGCGCCGCGCGGCAGGCTCACGGCTGCAGAAACGTCTCAGCGGCCGGGAACGGAGCCGTTCGCGGCGTCCACCCCGGGGGCCTTCGCAGGCGTGAGCGCCTCCGCTTCGCGCACCTGCACCCACGTGCGCCAGAGCGCGAGCATCAGGGCCACCACCACCGGGCCGACGAAGAGCCCCACGAGGCCGAAGGTGCTGAGTCCGCCGATGATGGCGATGAAAACCAGCAGGAACGGCAGGCGTGCGGCACGCCCGATGAAGATGGGCCGGAGCACGTTGTCGATACTGCTGATGATGAAGAACCCGTAGCAGATGAGCGCGATGCCCGCTGCGGTGCGGCCTTCTGAGAGCAGCGCAATGCCGCTTCCGAGCCAGACGAACACCACGCCGAAGGGCGCGAAGCTGAGAATGAAAGTCAGCAGGCCGAGCAGCAGCGGGAATGGCACACCTGCCACCCAGAGCCCGAGAGCCATGAGCACGCCTTGCGCCACGGCCGTCACCACCATGCCGTAGACGACTGCACGCAGCGTCGTGCGGATGGCGGGAATGAAATCGCTGGCGTAGCTCCCGCCGGCGCGCAGAACTGCGCGGCGCATCTGGTCCGAAAGTTCGTCGCCGTTGCGGAAGAAGCACCAACTCGTGACCACACAGATGGTGAGTTCGAAGATGTTGCGGCCAAGCCCGCCGATGAGTCCGGCCACGAAACTCACGACCTCGTTCTTGTTCGCCTTCAGCACGCCTTCAAGGATGGTGCCCTCTGAACGCAGTTGCAGGAGCCCATCCGCGAGTTGATCGCCCACGGCTGGCAGACTGCGCAGCATGCCCACGAGGTCGCCGGTGGTGCCATCGAGCAAACCCTGTGCCTGATGGAGCAACTGCGACGCCTCCTTGAAGGCGAAGATCGCCACCACCACGATGGGCACCACGATGCCGAGAGTCATTATGGACGCGGTGATGGTGGGCGCGAGCCACGCCGGCTTGCCGACGGCGGCGCGGATGCTGCAATGCAGCGGCCACAGCACCACACTCAGGATGCAGGCCCACAGCAACCCTGCGATGAACGGCACCACGATCATCCACGCCATCGCAATGACGAGAGCGAGCAATCCGAAACCGAGGATGCGGCGCAAAAGTCCCGTCTGCGCCGGCTGGCCTTCAGGTGTCCCCATGGCGAGGATGTTAGCCGAGGCTCTGGCGGCCGGCGTCCGCGTCGCGACGCATGCGCAGAGCGTGAGGATGCACGGCGTCCGCCGGGTCGGGAATCAGCAAGCCCTCGCGCAACATGCGTCCGTTCACAAAGGTGCGATTGTCGAGGTGCACATAGGCCAGCCCGTCCTCTTCGCGAAACGGCCCACGATCGCGTCCACTGAGCAGGAGCGTGCGCCCTGAGAGCAGCTTCTCGAGGTGTGTGCTGGCCACGGCCTGCTTGCCGGGCCGTGGCAGCGTGCCGAGCAGCTGGATGCTGCGGCCTGCGCGGGTGACAAACCGGTTCGGCCCGAGGACGGCTTCGAGACGATCGCGCGTGGCCCCGGCCGCGGTACGTTTCCGAGTCGGCTTCGCACCTTCGGCGGGCTCTGCTGCCGGCCGCGCGATGAACCCGGAGGCCCGTTCGACGAGCAGGGCGGCTTGACCGAAGAGACCTCCCGCTTCGGGGCCGAGGATGCGCTCGCGCACAGCGGATTCCGCGGCGGGATCGTCCGCGAACGCGATGCCCGCGCGCCCCGAGAGTTCCGTCGCCACGAGCAGTGTGCCTCGGCTCCCGAACGGATCGAGCACGCACTCGCCATGAAAACTGAACATGCGCACGAGACGCTCGAGCGCTTCCGCATGAAAAGTGTGCTGCGCTTCGGCGCCCTTGCGCCGGAACTCCCAGTGGTCCGTGAACCAACTGCGCCACTCTTCAGGAGCGATCGCTGACAAGCGCCGTGCCTCCGGCGTCGGATGCAGCGCGCGGCCCGGCTTTCTGAGCAACAAGACAAGCCCGTGTTCCGGGCGCAGGAAACCGTTGCGCGGAAAGGGGAATGTTCCAAGCACCACGCCGCTGCCGCCCGGTGGGGCGACACCCCGCACGGAGATCGAGCCGAGAAATTCCGCACCAAGCGAGCGCAACGCCATGGTGGTTGCAGCTGCCAGCGGGAGAAGATGGGGATGCGCCCCATCCGGCGAGCGCGCAACGCGCTCCTCGACGGCGATGCAGAGTCTTCCGCCCGGCATGAGCACGCGCAGACATTCCTTCCACACCGTCGTGAGCGATGCGAGGAACTCCTCTTCGCGCGCCTCATGCCCGAGGCGACCGGCATCGCGCCATGCACCGCCGCTCCACATGGGCGGCTGCGTGACCACGAGCTGCACGCTGCCGTCGCCGAGGTGCGAGAGATCGCGTGCATCGCCGAGGATGAGCCGCTGTGTCATGGCGCGCCCGCCTGCAAGCGGAGCACGAGAAGAGCGAGCAAGCGTGCTCGTGCGAACAGGCTGTCGAGATCAGCCCACTCCTCCGGAGTGTGAAAGCCGTCACCCACGGCACCCAGCCCGCAAATCGCCGGGCAGCCCGCGGCCATGGCGAGAGCCGCGTCGCTGCTGCCACCGCGGGCTTCGGGTTCGATGTGCAGGCCGAGGTCCGCGCCAGCGCGGAGGACTTCCGCGAGCAGCGCTGCACTCGCCTCGTCCGGTTGCATGGCAGGACGGAAGACACGCTCCGTGATGGTGGTGGCGACACGCGGGCGGCCCTCGGCATCACGCACTTCCGAGCGCACGAGCAAGCCCTGGATCGCATCCTCGAGTTCCTGGCGCTGGTCGTCGTCTTCGAAGCGCACGTCGATGTCCATGTGCGCTTCAGCCGGCACGACGTTGGCCGCGGTTCCGCCGCTGAAGCGCCCGACGAGCACACTGACGCCTTCGTGGTCGCGCGCGAGTTCCTCGATGGGCTTCACCTTCACGGCCAGTTCGCGCACCGCGCTTGCACCTGCTGACGGATCAACACCCGCATGGGCGCTTCGCCCGCGAGCACGAACGCGCAAACGCAGCAGACCTTTGCGCTGCGTGACAATGCTCGTCGCGCCATCCGGCCGTGGCCTGCCCGCTTCGAACACGAGTGCCGCTGCGCATTCGGCGGCCTCGGCGCCGATGATCTCGCCGCTCGAAGCAGAACCCGTTTCCTCGTCGCTGTTCAGGATCACCCGCAGCGAGCGCCCTTCGAGAAGTCCCTCGCGATGCAGCGCTTCCAGAGCGTGGATCATGATCACGAGCCCGCCCTTCATGTCGGCGGCGGCAGGACCGCGAGCGCGGCGCGTAGTTGCGTCCACCTGCAAGCTCGCGGCCGGCTCCGTCGGAGCGAACACCGAATCCATGTGCCCGATGAGGAGCAGCGGCTTCGGTACCTCTGGTGCCGGTTCGCTCGCATCCTCGCTGAAGCGCTCTTCGTATCCCATGCGCGCGATGAGTGTGCGGCCGGTCACTCCCCCCACCAGTTCCGCCACGCGGAAACCCATGGCCTCCAACCTCTCCGAGAGCAGTGTGCCGAGCTCATCCACGCCTGCCTTGTTCGGCGTGTGCGTATTCATGTCCACCCAGCAGGCGAGATCAAGTTCCATGGCCGCGCGGGCGGCGGCAAGGCGAAGTTCAACAGCGTGTGGCAGTTCGAGAACCGGCATGGCGAGGTGGCGTCTCATGGTACTGGTGCTGCGTCCATCTGCGCGGCCTTCGCCGGACCTTGACTTGCGCCGCATCGCGCGTGAGTTTTCGCCGAGGGAGGACCGCCCAGCCAGCGGCGTAGGCACTTTCGGCCACGTGTATCCTTGGGATGTCCTTTCGGAAGCTCACCAAGCCCCCCCCGCCCAGGTTCCTTCAGGAGATCACTCATGCTCCGTCATCTCGCCCTATTCGTCGGCGCAGCGTTCCTGCTCGCCGCTTGCAAGATCACCGTCGTCGAGTCCCCCGACCACGCCAAGCGCCCCGGCCCGGATGGCCCGCACAAGACGGCGTCTTGGTCCCATCAGGATGGACCGGCGGCCCATGACGGCGCGAAGTCCGTGCGCGGCCAGCGCGCCGTGGAGGCGTTCCGCCAAGGCGGTCCCGGTGCCGGTGCCGGAAAGTCCATCACGCTCCGTCACATGGGCGGCGACATTGTGCCCACGCGCGAAGGCATGATGGGATGGCCGGGCGGACCGTTCGGCGCCGCCGGCTGCGCGGCGGCTTGCGCACGCATGCAGGAACTCTGCGGCAAGTGTGAAGCGGATGCCTGCATGGCTGCGCTCGAAACCGCGCGCAAGTGCTGCAACAAGGACGTGAAGGGTGACGACGCCGAAGCGTGCAGGCTCGCGTGCCTGCGCGCCTGCGCCACCGCGGCCGCCGAATGCAGAGACTGCCGCAAGGCGATGGCTCGCTGCGCCGCGGCCTGCGCGAATCAGATCGCCGGAGGCGCACCCGGCGCAATGATGTTCGGAGGCTTCGGCGCCATGCCGGGCATGCCAGCCACCATCGAACTCAGCGACCTCGCGGTGTGCGAAGCTCTCGAGGGCGCAGAGTGCTCCGATGAAGGTCCTTGCGAAGTCACCTGCGTGGTCGGCGAAGAT
>SXUL01000006.1 GCA_005790545.1 Planctomycetia bacterium | reverse complement strand
GCGCCGCCC
Source organism: Planctomycetia bacterium (assembly GCA_005790545.1). Lineage (GTDB taxonomy): Bacteria > Planctomycetota > SXUL01. The sequence continues at coordinate 18,158 of SXUL01000006.1, read as the reverse complement.
CTTGGCGGCAATCAGCGCGCGACCGGCCTTGAGCACCGGGTCACCCGCGCCCTTGGCAAGCCGCACGCCGAATTCCTGTTCGAGATGCTTCAGCCCCTTCAAGAACCCGGCACGCGCGAGAATGCTCGCGGCAGCCACCGCCGGGTTGCTTTCCGCCTTGGTGCGCATGGTGAGGTTCACATCCACGTTCGCACGGTCGAGGTTGTCCTGCACCAGTGGCTGCGTGGTGAACTGATCGAGCAGCACATCCTTCACGCCGCTCTTCTTCGCCACTTCGCCAATGGCTTTCGCGTGCGCCCAGGCGAGGAGCTTGTTGAGATTGCCGAACTGCTCGTAGAGCTCGTTGTAGCGGAGCGGACCGATGACAATGACCTCGTTCGGCAGCACCGTGGAGAGGGTCTCCGCTGCGGCGATGACCTGAGCATCGGAGAGCAGTTTGCTGTCGATGAGCGGCACTTCATCGAGGAATGGCTCGAGTTCCGGACCGAGCGCGGCCGCGGCGACGACGAGCGGTCCGAAGTAATCACCCTTGCCCGCTTCGTCCGCGCCGATGAGTGCCGTCTTCAGCGTGGACTTGCGTTGCGGCGTGACAGCTGAGAGACGCTGCAAGCGAAAGTCTGAAATGCCCTTCCCTTGCACGACGAGCTTCCCCGACGTGTAGCAGACCACGTTGACATTCTCGCCCTTGGCAGCGAAGAGCGCGTAGCCCACATCACGGAACTCGTAGCCCGCGCTTTCGAGCTCATCCCGCAATCTGAGGGCCGCCAGTCTTTCGAGTTCGACAACAAGCGTATTCATGCGTTTCGGAGCTCCAGCTTCTGTCGCGCGCGCGCCTCCGCTGCTTCAAGCGCCTGCACGAGACGCGCGCGCATTGCCGCCGCATCGTGCGCGAATTCCTCGCGCGTCACCAGCAGTGGCTCCGAGAATGCAAGCCCGATGCATGTGAACGGGCGCGGCGCGCACATCCTGTCCCAGGAGCGCGCGTGCCACGCGCTCTTCGGAACGGCGCCAAGGGCAACGATGGGCAGGCTCGCCTGCGTCGCGAGCCAGAGGGCGCCGTCTTGCAGTGTGCGGCGAGGACCACGCGGTCCGTCGGGAGTCACCACGACCTTGCCGCCGACTTGCAGCGCCGCGAACGATTCGCGGAGCGCGCGCACGCCGCTGCGGTTGGTGCTGCCACGCACCGCGCCCACGCCCTGTCGTTGCAGCACGCGCACGAGGAACTCGCCATCGCGGTCGGGGCTCACAAGCGCCAGCATGCCGCGCCGGACGTCGTGACCGAGAGGCAGGATCAGGCTGTCATGCCAGAGAACCAGCACGAAACCGCGGTTCCCCAGACGCTGCTGCAACTCACCCCAGCCATCAACGCGATAGCGGAGCGTGAGCATCCACACGCGCACCAGCCAGCCCGTGCACCAAGCCGCGACAGCGCTGCGCAGAAAAAAGCGGTTGATACGGCCGGTCCAACGCACGGCGCGAATGTACCCAGCGCGCGCGTCACGCAAAGCGTCAGGGCTTGAAGACACGAATGAAGGGCGTTCCGGAGCGCACGGCAACTGCCTCACGCATGCGTGTGCCGTCCGGTCGCGGCATGGCCGCGGCATCAAAGGCCCAGGCTCTGAATTCCGTGACCGTGAGGGTGGTGCCTTCCCCACAACACTCGACGCAAACGGCATCAGCAACCGCGCGCGGCGGGAGCTCCACCCCTGTGCGTGGCCAGCCGCTGCCTCGCTCGCGCTCGCGTGCAACGCCGTGGTCCGACCAGTACCACTGGCCAGCCGCGCGTGCGCCGACGCGCCACGCAACCTCCTTCGCCGCGTCGACGTGCGCCTCGATGCCGATGTAGTTCCGGAGATCCGAGAGCGCCAGCGTGGCCGCATCACCGGGGCTCTCGATCTTCCGCTTCCCGATGAACCCCATCAGCTCGGTGACTTCGCGCTGCATCTCCGCGTTGGCGATGGCCGAGATCCAGCCCTCCCGGTCGAGTACACGACCCCGGGGACCCTGCTCCGGGAATGGTTGCGGCGCCAACGAGAAACGCAGCCCTCTGGATGCGTCGCCAATTGCGTCGGTGAAGTTGTTGTTGTCGGTGGCGACACGCAGCAGCGGATGGGCCCCCTCCAGAGAACCGCCGTACTCGCGCGTCTTGTGGTTCGCGCCCTGGAATTCACAACGTGAGCCCTGCACGCGACAGACGCGCTCGATGTCGGAGGTGCGGCCGTACTGGCGCATGAGGAGTGACGGCAAGAGCCCCGTGCCGCCATCCTCGTTGCTGAACACCGCTGTGTATTCGAAGTCCTCCCCGGTGGCGCGTCCGAGAAGGAGCAGCGGCACATCGCTCGTGGCCATGACGGCGCGCTGCTTGTCCGCTGCAAGGCGACCGAAAATGCGTGGCGCATGAGCGGCCAGCCCGCTGCGATCAGGCGTGATGCGCACTTCGCGCACCGTCACTTTTCCGCGGGGCTGAGGTGACGCCGTCTTGTGCCAACGCAGGGTCCAGCGATGGCGGCCCTCGCCGATGGGCCCGATCAATTCGCGAAACGGTCGCTCGCGCCCCGTGACCACGAGATCGCCGCTGGGCTGACCATCCACGCCGAGAGTGAGCACCACCGATGGGCGCGCTGCATCCGCCCAGTCCGCGTCCTCGGTGGAAAGCAGGACCTCCAAGGTCGCATGGGCGGCCCCAGCGCTGGTCGTGAACCAACCTTCCATCGGTTGTTCGTGAGTGACAGCGCCACTCGTCACGATTCTGTTCGGGGCCCATCCACGCACTGCAACCTGAGTTGCCGCGCCGTCGAGCGGCCTGCCGGAATTCTCGCCCGCCTGCCCGAACACGACGCCGACAACACCTGTGACCAAAGCAATCCAAAGGAGCGCTGCCCTCGCCGCGGGAAGGAGCTGCCCTGGCGCCTCAAGAAAGCGTCGGTCCTTTCCGCGGACTTGTTGCACGCGGCCGAGCCTACTGGATCTGCCTTGACAAGCGCGCGCTCGAACCGCGATGCACTCAGACGGTCGGAACCCTCTGGATGTACTCCCATGTTGACTTGGATGCACATGGCGGGACTGCTCCTGATTGAGGTGACCCCCACATGATGGTGCAGGCGTCATGAGAGAGTTCAGCCCCTTTGGCGGCGGCGGCGATGGACGGACAAGACCAATCTTGCACGACTTGCGATGCAGAGGATTCGGAGGCGAGTCCGGAGTGCGCACGGGAAGCGGTGCCTGGCGCAGGTGAGTGCTTTCAACTTGGGCTTGGTGATGAGGCAGCTTTGCGGTCTCGGCAACCCATTCACGTCATGTTCCCTCAAGGGAACACTGTGTGCGATTCGGAAACAAAGTTGCAAATCTTTGGAGCGGAGGCGCAGAGGCGACGACACAGTTTGCACTCCGCCACTAGTTATTGCCGTGTAGCGGTTTGCGCCGGACCGTAAATGCAGTCCCGAGGGCGATACGCGGGTCAGTCTGCTGCGGCACGTGTCTTGCTTTCCTGAAATAGCACCGCGCGTCACCGTTGGCGCGAGGATACACAGCAGTGCCGAGCTCGACGTCGAAGACGGAGGCAAGAAATGAACTCAAGGACTCAACCACCCCCATTGACACCAAGGCATCTCCTTGGGGCAATATCCTGACAAGTGTTTTCGTCCAGAATGAGCCTGTGAGCCGCCCGCTGGTGCAGGTCATGCCAAGAAACGCCGCGCCCCTGACTGGCCGTGTCATCACGATTACGGTCAGCCACAACCGGATGGCGAGCGGTTCATCGACCCTCGGCAGCGCCACTCCGTGGCCGTTACAGTCGTTGACATGCACATGGGACAGCAAGAAGCTGCCTACGAGCTTTGTCTCCACCACGCCCACCCCCGCCCCTGGCGGAGGTACCATGAATGTGAGTGTGTACAGCGTGACGGTGCCTGCCAACATGCTGCTACCGGCCACTGTAACGGTGCTCGCCTTGGAGGCGCCTGATACCGGCAACCCTTCTGTCCCCAGCGTCGTTGGCGAGAATCAGGTCATCTACTGAGGAGCGTGTCATGAACCACCTCATCCATCTGCTCACTCGCCTTCGGCATTACCGGATGCTTGCCGCTGCCTTGCTTGCGGCGGCGTCTGCACTTCCTGGTTAGTACTTGTCCGAATCGTTCAGTGTTCCCAACAGCATGCCTCCCATGGCGACGGGGCTCAACTACTCCGTCATTGCCGCAGACCTGAACCAGAATGGCGCAGCCGACCTGGTCTATTACGATGATCACGGACTCGGCGCTCCTGCTTACTATCAAGTCGATCTCGACCCTGCCGTGAGTGGTGTCGGCCCTTATGTGCAGCAGGCGTATGGAATTGGTTGGACGGGTCTTGGCGGCGCAACGGAGGGTCTTGCGGGCGACGTCAACGGAGACGGGTTTGTGGACCTCGTCTTCGTTCGCGTGGGTGCGATAAGCATCAGCTTGGGCAACGGAGACGGCACATTTGTGGCTCCAACAGGGCTCATGGTCATGAGTTGGCCACAGAATACCATACATCGAATTGCTATGCTGGACGCGGACAACGACGGCGATCAAGACCTCCTTTGTATTGGCATGCAAGGCCCCAGCAGCGCAAACATGCTCCTCTTCTTGAATCAGTATCCCGCATGGACTTCTGTAATTCTCACGGCAGTAAACGCTCTATTCTACTACAATGGCAGCAGCGGTCCTTTTGTGGGCGACTTTGATGGAGATGGCAATGCGGACATTGTCTTTCAGAACGTACTGACTTTCCCCGGTGCGCTGTACGCTTTGGTGGGGTGGGGCAATGGAGCAGGGCAGTTTGCGTGGACCAGCGCCAGTGTCCCGGGTTTCCCTGTTGCCGGGCTGCCCAAGATTCGCGCAATCGCCGATATGGATGGAGATGGTTGCAGTGACATGATCTGCACTTCAACGACAATGGTCGGTGGCGTTGCAACGGGCCAAATACAGATAGTCCGAGGCAGTAGTTCTCGCACAGTGATTCCGGCGGGCACATTCCTTGTTCCCCCCACGGTCGACATCAACCTTGCGAGAGTTCATGCCGGTGACGTCAATCTTGATGGCTTTGGAGATGTGCTGTACTGCTCCACATCCATGAACGCCGCGGCCCTTTGCGATTTCAATGTGAGCATGGCCCTCGGGCTGCCCAGTGGACAGATCCATCCGATCAGCATGGACACGACGCACAGCCCGAATAATGCGGCAACCTGCCCCGTGAGCGTCGTTGCTGATTTCGACGGAGATGCCGATCTTGACCTGGCAGGCACGCCCCGTGGGAGCCCCTTCTTCTATTTCAACAATCGGACGCTGGCCGGGTCCGGATGTGCGGGAAGCAGCACAGCTCCCCCGGGCCTTTGGGCATCCAATGCACAGATCGGCAATCCTGGCTTTGGCGTGACCCTTTACGGCGCTCCCAACTATGCTGCAGGCGTGCTGGCCATAGCCGCAGGGCTGAGCGCCGGTCCAATCAATACTTGTGGAGTCTATCTTGACCTCACGGGACCTCTCGTTTGGCTGCCCAGTGTGACAAACTCGAACGGCAACATTGCCTGGTCGATTCCCATCCCTTTCAACCCGCTGCTGCACTCTGTTGCGATCCATGCGCAGGCGGCGGTGCTGGATCCGTCAGGGCCGAATCTCGGCGGCCTGAATCTCGCGCTTACGCCAGCGCGCACGGTCATCGTCTGGTGAATTGGCTGCTGGGGTGAACTTCCGAACGCTGCTGATTTCTGGGCGCTTCAGGATCCTGTGTGGGTAGCCACGGCTGAAGCGCCCATGGCTTCTTCGCGGCGGTGACGAGCTCTGCGCCACGCTGATGATGCTCATGGTGGATAGCACCCGTCGCCACACACTGGTGTGTGCTCGTCCACAAGACTCAAGCGCTTCATCCGACGGCCTTCCTCCGCCATGTCGCATGCGAAATCCAACCGCCAGACGTGATTCGGATGGCGTGCACCAAACGCCAGCCGAGCAGAGTGCGTGGTTCCAGGAAAATATGCTTGCCTAGTTTTGTTCATGCGCATATTATGCCGACCTGTTTCCCAGAACCATGCGCGAACAACGCCTCCAGATTATCCGCGAGATCCTCCAGTCAGGAGAAGTCCGTAACCAAGACGAGATTGCTCAACAGCTTGCATCGCAAGGCTTTGTAGTCACTCAGTCGAGTGTGTGCCGGGATCTCAGGGAGCTACAGGTGGCCAAGCGTATGGGCCGCTACTGCCTCCCCGAGCCCAAGACCACGGACGCTGCAGATTCCAGCCCGTTTGCAGATCTCGCGCCCCTCTTCCGAAGCGCCACGCCCGCCGGTCCGCACCTCCTTGTAGTGCGCAGTGTGCCGGGAGGCGCATCGCGGGTGGGGCTTGCCATCGACACCGCTGGTTGGCCCGAAGTTGTCGGCACCGTGGCCGGCGACGACACCCTCTTTGTCGCAACCACGGGCCTTCGTGCCACTCACACCGTGGCGGAGCGCCTCGCTTCGCTCTTCAGGATTCCCGCCCATGTCTGACCTCTCAGTGCTCGCCTATTCGGGAGGTCTCGACACCTCCTGGTGCATCCCTTGGCTCCGCGAGGAGAAGAAGCTCCGCGTCATCACCGTGACGGTGGATGTGGGCGGCATGAGCGCCGTTGAGCGCGCAGATCTCGAGCGCCGCGCACTCGCGCTTGGCGCCGAGCGGCACCTTTTTGTCGATGGCCGCGCACAACTCTGGCAGGAGCTCTTGCGCTTCCTCGTGATGGGCAACGTGCTGCGCGGGCATGTCTATCCCCTTTGCGTCGGTGCGGAGCGCAGCTTGCAAGCGCGCGAAGTGGCGCGTGTTGCTCGCGAGCTTGGCGCAACATCCATCGCTCACGGTTGCACCGCCGCAGGCAACGATCAGGTGCGCTTCGAAGTGGCGCTGCGCACAGTGGCGCCCGAGCTCGGAATCCTCGCGCCCATTCGCGACCTCCAGCCAAGCCGTCAGGACGAAGTGGATTTCCTCGAGAAGCGCGGCTTCCCCGTGCCGAAGTTCGGTGCGGCCTACTCGGTGAACTCCGGGCTCTGGGGTGTGACCATCGGCGGCAAGGAGACCACCAACACGCGCGAATCCCTGCCGGAAGAGGCGTGGGTGCGCACGCGCGGTGCTTTCGAGAATCCGCGCAAGGAAGAGCGGCATCGCATCGCTTTCAACGCGGGCGAGCCTGTGGCGCTTGATGGCGTGGCCATGAATGCCGTCGCGCTCGTCGAGAAGCTCGACGCGCTCGCGGCGCCCTTCGGAATCGGCCGCGGCATTCACCTCGGCGACACCATCCTCGGCATGAAGGGCCGTGTGGCTTTCGAAGCGCCGGCCGCCATCACGCTCATCACCGCACACCGCGAGCTGGAGAAGCTCGTGCTCACCGGGCGTCAGCAACAACTGAAGGACTCGGTGGCGCGCATGTATGGCGATCTGGTGCATGAAGGCCAGTTCCTCGAACCAACCTGCCGCGACATGGAAGCGCTGTTCACGAACACGCAGCAGCGTGTGAAGGGAGAGGTGCATGTCCTCTTCCGCACGGGCTCGCTCTTCGTTGAGGGCGTCACCTCGCCGCATTCGCTGCGCGATGCGTCCCGCTCGGTCTATGGCGAAGCCGTGGGCGAATGGTCGCCTGCCGACGCGCGCGGCTTCTCGCGCTTGTTGGCGCTGCCCGGCATGCTGCACCAGCGCGCCGCAGGAGGTCCATCGTGAGAGCCGTTGTTCTCGACAAGATTGCGTCCGTCACGCTCAACGCGCGGCTTGCACGCGAAGTGAAGGTCTGCGATGAATACGCCTGCCGCGAAGGCGACGTGATCGCGGTGCGCATCCTCACGAGGAAGTCCACCTACAACACGCTGGAGCTGCCGACAGGGCGCTTCTCCGCCCTGAAGCCCGGTGATGTCATCGCAGGTTGCCTCGGGCACCGTCGTGCGCTGCAGGGCTACGCCGGACGCATTCCTGAGAAGCTCGCCACAGGTGATCGCATCAACGTGCTGAACCTCGGCGGCGTGCTCGGCATCTGCACTTCCGTGAATCCGGACATCGGTCAGCCCTTCGAGTGCGAGGTGCTGGGGCAGGTGTTGCACTTCCCGTGGCTCGGTGAGCGCGTCGGCGTGCCAGCCAACATCGGCTACAGCCTTCCGCCTCTCGCCACCAAGCTCGAGCTGCGCGGCATTCCTGTTGTCGCCGTGGTCGGTACGTGCATGAATGCGGGCAAGACCCAGGCTTGTCAGGCTCTGGTGCAGGAGTTCACGCGCCGTCGCTTGCGTGTGGCCGCGGCCAAGGCGACCGGAGTGTCACTGCGTCGCGACATCCTCGGCATGGAGGACTCCGGCGCGAGCCCCGTGATCATGTTCACGGACTTCGGAACCGTGACCACGCAGCGCGCGAATGCGCCTGCGCTCACGCGCTCCATGTTGAACCGTCTCGCGGCAGAGCGCGTGGATGTGATCGTGCTCGAACTCGGCGACGGGCTCCTCGGCGACTACGGTGTGGATGCCATCCTCGAAGCGGAAGACATCCGGGCTTCGTTCTCCGCCATGGCCCTCGCAGCAACGGACCCTGTCGCTGCGTGGGGCGGCATCGAGCGCCTGAAGCGCGAATACAACATCACGCCGGACATCATCACCGGCCCTGCCACGGACAACGCCGCGGGCACGGACCTGCTGCGCGACCGCATGGGTGCTGTCGGTCTGAACGCACGCACATCGGGAACGGAATTCGCGAGCGCCATGCTCAAGGCTGCGGGAATCACCGCGGCGGAAGGCGCGGGTCATGGCAGCTGAGCGCACGCCGGCTGTCATTCTCGGCGCCGCGGGATATGTAGGCGCAGAGCTGCTGCGACTCATCGCGCTGCACCCGCGCTTCGAGCTCGCGCATGCGGTGTCGGAATCGAAACCGGGAAGCAGCATCGCGGCAGCGTTTCCGCATCTCGCACCCAGTCACGGCGACGCGTGCTTCAGCTCGGTCAGCGCCGCGCAAGCGGTGCTTGAGCGCGGCGCGCAAGTGGCGTTGTTCTCGGCCTTGCCTCATGGCGAGTCGGCCCCGCGCATCCTTGAGTGGATGAAACTCGCTGAAGAGCGCGGCGCCGAGCTCCGCATCGTCGATATCTCCGCGGATCTCCGCCTCGGGGATCCCGCGTTGCATGCGAAGGTCTACGGCAAGCCACATCCGGCCCCGGAGCTTCTTGAGCGCGCTGTGTGTGCGTTGCCTGAACTTGTGCGCGGTGTGCCGTCGAAGCTCATCGCGCACCCGGGTTGTTTCACGACGGCGGTCACGCTTGCGTGCCGCCCGTTGCAAGCACTCGGCCTCTCCGCCGGGCCGTATTTCGCAAGCGCCATCACCGGCAGCACGGGCAGCGGGCGCGAGCCCGTGGCCGCGACCCATCACCCGTGGCGCCACGGCAACATGCGTGCCTATTCACCCTTCGCGCACCGACACGAACCGGAGATGCAACGCCTCATCGGTGCAGACGGCCCGAAGCCCGAGGTGCTCTTCGTGCCCACCAGCGGACCCTTTGCGCGCGGCATTCATGCGACCGTTCATGTAACGCTCAGAGAGCCTATGACCGGCGCCGCGCTGCGCGAACAGCTCAAGGCCTTCTGGTCCGGCATGCCCTTCATCCGCGTGGAGGATGCGCCGCCCGCTCTGAAGGATGTGGTCGGCACGAACTGCTGCCGCATCACGGCAGAGGCACGCGGTTGCGAAGCTGTGATCATTTCCGTCATCGACAACCTCACCAAGGGCGCCGCTGGCGGCGCGGTGCAGTGGATGAATCGCCTCTTCGAAGTTCCGGACACGACGGGGCTGCTCATTCCCGGTCCGGGTTGGAACTGAAAGGATGTCTGTGGAACAGGTGGAAGCAGGTGCGCAGAAGGCCGGTATGGAAGTCGCGGTGTACAAGCGCCTCGGCGTGGAACTCGCGGACGGCGTGGGCTGTGTGGTGCACACGACCGATGGCCGCGAGCTCATCGACTTCTACGGTGGGCACGCGGTGGCCATCCTCGGGTACCGCCACGCGGGGCTTCTCGCCGCGTTGAATGCGCAGGCGACGCGGCTCTTCTTCCAGACCAACCTCGTGGACCTCGACGTGCGTCGCGACGCTGCTGCTGCACTCACTGCTCTCGCGCCGGGAGACATCGACCGCGCCTTCTTCGTGAATTCCGGGGCGGAAGCCAACGAGAACGCTTTGCGTGTGGCTTTCCGCGTGACAGGGCGTTCGCGTGTGATCTGTCTTGAAGGTGGTTGGCATGGCCGCACCGCCGCTGCGTCGGCATGCACCTACGATGCCGCGCCGTGGTACGGGTTTCCGCGCACGCCCTTCGATGTCACGCGCGTTTCTGCGAGCGACTCTGCGGCCATGGCTGCTGCGCTGGATGATTCTGTTGCGGCCGTGATTCTCGAGCCCGTGCAGGGCCAGAGCGGCGCGAAGGACCTCGACCTTTCATTCCTGCGCGCCGTGCGCGAGCTCACCGCGGCACGAGGCGCGCTCCTCATCGCGGATGAGGTTCAATGCGGGCTCGGGCGCACCGGTTTCAACTTCGCCATTGAAGCGGCGGGGGTCGTGCCGGATCTCATCACGGCGGCCAAGGGCCTCGCAGGTGGCTTCCCCGCTGGAGCGCTCCTGATGCCGCAGCGCATCGCAGGTGTCCTGAAACCCGGCGACCTCGGCACGACGTTCGGTGGCGGCCCCATGGCCTGCGCTCTCATCAGTGTGGTGGCGAAGACTCTCGCTGCGCCGGGATTCCTTGACCATGTGCGTGCGATGGGCGAGCTCATCCGTGCGACGTGCAAGACCGGTCCGGTTGTGCGCATCCAGGGCCGCGGGCTGCTCACCGGCCTCGTGCTCTCGCGACCCACGAAGGACGTGATTCCGGAGCTGCTTGAGCGCGGCATCTTTGTCGGAGGCAGCGGTGATCCGAACATCCTTCGGGTGATGCCGCCGCTCATCATCGAAGAAGCACACGTGCGAAAACTCGCCGCCGCTCTCGCGGAGATCCGAGCGTGAAGAACTTCCTGCATCTTCCGGAGCTCGATGACACAACGCTGCGCGATCTCCTCGCGCGCGCCCGCGCCATCGAGAAGACGCCCGTGAGCGATGCACTGAAGGGCCGCGTACTCGGGCTCGTGTTCCTGAATCCGTCGTTGCGCACTCTCTCGAGCTTCCAGGCCGGCATGGCCCAGCTCGGCGGGTCTTCCTTCGTCATCACACCCGGTCAGGGCACCTGGGCCCTCGAAATGCAGGATGGCGTGGTGATGGACGGTGCGACCGCGGAACACGTGCGTGAAGCCGTGCCCGTGCTCTGTCAATACGCGGACCTCCTCGGAGTGCGCTGCTTCGCCGGCGGCAAGGACCTCGCCCTCGATCTCACGGAGCCGGTGCTTGGCGCTTTCGCGCGCCATGCCACGAAGCCGCTCATCAACATGGAGTCGGCTATCGACCATCCGTGTCAGGCGCTGGCGGACTGGAAGACTCTCGACGACCTCGAGATTCCCGCACGCGGCGGACGCTTCACCCTTTCATGGGCGTGGCACCCGAAGGCGCTGCCTCTCGCGGTGCCCACCGCGGCCCTCAGCATGGCCGCACGACGTGGCATGGATGTCACCGTGCTGCGCCCCGAGGGCTACGCCTTGCCCCGCGAAGTCATGGCCCTCGCGCACAGCGAGGCCGCGCGTTCCGGCGGCAGCGTGCGCGAGACTTCCGATCGTCATGAAGGACTGGACGGAGCGCATGTGCTCTACGCCAAGTCCTGGCAGGCTCCGGCCTGCTACGGCGATTCGGAAAAAGAAGCCCTTCTCCGCGCACCGCTCCGCGAGTGGTGCGTCGCTGAAGATTGGTTCCGTCCGGCACAGAAGGATGCGGTGTTCATGCACTGCCTCCCCGTGCGTCGCAATGTGAAGGTGAAGGATGAAGTGCTGGATGGCCCGCGCAGCCGGGTCATTCGCCAGGCAGGCAATCGCCTGCATGCGCAGAAGGCCGTGCTGTTGTCGCTCCTTGGAGTCCGCTGAACCATGGGATCTGATCATTCCCCCACTGTCGCCATCGCCGCGCTCCGGCGCGCCATCCCGTACCTCCGCCTCTACAAGGGCAAGACCTTCGTAGTGAAGGCAAGCGGAGAAGTGTTCGCCTCGCCCGCAAGCACGCGCGCGCTGGTGGAGCAGCTCGGCATCCTGCACCAGCTCGGCATCCGCATCGTGCTCGTACACGGCGGCGGCGCACAGGCCACCGAACTCGCGGACAAGCTCGGCGTGGAATCGCGCTTCGTGCAGGGTCGGCGCGTCACCAGCGAAGCCATGCTCGAGCTCATGGCCATGACGCTCTCCGGTTCGATCAACACCGCCGTGCTCGCCGCGGCCCGCGCGCTGAAGGTTCCTGCCATCGGTGTCAGCGGGGTGGATTGCGGGCTCGTGCGCGCTCGCAAGCGTCCGCCGAAGCGCGAGGCTGATGGCAGCACCACGGACTGGGGCATGGTGGGCGACATCGTGTCCATCAATGCTCCGTTCATCCAGAAGCTCCTCACGGATGACATGCTGCCCGTGGTGAGCCCCATCTCCGCAGATGACGAGGGTCAGTTGCTCAATCTCAACGCGGACGTGATTGCTTCGCGCCTCGCGGTGGAACTGCACGCGGAGAAACTCCTGCTTGTCACCGGCGTGCCCGGCATCCTCCGCAATGCAAAGGATGCCACGAGCCTCATTTCCTACACCGACATCAAGGGTCTGAACACGTTGCAGGAACAGGGCTCTCTCTCCGGTGGCATGCTGCCGAAGACGGCCGCCATCAAGGATGCGCTCTATGGAGGCGTGCCGCGCGTGCATGTGGTGAGCTTCCGCGTCGAGGATGGGCTGCTCACGGAAGTGTTCACCAATGAAGGCTGCGGCACGCTCGTGGTGCTCGAGACCAGCGCGCTGCTTCCTGAAGAAATGCAACCTCCGTCGCGCATCCAGACTTTGCTCGCGAGCGCCGGACCCACCGCATGAACTTCTCGGACGCCGAACTCCTCGACTTGCACCGCCTCCTCGTGGAGACGCCGTCGCTCTCGCACGAAGAGGCCCCGCTCGCGGATCGCGTGGCGGGATTCCTCACGGAGCGTGGCGCGCGGGTCGAGCGCTTCGGCGTCAATGTGTTTGCGACCGCGGGCAACGGCCCGCGAGTGCTTCTCACCAGCCATCTCGATACGGTGCCACCAGCTCCCGGCTGGACGCGACCGCCGCACACGCTCTCGCGCGAAGGCACACGGCTCTACGGCCTCGGCAGCAATGACGCCAAGGCCTCCGTGGCCACGATGGTCGCAGCGTTTCTCGACGTGCTCGCGCACGGTGGGCCGGTGGAGTGCGGGTTGCTTCTGGTGCCCGAAGAGGAAACCGGGGGCAAGGGTACGGAGTTTGCTTGGCCCGCGCTGAAGGAACGCGGCTGGATACCCGCGGGCATCGTGGTGGGTGAGCCGACAGGCCTCGACATCGCAGTGGCGCAGAAGGGAATGCTGATTCTCGAGCTCACGACCGAGGGCGACGCCTGCCACTCCGCGAATGCGACCGCGCTCGGCGCGCGCAACGCGCTGCGCTCTCTCGCTCATGATCTTGTGGCCATCGAAGCGGTGGATCTCGGAAACGAACATCCGCTTCTAGGCCGCACCACTCTCGAACCCACCATGGCCTCCGCCGGACAGCGCCGCAACATGGTGCCGGGGCATGCTCAAGCCTGGCTCGATCTCCGCACCACGCCGGCTTGCACCCCTGCCGAGCTCGTGCGCCGCGTGCAAGAGCGCGTGCAAGGCAACGTGCGTGTTCATTCCGAGCGCCTGCTCCCGTGCGAGTGCGATGCAGATGCCGCCATCGTGCGTGCTGCGCAGCGCGCCCGACCAGAGGCACGCCTTTATGGATCTCGCACCATGTCCGACATGGTTTTCTTCCGCGACGCCGCCGTGATCAAGTGCGGTCCGGGCGAGAGCGCTCGCTCCCACACCGCGGACGAGTTCGTGGAGGAATCCGAACTACTCGAGGGCGCCCGCTTCTACCGAGCGCTGTTGCAGGTCTTCGCGGCCGAGGTGCGCACATGACAAGACTCTGGGACAAGGGGTGTGCCGTGGATGCGGCCATTCTCGAATTCACCGTAGGCGAGGACTGGATTCTCGATCAGCGTCTCGTGGTCCATGATGTCGCGGCGTCCATCGCCCATGCACGCATGCTGGCTGCGCAGAAACTCATCAGCGCTGCCGATGCAATCGCCATCACCAGCGCGCTCACGGACATCGGCGCCGCACACGCTCGCGGTGAGTGGTCCATTCAGCCCGAAGAAGAGGACGCCCACACCGCCCTCGAGGCACGCCTCGTGGCACAGCTCGGCGAGGCTGGCAAGCGTGTGCATCTCGGACGCAGCAGGAACGATCAGGTGCTGACCGCCATGCGTCTCTGGTTGCGCGCGGAGATCGCGGCGCTTGCGGAGATGGCGGACTGTCTTGCGCAAGCCGCCGAGGCCCTCGCCGCGCGCGACGGTGCTCTCCCGTTGCCTGGCTACACGCACATGCAACGGGCCATGCCCTCCACGGTCGGACTCTGGGCCGGTGGTTTCGCTGCCGAGTTCCGGGATGACGCGGCGAGCGTTCGTCGCCTCATGGCCCGTGTTGCGCTGAACCCTCTCGGGTCTGCCGCCGGCTACGGTGTTCCCTTCCTGCCCCTGGATCGCAGCGCCACCAGTCGCGAGCTCGGATTCGATGCTCCGCAGGAACCGGTCACTGCCTGCCAGCTCTCGCGCGGCAAGAGCGAAGCGGCCTTTGCATTCGAGGCCTCGTTGCTGTTGCAGGACATCGGGCGCATGGCCGCGGATCTCTGCCTCTACGCCACCAGCGAGTTCGCGTTCGTGCGCCTGCCGCATGAGTTCACCACCGGCTCGTCCATCATGCCGCAGAAGCGCAATCCCGATGTGTTCGAGCTTCTCCGGGCGCGTTCGGCGCAGGCCTCTGCGGATCTCTTCGCCGTGTTGAACGTGCCCGCCAAACTCACGAGCGGTTACCACCGCGATCTTCAACTCATCAAGGCGCCGCTCTTTCGCATGGCGGATGTGGCTCGCGGTTGCACCGCCATCCTCACGCATGCGCTGGCGGGTGTGCGTTTCGATGCCGAGCGCTGTCGCGTCGCCATGGATCCGTCACTCTTCGCTACGGAGGAGGCCTGCAAGCTGGTCGTGCAGGAGGGGCTGCCCTTCAGAGATGCCTACCAGCGCATTGCTGCTCGATACGGCGGCGCAAAGTAGAGGTTGGCGGGCCTCCTGCGATCTGGGTGAAGCTGCGGCTCGGCCGCGCGCTGCTCACTCCGCCACGGTGCTGGCGAGGTGTCCCTTGCCTTCGAGGAGCTCCGCGGCCTTGGATTCCACGGGGCCCTCCACGAGCACGTAGCCCTTCACAGGCTTCGCAGGATTTTCTTCCTGCAGCGTTTCGAGGATTCTCATCACACTCTTGGCGTCCGTGAGCCCGAACCCGCTCTTTTTCGGGCACGGGAAAAGCGCCCAAGTAGCCGTTCGACTACGCGCCAGCACGAGAAGCTCCTTGCCGCTGCCGCCGACCTCTTTGGGGTGGATTTCCTTGATCTCCGTGAAGCGTGGCAGGCGGATCGTCTCCTTCTGCAAGACGATGGGGGACCCCTTTTTGAGGCGCCGGATGATCCCTTCACTGTGCATGAGTTCGCTGGTGGGCATGAGTGCGCTCGCTCCCCGCCTCTCAGAGTCCCTCGACACCTCCCACACCACCCAACAAGAAACGACAGCTTGGTTGAACTGACTCGCTCCTCGGCGCACGGACTCCACGAACGGGGCATGGAGAGTTTAGGAGAATGGCCCCCCTCCTGTCAATGGCTGAAATGCACGCTGCAGGCACAACCATATGTGCCTCCAACACTTGAAAGCCCGTGTTACCCGCGCGATTCCAGCAAGATCGCCAACAGCGCCTGATGCTCTCTCGCAACGCGTCTCACCTCGCGGCGGTGTGCGTGTGCTTTTGGGGCAACGAGGTCGCGGGTTTTTCGGTCCTGGTCGAAGCGCAGCGAGGCTCTGGCCCGATAGGCCGCGTTGATGAGAATCAATCTCAAGACATCTGCGTGCGCGCTGTTGGTGATGGGGTGCCAATCCCTTCTCGGCCAGGCACCATCGCCGCCGGCCTCACCTCCGCCGGAGGCAGCGCCAGAGTCGGAGGAGGCACAAGACGAGGCTTCACCCTTCCACATCACCCTCGGCGTGGATGTGACCAACGCCTACTTCGGGCGCGGCATCTTTCAGGAGGATCGCGCGGCCATTCTTCAGCCCTTCCTCGAGGCCGACTTCACGCTGCTTGAGGAGGACGATTTCTCTCTCGCCATCACGGCGGGGCTGTGGAACTCGCTCCACCGCATGCAGGTGGGCAACACCGCTGACCAAGTCTTCCTGACCCGGCTCTACGAACACGATTGGAGCGCCGGGTTTCGGGTCAGCCTCGACCGCTGGACTGCAGACCTCAGCTGGCTTTCGGCCACGACCACTCCCGGCGGTGGAAGCACCACCAACGAGATTGACCTCGCCATTGCCTTTGATGACACCGAGAACACGGGCACGTGGTCCCTTCAGCCGCAAATACTCTTCGGCATGGAGATGGGGCCCGCCGCGGGAGATGGCGGCCGCAACGGTCTCTATTGCGAGTTGGGGGTTGCCCCCTCCTATACCTTTGCGGACGGGTTTCTGCAGGACTGCACGCTTTCCTTCCCCACAAGTGTCGGCCTCAGTCTCGCGAACTACTACGAGAGCCCGAGCGGGAGGAACGATGTCTTCGGCTGGGCCTCCATCGGCGCCATGCTCGATATTCCACTGCTCGCAGATCCGTCGTTCTGCTGCGTGAACATGTCCCTTGGAGCCCACGCCCTTTGGCTCGGACCTGCCGCCCGCGAATTCAACTCCGGCGAAGGTCTGGAGTGCATCCTCTGCGCCGGGCTCACCATCAGCTTCTGAAAACATACACACCGCAAGGAATCCCCGCCATGCAACTCACGATTCAACGTCGGCTCCTCCTCCTCACCCTCGGCTCACTTCTCTTCATCACCATTGTGGGAGGCGTCGGTTACTGGTCAGCCGCCAAACTCGGCAGCGCCAAAGATGAGATCCAGATCAATCAGACCGCGATCCGCGACCAGATGCAGGCGGACATGATGCACGACGCGCTCCGCGGCGACGTGATGGGCGCACTCCTCGCAGCCATCAAGAACGACACAGCGGCAGCCGCGTCCGCACGCACGGATTACGAGGAACACAGCGGCAGTTTCAACGAGAGCATCACCGAGCTTGAGGGCCTCGGGCTCAGTGAAGGCGTGCGCAAGGCGCTGGGATGCGTGCGTCCCGCCATGGCGGATTACACCAATCGGGCTGGTGAAATGCTGGATCTTGCCGCCCGCGACACGAAGGCAGCCGATGCCGCATTGCAGGACTTTCTCGTTTCCTTCAAGAAGCTCGAAAGCGAAATGGAGGAACTCGGCGACGCCATCGAAGCCGACTCATCGGACGTGCAGGCAGCCGCGTCCACAGAGACGACAAAACTCGTACTCCTCATCACCGCGGCGCTGGCATGGCTCGTCCTGCTGGCCTGGTCAACCTCGATCACGCGTTCCATCACACGGCCGTTGAAGAGCGCTGTGGATATTGCCGGGGCTGTCGCGCGCGGACGCCTGGACCAGGACATCAAGAGCGAGGCCCGCGATGAAACCGGCCAATTGCTCCGCTCCCTTGCGGACATGACCACGAGTCTCGGTGAAATCGTGCTGCGCGTGCGCAGCGGCACCGCCAGCATGGCCCAATCCGCCGCCCAGGTCGCAGACGGCACAGAGGACCTGGCCCAACGCACGAGCAATCAATCCACGGCCTTGGAGGGTGCGACGGCACGCATGGAATTTCTGGCGGGAACCGTACGCGAGAATGCCGCGCGCACCGAAGAAGCGCGCGGGCTCTCCGTCGCAGCGGCCAATGTGGCCCACGGCGGGGAAGAAGCCGTCGGTCATGTCATCGAGACCATGACTGCCATTGCAACGAGTTCGAGGCGCATCGAGGAGATCATCTCGGTCATTGAGGGCATCGCCTTCCAAACCAACATCCTGGCCTTGAACGCAGCGGTCGAAGCGGCTCGCGCCGGCGAACAAGGCCGGGGCTTTGCGGTAG
>SXUL01000055.1 GCA_005790545.1 Planctomycetia bacterium | reverse complement strand
GGGCCGTTGCAGGCCACGCCGCCTCCGACCGACACGCGGCTGACGCCGGACTGCTCCACGGCGCGGCGCAGTTTCTCCACCAGTACCTCCACCACCACGCGCTGGAAGGACGCAGCCACATCCTCGCGGCGAATGCCCTCCCGGAGTTCAGCCCGTGGCCTCCCGTTCGGCTCCTGACCGAAGCAGGTATAGAGCACTGCCGTTTTCAGGCCGGAGAAGGAGAAATCGAGACTGTCCTTGTCCAGGAGCGGGCGTTTGAACGCGAAGGCACTGCCATCTCCTCCAGCCGCCGCACGCTCCAGGGCCGGGCCACCGGGAAAGCCGAGTCCGAGCACCTTCGCCACCTTGTCGAAAGCCTCCCCGGCCGCGTCGTCCATCGTCGCGCCCATGAGTTCGTGACGCGCCGCGTCCGCAGAATGAAACAGGTGTGTATGACCGCCGCTCACCACGAGGGATATGAAGGGGTATTCCGGCGCCCGACCTGCAGCCAGAAACGGAGCAGCAAGGTGTGCCTCCACGTGGTTCACACCCACCAGCGGTACGCCGAGTCCGAGCGCAATGCCCTCAGCACTGGCGATGCCCGCCAGCAGCGCCGCCTGCAACCCCGGTCGCTCCGTGACGGCCACGAAATCCGGGCGCGCAGCACCCGCTTCGGCGAGGGCCGACGCCAGCACCGCCGCCGCGGTCCGCACGTGCTCGCGGGCCGCGAGATCCGGGACCACGCCCCCGAAGGCTCGGTGCCGGTCCACCTGCGAGAGCACACGCGAGGTGACGATTTCCCGTCCGTCGCGCACGAAGGCGACCGCCGTCTCATCGCAGGAGGTTTCAACGCCCAGCACCAACATGTTCAGAAGCGCCGGTCCGCTGGCGGCTGGCCCTGAAGGAGGGCGAGGGCTGCTGCCAATGGGGCATCCGCCAGTTGTTCGCGCGCGGCGAGGCGTGCTCGCACAGCCGCGCTGTAACGCCAGCGGTCGCGCAGCCTGTCCGCTGCACCCCGCTCGGCAGGAGTGCATGCCACCGCGAGATCAGGTTGCAGCCCGCCGCGTCCCTGCTGCCCGGCCGTGAGCCCGAGCGATCGTTCGATGCAGCGTCCGGAGGGGGCGAAGTAGTGCGCCGTGGTGATGCGCAGCGCTGCGCCGGGGAGTGAATCGAGTGCCAGCGCCTGCTGGACCACGCCCTTGCCGAAACTGCGTTCACCGACGAGCGGCGCGCGGGCATGATCCTGCAGGGCCGCCGCGAGCACTTCCGCGCTGCTGGCGGTGCGGCCATCCATCATGACCACGAGCGGGAGCTCCTGCCACGGCGCCGTTTCCTCTGCGCGCAGTTCTCCGTTGGTGCGCGCGCCGCGCGTGCTCACGATGAGTTTCCTGCCGCCAAGAAAGAGTCGCGCCACTTCTGCCGGGGAATTCAGCAATCCGCCCGGATTGTCGCGCAGATCGATGACAAGCCCCCGCATGCCCGCGGCGGCGAGTGTTTCGAGCACCTCGGCAGCCTGAGCGGCGGTGTTCTCGTAAAAGGTCTCAATCACCAGCACGCCGAGCCCCGGCGTATCCTCCACCATGCAGCCCCAGCTCGTCGGCTGCGTCACATCGTCGCGGGAGAGCTCCACGTCGTGCTGCACGCCTGCAGTGTCCGCAAGGCAGAGTTTGACGCGGCTGCCTTTCTCACCTCGCAGCCGACCGCGCGTCTCCTCCACTGCACGGCCCTTCGACACCTCCACGCCATCTACGGCCAGCACATGCTCGAGTTCACAGACCCCAGCTCGCGCCGCCGGACCATCCCGGATGACCTGCAGGATCACGAGGCCGGTCTCATCTTCTTCGAGGACGATGCCCACGCCGGCGTAGTGCCCCGAGTGGCGGAAGCGATCCTTCTCCCTGTCTGCAGGGCTCAGGGCGACGGACCAAGGGTCGAGGCTGTCGGCAATGCCGCGCGCTGCGGCCAGCGCGAGATCTTCGTCCGCCGGCTGCACCACGCCATGGGTGCGCACCAGTTCTTCCACTTCCTTCACCACAGCGCGCGGCGAACCGCGGTCGGGAATCAGTGTGTCTGTCAACACCCACACAGCGATGGCGCTGAGCACGAAGGCCGTGATGACGAGCGCTGCGTCGCTGCGTTGGCTCATTGCACGACCCCATTGAACGCGCTCCAGCGCACCACGTCGCCCGGCTTGAGAGCCAACCGCACGGCGGTCCCCGCGCACACTTCGAGTACAGCAGCGGCGTGGCCAACGGAGTTTGCGAACGGCAAGTCGAGGTCCGCGGTGCCTGAATGCGGAGGCTGCATGGTCACCACGTTCAGGATGCGGCCCCCCGCATCAAGAAAGAGAATGTCGAGAGCGACGAAGCAATCCTTCATCCAGAAGGAACGCGGCGCGGGTACCCGGTAAAGAAACAGCAGGCCTTCGTTGCGCGCGAGGGTCTGGCATCCTGAAAGCCCGATCCGTCGGCGCTCATCATCGGCCGCCACGGCGACCTCGAAGGACTCACGGCCGAGCGTGAGTGCCACGCAGCCAGCGCGCGCTTTCCGCTCCGGCTCCGCTGCGGGAGGCTCAATCGTGCACGCCCCGAGCACAAGCAGCAACAGGGCCGTGCTGGCCAGACGATGAACGAAAGCATGAACGCTCACGGCCGACTGAGTTCCTGCAGCATCCGCTGCACCAGAGAGACGGGCAGGCCAACCACATTGTCATACGGGCCGTCGATGCGGGTCACGAAGCGGTCCGCCGTTTCCTGGATGGCGTAGGCCCCGGCCTTGTCGTCGGATTCTCCGCTGGCCACATAGGCGGCAACTTCCGCCTCCGTGAGCTCCCGCATGTGCACCTGCGTGCAGGCATGCTCCACAAGCAGGCGGCCATCGGCGACGCGGAGCAGCGCCACTCCGGTGAGCACGCGGTGGCAACTGCCTGAGAGGCCACGCAGCATGCGACGAGCATCCTCACGGTCGAGAGGCTTGCCGAGGATCTCGTCACCGAGGGCGACCAGTGTGTCCGCCCCCAGCACGATTCCGCCGGTGCAATTCTCTGCACCCTTCCGCGCCTTCGCGACGGCCAAGGTGCGCACGGCCTGCTCGGGTGTCATGCCCGGAGCAAGCGACTCGTCGACATCTCCGGAAACACAGCGAAAGGGGATGCCAGCGGCTTCGAGGAGTTCCCTCCTCCGCGGCGAGCGCGAAGCGAGGAAGAGCTCCATCACTTCCTCACGCGCGGTGCGGCCTCTTTCTTCGAGGCGGAGCGCACCGTCTTTTTTCCGAGGGCGCACTCGGATGCGATCGGGCAATGCTCGCAATCCGGCGTGCGTGCGTGGCAGTGCGCATGGGCGACATGAATGAGCCGCCAGAAGAGCACGCCTTGGCGCGTGGACCCCGCGTGGGCATCGATGGCGCTGCGCACCGCGGCCACACCGGACTTGCCGCGCGACCAACCAAGGCGCTGCACCACACGTTGGGCTGCCGGTTGCTGCGCGGCATCCAACTTGGTGCTGAGTTCCGCCGCCAGACAGAGGCCGAGGGCCGGATGCGCCTCCAACACCCACGTCATGAAGCGGTCGCGCTTGCGCGCGGCATCGGGCAGAGCGCTGCCCTCATGCAGGAACGCGAGCGATACCTTGTTGAAGCGGTTGAAGATCGTGGCGAGAAACTCGCGCATGTGGGCAGCACGCACAAGCCCGGCCTTCTCATCTTTCGCACGCCCCTCGCCCGGAGCGAGAGCGCGCCCGAGTTCAAAGGCCGGAGTGACGCGCACTTCGTTCCAGTCCACGTAACGCCCGGGCACGAGGCTTGTGATCAGCGCCTGCGCTTCCGCGCGACGCTGCCCTGTCGCGAGCAGCATGAACAGCAGCCGCTCAAGGGGCTCAGCCTCCTTGCGCAGGGGTTCGCATTCGAAATCCCCGTACGCTTTCGAGAGCGCGTCAAGCGCGCCCTTGCCCGGTGCGTCCTTGGCGGTCATCAGGCCTTCGCGCGCCCTTTGCGGGCAGCTTTCACCTTGACCTTGGACGCCTTGCGCTTGGCTGCGCGCGCCTTGTTGCGGGCGGTGTCACGCACACGCGTCGAGGTTTCGATCTGCACGCCCTTCTTGAGAAGTCGTGCGACCTGATCCGTCACCTCAGCGCCCTTCGAAAGCCACGCTTGGACGCGTGCGGTGTCGATGCGCACGGGCTCGTTCGTGGTTCCTGCGGGGTCGTAGTGGCCCACGTACTCGAGGGCCTTGCCATCGCGCGCCGTGCGCGAGTCGTACACACCGATGCGGTAGAAGGGGCGATGAATGCGCCCGATCCTGGTCAGTCGAATCTTCACGGACATCGAATCACCTCTTTCAACGTTTGCGTTTCCTGTCCTTCCGTGCTTTCGCCCGCTCCTCGCGATCGAGGTGGGCGCGGAAGGCACGGACCTGCTGCGGATCCAGCGGATTGACCCCCATGGCCTGCATCCGCTCGAGCTCGCGCTGCTTCTCCTTGCGCAGGCCCTTTGCCGGGTCCATGAGGCCGCCCAGCATGCCCATCTTACGCATGGATTGCATCTGTTTCTTGAGCCCCCGGAAGTTGCGCAGAAGCTCGTCCACCTGCTCGGGCTTCGTGCCGCTGCCGCGGGCGATGCGCTCCCTCCGCGAACCATTGATGATCTCGGGAGTCACGCGCTCCTTGGCGGTCATGGACTGGATCATGGCCCGCGAGCGGTCGAACTCCTTCTCGTCCACGTCGAGGCCTTCGAGTTGGCCACCCATTCCGGGCAGCATGCTCATGATGTCCTTGAGCGGCCCCATGGAACGCACCTTGTCAATCATCCCGAGGAAATCATCGAGGGTGAACGAGCCGAGGAACATCTTCTCGGCCTGCGCCTTCGCCTCGTCCGCATTGATGACTTCCTGAGCGCGCTCCACGAGTCCCACCACGTCGCCCATGCCGAGAATGCGCTCGGCCATGCGTTGCGGATGGAAGGGTTCGATGCGATCAGACTTCTCACCCGTTCCGATGAACTTGATGGGTTTGCCTGTCACGGCCCTGAGGCTCATGGCGGCACCACCGCGCGCGTCACCATCGAGCTTGGTGAGGATCACGCCCGTGAGCGGCAGACGCTGATCGAAGGCGCGTGCAGAGTTCACCGCGTCCTGGCCGGTCATCGCATCGCAGACGAGGAGCACCTCGTGCGGCGTGGTGCGTCGCGCCACATCCGCCACCTCGGTCATGAGTGCGTCATCCACGTGCAGACGCCCGGCGGTGTCGAGGATGACCGTGTCGAATCCTTCACGCCGCGCACGCTCGACCGCCCGCGCACAGACCTCTGGAGGCGACGCGCCTTGTTCTGCGTGCACGCTGACTCCGAGTGAGGCCCCAAGAACCTTCAATTGCTCCACGGCGGCCGGGCGTTGAAGGTCCGCCGCCACGAGGAGCACGCGCCGCTTGTCCTTCAGGAGTCGGGCCGCGAGCTTGCCGCAGGTGGTGGTCTTGCCGGCACCCTGCAGGCCTGCCATGAGGATGACCGTGGGAGGCTTGTCGGCGCGCACCAACGGGACCGCTTCCCCGCCCATCAGGGCCGTCAGCTCGTCGCTGATGATCTTCACCAGCATCTGGCCGGGATTGACCCCTTCGAGGACCTCTTGTCCGAGGGCCTTCTCCTTCACCTTGGCGAGGAAGTCCCGGATGACCTGCAGATTGACGTCCGCCTCGAGGAGCGCCATGCGCACTTCCCGCAGGGCTTCCTGGATGTTCTCCGCACTCAGCTTGCTGTCGCCGGAGAAGCGGCGGAAGAGATTCTGGAAGCCTTTGGTGAGTGAGTCGAACATGGATGCGCGGGGCCGCCGGAGGGAGGACGTGGCCGTGAATTGAGCCGGCGCCCGATGGGCCGCGCAGGATACCCCGGGGCCTCCGGCGCACCAACGCCACGCCTGGGGGGCTTGAAAGCCGTGCGGCCGCCTTCATCATGACCCCTCCCGACCGGGATTGACGGGCTTGGAGAGTCCGCCCCGGTCCCGCCGCGGAAGACTGCGTGCCTTGGAGTGCGATGCGATGACCACGACCCTCGACGCCACGACGATCTGGAACTGGGCTTCCGAGAAGAAGCCCACCCTCGAAACCATGCTGGCCCTGAAGCATGGCGTGCTCAGCACGCCAACCATGCGCACAGCTTTCGCCGAACGCGTCCGGAAGGAGCGCTCCGACACCAACGCTGATCCACGCATCGCAGGTCTCGCACGCTGGGTGCTCGGTCACCACACGCGGGCCTTCAGCCATCTCGCGGAACTGCCTGACAAGGACGCCACTGTGAATTTCGTCCGCGCAGAATGCTGCTTGAAGGGCGCCGTGGCCCTGAAGGGCAGCCATCCCCAGCGGCGGCCGGATCTCGCAGCGGACTACCTGAAGGGCCTGCCCGAGCGGAAGACCGATCTGCGCATCCAGGCCCTCTACTGCGAAGCGCTCCTGTTCGATCACAAGATGGATGAGGTTGCAGCGGCCCTCGCGGAAGCGGGCGACGCCTTCCGGAAATCCGCGGATGGCCACTACGTGGCGGGCCGCATCGCATCCGCCAATGGAGACCACGACGGCGCCGAAGCTTCATACCGCACCGCGCTCGCTGAAGATCCGCGTCACCGCGCGACCATCATGCGTTATGCGTACGAACTGGATCTCGCGGGCCGCGATGATGAGGCGTTCGCGCTGTACCAGCGCCTCGCCGACATGCCGGATGCCGACACCCACTCGCTCGTGAACCTCGGCATGATGCACGAGGACCGCGGGGCGTTTGGCGACGCCGTGCGTTGTTTCCGTCGCGTCGTGGATGCCTACCCCTTGCACCGCCGCGGCAACGCCTACCTCGAAGACGCACGCGCCTCCATCAACATGGCCTTCGACGAGGAGACCGAACAGAAGGTCGACCGCCGCGCCCAGATGCTGAAGGTGCTCATCGCCGACTTCGACATGTCCGTGCGCTCGCGCAACTGTCTTGCGAGCATGGGCGTCGAAACCCTCGGAGATCTCGTGCAGAAGTCGGAAGCTGAACTCATGAGCTTCCGCAACTTCGGCGAAACCAGTCTTCTGGAAATCAAGAAGCTCCTCGTGGATCGCGGCCTGCGCCTCGGCATGGACCTTGCCGTGGACGAACTGCCACCGGAGTTCACTGGTGCCGCCGAAGCGGAACTGGCTCCGGAAGGTCAACCGCTCGAGCTCCCGCCCGGCGTCGACCCCGCCGTCCTCTCCCGCGTCTTCGCGGACATGGATCTCTCCATCCGCCTCCGCAAGGCACTGGCCACGCTGCGCATCACCACGGTGCAGGACGTGCTGACCCACTCCGAGGGCGAGTTCCTCTCCCTCAAGAACTGCGGTCAGACCACGACCAACGAACTGAAGGGCCGCCTCGCGGAGTTCGGCATCTCGCTCCGCCCCTGACGGCTCACGGGTGTACGAGCATCTGAGCGGACGACTGGTGCGAAAGGGCGCGACAGACGCCGTCCTCGACGTAGGCGGCGTTGGCTGGCGGCTCGAGATCTCGCTCAGCACTTCCGCACGGCTACCGGCGGAAGGTGCGCAATGCACCGTGCTCGTGCATCATCGCCTGCAAGAGGACAAAGCGCGCCTGTTCGGCTTCGCGGAAGAGGAAGAGCGCTCGCTCTTCCGCACACTCATCAATGTGCCCGGCATCGGCCCGGGCACCGCGCTGACCCTGCTTTCCGCCCACACTGCGACGGAACTCCTGGATCTCATCGCCCGCGGCGCCGTGAAAGAGCTCTCGAAAGCGCGCGGCGTCGGCCCGAAAACCGCACAGCGCGTTGTGGCAGAGCTCGCGGGACATGCGGCCAAGCGCGCGCCCGGAACAGCAGCACGACCGCGCGGCATGAGCGACGACGCCGTGGCGGCGCTGCTCGTGCTCGGCTGCCCGGTGGACAGGGCTGAAGCAGCGGTGGCCAAGGCGCTTGCAGAAATCCCCGCCGGTGCTCCTGTGGATCAGGTCGTGCGTCAGGCGTTGAAACACCTGTGAACGAGCACGCGAGTACCGCTCTGGTTGTCGTTTGCGCCATGGGAGGCTTGCTCTTCGCGAGCCAGAGCTTGTGCTGGTTCCTGCTGCGTTCGAAGCGCATGGGAGTTCCGCGCTGGCGCCGCTTCTCGGGGCTCTTCCTCGCGCTCTCCGCCGTGCTGGCGCTCGCGGGGCTCGCGAGCTTCGCGCTCGCGGCTGAGGCGCTCCGCGCCGCGAGCACCATGGCTCTCGGCGCCGGAGGCATCAACGGGTTCATCACCCTCTTTCACCGCCGGGTGCTCTCGTGGCTTGAGCACCACCAGCGCGGCGGCTGATCAACCGCCCTCGCGCATGGGCGCTGCGGGCTGCTGTTCTTCGACCTTCTTCTCACCCTCTTCAGGCGGCAACGCGATGGGCCTCGGCCCTGTCGGTGGAACGCCCGGAGCCTGCTCGGGAGGCTTCAATTCCTCCGGCCGCTTCTGCATCATGGTCGCCATGTATTCCGGGATCACATAGACCCACGCGCTCTCGTCCGTGCAGGCATAGCGCGACGCTGCACCCGGAGTCGGGCTCGCGCCCTCCTTCGGAGGCACCACGGCTCCGATCTTGAGCGTCCGGCGCGTGCCGTCCTTGGTGACCAGTGCACAACTCAGCACCGGCTTCACCAACCCGAAGCGTTCTTCCGTCGCATCACGACCGGCCACAGCTTCGAAGCGGCCACCGAGCAACTGCCGCACCATCCCGTCCACCTGGCCCTCGAAGAGATCGAAGCCCTGCGCGCTCTCGGGTTCCTTCGCCGTCCAGCGACGTTCCTGCGTTGGCTGCGGTGGCGCAGCGGCAGGTTCCGGTCCGTCATCCACGTGTGCGGGCGCCGGAACCTCGACCTCACTGGCCGCGAGCACGATGCGCAAACGCTCGCCCGTGCGCTTCGGTCGCGTGTCGGGCTCGGGTGAGGGCTGCGACGACATCTCGATGTCGTCGAACTCGAGGACCATTTCCGTGGCTTCGTCCACGTGTTTCTGGAAGTCCTTCATCTCGATGGACGGCATCAGGCGCGAATCGAACCAGAGCGAGGGTGTCGTGAAGAGGAGGTGTTGCAGCCGCTTCTTGTGCGCGTAGGTGTGCGGCGTGCTGCGCTGACGCACGAAACTTCCGGCGTTCTGCGCCGCTCCTACTGACGCATCCAGCTTGCCCACGAGCAGATCCAGCAGCACGATGCCATTCTCGCCAGTGAGCTTGATGCTGCGCGCCTTGTCCTCGCCGGTCTCGAAGATGTGTTGACGCTCCGGTGTGCTGGAACGCAGCTCTGCGACATCGAGATCCGTGAGGGCTTCGAAAAACTGCTTGATGCGGTCCGGGTTGGCCTTGTAGTCCATGGCTTCCACCACCACCCAGCCGTCACCGCTGCGCCGCATGGAGACGCTGCCGAGTGTGTCGCGGACCTCGATGAGCTGCACCGCAGCTTCAGCAACGCGCGGCAGATGCGGCCGTGCGGCTCCTTCGGCGTTGCTGCGCCGAGCATTCCCGCCACCAAAGAGATCGTCCCAGCGCAACACGGCGCCAAGAACAGCCAGCACGAGCACCACCAGGAGGAGACAGATATTGCGCTTCATGACATCACTCCGAGGCGGAGATACGCGTGGCCACGCGGCGCGCGATCCCCCACACCACACCGAATCCGATCAGCAGCACAGACGGGAAGCCGAGGACCCACCACAAGATGGAACCGCGCACCTCTTCGATCTCGCTGGTGTTCACGCTGCGGTCCTTGATGTTCGGCCGACGGATCTCGACGAGATCATCACCGACCATCATGCCGTCCAGCACGTTGACGAGCCCGGCGGTCATCAGGGAAATGCCGGCCATGGCCTCCTGCGAGGAGAGGTTTCTCGTCGTGAGTCCGGTGTAGTCGCAGCAGAAGTCCGAGTCCGCGAAGACCCACAGCTGACCGGGCGCACTCGCTTCATCGAGACGTGCAGGTCCGCCGGGCATGGCCGGAAGGGTCGTTCCGTCCGGGCCTTTCCGCGGCGGGCGATCGTCTTCGCCCCACTTCTTCCCGAGGAAGAATGAGCGCGGACGACCCGAGGCCTGCACCACGAGCGGCCGCGAACCCCAAGTGGACTTGTCTGGTGCATTGACAGCGCCGTCGGTCCAGATGACCAACTGGTCCTTGTCGAGCGCGCGCACGAATGCATCCGCACTGGTACGCACAAGCGTCTCGAGCTTCAGCCGCGGCTTGCCGTCGGCATCCGCGCCCTGCTTCGCGATGGCTGATTCGTCGATCTGCAACGGTGTTGCGAAGGGCATGCACACGCGCCCGAGCCCCGCCAGTGCCGGCGAAGCATCAGAGAACTGACCGGTTGACTTGCGGTCGCGATCGCGTTCGGCGAGCAGCAAGAGTCCGGGCAGACCCTTTCTGCGTTCGACGGGTGCGAGCACCATGCGTTGTGTCGCAGGGTCCTGACGCACTTCCATGTTCATGCTCACCGACGCGGCGCTCGCCGCCGGATCCTCCACCACGCCCGGCCCCGCGACGATGCCGTGGTGCGCGAGCCACTCACTGAGCCCGTGCTGCAACGGCCGCACATTCATGTTGCCGGTTTGCAATCCGCGCTGCCAGTCTTGCACGCGGTCCACATCGAAGATGCTGAAGTTGTCGAGCAGAACGATGACGTTGCGCCCCTTCAGCAGGAACTGGTCCAGTTCGAAGACTTCCGCCTCACCGAGCCCTTCGGGCTTGTAAACAATGAGCGCGTCAATGTCGTCGGGGATCTGGGTGCCGTGCTTCAGTTGCACATCACGCGGCGGCGGCAGGTGCCGCCCGATCACCTCGCGGAGTTGCGCGAGCCCGTCGGAGGGATCGCGCCCGAGTTGCTGCGCGAGCTCCGGCGGCGGCTGTTTCTTCTCTGAAACGATGCCGATCTGGGCGCCGGGATTCTGGACCTTCACGATCTTGGCGGCGATCTGGAAAGGCAGAAGGCGCAGGAACTCACCCTCGCGCGCCAGCGCTTCGCGCATCTCGAGGAGGTGGTAGCTCGCCACCTGCTCCCCGTAGCGGAACACCATCCAGAGGTAGTAGCTGCCGGTCGTCTGTCGACCCTGTACGAAATCCGCCAGCGGATAAGGCTTGATGGGCGGAGTCTGCTTCTCGAGCTCTGCCGCAAGCCCTGGCTCGTTTTCCGGCGCGCGGAATTCGAACTGGAACTTGCCACCCGAAGCCGCAGCGAATTCCTCAAGGCGCGTTTGCAACGCACGTGGGACGAACTCGAGGTAGCTCGGCAACGGCTCGGAAATGTAGGCCGTGACCGTGAGCGTGTCCTCCAAGCGTGCAGCCACGCGGCGTGCGGCGTCCGGCAACGTGTAGCGCTGGTCCTCGGTGAGATCGAGTTGCAGAGACACCCCGCCGAGCGCGAAGTTCGCGAGCACAGCAATGACCACCGTCAGCACGGCGCCAAGGATGTTGGACCAGAAGCGTGAGCGGGCGTTCGCCATGACTCAGACTCCCTTCCTGGTCTCGAGGACCGTGGTGTTCAGGATGAGGAAGACGGCCGTGAAACTCGTGAAATAGAACGTGTCCGCGAAATCGACCACGCCACGCCCGAGATAGGTGAAGCGACTGGAGAAAGAAAGCGCGTTCGAGAAGGCATGCAACTCGCGCGGGATGAAGAGATTGATCAGGGTGTCGCCCATCAGCACAAGCAGAAGGCACAGCGCCGCGGTGACGATGAAAGCCGTCACCTGCTCGGAACACAGCGCGCCCATGAAGAGGCCGATGGAGAGAAACGCGCCACCGACCAACAGTGAAGCGATGTAGGCTCCGAACACAGGGCCCCAGTCCATTTCGCCATAGCCGGAAACCACCAATGGCACCGGGAGGGTGAAGCAGAGGCCGATGGCGATGAGCGCGAGTCCCGCGAGGAACTTGCCGCATACCACCTGCCAACTGCGCACGGGATAGGTGAGCAGGAGTTCGACAGTTCCCGATTTCAGCTCGTCAGGCCACAGCCGCATGGCCATGGCCGGCACGAGCAGCACGAAGGCCTGCGGAACCAGACTGAAGTAGACGTCGAGGGCCGTGTTCCCGACGCTGAAGAAGGTGACGCCTTGGCCGACCTTGCCCCACACGAAGTAGCTCCCCGCCATCCACGCCGTGAAGGCGATGAGAAAAATGTAGGCGATCGGGCTGTTGAGGAAGCTCCGCAATTCCTTCCAGGCGATGGTCATCATGCCGCGTCTCCCTGGCGGCTGGTGAGCCGACGGAACACATCCTCAAGACTCGCGTGACCGGGCGTGAGCGCCACCAATGGCAGCCCCGCGGCACGCACCGCATCCATGGCCTTCGTCGCCAGTTCGGCCGGATCGACGCTGCAGAGCACCGTCACCGTGGCGATGCCGTCTGCTTCAGTGAGGGTCGCAGTGCCCACGCCGGTGGCAATCGAGGACAGAGCTGCTTCGAGTTGCAGAGCCGCACCGCGCACACTCAGAGAAAGTCTCGCAGGGCCGCCATGCTCAAGCGCGAGGGCTGCGGGTGCACCGTTCGCCACGATGCGGCCGCGGTTGATGATCACCACACGCCCACAGACCGCTTCCACTTCGGAGAGGATGTGACTGCACAGAATGACAGTGCGATCCTGACCGACTTCGCGCACGATGCCGCGCACATCCACGACCTGATTGGGATCGAGTCCCACGGTCGGCTCGTCAAGGATGATGATCTCCGGTTCGTGAAGCAGTGCCTGGGCCAGTCCCACGCGCTGTCGGTAGCCCTTCGAAAGGGTGTGGATCGGCGCGCGCAACTTCGGCCCGAGGTGTGTCAGCCCAGTAACCACATTCATGCGTTGCGCCAGATACGGGCCCGACATGCCCCGCAGCCGCCCGCAGGTGCGCAGATACTCCGTCACGGTCATGTCGTCATAGAGCGGCGTGTGTTCTGGCAGGTAGCCGATGCGACGGCGGACCTCGACCGAGTTCTCCATCACGTCGTGCCCTGCCACCGCAGCCCGGCCCGCGGACGGGTAGAGAAACCCCGTCAGGATCTTCATGGTGGTCGTCTTTCCCGCGCCGTTCGGCCCGAGAAACCCGAGGATTTCGCCCTTGTCGACGGCGAAGCTCACGCCGTCCAGTGCGCGGAATGAACCGTAGTCCTTGCGCAGATCATCGACCTCGATCATGGCCATCTGGTCTGTTGCTCCTTCTTGCGTGAGGGCGCTCAGCGCCCGACCGCTGGCGTGCACCGGGAGGCGGAGCGCGCGGGAAAAAGATTACATCACTCCGCCGAGGTCACTCAATCGCGTACAGGTGCATCCCCATGTCCATGTCCGCGGCGAGGTAGACCGTGCCGTCCACCAGCACAGGCCCGCTGACGAACCCGTCATCAAAGGCGAGCTCGAAGGTGACCTTGCCAGTTTTTCTGTCCACCACCCGGAACACGCGGTCGCGGCAAGCACAAAGCACGTCGTCGCCGTTGACGAGCACCGGCCCGATCTTGTGATTGGTCTTGCAGGTCCAAAGCACCTCGCCCGTGCGCCCGTGGATCGCCTTCAGGTGCTGCCCCATGGGCATGTAGACCGTTCCATCGGCGAAGGCGACGCTCGACTGGTCATCGAGCGCGTTGTCGTGGCTCCAGACCTTGCGGCCATCCAGCAGGTCAATGGCGAGGCCCTGATCCGCACCGCACATGGTGTAGAGATAACCCATGCCGATCGCCGGCGTGGAGGCGGTCACGAAAGGCAACGGAAGTTCGCGCAGCACTTCGCCACTCGTGCGATCCAGTTCCGCGAGGATCTTGCCGCGCGTGGCGATGAACACATGGTCGCCCACGAACACCGCGCTGGCCGCCACCTCGCGGGCGAGCTTCCTCTGCCAGAGCACCTTGCCCGTCTCGGGCTCAAGACACCACACCACGCCCTTCATGTCCCCTATGACCACACCCTTCTCGTCTCCACGAGGCGAGGCATAGACAGCTTCGGCACCTGTCTTGTGGGTCCAGGCTGGTTCGCCATCCGCAAGTCTGGTGGCGATGATGTCGCCACCCTTGGCGCCCACGATGACAACGCCCTTCACGATCATCGGGCTTGAAGCAATCACCGCCGGGCAGTCCAGCTTGCGCTGCCAGATGCGCTTGCCGTCTTTCACGTCCACGGCATAGAGCCAGCCGGCCTCCGTGGGAACCACCACGCGCCCCTCGGCCACCGCCGGCGTGGACGTGCTGGGCCCCCCGAGGTTGTGTTTCCACTTGATGCCCTTGTAGGCAGGTCTTGGCGAGTGGCTCACGCCGCGGGCAGCGGCGTCACCGCGAAACTGCGTCCACGACCCGATCCCGGGCTGGGGAGACTGCGCAATGAACCAACCCGACAGAAGAAGGAGGAGCGTGAAGCAGCGTGTCATGGATGTTGGAACCTCAGGTGGGGCACAATGGTACGGCTTCCAACGGCCTCGCCCCCGCGCTGCGGCCGTAGCCCAGAACGGCGAGCTGTGATTTGAAGTTCGGCAGGAGCGGCATATCTTCTTCAGCCGCCGAGAGAGATCCTCGCGCGCCGGCGAGACGACCATGAAGACTCACATTCGTAACAGCAGGAAAAAGTGGCTGAAAAAGGTGGGATTTCTCACCCGCATGAAGACCAAGGGTGGGCGCAAGGTCATCAACCGCCACCGCCGCATCGGACGCCAGACCACGCCCAAGGGCTGATGGTCCCCTGATCCTCCCCCCGGGGAGCTCCCCGGAAACGAGTACGGCTCCGCGCGCCTGAAGGCGCCGGAGCCGCTTCGCTTGGTGCGGGCCTGTCTCAGGCGCCGGAAGTCGTGTTGAACTGCATCAGGAACTCGGCGTTGGTGCGCGTGCGCTCGAGCTTCTCGACGAGCAGCCGCATGGCCTCGTTGGGATTCAGCTGGTTCAAGACGCGCCGCAGCATGTTGATGCGATTCGCCTCGTCGGGGTGCAGGAGTTTCTCCTCCTTGCGCGTGCCCGACATGCTGATGTCGATGGCCGGCCAGATACGGTTGTTGGCGAGGAGGCGCGAGAGCACGATTTCGGAATTGCCCGTGCCCTTGAACGCCTCGACGATCACCTGATCCATGCGCGAACCCGTGTCGATCAGCGCCGTGGAGATGATGGTGAGGCTGCCGCCGTTCTCGACGTTGCGGGCCGAGCCGAAGAAGGCCTTCGGCTTCAGGAGCACCTTGGCGTCAAGTCCGCCAGAAAGGATGCGGCCAGAGCCCTTGACCTCGTTGTTGTAGGCACGACCGAGGCGCGTGATGGAATCCAGCAGCACCACCATGTGGTGGCCTGCTTCCACGGCGCGGCGCATCTTCTCGAGCACGAGTTCCGCTACGCGGACGTGGTTTCCCGTGCCCTCATCGAGGCAGGAAGCGATGACTTCTGCCTGGGTATTGCGGCGGAAATCCGTCACTTCTTCAGGGCGCTCGTCCACCAGCAATACGAGGAGTTGCACCTCGGGATGGTTCTGGTGAATCGCGTTGGCCATCTGCTGCAAGAGGATGGTCTTGCCGGAGCGCGGCGGCGCCACGATAAGCGCGCGCTGTCCGCGACCGATAGGCGCCAGCAGGTCCACCACGCGCATGGACATGTTGTTCGGCGTCTCGGTTTCGAGAACGAACCGGTCACAGGGGTCCGTGGCGAGCAGGGTCTTGAAGGGCATCTCCTGCCCGTGCAATTCAGGGTCCTTGCCGTTGATGCTGCGGACGCTCGCGAGGGCCGGTTTCTGGCCGGGGCGGCGCGGCGGATGCACATCGCCGAGGATCATGGACCCCGGACGGATGCGGAAGCGCCGGACGAGCCCTGCGGGAACGTAGATGTCGTCCTCGTCGGGCAGGTAGTTGTTCACAGCGAAACGCAGGAATCCGAATCCATCCTGCATCAGTTCAAGGAGACCGGCCGTCGCCATAGGCTCCGGAGGCGGCATGTCCATGGGCTGACGCGGCTGGGCGTACTGGCCCGGTGCAGGCGGACCGGAGAGTTCCGGGTCCGCAAGCATGGAGCCACCCTGCCCGTGCTCTTCCGTGGCCATCATGCCTTCGGGTGCGGGGCCGTTCATGCCCTCGTGAAACACACCAGATCCAAACTCGTTGCCGAAGCTCGGACGAGGGCCATGCCCTCTGCGGCGCCCGCGGCGCCCGCCTCCACGTCTCCGTGGACCTCTGCCATTCATGCTCGGTTCTCCCCGGGCTCTACCGGCCGAATCCCGCTGGGTTTGTCCGCTCGGGAAATCGTGCCGTCAATCAGACTTGCCTGCCGGTGCCTTGGCGGGCCCTCGAAGGAACCCTGCCTTCCGCGCGGAATCCACGCGAAATGCGCAGTCACCGGTGCGGGCTACGACGGGAGGGCTTCAAACCCCTGCTCTTGCGGCGTGCCCGCCATCCGCCCGAAGCAAAGCGGCGGATGCAGTTGCCTCCGGTTCGTGGCTGTTCTCAGCCACCCGGGGCGTGCGCATCCTATCCTATCGGCCAGAGGTGACTCAAGCCCTTGAGCCGCAAGTCACAAATTCTCGTCATCCCGCAGCCAACTGCCCGGGAATTCAGGGTTTGCGCCGGAAGGGATAGACGGATGGGGCCCAGCTCGGATCAAGGACCTCCACCTTCGCGGCCTCAATGGCTGCTCGCGATTCATTGGTGAACGCCGCTTGCCATCCGTCCAGGAGCTCCTTGAGGTCAGGGCGTTTGACATCCACCTTGCGCAACTCGGCAGCGAACTTGGCATCGTAATGGATGAGGATCTGGTGAACATCCCTCTGCTCCACCGCCCCATCCGCGCTCTGGACGATCTTGCCCACCTTCACGAATTGAAAACCGACCTTGGATGCGAAGGGGCCGACCACCGCGCCACGCGTTGCCGCAAAGACGGCCAACTCCATGGGCTCAGGAAGACTTGCCGTTGAGTCCTTCGAGCGGCTGACCGTGCCGTAGGAACCTCCCTGCCGTGCGGACAAGTCGTCGCCGACGTCTGCCGCAACGGCTTCGAAGGCATCACCTCGCGCGAGTCGGTCCGCGGCACTGCGCGCTCGCGCACTCATCTCCTGAATCCGTTCGCGGTGATGCGCGTACATGGCCGCCAGCGGAACAACGACGTCCTCGATGGCGCGCATGCGCAGCGCTTCGGGAGACATGCCTGCATGCTTGCGCGCGAGCAAGGTCGCGAACTGTTCAATGGCCGCGGCGGGAACAGGCACTCCGGCAATGCGCAACACAGGTTCACCTGCAACATCGAAGCAGGGAACCGCCACAACCTGCTTCGGAGAAGGTGCTTCCGTGGCAACTCGCTTCACGGGCGGAGCGTCTTGTGGGCCACAGGCAGCGAGCAGCAGCGCGCCGAGGATGGAGAGGATCGTGCGTTGGTGAGACTCGCGTTTCATGTTGGATTGCATTCCCGTGGGCGGCACGCTTGAGTGCGTCCGTTCGCGCGCATAGCCTACTCCGCATTTTGTCGAGCAAGACCACATGACCACCACCACGACCCACGAAGGCGAGAGCCTCTACGCTGCTGCGCGTTCCCAGTTCTTGAAGGCTGCCGAGGTGATGAACCTCGACCCCGCCGTGCGCCAGATTCTGGAGCACCCGAAGAACGAGATCTGCGTGAACTTCCCTGTGCGCATGGATAACGGCGAGATCCGCGTGTTTCGCGGCTATCGCATCCAGCACAGCAACATCCTCGGCCCCTACAAGGGCGGGATTCGCTACGCACCGGAAGTCAACCTCGACGAGGTGAAAGCCCTCGCGGCGTGGATGACTTTCAAGACCGCCCTGGCGGGACTCCCCTACGGCGGCGCGAAGGGCGGCATCACCTGCAAGCCTTCCGAAATGTCGCTCGACGAGCAGATGCGCCTGACGCGGCGCTTCACCCATGCTCTGGGCAGCAACATCGGCCCCGACTCTGACATCCCCGCGCCCGACATCGGCACCAACTCGCGCCACATGGTGTGGATGTTCGACACCTTTGCGAACTCTCACGGCGGCTCGGACCGCAATCGCGCCAAGGCCCTCGTCACGGGCAAGTCCCTCGCCTGCGGTGGCTCGGAAGGCCGCGAAAAGGCCACAGGACAAGGTGTCTGCTACATCATCGAGCGCTGGGCCACGAATGCCGGCCTGAAGCCTTCATCTCTCTCTGTCGCGGTGCAGGGCTTCGGCAACGTGGGCTATCACGCGGCTCTCATCGCGAGCGAGATGGGCATGAAGGTCGTCGCGGTGCACGACCACACCGGTTGCGTCGCCAACGCAGCGGGCCTTGATGTCCAGGCACTCAAGAAACATCAGGACGCAACCCGCACACTGAATGGCTTCAGCGGCGGCGAGACCATCGCTCCTGAGAGCTTCTGGGATCAGGCGTGCGATGTGCTGGTGCCCGCGGCCATCGAGAACCAGCTCACCAGCGCCCGCGCTCGCCGCATCAAGGCCAAGGTGGTTGTGGAAGGCGCCAACGGCCCCACGACCCGCGAAGCGGACGTGGTGCTCGCCGAGCGCGGCATCACGGTCATCCCGGACATCCTCGCCAACAGCGGCGGCGTGATCGTTTCCTTCTTCGAATGGCTGCAGAACCGGAATTGCGAGCACTGGGAGCTCGAGACGGTGGACGCGCGCCTGCTGGACCTCATCACCAAGGCCTACGACAAGACCCTCGATAGGGCCAAACGCTACAAGACCGACGTGCGCACGGGCGCCTACGTGGTCGCACTGGAGCGCATCGCGCAGGCCTACGCCGAACGCGGCATCTTCCCGTGATCAGCGGCCGCAGGGCCTGATCCGCTGGTTTCCCGTGGTGCACGCTGCTAATACAGCGTGCACCGCATTGTTCCCGGACGGGGACCTGCCTCAGTGCGGAGCCCCGTATGTCAGACAGCACCCAAGTACATTCTCAGTTGCGCAACGTGGCGATCATCGCCCACGCCGGGCTCCTGCGCGCCAATCAGGCCGTCCAGGAATGCATGCTGGACAGCAATGCGCTTGAGCGCGAGCGCGGCATCACCATCCTCGCGAAGAACATCTCCATGCGCTACGGCGGCGTGAAGATCAATCTGTTCGACACGCCCGGCCACGCGGACTTCGGTGGCGAAGTGGAGCGCACTCTCAAGATGGCCGACGGCGTGCTGCTGCTCGTCGATGCGTTCGACGGGCCCATGCCTCAAACGCGTTTCGTGCTCCGAAAAGCTCTCGAAGCAGGCCTGCCGCCGGTGCTGGTCATCAACAAGATGGACCGCCAAGGTGCCCGGCCCGCCGAAGTGCTGGATGCCGTTTTCGATCTCATGGTCGATCTCGGCGCGTCGGATGCGCAGCTCGACTTCCCGGTGATCTACGCCGCCGGCCGCGATGGTTGGGCCAACACCGTGCCCGAACCGTCCACGGACGGACTCACCTGCGTGTTTGAGACCATCCTCTCCCGCATTCCCCCGCCGCGCGGCGACGAGAACGGCCCGACACTGGTGCAGGTCGCGAGCCTTGACTGGAGCGAATTCACCGGCCGCATCGCCATCGGGCGCGTGCTGCGCGGACGTGTCGAGCATGGCAAGGCACTCGTGGTGCAACGCGCGGACGGGTCGCTCCTGCGCTTGCAGCCGCGCAAGGTGATGACCTTCGAGGGCATGGGCCGCGAAGCAGTGGCCTCCGTCGCGACCGGCGATGTCTGCGCGCTTGAAGGTCTCGACGAAGTCCAGATCGGCGACACACTGTGCGCGCCTGAGTGCGTTGAGGCACTCCCGCGCATCCACGTGGATGAGCCCACCATCGCCATGGTGTTTCAGATCAACGACGGCCCGCTGGTCGGCACCGAAGGCCGCCTCGTCACAAGCCGCCAGATCCGCGAGCGTCTCGAGCGCGAATTGCTGCGCAACGTGGCCCTGCGGCTGAAGGACACGGACCGCGCGGACGCCATCGAAGTCTCCGGACGCGGACTGCTGCACCTCGGCATCCTCATCGAGGAGATGCGCCGCGAGGGCTACGAGTTCTGCGTCGGAAAACCGCGCGTCCTGCTCCACGAGGAGGACGGTCAGAAACTCGAGCCGTGGGAATCCGTGATGGTGGAGACGCCAGAACGTCACGCCGGCAAGGTCATTGAGCTCTTCGGGCAGCGCCGCGCTGAACTCGAGAAGATGGAACCGGGCCCGGGCAGTACTGTGCGCATCAGCCTGAAGTGTCCGGCGCGAGGCCTCATCGGGCTGCGCACCAAGCTCCTCAATCTTTCCCAGGGCGAAGCCGTGCTCTCGCACATCTTCCTGGGCTGGCAGCCGTGGAGCGGCAACTTGCCTTCACGCGGGCAGGGCGTGCAGATCTCCGTCGAGCAGGGTGAAACCGTGCTCTACGCCCTCGAGAAGTTGAAGGACCGGGGCTATTTCTTCGTGCCGGCTGGCGCGCGCGTCTACGAAGGCATGATCGTGGGCGAACACAGCAAGGACAACGACATCGAGGTCAACTGCTGCCGCGAAAAGAAGCTCACCAACATCCGCACCACCTCAGCGGACAGGAAGCTCTACCTTCCCCCGCATCGCCAACTCGGAGTCGAAGACGCCCTCGAGTACATCGAGGACGATGAGTTGGTGGAGTTCACGCCCCAGAGCGTGCGCTTGCGCAAGACGCAGTTGCGCGAATCCGACCGGCGCCGCATGCGCCGCCAGGAAGCATCCTGATCTGGTCACCGCGGCGCGGGCAGTGCGAGCTTCAGGCAAAACACTGACCCGCCGGACTTCCTGAATTCGGAGGTGTCGAGAGGCACCGGCACGAAGCCTTCGCGCGCGAGCAGCGCTGTCGTTTCCCGAGCGGCGACATCGAGCAGCACATGGCGCCCATCGGGGCAATACGCGTTGCCCGCAAATCCGTCCACTCCCTCGGTCCCAGGCACCGTGAGAAGGCGCGGGATCAACGCCACGAGCAGGCGTCGCTCCTCCTCGGGAAAGGCCTCGGGCACCCAGAGTGCCGTCCTTGCATCGAGGAAGGCAAGGCAGGTATCGAGGTGGTAGTAGCGCGGGTCCGGCAGGCGCAGCAGGACGAGATCTGCGTCCGCAACACGCGCCGCTTCCTCGAGGCCCACGCGCTCGCTGCGCGGCCCGAGCCCTCCAAA
Source organism: Planctomycetia bacterium (assembly GCA_005790545.1). GTDB lineage: Bacteria > Planctomycetota > SXUL01. Next base: position 1,913 of record SXUL01000055.1, on the reverse strand, counting down.
CAAGAGACGCTGCCCCGGGACGGTCAGCAGGTCACCCGTACCTTCGAAGGAATCTGCCGTGTCGCAACGCACCACACGCACGCCCTGCCCGCACAGGAACTCGCCGAGCAATTCCGGTTCGCGCTGGCGCTCCGCATGACGCATGTGCGAGAGCAACACCGAAGGCGCGCCGCTCACGGGATCAGAGAACGGAAAGGCCGGATTCGCCACGAAGACCTGGTCGCACAGCCCGGGCGCTGACGGCAACACAAGCACGCGAAAACCGAGGCGTTCGCACGTGCTGCGCAGCGCACTCCACTGAGCGCGGGAACGCGCGTGATCCACGCTCTGCAGCGTGCCACTCTCCGTCAGCATGTGGGCATTGATGGCCCAGCGAATATCAAAGGCAGTGGGATCGCCGAGAAGGATGGCGCCCGTCACTGAAGCGGGTTTGCGCCGGAGTTCGCGCGTGCGAGAGACTGGACTCGTGTAGTCGAGGGTGATGCCCATGGGAGCGTGAGCGCTGGCGGAAGCTCCGTACAATATCGCCCCTTCGCAGGGCTGGAGTTCCATGCACGACCTGTTCACTGATTTCACAGCGAAAGCGCGCACGATTCTCGCTGAACAATGCGCGGCACATCCCAAGGACATTCCTCTCACGATCCCTGAAGACCGCAGCAAGGGCGATGTCGTGATCAACGCCTTCCAGTTGGCGAAGGAGCTGCGCCAACCGCCACCGAAACTGGCTGAAGTCCTCGCCGCCGGACTCGCGTCCCACCCGGCGGTGGCCTCGGTCGAGGCCGTGAAGGGCTACGTGAACGTGAAACTCAAGCCCGCAGCAGTGCTTGTCGCTGCCGCCCACGCCGTGCTCGACGCGCCGTCCCAGTTCGGCAACGGCAACGAACTCGCGGGCAGGCGCATCATGGTGGAATATTCCGCGCCCAATACGAACAAGCCGCTGCACCTCGGGCACATGCGCACCAACTTCCTCGGCCACTCCCTCGCGGCCATCCTCGCCGCCGCGGGCGCCACCGTGCTGCGCGCCAACCTCTTCAACGACCGCGGCATCCACATCTGCAAGTCCATGCTGGTGTGGAAGCGCTTCATGAACGGCGCGACGCCGGAGAGTCTCGGCGTCAAGGGCGACCACCTCGTCGGCGACTGCTATGTACGCTTCGAGCGCGAGTTCGCGAAGGAAGTGGAGGCGCACTGCGCAGCTCATGCCGGAGAATACGCAAGCTGGAAGGAGCGCAATCTCCGCGGCAAGGAGGACAGCCGCTCCGAAGAGACGCTGCTGAAGGAATGGAAGGCTAGCTTCCGCGAGGAGGGCTTCGCACGCATTCCACTCGGTCTCGAATGCACGGAAATGCTGCGCGCGTGGGAGCGCGGAGATACAGAGGTCATGGCGCTGTGGTCCATGATGAATGGCTGGACCTTTGCCGGCTTCGAGCGCACCTACGCGGAACAGGGCGTTGAGTTCGACCTGGTCTACCGCGAGAGCGAAACCTGGCTGCTCGGTCGCGACATCGTGCTGGCGGGCCTCGCGAGCGGCGTCTTCGCACGCCGCGCGGATGGAGCCGTCGAGATCGATCTCGAATCCGAGAAGCTCGGGCGCAAGGTTGTGCTCAGGAGTGACGGCACGAGCGTCTACATCACCCAGGACATCGGCACGACGATTCTCAAGGCGGAGCAGCACCAGCTGGATGGACAGATCTGGGTCGTCGGTGATGAGCAACGACGCCACTTCGAGGTGTTGTTCGCGATCCTCCGGCGCCTCGGACACCCCTGGGCCGCGAACCTCCATCACCTCGCCTACGGCATGGTGAGCCTCCCGGAGGGACGCATGAAATCCCGCGAGGGCACGGTGGTGGATGCCGACGATCTTCTGGCGGAAACCACGCGCCTTGCGGCTGAGGAGGTGCGCAGCCGCGATC
>SXUL01000054.1 GCA_005790545.1 Planctomycetia bacterium | reverse complement strand
TCGGATGCGAGCCAGCCACTGCCGATGCGGAGCTGGCCGTCCGCTGGTGTCCACGAACTTCTGAGCGAAGCAAAGGCGCGTGCGAGTTCCGGCGCCGCTCCGGATTCTTGGGCGCCGAGGAAGCGCAGCAGGTCGTTGGCCGTGGACTTCAAGGCTCCAGCGCCAGCAAGGCACTGGAAACTCCAGGTGCGAAAGGGCCGCTTCGCCACGCGCGGTTGAGCGAGCCGTGCGCGCGAGGTCTCCGGAATGTCCACGCTTGTCGAGCGCATGCCCAGCGGCTCTGCGATGCGCTCAGTCATCAGCGTGGCGTAATCCTTGCTGGCGACATGCGCGAGCGCCGCGCCGAGGATGCCAGCCCCGAAGTTCGAGTAGTCGAACTTGGGGGATGCCGGTCGCTTCCATGCGAGGAGCGCTGCCGTGGCCATGGGAACGTCATAGTCCGCGTAAGGATCGGCGCTGTTCCGCGGCTTGAAGTTGGAGGGCAGTCTCGGAAGGCCGCTCTTGTGGCGGGCGAGGTCGCGGAGCCGGATGGAGCCCGCGTCGCAGTCTCCGAGCGCTTGCGGCCAGATGGATCCGAGCGTCGCATCCGTGGCAACTTCACCGCGCTGTTCAGCGCTGGCCAGCAAGGTGGCCGTGAAGACCTTGGTGATCGAGCCGATCTCGAACAGTGTGTCGCCGTCTGGAGCACGACTGTGAATCTCTGCGCCTGCTCCCGCCACGTGTGTTGCGCCGTCAGCGCGCAGCAGCAGCACGAGACTGGCGCCCGGGTCCTTCTGCAGCGCGTTCTCGGCGAGGGCGCGCATGGAAACGTCCCGATCTTCCACAGTTGCGCTCGTGCCGCACCCTGCCATCAAGAGCATCAACAGCAGAAATCCCGCGCTTTGTCGCATACGGCGGACGCTACCATGCACGCAGCATGAGGGATCGTCATGGCGGATGAGCGAAAGGAACGCAAAGAGCTGAAGAGCTTCGGCGCTTTGCTGAAGCATCTTGGGGGCACGCCGGAGGAGGCACCACCACCACCGCCGCCTGTCGAGGAACTCGCGTCGGAGGAAGACGACGCACTGCCCGAAGATGGCTTCGCGCGGGAACTCATCGACGCCATGGGTTCAAGCTTCGGGCCCATGGAGACAGGGCCTGATTGCTACGGCGATGTGGAGAGCGAGGAGATGGAGCTTCTCGCCACGTTCCGTGTGCGCACCGTCTTTCCGGAAAGTGTCCTGAAGGAAGCAGCGGCTCTGCCGCGGGACCCCTCGGAAGAGGATATCGCGGGACGTCTTGATCTCCGCCGCGAGCGCATCTTCACCATCGATGGAGCGGACGCGAAGGACTTCGATGACGCCATCAGCATCAAGCGCACGGATGATGGCGGGCACGAAGTGGGAGTGCACATCGCCGATGTGTCGCACTATGTCGAGGCTGGAACATTCCTGGACGCCGAGGCACTCACGCGCGCGACAAGCGTCTACCTCGCCGATCAAGTGGTGCCCATGCTTCCGGAAGCGCTTTCGAACGAACTCTGTTCGTTGATGCCGCACCGGGAACGACTCGCCTACAGCGTCTTCATGACCTTCGATGCCGCCGGGCAGCGCCACGCTGTGCGCATCGCGAAGTCCGTGATCCGGAGCATGCATCGGTGCACCTATCAGAACGTCCAGAAGCTCCTCGACAAGGTGGACGACGAAGCGACGCGCGCGCTCGCGGACATCGCCGATGATCTGCGTTTGTTCGAGGTCTGGACGAAGCAGCAGCAGAAACTCCGTGATGCGCGCGGCTCGCTCCGGCTCCAGTCCGGAGAACGGAAGTTTGCCTTCAACGCGCGCCACGAGGTGGAGCGCATCTATCGCGCGGAGACCTACTTCTCGCAGGCGCTCATCGAAGAGACGGCGCTCGCAGCCAACCAGGCCGTGGGGGATTTCTTTCGCGAACGCAAGTTGCCCACCATCTATCGCCTCCATCCCGAGAAGGATGCGCAGGAACTCGCCGCCACCATCGCGCAACTTGCGAAATTCGGCATCCGCGTGCCGGAACGCGAACACCTGAGCGGGCGCGACATCGGGCGCCTCATCCTGCAGGCACGCCGGCGTCCGAACCCGGAGGCCACCATCGCGCGCATCATGAGTCTCATGGAGCGCGCTGTGTATGAGCTCGTCCCGCCCGGTGGCGAAGCGAAGCACTTCGGCCTCGCGCGCCAGCACTACCTCCACTTCACATCGCCCATCCGGCGCTACCCGGACCTCATCGTGCACCGCTGGTTGCACGAACTGCAGTCACGTGACGCGCACGCGGAACTCGAGCTCCTCGAGGATGCGGAGATGCAGAACCTCTGCGATGTCGCGTCCCACGCAAGTGCTGCCGCGGATATGGCGGGACTCGTCGAGGCCGCGGTCGGCGATCTCAAGGTGTGCCAGTACATGCACGGCCACGTGGGCGAGGAGTTCACGACCATGATCGAGCGCGTCTCGCCGTGGGGCCTCGACCTCCTGCTCGCGGAGCATCACGTCCATCTCTTCCTGCCGTCACGCAGTCTGGATGGGCGCAAGCAGGTGGAGGGTCCACGCATGCGCGTCACGAGCCGACATGGCAACCGCACCTTCGATGAAGGCGAACGCTTGAGCGTATGCATCGACGGGGTGGACTTCGTGCGCCTGCAAGTGCTGGTTTCACTGGCCAAGAGCTGACGCAAAACGCGGGGCCGGACACCCTGCCCGCGTGGTGCCCGGCCCCACCGCCCGCGCGTTTGCGCGGACTATTGATTCGTCGCGCCAGCCGGCACTTCCGCATCGATGCGGAAGCGTTCGACAAGCTGTTGCAGTTCTGCCGCCATGCGCGCGAGTTCCTCCGCGGCCTTGCGTGTGTCGGCAGCGCCATTCACGGTGCCTGCCGCGGCTGCGGAGACGGCTCCGAGGTTTTCTGCGATATCGCGTGCCCGCGAAGCGGTTTCCGTCACGCGCCGCGCGATGTCGCTGGTCGTGGCGTTCTGTTCTTCGACGGCGCCGGCGATGGCGGTCTGCAACTCGGCGATGCGGCTGATGATCTCCATGGTGGCCTGGATGGCGGAGACCGCGTTGCCGACATCGCGGCGGATGGCCGCCGTCTTCGTTTCGATGTCCGATGTGGCACTGGCGGTCTGGTGCGCGAGATCCTTCACTTCGCCGGCGACCCCGGCGAAGCCGCGGCCTGCTTC
>SXUL01000053.1 GCA_005790545.1 Planctomycetia bacterium | reverse complement strand
GGCGCAGGGTGTGAGTGCGCGAGAGCCGGGCGGAAGATGCGCCATGAGGGCTTCAGCAAGAGTGCGGGGTTGTGGGCGCACGGAGCAAATCGATTCGTCGGTTGTGGTGTCGCTCATCCATCCGAGTGCCATGAACGCAACCGTGAGGATTGAGAGAAAGAGCGTCCGCGCACTGCCGTTACGTCGAGTCCTTGAGTCCTTGAGTCCTTGAGTCCTGAAGCATGTTGGCTCCGTTTCGCCCCACGGGCGCCTGGTCCGGAATACCCCTGACGACCCAATGGGGGCCTCAGGAATGTAGAGAGACTACTCCAGCGCATCAGGAAGGCGCAACCACGTCCAGGATCCGCAAACCTGATCGCTCGAACCTGCCGCTGGGCAAGGGTCCGAAACCGCACAATCCTTGAGCGGGGGGAGGGCCGGGCGTAACGTCGTTGGCCGACTTCTGGAAGGTCGGCGGCCCCTCAGTCGAGAGGCAACCGGAGAGCTGGAATGCCCGAATCCACCGCGTGGGCCGTCGCCATCGTCGGCATCCTCGCGCTCCTCATCCCCATCCTCATCATGGGGCTGGTGGGGCGGATCGGCCCCCGCGTTCGTGGTGAGGGCAACCCGGACAAGCGCGATGTCTACGAGTGCGGCATTGTGCCGGCCGTCGATGCACGGCGGCGCTTCAGCGCCAAGTTCTATCTCGTGGCCGTGCTCTTCGTGCTCTTCGACGTGGAAGTCGCGTTCCTGGTGCCTTGGGGCGTGGTGTTCCGCGACCTGTCCACGGCCTCGTGGACGGCCTTCCTCGGCATGCTGCTCTTCCTCGGCCTCCTCGTGGCCGGGCTCGCCTATGTGATCCGACGCGGAGCCCTCGAATGGGAGTGAACACCTATTACGCGAACCGTCAGGGCTTTTTCCTGACGCGCCTCGATCACATGACCAACGGCGTCACGAACTGGGGCCGCGAGAACTCGCTCTGGCCCTATCCCTTCGGTACGGCTTGTTGCGGCATCGAGTTCATGGGCGTGGTGAGCAACACCCACGACGTGTCGCGCTTCGGGGCGGAACTGGTGCGCTTCTCGCCGCGGCAGGCGGATCTCCTCGTGGTTGCGGGGACCATCACGCACAAGATGGCGCCGGTGCTCCGCCGCATCTGGAACCAGATGCTGGAGCCCAAGTGGTGCATCGCATTCGGCGTCTGCGCCAGCAGCGGCGGGTTCTACGAGAACTACTCCGTGATGCAGGGCATCGACCACATCATTCCGGTGGATGTCTATCTCCCGGGTTGTCCACCGCGCCCCGAGGCGTTCTTCGAAGCGCTGATGCTCCTGCAAAAGAAGATCCAGCAGGAGAAGTCTGGCGCGCATGACGAACCACGCACGCCTCAGATGGCCCACCTTCGTCCGGATGCCGGGGAGCCGCGGTGAGCCAACTGATCGCGGACATCAAGGAGCGCTGCGGCACTGACTTTGTCGGTTCGCACGAGCATTGCGGCGACACCACCGTGGTGGTGCGGCCTGCCGCGCTTGTTCCGCTCCTCCTGTGGCTGCGCGATCGCAGCGTCGATCGCTACGACTTCCTCGTGGATCTTTGCGGCGTCGACGGCCTCCAGCTCGATCCGTTTGTCATGGGCGCGGCCTCGTCCCTTGCGCCGGCCGAGACCGGCGGGCTTCACATCTGGCCGGAGCGCTTTCAGGTCGTCTATCACCTGAAGTCCCTCGGCACTGGCAAGCGCCTGCGCGTGAAAGTGCCCGTGCCGGAGAGCGCACCCGAGCTCGATTCCATCAGCAGCCTCTTCGCCTCTGCCGATTGGGCCGAGCGCGAGGTCTTCGACATGTTTGGCATCCGCTTCCGTGGGCACCCGAACCTGAAGCGCATCCTCTGCATCCACACCTTCAAAGGCCACGCGCTGCGGAAGGACTACGCCATCAAGGACCAGCAGTGGCTGATGGAGGACAACGAAGCGCTCATGGACGAATTGGGCGATGTCGGCGAGAACGCTGATGATGGCGGCTTCTCCGAGCTGATCCCGCTCAATATCGGACCGGCGCATCCTGCGACGCACGGCGTGCTGCGCTCGCTGGTCAAGCTGGACGGCGAAGTGATCGTGAAGTCGGTGCAGGAGATCGGCTACCTCCACCGCGGCTTCGAGAAGCACAGCGAGAACTCGAACTGGACGCAAGTGGTTCCGTACACGGACCGCCTCAACTACTGCTCGGCGATGCTCAACAACGTCGCGTACTGCCGCTCCGTGGAGAAGCTCCTCGGCATCGACGTGCCGCCACGCACCACCGCCATCCGCGTCATCATCAGCGAGATCAGCCGCATCATCGACCACTGCGTGTGCCTCGCGGCCTGCCTCGTCGATCTTGGCGCGCTCACGAACTTCTGGTGGTTGTTCGCGCTCCGCGAGCGGGCCTACGAAGCACTCGAAGGGCTTTGCGGCGCGCGTCTCACCAGCACCTACGTGCGCATTGGCGGCGTGGCGGACGATCTGGATGCACTCTTCATCGAGCGTGTGCGGAAGCTCCTCTCGGAAATGCCGGCCGCCATGGGCGACGTGCTGAAGCTCATCGCGAAGAACCGGATCTTCCTCGACCGCGTGAAGGGCGTTGGCGCCATCGACACCCGCACGGCGCTCAGTCACGGCTGGACTGGCCCGTGCCTCCGCGCGACCGGCATGGCCTACGACCTCCGCCGTGCGGAACCCGGCTCCGGCTACGAGAGCTACGACTTCGAGATCGCGACGCGCCCTGACGGCGACAGCTGGTCGCGCATCATGGTGCGCTTCGACGAGATGATCCAGTCCATGCGCATCATCGAGCAGGCGCTCGACAAGCTGCCTTCGGGCGCGGTCTATTCAGACGACCGGCGCGTGATGATGCCCAAGAAGGAAGAGGTCTACGCCAGCATCGAATCGCTGATGAATCACTTCGTGCTGGTGTACGACGGCATCAAGGTGCCCATGGGCGAGAGCTACAGCAGCTTCGAGGGCGCGAACGGAGAACTCGGCTTCTACACCGTGTCGGATGGCACGGGTCGGCCCATGCGCGTGCGCTGCCGCCCGCCCTGCTTCTATCTCTACACCGCCTATGGCCGCCTCATCGAGGGCGCCATGGTGCCGGACGCAGTGGCCACACTCGGCACGCTCAACATCATCGCGGGAGAACTGGACCGGTGAGCGCCACGACCACACTGAAGCTCGCACCCGAGCGCGAGGCGCGCATCGACGACTTGCAGCGCCGCTACCCCGAGCGCCGCGCGACCTTGCTGCACGTGCTCTGGGAGATCCAGTGGCAGGTGGGCTGGATCCCCGAGGAGTGGATGCTCTACGCCGCCGCGCGTTGCGGAGTACCGGTCTCGAAGGTGCTGGGAGTCGTCAGCTTCTACACCATGTTCCGGCGGAAACCGGTGGGGAAGTACCACATCGAAGTGTGCAGGAACATCACCTGCCACATG
>SXUL01000052.1 GCA_005790545.1 Planctomycetia bacterium | reverse complement strand
GATCACCGGCCACAGCTACATCGTGTACGGGCCGTTGGCCAACGGTGCCGCCTCGGTGATCTTCGAGTCCACGCCGATGTGGCCCGACCCGAGCCGCTACTGGAAGACGGTGAACGAGGTGGGTGCAGTCACCTTCTACACCGCCCCCACCGCGCTGCGAGCCCTCGTGCGGGAAGGGGATCAGTGGGTGCGGCCGGTCCCCACCCTACGTCTGTTGGGTTCGGTCGGGGAGCCGATCAACCCGGAGGTGTGGCGGTGGTACCACGACGTCGTCGGGAAAGGCCGGTGCGCGGTGGTCGACACGTGGTGGCAGACGGAGACCGGCGGCATCCTCATTGCACCACTGCCGGGAGCCGTAGCCCAGAAGCCCGGCAGTGCCACGCTTCCGCTCCCCGGCGTCGAACCTGCACTCGTCGATGACGACGGCAAGATCCTCGAAGGCAACGGCGTGAGCGGCAACCTCGTCATGCTCCGGCCATGGCCGGGCATGATGCGTTCGGTCTGGGGCGATCACGAACGTTTCCGCAGCACCTACTTCGCGCGCTTTCCCGGGATGTATTTCACCGGTGATGGCGCGTTCCGCGACAAGGACGGTTACTGGTGGATCACCGGCCGCGTGGATGACGTGCTCAATGTCTCGGGGCATCGGCTCGGCACGGCCGAAGTTGAATCCGCACTCGTGACACATCCCGCCGTGGCGGAATCCGCCGTGGTGGGCATGCCCCATGCCTTGAAGGGTCAGGGCATCTACGCTTTCGTGATCCTCAAAGTCGGCTCAACCGCCAGCGAAGAACTGCGCCGCGAACTCGTGTTGACGGTGCGCCGGGAAATCGGCGCGTTTGCGGCCCCTGACGCACTGCAACTGGTGCCCGGCTTGCCGAAGACGCGCAGCGGGAAGATCATGCGTCGCATCCTCAGAAAGATCGCAGCCCGCGATCTCGAGAATCTCGGCGACATCACGACGCTGGCTGATCCGGCCGTGGTGGACGCCCTCGTGGCGGGACGTGAAGGAGCAGAGTTCACGCGGTGAGCATGACCCATGACAACGCCGAGTGCGGAATCCGCCACCGCTTCCAGGTGCAACACCGGGACCACGTCCCGGCAGCGCGGCCACAAGAGATGGCCTTGCTGGCCCGCTGGTGCGGCAGCTTCGATGCCGAAGGTCTTGCGCCTGTCGAAGGCGGCGCATCAGCAGGCAACCTCTCGTTCCGCACACCGGCCGGATTCGTGATCACGCCCACGCGCAGCCGTCTCAAGTCCGCCATCGCGTGGACGGATTTCGTGGAGGTCGTCCGCGCCGACAGGCAGGAATTCCGCCTGCATGTGCTCGGAGCCGGCACGCCTTCAAGTGACGCGTTCCTTCACGAACGGATCTATGCACTGCGCACCGATGCCGAGGCCGTCTTCCACGGCCACGACGGTCTCATGCTGCAGTGGGCCGATGCACTCGCGCAAGAGTTCCCGCTCAAACTCACGCGTGAGAGCCGTGCTTTCGGCACCCTCGCGGATGCGGCCGAGACCGCCGAAGAGCTCGGATCCGCCGCCGCCATCATCCGCCGCGGACACGGGTTCGTGACTGTCGGCCGCAACATGGATGCCGCGGGTTCACTCGCCCTCGCTCTCCATCGCCGCGCGGTTGAGCTCGCCGCACGCTGAACGCACCCGTCTCCTCAAAGGAGTTGCAAGATGCGCTCGCGCATGCAGCCGAGTTCGAGGAAGGCCCCCTTCCGCGGTGCGAGCGGCTGCTCGCGTTCGAGTCCGAGGAAGGCGCGCACCAGGGTGCCGGGAGTACCTGCGGCACGCAGCCGACGCGCCGCTCCGCGCCGAAGATCAGCAGGCTTCAGGCCGGGCTCCGCCATGGCCTTCGCGATGCGCCGGAAGCGACCGTGCAGCGTGCGCTCACCGAGAGCGTGTCCCGCCGGACCGGCCAGCAGTGGCCGGAAACTCTGGAACGGGCGCACCGCCATGCAGGCACGCAAGGCCTCCACCAGCACGGGATGCATGGGAATGCGCCGCCACCCCCGGCGCGCTCGCAATACACCATCGCGGAGATTCACATCGCGTCCTTGCAGGGCCGCGATTTCGACAGGGCGCAAACCCGCGAGTGCCACCAGCGCCAGCAGCAGACGATCATCCACTGAGAGCCCGAGCGCAGGGTCCGCAATCTTCCTGAGCAATGCCGAATCCTCCACCGATCCGAAGCAGCGCCGACGGAAGAGCGACCATGCGGAGGCCCTGCGACGCCGTGTTCGCAGCGCCACGCCCTGCTGCACATCCATCCGCCGCGCGTGCGCCACATGCTCCTCCGTGATGGTCTCGGGGCGGGCGTGCACGAGGGTCGCGAGGCGCCACACATCATTCTTGTAGTCACGAATCGTGAACGCGGAGTACCCGCTCTCGTTCAAGTCGCGCTCGAAGACCGCGATGGCCCGGCTCCAGATGCCGGGAGCCTCGTTCAGCGCGCCCTCGCCCCAACCGTCATGCCGAATTCCAGCCAACCCTCCCAAACGCTGCGGTGCACCCATGTCGAGTCCTCCGCACCTCCAGAGGAACCGCTCACATCGGATGTCGCAAGAAATGAGGATCGCCCCCCACTTCATCTGGCATTGCAAAGGGCGTGACATGACGCAGCACGAAGTACTCGCGCCTGCGGCCGGATGCGAGCCAGTCGAGAATCACGCGCTGGTAGACCTCGGGGCAGCGCGTCTGCATCTCCTCTGGCGTGAACCATGTGCAGTCGAGGATCTCGGGATCGCGCGGCAGTGGTGCAACTGTCAACGCGCGCGCGCTGCGTTTCACGACAAAAACGAAGAAACGTGAACGTTCTGAGAGAGTTGCAGTCCGCATTCCGAAGCGCTCGATGACGAAGGCGAGCGGCCCGGGCTCGATGTCCAATCCTGCCTCCTCCATGAACTCGCGCCGCAGTGCTTCATGCAGGCTCTCGCCGACCTCGACGCCGCCGCCGGGAAGGTCCCAGCAAATGCGCGGGGCACCCTCGAGTTGGCGTTCGTTGGCGACATGCAGCATCCGCCCGCCCTCTTCAAGGATTCCGACCACACCCGTAAAATCCCCGCTCATGGCCAAGGGCGTGCCACAATCCGAGTGTTGTGACTCTGCAAACCTGTCCCGGGAAAGGTGTTTCTCGATTTCACGAGCGCAGTGTATCCTTGAGTGACTGAATGCCGATGGCTCCGCTGATCAACAGACCATGAAGGTGCTCCTCTGCCACTGTGACTTCGCGCCGGTTTCGCTGGCGCTCCTCAACCTCAAGTCCTATGCGCTTGCGCAACCGGAATTGCAGGGTGCGGTGGACATCCGTTTCGTGGGCGGCTCGCCGCACGAAAACCCCGAGACCACAATCGGTGCCATCCTCACCGTGGCGCAAGAGTTCAAGCCGGACGTGGTGGGCTTCAGCATGTACATCTGGTCGCGCTATCGCATGTACGAAGCCGCGCGACGTGTGCGCATCGCCTGCCCGGACACATTCATCATCTGGGGCGGACCGGACGTCTCTGACGAGGACTACTCGCGCGACCTCTTGGGGCGCCACACCGCGCCGGACCTCATCGTCCGCGACGAAGGCGAACGCACGTTCTCACTGGTGCTGAAGAACCGGGTTCACGGCACTCCCGCTCTCGCGGACATCCCCGGCATCTCCTATCGCGAGGCGGCCGGCGTCAAGACCACCGGCAAGGTCGCCTATCTCGACAACCTGGACGACATCCCCTCGGTGCTTGATCTCCCGGAAGTACAGGACGTCATCGAGCGCACTACGGTGTTCGCGATCGAGACATTCCGCGGCTGCTACATGGGGTGCGCCTACTGCTACTGGGGCGGCACGACACGCCGCGCTTTCAGCATGGAACGCACGCTGAAGGACCTCGGACGCATTCTTGCGCACCGCAACATCAAGAAGATCTGGTTCTTCGATTCGATGTTCGGCTACAAGAAATCCACGGCCAAGGATCTCCTGCGCTTCATTCTCGCGCACAAGGATGCCAGCCAGAACGTCACCTTCTTCCCGAACCTCGACTATCTCGACGAGGAACTCTGCCGCCTGATGAAGGAAGCAGGCGTTTACATCGAGACGGGCATCCAGACCACCAACGACGACGCCTACGAGTACATCAATCGCAAGTGGGACAGGAAGTTTCTCGACTCGAAGATTCCGTTGTTGCAGAAGTACGGCCTGCACTCGAACAACCAGCAGCTCATCCTCGGCCTGCCTGGCGACAACATCAACGGCTTCCGGAACAGCATTGATTACACCGTGATGACGCGCCCGGAGAGCATCAGCGTGTTCCCGTTCAGCGTGCTCCCTGCCACGGGCTACTGGAAACGGCGCGATGAGTTCGCCATCAAGCACGAAGGCGAGTTCCGCATCGTCTACGAATCCAAGACCTTCACGGAAGAGGACATGATCCGCGGCGGGCTCATCACCGTGGGTGTGAAGTGGTTTGAACACGCACCCGGACTCGCGCTGCGCGTCATTGACATGCTGGGCATCCGGCCCTGCGACCTCTTCGAGCGCATAGGAGAGGTCTTCATCGAGGACATCTGGGGCTTGAGCGTGACGGGCGGCGACCGTTCCCAGTTGCGTCGGCGCCTGCTCACGCAGGCCTTCGGGCCGGAGGACAACCGCCACCTGACACCGGCACTGTTGCGCACCACGCTGAGCCGTCACTTCGCGCGTCTCGGTCACGCCGATGTGCTCGATGAACTCGTCAAGCACCACGAGATGCTCAACTGCGAAGAGATCCTGGATGCCTCCACGCTCGATCAAGAACGCCTCGACGCCCTTGCCATCGAACGCTCGAACTCCGAGGACGCGCGGCCGGTCACGGCCACGAGCTACAACATCTTCCATGTCGATCCCAAGGCCATCCCGGACAGCGGCCCGGTGCGATTCGCCGCGTGGAGCGTCAAGGCGCCCAAGGATTTCTTCGGCAAGGACCTTGCTCGCTGGAAGGTGCTCGTCTTCAGCCCCGAAGACGCCCGCGCGCCCGTCGCGCTGGGCTGAGATTCTCGGCGCGCTGCTCCTTGCCGCCACAGCATTCTGTGGCAACGCGGCCGCCCAGACGCCAGATCCCGTTCTTGAGGCTGCCCAGCAGTTCCTCGCGGCCCAGCGTTGGAAAGACGCAGCCCTGACCTTCGATTCCTGGGTGACGACTCATCCGGCTTCCGTGCAGGGGCTCCAGTCCGCAGCCAACGCCTGGATGAGACTGCACCGGTTTGATCGCGGAGCTGAGCGTCTGAAGCGTGCGCTCCAACTAGCACCCGGCACAGCCGGGATTCTCTTCGACCTCGGCATCTGCTTGCAGAATCAGGCCCGCTGGTCTGAGGCCTTGCCGGTGTGGAAGGAACTCATTGCCATCTCGGGCAACGACCCGAAGATCAACCTGCTCCCCCAGATTCCGCACGCGCTCGGCATCGCTGCAGAGCGCCTTGAGCTCCAGTCGGAAGCGCTCGACGGACTCGGGCGCGCCGTCGCCATGGATCCCGCGAACGAGCTCTATCGTCGCGAGTATGCGGGCACTCTCTTGGAGGCGGACCGTTTCGCAGAGGCGCTCAGCGAATACCAGGAGTTGATGCGGCGCTTCCCCGCCGCGACCGAGCACTGCTACCTCGCCGGCATCGCGGCGCTCCGCGCGGGCAAGGATGATCTCGCGGAGCCGCTCCTCCGCGAGGCACGGCGGAAAGACACCTCTTCGGCGAGCGCGTCTGCCAAACTCGGACAGATCTACCAGCGCCAAGGCAAGAGCACCCTCGCGCACAGTCTCTACCTCGAAGCTCTCGAAAGGAATCCTCGTTCCGCGGAGGCGCTGCACGCGCTCTTCCGCATCGAACAGGCCGCCGGCCACGCCGAGGATGCGGCCAACTACCAGAAGCGCTTCGAAGCAGTGAAGAAGGATGAGGATGCAGGCTCCGAAAGGATGCGCAGCTTGAAGCGCCGCCTGAAGGCCTCGCGGACCGATGTGGAAGCGCTGCTCGAGCAGGCATCCCTGCACCTCGAAGAGCGGAAGTTTGACCGCGCCATGGAGTGCTACGCGCAGGTGCTCCATTTCGCACCTGCGCACGAAATCGCAGCCCTCAACATGGCAGCGCTTCTCGCCCGCCGCGGAGAACAGTTCGCGGCTCTCTGCGAACTCGAACGCATCCTCGAAGTGCAGCCCGGCCATGCTTTCGCAGGCTTGGAACGCGCCCGCTTGATGCTGCTGAAGAAGGACTGGGCCGCCGGCCTCGCAGCGACCATCACCGCGCTGCCGGCCATGCCCCCGACCGATCCGCGCGCGCTCGACCTCGTCGAGATCATGGCGGAATGTGCCGTTCAACTGAAGCAACCCGGCGAAGTGGTGGGGGTTTTGCGCACCTTCTTCCCGCAGGTTGACGCACCCCGCGTGCCGCGCTTCGCTCTCCGCGTGCTGCAACTGTTGTCCATGCAGGGCAAGGCCGTCGAAGCCATCCCCTTGCTGGAGGAAGCCTTCGGCCGCACTCCAGCGACAGATCCGCTGCGGAAAGTCATCGCGGGGCAACTGGTGAAGTTGCACGAAGGCCTCGGAGACGAGCCCTCCGCTGCGCGCTGGCGCGCTGAAGCCGGCGGCGGCAACTAGTTCGCCGCACGCCCGAACACGGCGGCGAAGGGCTTCGTCCAGAGAGCGCGGAATTCATGCGCCGTGGGCCACAGCGTGCCAGCGCCGCGCTTCGAGCCGGAGATGAAGGCGCAAGCGAACAACAGCGCGTGCAGCGCGTAGCACAGCGTGCTGGTCCATGCGGCCGCGAGTGCGCCATGGGCCGGAATGAACAGCACATTGAGCAGCACGTTCAGGGCTGCGATGCCGAGGGCCGCAAGGGTCAGCACGCCGAAGCGGTTCTGTCCCATGAACCACCAGGAGAGCACGACAGCCACAGCCCAGAAGAGTCCTCCGGGCAGGAGGACCCAGACGGGCTCGGCAGCGGAAAGAAAGGCCTCGCCGTAGACCAGCAGCAATGCGGGCCAGATCACGAGGGCCAGCAGAAGCGACGGCGGCAGCAGCAAGACGAGGACGCGCCGGACGCCGCGGGTGATGGCGTCCGCCAGCACCTCCTTGTCATGAGCCGTCTGCTGCACCTGTGACCCGAGCAGTTCCTTCACGGGCTGCACCATGAGCCGCCGCAACTGGCCGGTGATCGCGGCAGCAAGCGCGTAGATGCCGACCGCTGCCGCGCCGTGAAAGTGCCAGAGGATCAGTTGGTCTCCGTTCAGGATCACGGCCACAGCCACGACGGCTCCTTGCGCGCGGAGTCCGCCACCAATCTGCGCGCGCATGAGGCGAAGGTCGCAACGGAGCCCGTTGGCGCGCAGTTCCGTGTCGCGGAAGACGAACCAGGCGGCCGATGCCGCCGCCGAGAGCGCTCCCAAGGCCCAGGCCTGGACCGCGCCTGTCACTCCCAGCTCGAATCCGAGCACCAGCAGCAGCATCGCTGAGAGCACGACCGCATGGCGAATGAGCACCACCAGCATGAACGAGCGCATGCGCCGTCGTCCTTGCAGCACTCCCGCAAGCAGTCGGCTCAGGATTTCGAATGGTGCCGTGAGCATCAGCCAGACCAGCTCTGGAGGCGCCGCTTGCGCACCGCTGCGCGGCATGAACAACGTGACCACGCCTGATCCTGATCCGAGCACGCACCACCAGACTGCCAGCACCAAGAGCCCGAACCCGAGCGCGAGCACGAGACCGTTGACGGCCAAGCGCCCGGCGGCCGCGGGTTCCTTCGCGAGCAGGATGAGTTGGGGTTCCTCGATGCTGGGCGCGAGCAACAAGAGCAACGCAAAGAGGCCCAGCGCGACGTCCACTTCGCCCTTGCCACCCGCTCCGAGGGTGCGCGCGGCCACAACTCCCGCCATGAACACGAAGACCATGGCGCCCAGCTTCGTGGCGATGAGGCCGAGAAGTGTGCGTTGTTCGCCTGCCGTCGTCATGTGCGCGGCATCCTAGGGAGGCCGTCGTTGCGGGTAAAGTCGCGGCATGGAGCGCAAAGGCGGGTTCTTCGCGGACAAGATCCGCCTTCTCGGTTGGTGCACCATCTTGTTGGTCGCACTGCTGTTCGGCTGGACTCTGATCGAAAGTCGGCTCGAAAAGGCCGCGCTGCAACGCCAGATCCGCGAACTGAAAGACCGCATTGCCCGGCTCACTGCCGAGGAGAGCAGGGCGCGCCTGCTCATCGAAAGTGCCCGGCCCGGGCCCGACGGAGTCCTCGAAACAACGCTGCTATGGGCGGACACTGATGCCATCGGCAAGATGATCCCCGGCACGGGCCTGCGTCGCTTCAAGGTCCGCGGCACCGATGTGCACTGCGACACGCGGCAGATCATCTTCCCGACGGAGAGCATCGCCGAAGGCGATCCGCTCCGCGGGCGCAGCTTGACGCTCTTTGCGCGCATCTACGGCGACCACGAGTCTCCGGTGGCAGGTGATGCCATCGACATGGAGCCCGGCAGCGACGGCGTACCGCGGCGGTTCCGGAGCAGCGCTGCGGCCTCCCGCGACGCGGAGTCCGCCCTCTGGAAACGCTGGGCCGAGTACCTCGTGAACCCGGAAGCCTGCCGCGAAGATGGAGTGCGCACAGTGCAGGGCACTGCCGTCCACAAGTCTGTGGTGGTCGGGCGTGAATACCGCCTGCGCGTGAGTGCAACGGGCCAGCTCTTCTTTGAAGGCCCCTTCGAGCCGGACCTCTTCGTCTTCCGTCCCGCGCGCTGAAGCTCTCTCGCGAGTCCGCTTTGGCGCGACTCAATGGTTTGTGGCGACGTGCCGAAAAGACTGACCGGGTGGCGCATTCCATGGCGGCGCCCTGGAAGGGATCCCAGCGGCATGCGAGAGCATTTCCTCATCGTGAGTGCATTCCTGCTCCTCGGCACCTCTGCGTTCGCGCAGGCGTCGACGCTCGCGTGCACGGAACTGTCCGTCGGGCAACCGTTCACGGTGAGCCTCTCGGGCGGCCTCCCCGGCATGCCCGCACACATCGTGCTCGATCAAGCCCCCGGTCCCATTGAAGCGCCAGGACTCGGCACGGTGCACCTCGGATTCACGCCCGCCATGTACGCCATCACCTGGCTGAGCTGCAACAGCTTCGGTCAGGTCCAGTTCACATCCGCAGTGCACGCCGACCAGAACTACGCGGGCAACATGGTGTATGCGCAGGCGGCCTGCTTCTCTCCCACGGCACCGGCAGGCGCCGTGCTCTCGAGCGCGGTCGCGCAAGGCATCCACCCCGTGCCCTGCGGACAAGGCACTCTCACGGCACTCAACCTCGGCGAGGACACGGCTGTCACGGTGAATCTGCCGTTCACGTTTCCGTTCTACGGACACAACTGGACACAAGTCGGAATCAGCAGCAACGGGCTCCTCACCTTTGGTGGCACCAGCGTTGACCCGACCGAGCAGGTGGGTGACTTCATCACCGGCCTGCCGAAGATCGCCGCGTTGTGGGATGACCTCTCACCGCAGGTGCAGGGCAGCGTCAGCACGTGCTCGACCCCGACTGTCTTTCAGATCAGTTGGAGCGGCGTGCCGCAGTTTTATCTGCCAGACAGCAACAGTGCTGTGGTGAGCCTGCATTCCAACGGTGCCATCTCCATGACCTGGCCTGGCATCGATCTCGCGGATTCGTTGGTGGGCATCGGACCGGGTGGTCTCTTGGGCACCATGACCGTTGCGAACTTCTCGGCGAACGCGGGAACCGGCACCAACACGAATGCCGGTCCGCTCTTCGAGAGCTTCCTGCCGTGCTGCACTCCCTTCGACCTTCACGGCAAGCGCATCACCTTCAAGCCTGTGGGCAACGGTTACCGCTGGGTGCGTTGATTCCACGCACACGCCGCGCGCTGCTCCCGCTCCTTCGCCACGCGACCCAACCCGCACACCTGCTGCTGGTTGGGTCGCGTTGCTTGCGCTGAGCCTCCAAGACCCGCGCACGCGCGCGACATAGTTCCGTGCTACAGGCTCACGCTTTTGCGGCCGATACTGAATCCGTCTCAGTTCCCGAAACAACTGTCAGAAGCGTCAGCGAAGCCGCCGCTCTCCGAGCGGCACTATCCCGGCCTCAAGGAGCCGACCACATGTCACTCAGAAGTTCAGTGCCCGCAGTCCTCCTCCTCCTCACGGCGACCGTCGTGGGACAGATCCCCTTGCAGGTTTCTCCGGCACGCGCCGGCCAGACCTGCAGCCTGGCCATCTCCGGCGCACCTGGCAGTGCTTCGGTCTATCTCGCCGCCGACACGGACCTCGCGCCCTACTGGGTGGCAAACGTCGGCGTGATGATCGACCTCGCGCTCTCGCCGAAGTGCTTCTTCTTCCCGAAGCTCGCGACGGATGCAGCCGGCAATCTGGCGCTCACCGTGCCTGTCACGTCGAGCAGCGCGGATGTGGGCAACCATGCGTTCCTCCAAGGCATCATCGTGGATCCCACCACGACCCGCGCCTTCGCGACCATCATGGACACCATGGCGATCCATGCTGCACCGGTGCCGCAGCTGACCGCGACGAATCTCGCACTCGGTGACGACCAGGTCGTGCCTGTCACCTTCTCGTTCATGAGTTTCCCCTTCTACGGCACGCAGCGCACCAACGTGTACGTGAGCAGCAACGGCCGCCTCACCTTCGGTGGCGGACTGCCGCTCGCGCTCGAGAACGTGGCCAACCACCTCGCGGACGAACCCTCCATCGCCGTGTTGTGGGACGACCTGAACCCGGCGGCGGGCGGCACTGTCAGCACCACGGAAGACCCCTCGGGCGCCTGGGTGCAATTGCAGTGGAGCAACGTTCCCCAAGCGGGACAGACAGACGCCAACACCGTCATCTGCACCCTCGATGCGACGGGTGGCATCACCATCGAGTACATCAACGTCGCCACCACGGACTGCATCGCGGGCGTCAGCCCCGGCTCCAGCCTCTCCGCAGCTCACCCCGTCGATTTCAGCGCAACCGAGTGGCGCCACCATCTCGGCGCGGTCTACGAGGTCTTCAACGGGGCCTGCGACTTGAGCGGCAGCATCGTGAGCTTCCAGCCCTGGCTGGGTTGCGACTACGCCGTGTTCGTCAACTGAAGAAATTCCGCGGCTGCGCGGTGCAGCCGCACGAGTGGATCAGTGGCGCGGAGGACGGACGCCTCCGCGCCACTCCTTTTTTCATGTGCCCAGCAGCGCCAGATCGGCGAGGACTTCGTCGCAGGTCTGCGGCCGAAGCGACGGTGTCTTCGCAGCGAGTCGTTCAATGAAGATGCGCAGCGCGCCGGATGTGTGGGCCACATCCTGACGAGACCATGACAGCGGTTCCGTCGCATGCGCGTGAGCCAGTGCCGCGAGATCCAGGTGTGGAAAGGGCAGACGCCCGGTGACGAGTTGGAAGAGCGTGATGCCGAGGCTGTAGAAATCCGACTGCATGCTGCGCGCCACGCCCTCGCGGAAGAGTTCCGGCGGACAGTAGGCCGCACTGGCGCGGAGATCCGTCGTGCGCGATGTCGCGAGCCGTGAGAGCCCGAAGTCACACAGCCGCACCCTGCCGGCAGTGCGCAGCAGGTTCGCGGGCTTCAAGTCGCCGTGCACCATGCCGTGCGTTGCAGAGGCGTGCTGCAACACCTGCACCACTTGCGTGGCAATGGCCACCACATCCGGGACGGGCAGTGCCCCGCGCTGGCACAGTTCATCCCGGAGCGAGCCCCCGGGGACGAACTCCATGACCGCAAAGGGCACCGCTCCCGCCATGCCGTGATCGATGTAGCGCACCACACCGGGATGCTCCATGCGCGAGAGCAACATGAGTTCCTGCAGGAAATCCGCGCGTGCGGAAGCGGAAGCGGCGAGCCCCTCGTGCAGGAACTTCACCGCCACCACGGAGCCATCTGCACGGCGCGCGAGCCAGACCACACCCATTCCGCCACGGCCCAGAACGCGCATGAAGGTGAAGCCCGGAATCTCCGGTGCGAGGAGGTCATTCAGTCCATGACCCTCGACTGCGGCAGAGGCGAATCCCGCAGGCATGGTGAGGGTTGCCTCCTCAGGCTCGGCACTCGTCGGATGGAACGCATTCTCCACCGCGAGCACGGTGATGCGCGCGCTGCCCGCGCGCACCGTGGCCCCCACCGGCACCTCCGCATGGCCCACGCGGAGGCCGTCCAGAAAAGTGCCGTGACGCGAACCGAGGTCTTCGATGCGCAAGACACCCTCCGCAAACGTGAAGGCGCAGTGCCGACATGAGAGGTCGCTGACTTCCGGCAACGCAAGGTCGCACTCTGCATCACGCCCCACGCTCACGCGCGAGCCTGTGAAGCAACGCTCGGAACCCTCCTTCGCCGTGACCACGAGAAAGCGCAGCATGCCTCAGAATCCGCGTGCTGCACCGCCACCACGCGGGTCCGCAGCGCCTTCGAGAATCCCGCTTGCCGGGTCGCGCGTAATAACGTGGCAGTCGCCTTGGCGACGGGCCTTGTCCGCGAACTGATGACCGCGCGCCGCGAGCGCACGCCGTTCCTTCGCAGTGAAGGCTTCCGCTTCAAAGCTCACATGGTCCGGGCGCCATTGATGATGGAAGCGCGGTGCCTTCACCACCCCTGCTGCGTCGAGCCCTCCGTCCACCCGCGCGAGGATGGAGAGAAGGACCGTGTTGATGATGGTCGGCCCGCCCGGGCTGCCCGTCACGAACACGGCCTTGCCGTCGCGGCAGAGAATCGTCGGCGTCATGCTGGAGAGCGGGCGACGCAGGGGCGCGACTGTGTTTGCCTCGCCTTGGACCAGGCCATACATGTTGGGCTGGCCGGGTGCGGTGGAGAAGTCGTCCATTTCGTTGTTCAGGAGAAACCCGGCGCCGGGCACGGTCACTCCACAGCCGAACGACCCGTTGAGCGTTGTGGTGAGTGATGCGGCACCACCCATTCCGTCCAGCACCGAAAGATGAGTGGTCTCATCCCGCTCCGGCGGCGGAAGCGCCGCGTCATCGAGACGCGCAGCCTCGACACCGATGGAAGCCGCCATGGCCGCGATGCGTTCACCCGCGAGCAGCTCGGCCAGCGGGATGCGGCTTTGATCCGGGTCGCCGAGAAAACGTGCACGATCCGCGAAGGCCCGCCGCATGGATTCAATGATCAGATGCCGACCCTCAATGCTCGACCAGCCCGCTTCATGGAGCTTCTTGCTCTCGAGTACGCCGAGCATCTGCAGCAGCGCGACGCCTCCGCTTGAAGGTGGCGGCATGGTGAGCACCTCATGCTCGCGATAGCGGCCCCGGAGAACCTCGCGTTCCACCACGCGATAGTCGGCGAGATCCTCGCTCGTGACGATGCCGCCCTGCTTCTGCATGCAGGCGAGAAGCAGCTCTGTCGTGCGGCCATGCTGCCATTCCTCCAGACCATGTTCCGCAAG
>SXUL01000005.1 GCA_005790545.1 Planctomycetia bacterium | reverse complement strand
GAGTGGATGCTCTACGCCGCCGCGCGTTGCGGAGTACCGGTCTCGAAGGTGCTGGGAGTCGTCAGCTTCTACACCATGTTCCGGCGGAAACCGGTGGGGAAGTACCACATCGAAGTGTGCAGGAACATCACCTGCCACATGCTCGGCGCGCGGAAGATCATCGAACACGTCGAGAAGAAGTTCGGCGTGCACGAGAAGGAAGTGAGTGCCTGCGGGAAGTGGTCCTTCGAAGAGGTCGAATGCATGGGAGCCTGTTCGTGGGCACCCATGATGACGGTGAATGGCGCGTACCACGAGAATCTCACTATCGAGAAGGTGGACGAGATCCTGGGCGGATTGAAGTGAGGACTGCGCCATGACGAAGATCCTCACAGCCCGCTGGCAGACGAAAGACAGCCACACGCTCGCAAGCTACGAACGCGATGGTGGCTACGAGATGTGGAAGAAGGCGCTCGGCATGGAGCCCGCGGCCATCACCGAAGAGGTGAAGTCGAGCGGCGTGCGCGGGCGCGGCGGCGCCGGTTTCCCGACTGGTCTCAAGTGGACCTTCGTGCCGCAGAACACGGGCAAGCCCGTCTACCTCTGCGTCAACGCGGACGAGTCCGAGCCCGGCACCAACAAGGACCGCGAGATCCTCGAGCGCGATCCGCACATGCTCATCGAGGGCTCGCTGATCGCCGCCCGCGCGATCAGGTCGAAGACCATCTTCTTCTACATCCGCGGCGAGTTCGACCTCGCGTACCGACGCATCGTTGCCGCGGCGGACGAAGCCTCACGGGCTGGACACTTCGGCAAGAACATTCACGGCTCGGGCCTCGACATCGACTTCATCATCTGCAAGGGTGGCGGGGCCTATGTCTGCGGCGAAGAGACGGGCCTCATCTCGTCTGTCGAAGGTGGGCGCGGCGAGCCGAAGGTGAAGCCGCCGTTCCCGGCGGTGAAGGGCGCCTTCGGATGCCCCACCATCGTGAACAACGTGGAGACGCTGGCGGTGGTGCCGTGGGTGCTGCGGAACGGTGGCGCGGCCTACAAGGCGCTCGGCACGGAGAAAAGCCCGGGCACGAAGCTCTTCAGCGTGAGCGGACGCGTGAAGCGGCCGGGCAACTACGAGGTGCCACTCGGTTACCCGTTGAAGAAACTCCTGCTCGAAGACTGCGGCGGGATGCAGGACGGCTACAGCATGAAGGCCGTGATCCCCGGCGGGTCATCGACGCCTGTGTTGCCGGCGGAAGTGGCCATGGGTGTGAATCTCGATTACGAAGCGGTCGCAGCGGCTGGCTCCATGCTCGGCTCTGGCGGCATCATCGTCATCGATCACACGCAGAGCATGCCGGATCTTCTCCTCGTGCTCGCGCACTTCTACAGCCATGAGTCCTGCGGTCAGTGCACGCCCTGCCGCGAAGGCACGGGCTGGGCGCACAGGATTCTCCAGCGCATCAACGCGGGCGAGGGCACGGAAGCGGATCTGAAGCTCCTCGAAAGCGTGGCCGCACAAATGTCCGGCGCGACGATCTGCGCGTTGGCGGACGCACTCGTCATGCCCATCCGCGGATTCCTCAAGCACTACCGCAGCGAATTCGAGGCCCTCGTGCGCCGCGAGGTGAAGGCATGAGCGACGTACCGGCACCGAAGCTCGTGAACCTCACCATCGACGGGCGGACGGTCGCCGTGCCGGAAGGCACGCCGCTCATCGACGCCGCGACCAAGCTCGGCATCGACATTCCGCGCTTCTGCTACCACCCACACCTTCCGGTGGCAGGCAACTGCCGCATGTGTGCTGTGGAAGTGGACAAGGCACGCGGGCTCCCGATTTCCTGCGCGACGCCCTGCACTGAAGGCATGGTGGCGCGCACCCAGACCGACACGGTGAAGAAGCATCGCGCGGCGGTGATGGAGTTTCTGCTCGTCAATCACCCCATCGACTGCCCCATCTGCGATCAGGCCGGCGAGTGCACGTTGCAGCAGTACTACATGCAGCACGACTTGCAGACCTCGCGCCTCGAGGTGGAGAAGGTGCACTACGCCAAGCGCATGGACATCGGCCCGCGCGTGGTGCTCGATCAGGAACGCTGCGTCGAATGCACGCGCTGCATCCGCTTCTGCGATCACGTCACCGGCAGCAGCGAGCTCCTGATGGTGAACCGCGGCGATCACAATGCCATCGGCACCTTCCCTGGCACGAGTCTCGACAACGACTACTCCGTGAACACCGCGGACATCTGCCCCGTCGGCGCGCTCACGGAGAAGGACTTCCGTTTCAAGGCGCGCGTGTGGTTCCTGAAGGAGCAGCCGACCATCTGCCCCGGATGCAGCAAGGGCTGCAACGTGGAGGTGAGTTACGGCGATCACGCCATCCTCGCGGACTACAACGGCAAGGCCTTCCGCGTGAAGCCGCGCGTGAACGACGCGGTGAACAAGGCCTGGATGTGCGACTTCGGGCGCGACGAATACCGGCGCGTGAATGATGCGCGCCTCGCGGCGCCGAACGCGCACGCGCTGGCACAAGCGACCGGTGCTGCTGCGGCACGGCTCGCGGCCGCGGGGCCTGCTGCGGTGATCGTCACGGGCTTCGAAGCCACCCTCGAAGAGATGGCTCTCGTGAAGTCCCTCGCGGCGCGCCTCGGTTGCCGCGCCTATGCCGTGGCGGACCGCGCGGACGGGAAGGCCGACGAACTTCTCCTCGAAGCGGACAAACATCCGAACCGCAAGGGTGCGGAGTGGCTGGGTCTTGCTGCGGATGCGCGGACGGTGGCTGCGGCGTTGCGCACTGCCAAGGTCGTGCTCGTGCATCGTGCGGATCTCGCGGCAGCGGCGGCGGATCTCGCGGCAGCCCTCGCGGCGGTGCCGGAACGCATCGTGCTCGCTTCGCAGGAGAGTGCGACTTCACGCGGTGCGACCGCACTGCTCGCGGGCGCCAGCTTCCTCGAGAAGGACGGGCATTGGGTGAACAGCGCCGGGCGCGTGCAACGCATCGCGAAACCCGCGGGCTGGCGCATCCCCGGCGGCCGTGAAGACGATCTCCAGCTTCTTGCAGGCCTCGGTG
>SXUL01000051.1 GCA_005790545.1 Planctomycetia bacterium | reverse complement strand
GGGCCGCAAGCAGCGCGCAGATCATTTCCGCAGGCAGGACATACCCGCTAATGAAGAAGGGGCTGAAAGCAGCGCTTTCAGCCCCAAAGTGTGAGCGGGTGAAGGGACTTGAACCCTCGACATCCACCTTGGCAAGGTGGCGCTCTACCACTGAGCTACACCCGCGTAGCAGGCCGCCGCAAGGCAGCCGTGAGCGCGAGCAAGTTAGCAGGCACGACCCTGTCGTCAAGCGTGCGTGGAACGGCCGAGCGCTGGAAACGAAGTGGCCCGCGCACCGAAGTACGCGGGCCATTGGCAGGCTGAGCCTCCGACGCACCTGCGTGAGCAAGCGCGTCAGTCAGCAAGGATCAGAAGCCAGCCCAATCGTAGTTGGGGACGATGGTGGGGCTGGGCGTGAACACGATGGCGTTCAGCGTGCCCGCGGTGAGCGAGCTCACGCGGCCTGCACCACCGACCACCGCGCCGTACCAGTCGTACCACATGGCTGTCGGGCTGACTGCGCTGCCCGATCCGCCGACCGAGAAGGTCGTGAGTCCGCCGTCCGTGGCTCCACTGCCACGGCTGAGGCCCATGTAGGCGGAGTCATAGAGTGTACTGAGCACGGTCTGCGGATTCGCGACGATGCCAGTGAGGCCGTCAAGTTGCACTTGTCCCGTGAGGGTGTCGAACTGGATGCCGAAGGTGTTCAAGGCCGCCGCGTCCGTATCGAACGGGACGTTGACGTAGTCCACGCGAATGATGCCCGGCACAGGTTGAGTTGCGGTGATGCTCGAGCCTGGCGCGAGGGCTGGATTCAGGTCCGTCCAGTATCCGACAAATGGTCCGACGCTGGCGAGTTGCGCTTCGGCAACGGTCGGGGACATGTCCGTGTTCACGGTTGGCTGGAACATCACGCGGCCGTTGCTGATGATTTGCATCTGGGTGTAGACGGTTCCGAACATGGTGATGGACGGCCAGCACACTTGCGGGGTGCTGAGATTGACCGTGACGCCAGCATCATCAGCTGTCGGGCCTGCGACGGTGGTCACACCGTTGACGTTGAGCACGCAGTGGTACTCGACTGGTTGCGACAGGCTCGCACCACCTGGTGCGGTGGGGTTGAGAGACATGCCTTGAAGCGTGCTGTTCACGTTGCTGCTGATGTTGTAGTTCCAGGAAAGCGTGGCCGAGGTGACACCCGGGAAGGTGAAGTTCGGCAGGTTGGAACCAAAGAACCCGTTCACAAACCCGAAAGGCTGGCTCAGGTCCAAGTTGATGATGCCGGCAGGGATGACAAGCGCGCCGCCGCTGACGGAGACGAGATTTGCGCCAGAGATGACGACATCCCACGGCATGCCAAGAGCGGTGCTGCTGTAGTTGATGCTTCCGGTGGCCCCGATGGTCGTGGCGCCGCAAGTGTAGGCCTGTTGTGTGAAGATGGGTGCGATGCAGCCATTGGTGCTGGCCGAACCCATGGTGAGGGATGCGCCGCTGCTGTTGGCCTGATACTCGGTAGGGGCAGGTGCACCGAACGTGATCTGCATGTTGGGGCGGTTGAGAGAGAGGCCGGTTTGGCCAGCGTTTGCACATGTGCCGAGAGCGTCGGCGCGATACCACTTGCTCTGGTTCGTGGCTCCGGCTGTCTGATTGACGATGCCATTCGTGGTGAAGCTCGAGTTCTGGTGGCAGGTTTCCACGATGACGTTGGATACGCCGTCCCAATTGAAAGGCGCACAGAAGGTGTGCGTGTTCCAACCCGGTACTGGCGCCACCGAGGATGCATTGAACACCCATGTCAGACCTGTCTCCCAGGTCGCCATCACCGTCTGGAGCGTGTGCCCCATCTTGATGTCGTAGTTCTGATGAGGCTGCGCCGTGCTGCTGACCACATCGAATCCGAGGGAGACGATGGACCCCGCTGCGGCGCCGCTCGCGATCAGTTCAGCCGCCGTGATCAGGAACTGGTGGCGGGCGCCCCAGAAGTAGTTGCCGTAGGGCGAGGGATAGCCCGTCGTGGTGTTGACGATGGTGCCGGTGCCGAGGGTGACGGTTTGACCGGCACACGGCACGGCGACGCACAGCAAAAGTGCAAGGCCGAGGGTGAGAGAACGCATGGGTAGATGAACTCCGTAGAGACACAGTGGGAAGCACAAAAACGTGCCCACCTTCGTCCTCAGCGTGCGGCGCCAATGGCAGGAGGCGCTAGCTGTCAAGGAAGTGACAGGCACACGACACAACCCAACACGGGTTGGACGCCCGTAGCCTACACCGCGGGCGGGGCTCAAGGCGACCGTAATTTTCAGAGGAACCTGCGCGCCCGAAGAAGAGAGCCGCGGCAACAGCGAAACAGCGTTATTCGTGACGAAAAGCAGCGCGACCCCGCACCCAGAGGGGGCGGGGTCGCGGCGGCGGGAGTCTTCCGGAGTAGCCCGACAAGGCGTCAGGCCACCCCGAATCGACGACTCCTCAGAAGGCGGCCCAGTCGTAGTTGGGGGCGGTCGTCGGGCTGGGCGTGAACACGATGGCGTTGAGCGTGCCCGCGGTGAGGGAGCTCACGCGTCCTGCACCACCGACAACTGCGCCGTACCAGTCGTACCACATGGCTGTCGGGCTGACGGCTGTGCCGGAGCCACCTGCTGCGAATGCAGAGAGTCCGCCGTCTGTGGCACCGCTGCCGCGGCTGAGGCCCATGTAGGCGGAGTCATAAAGAGCACTGATCACGGTCTGCGGATTCGCGACGATGCCGGTGAGGCCGTCGAGTTGCACTTGTCCCGTGAGGGTGTCGAACTGGATGCCAAAGGTGTTCATGGCCGCTGCGTCCGTGTCGAACGGAACATTGACATAGTCCACGCGGATGATTCCGGGAGCGGGCTGCGATGCCGTGATGCTTGCCGTGGGCGAGAGCGCCGGATTCAGGTCCGTCCAGTATCCGACAAATGGTCCGACGCTGGCGAGTTGCGCTTCGGCAACGGTCGGGGACATGTCCGTGTTCACGGTTGGCTGGAACATCACGCGCCCGTTGCTGATGACTTGCATCTGGGTGTAGACGGTTCCGAACATGGTGACGGACGGCCAGCACACTTGCGGGGTGCTGAGATTGACCGTGACGCCAGCATCATCAGCTGTCGGGCCTGCGACGGTGGTCACACCGTTCACGTTGTTCACGCAGTGGTACTCGACGGCCTGCGAGATACTCGCTCCGCCAGGTGCGGTGGGATTGAGCGCCATGGACTGCAAAGTGTTGTTCACCGCAGCGTTGATGGCATAGCCCCACGTGAGCGATGCCGAGCTGACCCCGGGGAAGGTGAAGTTCGGCAAATTGGAACCGAAGAATCCGTTCACGAAGCCCATGGGCGCCGCGAGATTCAGGTTGATGATGCCTGCGGGAATGGCCGTTCCACCGGCACTGAGCGGCGCGAGATTGGCCGCGGAAATGACCACGTCCCACGGCATGCCGAGTGCTGTGCTCGAGAAGCTGATGCTGCCTGTGGCGGCGATGCTGGACGCGCCACAGACATAGGCCTGTTGCGTGAAGATGGGCGCGACGCAGCCGTTGGTGCCCGCCGTGCCCATGGTGAGCGTCGCGCCTGCACTGTTGCTCTGGTATTCGACGGGGGTAGGAGCGCCGAAGGTCAGCTGCATGTTGGCCCGGTTGAGGGACACGCCGGTCTGTGCGGTGTTGGCGCACACACCTTGAGCATCTGCTCTGTAGTACTTGGCCAGGTTCACAGCGCCCGCGGTGGAATTGACCACGGCATTCTGGAGAAAGCTGCTGTTCTGGCTGCACGTTTCAACAACAATGTTGGAGATGCCGTCCCAGTTGAACGGAGAACAAAACGTGTGCGTGTTCCAGCCCGCGACAGGCGTGTAGCTGGGGATGCTGTAGACCCACGTCAGGCCTGTTTCCCAGTTCGTCATCACGCTCTGGAGGGTGTGCCCCATCCTGATGTCGTAGTTCAGATGCGGCTGGCCCGCGAAACTCACAACATCGAACCCCAGCGACACGATGGACCCGGCTGCGCCGCCCGCGGCCGTCATTTCGGCTGCAGTGACCAGATACTGGACTCGTGATCCATAGTAGAAGTTTCCATAGGGTGTCGGGTAGCCGGTGGTGGTGTTGACAACGGTGCCGGTGCCGATGGTGACCGTCTGCGCATGCATGGATGCGACGAGGGAAACCAACAGCGCCAGCGAGAGCATGGTGCGCTTCATGAATCAGTAACTCACTTTGTGGGAAACAGATCAATGGGGGAGTGCACGTCCTGAACCCCCTTCACGCCGGGGGCGACTCGGGCAGGAGTCCCGGAGAGTGCAGCGTCAAGTCGAGGACGCACCACACGCGGTGCGTCAAGAGGATGCTATGACGCTTGGGCGGTTTGTTTCAAGTTGACTTGACGGGGCCATGGTGCCGATTGGCTCCCTGTCGCCGCAAGCACGCTCGTTGCAGGGCTAGGATTCAAGCATGGATGCTGATCGAGAACTTGACGCCACGCTGGAGGGGGGGCTTGACGCTGCTTTTCCCAGCATGGTCGTTGAGCCGAGGCCGACAAGCATCGGTCGGTTCGAGGTTCTGGAACGGGTCGGAAGCGGCGGGACGGGCGATGTTTATGCAGCGAAGGACCCTGCGCTGAACCGGGTCGTGGCCATCAAGCTGATGCGGCGGGCCGTGGCTCACGACCTCCGCATCCGTGCGGCCTTCGAATCCGAAGCACGGGTCACGAGCCAGCTTCAGCACCCGGGCATTGTGCCCATCCACGAATGCGGCTTCGAGCGTGACGGAAGACCCTACATCGTCATGAAACTCGTGCGTGGTCGGAGTCTGCAGGCACTCCTGCGCGGCTGTCAGCTGCGCGAGCGAGGCGCGCCGGAGCTCTTGACCATCCTGCTCCGTGTCGCAGAAGCGGTCGCCTACGCGCACGAACGTGGCGTGGTCCACGGTGACCTGAAGCCACAGAACATTCTCATCGGTGAGTTCGGAGAAGTGCTCGTGACCGACTGGGGTTTCGCTCGCCTCATGGAAGGTGCGACGATCGATGCGCACATGCGTGCCGAGGATGTGATCAACGCGGGCACGCCGGCGTGGATGGCTCCGGAGCAATTGGATCACGCGCTGGGTGCGGTCGGGCCGCGCTCCGATGTGTTTGCTCTGGGCGCGATCCTCTGGCAGATCCTCACGGCGAGGGAATTTGTGCATGGGGCCGACGGATTGCTGTCCAAAGATGCAAGGTCACAGGCCTTGGAGAGCGCTGCTCGTCTGGTGCGCGAAGAAGGGCAGCCGCGTGAGCTGACGGAGTTCGCGGCGCGGTCATTGGCCATCAGCCCCTCGGTACGCCCGTCCTCGGCTGCGGATCTGGTGGCGGCGCTCACGCAATGGTCCGCGAATCTCGCCGAGCGCATCCGTCAGCGGGATGCGGAGGCAGCAGAAGCCACGGTCAGGGCTGTCGCGGAATTGCGCCAGCGCCGCACGATCCGCGTGGCTGCGATTGGCGTCACCCTTGCGCTTGCCATTGGTTTCTGGAGCTGGGCGTCGAGCCGGATCCAGGCCGCGGAGCGAATGGCCGAGGCGGATGGTGCTGCAACCGGCGCACTCAATCGAGCCGAGTTGCTGGCGGATCAGGCGGAACAACTCGAGTTGCCGAGCCCTGACGCATGGAAGCTCGCGCGCGCCGAGGCGGCCACAGCGGCCGATGTGGCACAGCGGATGGAAGTCACCCCAGTGGTGCGGCAGCGCATTGCGCGCGTCACGCAGCGTGTGGAGGGCGGGTTCGCATTGGCCGAGCACCTTCTGGCCGTGGTGGCGGATCTCGACGCGCACATCGAACACGTTCACGATCATGGCAATCGGCAGGCGCGGGGTCGGCGCTACCTCGAACTCCTCAGTGCGGCGGGCATCGAATGCGCCGGAAAGAACAGCTCCGACATTGCGGAGGCTGTGCGCAACAGCCCGGTTCGCAAACGTCTGGTCCGCTTGCTGGACGCGTGGGGAGCAGCGCGCGATTTGTGGACCAGCGTCGGGCTGGCTGCGTCACCAGGAGCCATTGCCGCGATGGTAGATCCGGACCCCGGGCGCAGACGCATTCGTCAGGCCATGGCGGATGCGGACGTGACCGTGCTTGTGGCACTCGCCGCGGCAGACGGTTGGGATCGTCAAGATGTGGATTCCGCTGTCATGCTGGCGGATGCCCTCACGCAATGCGAGCGCCGCGATCTGGCTGTCACGGTATTGCGTGAGGCAGCCCGGCTCTTTCCGGGCAATTACCGGGTGCATCACGATCTCGGTGTCTCGTTGCGTGCACAACGCAAGGATGCACGAGGAGCCGTGGATGCATTCCGCAGCGCTCTGGCACTGCGTCCGACCAGTGTGCACGCGCGGCAGGATCTCGCCCACGCATTCCTGCTCGCGGGAGATTGCGTGTCGTCGCTGGCGGAGTCAAGGTTGGCCCTGCGCGGAGACAAGAATCAGCCTGCCACTTGGAATTACATTGCGCAGGCGGAACTCGGACTCGGCAACGCGGCAAACGCCATGAGTGCGAGTGCACAGGCGTTGGCGCTTGATCCGACATCCACATTCACGGTCGCTACCAGATTGCGCGTTCTGCAAGGGTTGGGGCGAATCACAGAGCACACGGAGTGGGTGGAGGAGACAGCAGAGCGCTTCGCCTCAGAGCCCATGGTGCTGTCTCAGTGCGCCTTGGCGCTCTGGCAGTGCCAGCGTTTCGGACTCGCCCTCAAAGCAGCCAACCAGGTTATGTCCCGCCCACCCGGAATCGGCGAGGCAGCCTACGTACAAGGTTCCATGCTCATGCTTGCTGACAGCCGTCGTGCCATCGGCGCGTTGACGCGGGCCACGGAACTGAATCCCGAACTGGCTGAAGCTTGGTGCAATCTGGGGTCCATGCGTCGCGAGGAGGGGCTGCTGGAGTCAGCTCTGGTGGCCATGCGACGCGGCCATGAACTCGGCACGCGTGCCGGGGATTGGGTTTATCCAAGCGAACGCTGGATCGCCGAAATCGAGAGTGCGATTGCGTTGCGTGAGCGCCTCAAGCGTGGAGAGAAACCGGAATTGCCGAGAGGGGCGGATGAGGCCATGCTCACGATGGACGCTGCACTGGCGGCGGGCGAAACGACGTTGGCACTGGATGCATTCGAACAATTGAAGGGTGCATACACCGGCAGTGCAGAGGACTTCACAGCCCGGCTTCCCGCGCAGCGGTTGCGTCGCGCTGCGGAATTGGCTGCGTCAGTCGCTGGAGTCCGGGCCGCGGCGGATGAAACCTGGCGCCACAAACAGGCAGTCCGCGCTGCGACATGGTTCGAGGACCTGCTGACATGGACCGGGAGTGTCGCAGGACATGACTCGTTGTTCGCAGCCTTCTGGGCTGGGGAGTTTCTGGCGCTGGACGCTATGGCCGCGACCTCTGGTACGCGCCCCATGGAGTGGCCGGCACCTGTTTGGGACCGACTTGTCAAAGTGCGGACGGGGTTCGAAGCGCTCGCGGCGCAGCGCTGATCAGTGTGCGCGTTTCCACTTCTCGAGGAATGCGTCGAGATTCTTGCCAGGGCACTTGGTCCCACTGCCCGTGCTGCTGCGCCGTACATCGTCGTGCCCTGCAACTGCAGCGCGCGTGAGCGAGTACTCTGCAACCAGCCACAGCATGAGCTTCTCCAGGGAACCTTGTTGTGCATCTGTCAGCTTGATGCGGTCGAAGTTGCCCATCACAGCGATGCCCACGTTGTGGAGATTGGCTTTTTCGTTTCCAGCGTGCGCGCCCTGCCAGCAGAGTTCGCGGCCCTCGAAGATGCGTCCCTGACGATCGATGACGAAGTGGTAGCCGATGTCAGCCCAGCGCTTGTCGTCTTGATGAGCAGCCTGGTAGGCCTTCACGCGCGCCACATTTTCGATGAGGCTTGCTCCCGGGACACCATTCGGGTCTGCGGTGTGGTGCACGGTGATGCGCTCGATGCGCCCGATGGGGTCCGGTTCATTGCGGAGCTTGATCGGCTTTGCCCCCCAGGTTGCGCGCGCAACGATGGGTGGAGGTGCGATGCCTTTGCCTTGTGGGCGTCTTCCGATGCGCACGCTGCCGCTGGCCACGGAGACACTGCCGGTTCCGTTCGAGCGTGGTGCCGGAGCGCCCGCTTTCAGGAGGCGCCGGTCAAGGTCTGCGAGCTCAGGGATGTCTGCGCGCAGGATTTCATCGCGCAGACGTCTCGCTGCCGCGACACCGCCGCGCGCAAGTTCGGCCCGTGCACAGCACACGATGGCCCTGTCGCGTTCATGCATGCTGGGCGCCAGCTTGCGTGCGGAGGAGAACTCAACGAGTGCATTTTCCGGCTTGTCATCCGCAAGAAACGCTTCGCCGAGGGCGAGGTCTGATCTGTAGAGCCGATCGGTGTCAGCGCCCGCGAGTGACTTGGCGCGTAGTGCCGCGGAGACGGCCGTGCCGCAATCGTTGAGGCGGAGAGCAACGCTCGTCAGCAGCAACTCGGATTCGAAGTCTCGTGACGCCATGCCTTCGAGGGCTGAGCGTGCACCGATGAAGTCCCCTTTTCGCGCGAGTTCGGAAGGTGTGAGCTTTGCGCCTGTACCGGAGATCGGTTTGGACACCTCGGGCTTCGTGCTGCATCCGGCAAGTACAAAAAGCAGCAACCCCGCGAGGGCAAGCAGAGGCCCCCGATCCACTCGCATCATGAGTTCGATCTCCCCGGGACAGCTACAAGGTCGCCGCCGCGCGGATCATAAGCGCAGGCTGTGACGCTGCACACTCAGCGCTGACCGGGTTGGCGCGATTCCGGAGCGCGCAGCCAGAGCGGAATCCTGATCTGCATTCCCTCGCGCAGGTCTTCAGCTCGATCGAGTTCAGGATTGTGCCGGAGCATCGTGGCAGCGAGAGCGGAGTCGCCGAGGTAACGTGCGCTCAGTTGATAGAGGGTGTCCCCGCGGACGACGGTATGGATCAGGTATCCGCGGCTGTCCACATTCTGGCGTTCGCGGGCTCCGAGTTCACCAGGCTTCGGCTCCGACCGCGCAGGGCTGAGTGATGGACCATCCGGTGGAGATTCAAAGGCACGACTGCCGCCGCCTACTGTCACAACCACACGATCACCCTGCGGCAACTCGGGTCTGGGGGCCGTGTCGAGGACCGGTCTGTGCTCCTCGCGATCGAGATCGCCGCCAGTGGCGTAGTGCACGATCACCGCGACGGTGACGAGGACACCGAGGCCAAGCAGTACGAGCCCTGCCAGCAACTTTCCCATGGCTCGATTATTGGGGTGTGCGTGCAGAGGGTCAAGCCAGCGGGCTCAGGAACACTGAGCCCGCCAGCATGAACTTCATTTTGCGGACGCGGAGGCTGCGACCGTCTGCTCATGGCGCGAGACTTGCCGCTTCTTCGCCCAGCCATCAATCCAGAGGACGATGGGACTGGCCACGTAGACCGTCGAGTAGGTACCGACGATGACACCTACGAGGAGGGTGAAGGCGATGCCTTCGATGCCCGATTCCTGGTTGCGGTTGAGTACGAAGAGCACGAGCACGGTCATGAACACCGTGAGACTCGTGAGGATGGTCCGGGCCAGCGTCTGGTTGATGGACAGGTCGATGATGTCCGAGAGCGATCCCTTCACGTTGCCGAGGTTCTCGCGGATGCGGTCGAACTGCACGATGGTGTCGTTCAACGAGTAGCCCATGATGGTGAGGAAGCCTGCGATGATGGGCAGGTTGATGGGCACGTGCACGAGCCCGATCTTGTTCACCACGATGACCACACCGAGGGCGACGATGGCGTCGTGGAACGTCGCAATCGCGGCAGCGATGCCGTAGCGAAGTTCCTTGAAGCGCACCCAGATGTAGAGGATGACCGCAATGAGGGAGAGCACGACGGCGACGACAGCCTGTTTTTTCAGGTTGGCGACGACGTTCGGACCGACGTAGGAGATCTTCGAGAAGGCCGCGGCCTGATCCACTTTGCCGTCGACTTGTTTCATCTGGTCGCGGAAGAGGGCTTCGAGATCTGACAGAATCTCGTGTTTCAGCAGGCTCTTCTCGTTGACCTGGAGTTCCCATTGCCTGGCGACTTCATCGCCGACGGCATTGGTCTCGACGCTGAGGCTCTGGAGAGACAGGCCTTGATAGGGGTTGTCACCGCGTGCGTCCTTGTAGTCGTAGAGGCGCGATTCCGCGGTGGCCTTGGAAAGTCCCTGCTTGAGGCTGAGGTTCATCCGCCATTGGCCGGTGTTCTCTTGAAGGCTCGCGTCACCGATGGAGGCGAAGTCCTCGCCGAAGGCCGCCGCCAGGTCAGAGGCGACACGCTTTTCCATGTCGGCCGCGGTTGCATGGGTCGCGGTCTGGATGCGCACCTCCATGCTCTTGAAGCGAGCGCCTGAGGCATCCGCACTGTTCGAGAGGCCTGAGGGCTCGATCTGCGGGTATTTGGGCAGGCCTGAGCCTTCGAACTTCCGGCTTGCGAGTGCGGCGGCAACATCCTGAGTGCCGACCGGAGTCTCGAAGTTCATGCGCACGACGTAACCGCCGGTGAAGTCCAAGCCGTACTTCTCATCGCCGCTGGCGACGAAGGCGACGACCGAGAGCACGACGGCGAGAATCGACAAGGTGACGCACAGGCGTGCCTTGGAGAGGAACTTGATGCCCATGTTCTCGGGCACCCACTGCATCATGCTGAGCTTGGAAATCTTGCCACTGCTGAGCATGGTCAGGAACACGGTCTTCGCCACGAACACAGCGGTGAAGAGCGAGGCCACGAGGCCTGTCATGAGGGTGACGGCAAAGCCCTTGATGGGGCCGACGCCATACTTGTAGAGCAGGGCCGCCGTGATGACCGTCGTGAGATTGGAGTCCACGATGGTCACGAAGGCCCGGTTGAAGCCGGCATCCACGGCGGCGAGCAACGCCTTGCCGCGCGCCTGTTCTTCGCGAATGCGCTCGAAGACGAGGATGTTCGCGTCGACCGCCATGCCGATGGTCAGAACGATGCCGGCGATGCCGGGGAGAGTCAGCGTCGCCTGGAAGAGCGCGAGCAGGGCGACAATGAGGGCGATGTTCAGGACGAGCGTGATGACGGCGATGAGGCCGGAGAGTCGGTAGTAGACCAGCGTGAAGCCGAACACGAGTACCGCGCCGAGGATGATGGACATCCAGCCGCGATCCACAGCGTCGCTGCCGAGGGTGGCCGCGATGCGTTCTTCCTGTCCGGGGATGAGGCGGAGCTTCAAGCTTCCCGACTGGAGACAGTTCACGAGGAAGGATTGCTCTTCTTCGCTGAAGCCGGTGCCTCCACCGCGGATCTGCACGCTTTCGCGCAGAGCCTCCTGGATGTTCGGCGCACTCCACAGCTCGTCATTCAAGACGAGGCACATGGGCTGGCCCACGTACTTCTGCGTGTATTCCTCGAACGCGCCCTGGCGTTCGTCGCGCATCTGATACACGACCGTGCGCTTGCCGTACTGGTCCTTCCCGGGCTGGGGATTGACGATGTCCTTGCCCGAGAAACCCGAGAGGCCGGTGCCGTAGTAGTTCGGGTCATAGTAGACCCACGCGCCGCTGATGAGTTCCTTTTTGAACTCGTCGCCACGCAACGCAGCGTTCATGGCCGCGCGCACATCCGCTTCGCTGACACCGTTCTGCTTGCGCGCAGTTTCGCCAGGCGTCCACGGCTTCCACCAGATGCCGAGGCTGCGGCCATCGGTGGCCTTCAACTCGAAGGGCATCCCGTCGCGGTAAGTGCCCGCAGGAATCGGCTGATTCGCGGCCTTTGCAGCGGCAACCTTGCCAGCGCCGTCTGTGAGCGCGGCCTGACGCAGCTTCTCGGCGTCGTCTTCATTGAATGCGTAGTTCTCGAAGGCGCCCGGGCTCTTGCCGGGGACATCAAAGCTCGACTTCTTCGAGTTCAGCTTGCCCACGCCGACGGGGAACTCGAGTTGACCGAGTTGCACCATGCGGCGGCGGATTTCATCGACCTCGCTGGGGGCGAGTTCAGGCGACTGGATGACGATGCCATCATCGCCTTCCTGACGCACGGTGAGCTCACGCACACCGAGCGTGTCGATGCGCGTCGAGATGACCTCGATGGTCTCGTCAACAGCCTTCTTGCGGTCGCCGCCGTTGCCGACAAGAGTCTGCAAGGTCTGGGGATCCACGTTGTATGTCAACGTGGTTCCGCCGCGAAGGTCGATGCCGTAGTTCAGCGGCCAGTTCGCAAACGTCGCCCAACCAGCAAGGGCGATGATGGCGATGACCACGATCCAGCGTGTTGCAAGCTTGTCGGACAAGGGAGGACCCTCCTCAGAGCCAGGGCGCGCACATCATGCGGCCGCGGTGCCGTGGTCGTTCTGTCAGCCGATGATTTCTTTGAGCTTCGCGGCTTTGCCTGTGAGTCCGCGGAGGTAGTAGAGCTTCGCGCGGCGCACGCTGGCGCGGGTCTTCACCGCGAGGCCAACGATCTTCGGCGAGTTGATGGGGAAGATGCGCTCGACGCCTTCACCCTGCACGATGCGACGCACCGTGAAAGTGGCGGACGGGCCGACCTTGCCACGGCGTGCGATCACCGTGCCGTTGAAGATCTGGATGCGCTCCTTGTCGCCTTCACGGATGAGCACTTGCACATCCACGTTGTCGCCAATGTTGAATTCCGGCAGCGGCTTCGCGCGCTTCGCTGCATTCACCACATCATCATGCTTGTTCATCGCTCTCACTCCGCCGCCCCGCGGGGCGTCCATGTCACCCGTGCGGGCGACTCAGGTTGTCTGTATCACTCCGGCTTGTCGCGACCTTCCAGAAGGTCCGGGCGCCGAGCCTTGGTCCTCGCGAGTGCCTCCGCTCTCCTGAAGGCCGCGATCTTTGCGTGATCGCCACCAAGGAGCACGTCCGGTACGCGCATACCCCGGAAATCCGCAGGGCGAGTCCAGTGCGGGTGATCGAGGCGCGGGCCTTCGAAGGAGTCCTGCACGGCCGAGAGGTCGTGTCCGAGAACACCAGGGAGAAGACGCGCCACCGCTTCGATCAGCACCATGGCGGGAACTTCACCGCCACTGAGCACGTAATCGCCGATGGAGATTTCCTCGAAGGGCCAGAGAAGCGTCACACGCTCATCAATCCCTTCGTAGCGCCCGCAAAGCACCACGATGCGTTCGTCCTTGGCGAACTCACGCACGCGCTGCTGGCGGAGTGGTTTCCCGGCCGGCGACATCAACAGCATTCGTGGCAGGGGCTTTGCGTCACCGAGGAGTGCATCAAGACATGCACAGATCGGATCGGGTTTCAGCACCATGCCAG
Source organism: Planctomycetia bacterium (assembly GCA_005790545.1). GTDB lineage: Bacteria > Planctomycetota > SXUL01. The sequence goes on along the minus strand of SXUL01000051.1, from coordinate 64,535 downwards.
GTCCGCCGCCGAACGGTTTGTCGTCGACGCTGCGGTGCTGATCAGTCGCGAAGTTCCGGAAGTCGTGGGTCACGACGTCCAGAAGCCCCTTCTCCCGGGCGATCCTTACAATCCCCTCGCCGAGGAAGCCCTCGATGAGGCCGGGGAAGATGGACAGAACATCAATCCGCAAACGGGTCCTGATTCCGCCCACCGGTGCCCCGAATGCTCCCCGCGTGCGGAAAGACTTGCGGCGACAACGGTTAGCGAGCGGAAGATGATACAGGCGCGCGGTGCTGGATCAAGGAATGCACCGGCGTGCAGCGGAGCTGACCGTGAAGACACTTCAAACCCGCGAGCGCCAAGGGGTTGGGTCCGCAAAGCTCCCGGGGCACACTGGGGACATGTTCACCGGCATCGTCGAAGGACTTGGTCGTGTCACCCAGCACCGCGAGGAACATGGAGGCGTGCGCATGGAGCTTGACCTCGGGGCCGTTGCCGAGGGGGTGCGAACCGGCGACAGCGTCGCCGTGGCCGGCTGTTGCCTGACGGTGGAAGCCATCGAGGGTACTCGCGCCACCTTCTTCATGATGGGCGAGACACTCCGGCTGACGCGCTTCGCCGAGGTTCGCGCCGGAGATGATCTGAATCTTGAGCGCTCGATGAAGCTCGGCGACCGACTCGGCGGGCATCTCGTCTCCGGACATGTGGACGGGCTCGGCAAGGTGCGCGAAGTGAAACGCCTTGCGGGTGAGGTGCGCATGACGCTCGATGTTCCATCCTCCGTGCTGCGCTTCACCATTCCGAAGGGGAGCATCACCGTTGAAGGTGTGTCGCTCACGCTGGCGGCGCTTGGCGCTGCAGAAGTGGAACTGGCGCTCATACCGCACACATTGGCGGTGACCACTCTCGGGAAGCTCTCTGCAGGCGACGCGGTGCATCTCGAAGCCGACCAGATCGGCAAGTGGATGGCGCGGCTCGTGGACGCCACGCGCTGACGCACGCGCTTCAGCGCAGCCCGCAGGCCTTGTAAGCGCGATCGCGCACGGCGCGCGCGGCGCTGCGCGCTCTCTCCGCACCGGAGGCAAGCACGCGTTCCACATGCTCCGGGTGCGCGAGCAGTTTCTTCCTCTCCTCGCGGCCTGCGCCGAAGAGTTCGTCCATCGCGCAAGCGATGCGCTTCTTCAACTCTCCGTAGCCCGGGCCTTTGTCTCCGCCCTCGCGTGCGCGGGTTGCGAGCGCTTCGTATTCATCTGCGGGAATGAGCAGCTTCAGCCACTCGAAGATGAGCATGCCATCCGGGTCCTTCGGTTCGGAGGGCGCGCGCGAATCCGTCGGCAGACGACCGATGCCCTTCGTGAGCGCCTTGCCCTCTTCGAAGATCCACAGTGCATTGCCGTAGCTCTTGCTCATCTTCTGGCCATCCAGCCCGGAGACCTTGGGCGTCTTCGAAAGCCGCCACTCGGGGCGTTTGAACGTGGGCCCGTAGACCGCATCGAAAGCGCCGGCCATGTCCTGTGCGAACTCCACGTGCTGGATCTGGTCCTTGCCGACGGGCACTTCATCCGCATCGAAACAGATGATGTCCGCGGCCATGAGCACGGGGTAATAGAAGAGTCCGACGCTCGGCGTGAGACCCTGCGCGACCTTGTCCTTGTAGGAGTGGCCGCGTTCGAGAAGCCCCATGCCGCTCACCGTGCCGAGCAGCCAGGCCACCTCGGTTACCTCCGGCACATCGCTCTGACGCCAGAAGCAGGTGCGTTCCGGGTCGAGGCCCATGGCGAGGTAACTCACCGCCACCTCGCGTGTCATTTCGCGGAGCTTTGCCGCGTCCTTCACCGTGGTGAGGGCGTGCAGATCGGCGATGAACCAATAGGCCTCGCCCTCGCGCGCGAGTTCGAGGTGCATGGCCATGGCGCCGAACCAGTTGCCGAGGTGGGGCAGCCCGGAGGGCTGGATTCCCGAGAGGAATCGCTTCATGCGGGCAACCTACTTTCCGGCGGGAAGCTGCTCAAGCACCAGGGTGAACGGGCCATCATTGATGAGGGCAACCTGCATGGAGGCCGCGAAGACTCCGCGCGCGACAGGCTTGCCGAGTAGCGCTTCGAGGGCCGCCGCGAAATGAGCGAAGAGTGCGCGGGCTGCGTCTGCTTCGAGGGCGTTCTCGAAAGAAGGCCTGCGCCCGCGGCTCGTGTCAGCAGCGAGAGTGAACTGCGAGACGGCGAGGACTTCTCCTCCGGTTTCCTCGAATCCGCGATTGGTGCGTCCTTCCGCGTCCTCGAAGATGCGCAGCGCCGCGATCTTTCTTGCGAGCAGATCGGCAACGGAGGCATCATCGCCTTTCAGAAAGCCGGCGAGCAGGAGGACTCCGTGGCCGATACGCGCGACCATTTCGCCATCTACTGTGACGGAGGCTTCCTTCACCCTCTGCAGCACGACGCGCATGGGCGGAGCTTAGCCGCCAGAGCTCAGGGCTGCGGCGGGCTGGCGAGCTCGGAGACGCGGAGGTGTGCGTTGTCGATGGTGATCACCGTCGCCCGCGTGACGCCCGCGCTCGAGGCGTAGGCGGCATTCCCTCGCGCATGAATGCGGATGTAGGGCGCCACATCGAAGCCGGAACTCTTGAGGGTGATGCTCCGGATGGCACGGAGTTCGAGATTGCGAAAACTGCCGCGGGGCTTGCCGCGCGCCGTGCTTCTCTGGCCCTTGCCTTCAGGGCGCAGCCTATCCACGTCTTCTCCACTCAGCGCGACATCCCAGACGTAGTTGCAGGAACACTCGATCTCGATTTCGTCGGCGATGAGCGCGCCGTTCTGGTTGATGAGGACTTCGATGGCCTGCACAGCCGCAGGGACATCGCGCGCGTCCGGACGCAGTTGACTCGGGCCCTCCGCCTCTGCCGCTACCTCAGGACGCGGAGTGTGCTCGCACGCTGCTGCGAGGAGAGCGATCAATGCGAGTGTTGTCGTGCGGGTCTTCATGCGTGGAGTACCGGTTCCTCTATCGACCGGATGCGTCCGGATTCGGCACGGCTGCCGGCCAAACAACTGCAAGGGGAGGAGAAGCCGTGGTTCCAGTCAGCGCTTGCGCGCCCGGGGGCGCACGCTCAAAGCGGCGGCGAGACGCCGGTTCATGCGCGGGTCGTGGAGGAGGGCGAGAGCCAGTGCGAGAGCGTCCGAGGCATCCAGAGGGTCGGGGGCTTCCAGCAGCCGGAGCTCGCGCATCACTGCGGTCCGCACACGTTGCTTGGTGGCGCCACCATGTCCGGCGATGGCGACCTTCACGCGCGCGGTGGGGTAGTCAACCACCGGGATGTCCAACTCTGCAGCGATGCAAAGCACCATGCCGCGCGCTTCGCCGAGCCGGAGCGAGGACTGGATGTTTCTGGCGACAAAGGCCTCTTCGAGGGCGATGACATCCGGTTTGTGGTGCGCGAAGAGCGCGCGCAAACCGCGCGCGAGCACCTTCATGCGTTCGCACAAGCCCGCATCCTTCGGAGCGCGCAGAGCGCCGTGGTCCACGGCGATCATCAGGCTTCCCTTGCGCCCCACAACGCCGAACCCCAGCAGGTGCGTGCCGGGGTCGATGCCTGCGACGATCAGTGGATCGCGTGTTGCGAGTTGGCGGAAGGGCACGCGCGAATCATACGGCGCGCGGGTGCGTCAAGGCGTGGGAGGCGCAATCTCGACGATGGTCAACATGTAGTCACCCCACGAACCCATGAACCACGGCATCAGCCAGAGGTCGATGGTCGTGTCGGAAGTCGCGTGATAGTAGGGCGAGAGTGCGTTGCCGATCTGCGCGTTGAGCCCCGGGCCGGAGCCCGAGTCCATGGCGAGAATGGGAGAGGTGAAACCACCAGGCGTCACGCGGAGATCCGGGTCCAAGGGGTTGGGCACGGCCCAGGTGCTCGTCATGACCCGCGTCTCGGGACCGTCGTAGGCGTAGACCTCGAAACGGTAGTCGTGGCCCGCCTTGGTCACGATGCGGAACACGTCGTAGTCGAAGCTGTTCGAAATGGTCCCGAAGTAGGTGAGGCTGGATGTGCTCACCGGGATCTGCCCCTCAACCGCAAATGTGAACTGGTTCTGAATGACGGTGAGGTAGGCACACATGCGGTCCATGTCCATCTGGCTTGAGCCCGAGGGCGTCGAGACGGAGACGGGGCCGCTTTGCGCGCCCGCAGGCACGGTGAACTGCATGGACCCATACCCGACGGCATCCGGCACGATGTCCTGACCAAAGGCATGCACCAGGTGTCCGGCAGTCTGGCCGGGAACGGTGTGTGAACACCAAACCGTGACCTGATCACCAGCACGCACGATGTTGGGATGCACGCCATGAACGCGCATGGGCATGTTCAGAGGTTCGCGGACGCCGTACTTGAGGATGTAGTGCCCCGAGAAGATGGTGAACACGGCGCGCACACGCACCGTGAAATCCGCCTCGATATCGGCGACAAAGCTGTTGATGCCGGATTGCACGCCGAAGGCTGCACTGGTGAGCGGGCCGGAATCATCATCGAAGCAGAGGGTGAGTTCGCCGCGACGGATCTCGAGCACCGGATCGAAATACTGATTCGCGCTGTTGGAGCCGCCCGTCAGCATGCCCGTGTTGGGGTCGAAGGAGTAGCACTCGGCGTAGATCTCCTGGCCGGGCTGGGCATGCACGGTGAAGCTGTCTGGAGATTGCGCGGTGAAGATGTAGCCCTGCACGGTCGCAAAGCCAGAGCTGACCACCGGCGCTTGTGCTTCGGAGACCACGCTGTTGAGCACGGCCACCCAACTGTTGATGGCATTGGGATTGCTCCCCGAGTTGCCCCAGGGCGTGGACACCATGACCGGACCGGAGTTGCAGGTCACAGGCACTTCCACCGCGATGACCGAGCCCGAGGATGAGAGCACGTTGCAGAGGCAGTTGCCGATGGTGACGATGTTGAAGTAGGGCGCCGAGGCGAAGTGCTGGCCAGTGATGGTGAGTACGCCACCTTGGGCAACCATGTTCGGCGTATTCAAGATGACCTGCGGGGGCGGCGTGTGCTCGTTGACTTGCACCACGTTGCTGAGGATGTAGCCGTTGGGTGCGGTGACGTCCGGAGAGATTGTCTGTGCCCAGATCTGGATCTGCTCCGCGGGGACATGCGCCTCCGAGAAGATCTCGGTGGTCAGATTGAAGTAGCCGCTCTGATCGAGCCAGCTCTCAGCATGGAACGGGTGTTGCGGGTCGAATCCGTTGAGGGCGACGAATCCGTTCGCGTTCCAGTCGAGCCCGAAGGTGCCGTACGGAGTCGCGGTCGCGGCAGGGGCCATGGCCACAAGGAGCGCGAAGGGGACATCGGGCTGAGCGAACAGCTCGATCCCCACGGCCACTTGAGGTGTGACCTGGACAGGACCCGACGGGTCTCCGTCTACCAGAAGAACTTGCGCACTCAGCCCGGCGGCGAGGGCCGGAAACAACAACCACACACACGCCGCCTTCTTCATCTTGACCATGCCAACCTCCCATGCCGCACAACTGGCGATGAGAACCGAACACCGGCAGGGCTTCACAGGTGGCGGGCTGGCGACCTGATAAAGCTGATCGTTTCTTCGTCGTGGATGTCGGTGGAAATTCAGAGAAGTTGTGAAAACTGTCGCGAATGCAAACAGCGCATCAATCGCGCTTTGCAGCGTCAGGCCGGGAAACACGCAGCGCAAAAACGGGATCCGCTACGCCTCTTTGGCGCTGATATGGTGAGGCCGTGAAGCCCGAGCCCTATGTCCCCCAACGATTCGCGATCGTGCACGTGGCTGCGGGGGAAGGCTCACGCCTGAGGGCCAGCGTGCGCAAGGGAACTGTCATGCTGGCCGGCAGACCACTCTGGTGGCACGGTGCGCATGCGGCCGCAGCGCTTCTGCCCGCAGCGCAGGTCCTCGTTCTGCACCGCGACGATTTGAGAGCCACGGCCGAGGAGCCCCTCGCAAGCTGGCTGCGAGAAGTGGGCCTCTCGCGTGTGGTGGCTGGTGGCGCGACCCGGCAGGAATCGGTGCAAGCGGGTGTCGCGGTTGCCGGGGACGCGGATGTGCTGCTCATTCACGATGCAGCGCGCCCGCTGGTGAGCACGGCAGCCATCCAGAGGCTGCTGCAGGCTCTCGCGCAGCACGACGCCGCGCTGCTCGCGCAACCGGTGACCGCCACCTTGCAGGAAATCGATGCGGCCGGTCGCATTGCCGCGACGCCGGACAGGAAACGCATGCGCCTGGCTGCGACGCCACAAGGAGCGGGTGCTGCCCTGCTGCGAGACGCGCTGACAGCGGCTGCACGTGACGGTCGCGATTTCACCGACGAAGCGGCGCTGCTGCGTCACTATGGTGTGGCCGTGCATGTGGTGGAAGACTCAGCACTCAATTTCAAGATCACGACAGCGGATGACCTCCGGCTGGCGAGGGCTATCATGGAAACGCCGCGTTCAGGCTTCGGTTTCGACATTCACCGACTGGTGCCGGGCGGGCCGCTACGGCTCGGTGGTATCGATGTATCGGCGGAGGTTCATCTCCTCGGCCACTCCGATGGCGACGCGGTGCTGCATGCGCTCATCGAGGGACTTCTCGGTGCGGCGGGCTTGCCTGATATCGGAGAGCACTTCCCGGACACCGATCCTGCGTTGCGCGGGATCGACAGCCGCGCGCTGCTTGCAAGAACCCTGGAAGAACTGCGTTCGCTTGGCCATGCACCCGCGCAGGCCGATGTGACCATCATCGCGGAGAAGCCGCGCCTCGGGCCGTGGAAGGCGGAGATGAAGGCGGCACTCGCGGAGTTGCTCGCGTTGCCGCTGGACCGCGTGGCGGTCAAGGCTCGAACGCATGAGGGGGTCGACGCACTCGGCCGCGGTGAAGCGATCTCAGTCCACGCACTGGTGAGCTTGAAACCGGCCTGAGGCGCCGCGGGCGTCGCGCAGCGGCGAAGAACGTGCGCCGCTTCAGCCAAGCTTCGCGCGCGGCATTCAGAGCTCCGGGTGCATGCCTTTGATGATGCCGGTCACCTCTCCAAGGATGGGATAGCGGCCGATCTCCTTCTTGTTGAAGATCTCCTTGCCGTCAAGCACGACGGAGTAGATGCCGCCCTTGCCCTGGATGATCTCTGCTTCCAGCCCGAGACTTGCCTTGAGTTCAGCGGCCAGACCGGCCGCTTGTGGCAGGAAATTTCACTGCACGCAGTAGGTGATGCTGAGTTTCATGCGGCGACTCTAGGCAACAATCGCGCGAGATCAAGCGACGGAGCGTGCGGAGTCAGTCGCTCGCGTCGAGAAGTTCTGCGAGGGCGAGGACGGTGGCCCAGTTGCGCTGGGTGGAGGTCACGCCGAGGGAGGAGTCCATCCAGGCGTTGGTGAGTTTCGTGCGCGCGACACCATGCGGAAGGTGCAGAAATACCTCGCTGCCTTGCAGGATGAAGCGATCGCCGGGGGAGCGTGCGGGGTCGAGGGCGCGCACCTTCGCTGTCGCCGGCTTCGCATCGAGAAACGCGACATGCAGCGAGGCCGGCGCTGCGTTCTCCGCAAGGAACGGGTTCGCCGCGATGGTGCGCTTCAGTGCTGACGCCGTGCGGACAACCACCGGCACCCCGAAGCCGCAGCGCTTTTCGAGTGCGCGTGCCAGCGAGGCCGCAAACCCATCCACCTTCGCCGCCGCGAGGCTGCCTACCGCGTTGCCGCTATTCAGATGCGTTGTGCAGTCGAGGATCCCGAGCATCTCACAGCACTGCTTCAGTTCTGCCATGGGCAGCTTGTGCTTCCCTCCGACGTTGACGCCTCTCAAGAGAATCGCGATGCGGGTCATGAAGCGGGGTTCCTTATGGCGATTATTGGTGCTGTGCGCCGTGTGGGACGGCAGCGTTGTCAGATGCCATGTCGCATCACGGAGTTTCAGAGCAGAGATGTGCATCGCGACCAGCGAGACGCTCTGCATGCAAGGTCTCGAGGATGGCGTTCCAGAGTTGAAGCCGCGATTCCAATCCGCTGCGTGCGGCAGCCTCTGCCTCCGCCCAGAGCGTGGCATCAGTGCCGCACAGGCGCGCCACAAGAGCCTTGGCCTGCGGTGCGTGACGATCGGCGTCCGTGCCGATGTGCCGCTGCAGGTAATACCGGAAAGTGGCCCAGCGCTGTGGAGCCATGGCGGCCAGTCCATCCACGACGCGCAGGAACATCCCCGGGATGACTTCCTCGCGCCCGTAGGCGAAGGCCGCGGCAATACAGTGGGCCTTTCCCGAAGTGGCGACTGCCAGCGTGGCACTGACGAAGGGCGCGACTCCGCGGGGAACTTCTGGACGTGCCAACGCTTCCACGAGAGGGTGACCTTCGCGCAAGTCGCTCAGGAAGCCACGGATCGGTGCCGTTGTGTCTGCTCCGCAAGCCTGCATGGCTTGCAGGTACAGCTCAAAATGAGACAAGTACGATCCTTCCGGCGTCTCGTCACTTTCCTCATCGAGGACGATTTCATTGACGAAGCGGCGAGCCAGCGGGTCCGCAGTGGGAAACCACGGCACCTCCACGCAAGTCACGTTGCGCTGCAGGGCCTTGAGCAGGGACTGGAAATCCCAGACGGCGAAGACGTGAGCGCGCATGAAAATGCGCAGGCTGAACTCATCGCTGAGTTCGCCGTACAAGGGATGCTTGAGCAGCTTCTCGACCCAGGGTGCGATATGGATCGCTGACGGAACGTCGGGACTGGTGCTGGCGGTTTGCATGGCTGTGCGGCGCTCCACTGAGGTTCTACTATGAAGGGGCAAGAACGCACATGCTCAACGAAAGCAGTGGGGACCGTTAGGATCCGAATCATGAAGAAGAACACTGCGCCGATTCGCAGCGCCATGCTCATGGTGGTTGCTTTGGTTGCTGCGGGAGTGCCTGGCCAGACACCGGGGGCAGCGTCAGCGACAGCGGCCAACTCTGTTGTGAACAGGAAGGCGACGAACTGGACCGAGCTGACAGCCGAGTTCATTGCCAAGGCGCGGCATCAAACGCTTGCGCGCTGCACTGAGCGCGGTTTGGGGCTGCCGGCGGATTTCCTCCATTGGATCGACGCAGATCCCGTGCGGCAGGCCTCGGTCTACGGCTGCAGGCGCGACCCGTTGCCGGTCCTGCTTCAACTGCGCTCGTTGGAACTCGACCTCGGTGTGGACACGGTGCGCCGGGAGTTTCCCCAACTTGCGTTGGCCTTCGCGATCGACGCATCGTTCCGAGCGCCACGGAAGCGGGCAGGGGGTTGGAATGATGGCGACTACGAAGCCGCGCAGGCGGACGCAGTGTTGCCAGACATCACGGCACGAAAGCGCATGGAGCTCCGAGTCCCGGGCGATCCGCGGGTCGCGATCGACACCAGAGCAACCAACCGCACACTCGACCGTGATGACCATATTCTCAACTTCCTCGAACAGCATGCAGCAGTCACGGTCGAGGCCACGGTGAGCGAATTGCCGCCACTGGAATACGACAAGAAAGGGGTCGCGAAACCGCGCGGCAAGGCGGTGGCTGTCAGGAAGCAGATCCAACGCGCGCCGTTGGCGTGCGATGTGATTGCATCGCCTGTGCTGCAAGACGAGTTCAACGCCCACATGGCTGCGCATGGTCATCCGGAAGTTCGCATCGAATGCGGGGACCGCGCGGTGCACTGGTACTCCACGGAAGCTGTGCAAGATGCGGAACTGCGCAAGAAGATTGCCGCAGCCCACGAGTTGTTTCACACGGCGTACCGCAACAAGGGGCGCATGCCTGCCGAGCGCGATCCGGCGCCGACCGCAGCCGAATCCATGGCCTGGTTTGTGCGCAACGAGCGCGATGTGAAAGCGCAGGCTCGACGCACGGCTCACAAATGGCCCAAGGCGCCGCTCAATGCACCTTGGCCCGTGTTGCTGATGCTCGCTGCCGATGATCAGCCGCTCCGCGAGCGCGAGGATATCTGGACGGAGAGCCTCGCGAGCGGCGAGATGAGGACCTACGGCGAGTACATCGGAGACATCGCGCAGCAATTCGACATGCAGTCAGCGCGGCGCGTGCAGCCGTTTCCGTTCAGCTACGGCTCGATCCAGATGATGTGGAAAGACGGCGGCGTGTGCGGAACCATGGGCAACATCGGCGCGCGCACCTTTCGCATCATGGGCGTTCCGGCCTCGACCGCAGGTCAGCCCGGGCACTGCGCGTTGATGCGCCTGGAGCATGATGCGGCCACCGGCCACTACCGCTTCCGTGGCGAGCAATATGCAACCGGCGGTGACGAAGTGACCAGTGTGCATGCGGGCTATCACGTCGTGGATGAGGGTGGTCGGCGACCGATGGTCTTTCATCAGGCCGTCGCTTGGGGCGTGAGCCATGATTTCAGGAGTTACCTGCAAGCACTCGTGCTGCGCCGTGTCTTTGATGCTTTGGCGGCTGACGAACGTGCGCGCGAGAGTGTGTCTGTTGCCAAGGCGGCGCTTGCGCTCAACCCATTCGCGCTGGTCGTTGTCGAAGCATGCCTGGCGGTTGCGCCGGATGCGAACGCAGCCAGTGCGGTAGCGGACGCGGTCAATGCGCGCATTGAAGCGTTGTCGAACGCGAAGGAGTACGCGCTCCTCTCCAAGACCGTTCGGGAACTCGCTGAGGCGCGGGCGAAGTCGAAGCCGCACTGAGAGCGCCTCGGCACGTCATGCGCCTGTCGAAAGTTCCGTGAGCATGGGCGTGAGAGTGGAGTTGGCTGGTGGCAAGTGCAGGATGTAGAGCCGGCCGAACTCCGCATCGGGAATCATGGCGGCGGCATCGAGACGAGTGGGTTCCGCGCCGAGCGCTTTCAGCAGTGCGGGCACCGTGTTCGAGTGTCCGCAGATCACCAGCGTCGATCCGTCCGCCGCCGTTCGGCAGCGTTCGACGAGCTGCTTCGTATCGGCGGCGGGGATGGTCTCGACCTTGCGTTCGAGAGCCATGGCGAGTGGTTCGAGCGTCAGGCGCGTGCGCTTGAATTCGCTGCTGATGAGGGCGGTTGCTCCGCACTTGCCAAGCAGCAGGGCCACGTCTTGCGCGCGTTTCAGCCCGCGCTCGGTGAGCACGGGGTCAGCTCCCGCTTCCTTCTCCGCATGTCTCAGCACGATGATCGTGCGCCCTTGCCCGGCCATCTCCGATTCCTCCGTCTTCAGGACCAGTGCGAGGGACGCCGTCAACGCCAATATCGTGATCGCCGCCGTGGTGATGGTCATCCTCGTCACTCCGTGCGCGCATGGCGCCCCGCAACTCTAGCCGCGCTCAGCGGCTTTCCTGTTGACCAGAAGAACCCGGCTGCTGGAGGACCTGCAGGAACTCGGCGATGACGTGGACGAGCCCTTCTGAGTCGACCCGAAGAACGATGGGTGCAAAGTCGGTGTTCTCTGGCTTGAGGGTGATGCTGATGTGCCGCCATGTATCGCCATCGGCAGAGCTCTTGGAGCTTTCGTAGCGCTTGATGGTGAAGCGTTCACCGCTCTCGGGATCAACCTCATCCCGCAGGCTCACGAGCAGGACACGCCCCTGGCGCGACCCGGTAACCGGTGCGCTGAACAGGCAATGTGCCCCATCAGGGATCAGCGGCTCCATCGACTTGCCGACGACCTGCGCCACGAACATCCCGGGACGCAGGGCACGCCGCGCCTCGATTTCAACCCATTCCTGCTCACCGTTCTCAATGAACTGCGGATCACCAAAGCCGCCTGCTGCGGCCTTGAGCGGCACGAGTGGAACACAGTTGCGGTAGCGGTCCTCATGCGCGGGGTTCACTCTGCGCAAAGGAGGCCGAGCACCTGCTTCTGGCGTTGTTGCCGAAGCGGTGAACCAGCCATCACTGCTTTTCAGGTTTGACTTGAGCTCGGCGTTTCCGAGATATCCCGCCAGTTTGATGAAAAAGCGCCGCATGGCACCCAGGTCGGCGAGGTCGGTGGCGGCAAGCTCGATGACCTCCCAACCATGGCTGCGCAACCACGACCGGATGTGCTGGTCCTTCTCGCGTGTCTTGGGGTTGCCATGCAGATGTTCTGAGAGTCCATCCAGGTAGATGGCGATGCCTTCATCTGGACCATGTTCTGCAGATCTGTAGATGACGTCCGGAGTCGTGGAGCCGAACGAGCCCTCAAGTCGGATTTGTTCGCCCCAGATGCCTTCTGCGAATCCCGCATCACGGAGCATGTGCTGCAAGCGTCGCTCGGCGTGGTTGACCGGTAGCGCGGCGTCGCGTGCCACAACAGTCGGATTCAGTACGGGGATCGCATGGGTCTGAATGAGGTCCTGTCCCCACGCATCCAGACACTGCAGTGCCGTCTGGCGGTCGAGGTGGACGTGATAGAAGACGTTGCGGAAGGTTTGCAGGCAATCGATGCAGGAATTCGCGCTCGCCGAGCAGGGTGGAGAGCTCTGCTTGGCCCTTCCTGCTGTCGAGAATGGCCGCAATGAGCGGGCTGGTGTCGTCCTGCCCGGAGTGGATCCAGAGCGCAGGGGAAAGCAGTGTGCGGAGCGCGTCAACCTGCGGTGACAACCGGCCTTCGGAAAACCAGAGGTCGATGTCCCACTCACAGAAAGCATCGAAGTCGAGGCCCGCAAAAATGAGCCGCCACTGTCTGCCGTTGGTGAGGACGGCGAGGCGTTCCGTGCCCGAGCGCAACCAATGCACGACTTCACTCGCGGCCTTGCGCCCATGGCCGAGGCCAATGCGAGCCGAGGCATCGATGAAGACAGGCAGCACGCCGCCGCGCTCAGCACGCCAGAGTTGACGCGGCTTGATGGCTGCTCCCGTGAAGGAAGGGCGGCTCCATTCGGCGCCGATGCTGCTGCCGCGGAGCCATGTGCCGCGCTCATCGCGGAAGTCGCATACATCCCGCAGCACGAACGTGACGAACTCTGACGCAGTTTGGTTGCCGCTCCGGAGGGCGTTGGCGCTGCGCCGCAACTGGTCTTCGATGAACCATGGCAGCGCCGGGGGTACATGCTCCGCGATGCGGCGCAAGCGTGGCGGATCCAGCAACAAGCCGCCGTGCCGCAGGTGCTCCCAGCCGGATAGTGCTGGTGGAGTCATGCCGGCCCTCCCGGCAGACGCACTTCGATACCGACGGGGAACACCTGCGCCTCGCCGGACAAAGCATGGCGCCTTGGCAGGAGATGCGTGAGGATGCGTGTACGTTCGCGCTCGAGTTGAGAGCGCACTTCTTCACAGTGCGCCTTGCGATGTTCGATCTCCGCCTGTTTGTTGGCGATGACGTCATCGAAGCGGTTGGCACTTTCGAAGAGCATGCCCTGAGCGCGCTCGCGCTGCAGGTGTTCGATTTCGCGTTCCAGCTTGGCGAGGGTGTTCTCGACGATCAGTTTCGAAACCTCTCCTTGGCGACTTTGATAACGCTCATCCTCCCGCGCGCTCGCTTCCTGAAGAGCGTCTTTGAGCGCACTCTTCAGGCGATTTGTCAGTGCCTTGCGGTGGTCGTTGAGGGCACGGCGCAACGCTGGTTCGATTCCGTCAACCAAGTCGCGGGCCAAGCGCTGGTCGGCGGTGGCGTTTGTGGGCCGGGCACCGCGCAGGGCGCGTGCGGGTTGGTGGATCAGTGGTGCGCCGAGAGAATCATCGCGAACCGGGAACGCAATGGTTCGCACCCAGTGATGGAAGGCCTCGCGGAGGTCGTTGACGGCAAGTTCTTCGATCCTCAACAGGATCAGAGCCTGACAACCAGTGGGTACGGAACCCAACCGCACTGTCCAGCATGAGACGCTCTCTTCCGTTCCGGGAAAGCGTCCACGGGTCAATGCACTGAGAGCCTTTTGCACCATGGGGTGAGACAGGTGCATCAGGAGCACATCGGGTCGGGGGGCGAACACGGTTCGTGCTCCGACCTGGACCTGAAAGGGATCCGCCGTGAAGGCGAGCTGAGAAAGCGCGCCCTTCGCCCCTTTGGGACGGCGCAGTGATTCGTCAATGACCTCCGTCCGACCCGGAAGCCCCGGATTGATGAGCCTGCAACTCTTGGTGGTCGGTGAGCAATCGAGTTGCGGACGACCCGCACGAATGGCCAACGCAGATTCGAGAGTGTCCCGAACGGCGGAGGGGTCGAGGTCCAGCTCGGCGGAGAGCGCTTCGAGATCGCGCGCTGCAGGTGCGCCGTCCGCACTGGTCTCGATGGTTGCATCCGCGGCGATGGCACTGCGTCCGCGAGAGTGTTTCACACGCGCATCGAGATCTGCTCTGACGGATTCGAGACTCTCGCCATCAACGAGCTTTCTGTGCGCAGCCTCGTCGAAGAGTTCATTCACGGAGCCGAGGTCCTCGCGGATCTCATCCGCCTTGCGCAGAACATGGTCGAGGAAACGGAGATCCTGATCCTCATTGCTCACGAAGTGGTGAATGGTGACATCCCGCGCCTGTCCGTGGCGGTCGATGCGGCCGTTGCGTTGCTCAAGTTTCGAAGGGTTCCATGGGCAGTCGAAGTGCAGCAGGTAGCGTGCCGTCGATTGCAGGTTCAGGCCTTCCGCTGCCGCGTCCGTCGCGAGCAGGATGCGCACGGGCGCAGTTGGATCGTTGAAAGTCTGCTTGACGAGGTCACGTGCGACCTCATCCATCCCGCCGAAAAGGGTCAGGATGCGATCATCCTCACGGAACCGGTCACGCAGTCGGCGTGTGAGATAGTCAAGGGTCGTCTTGTACTCGGTGAAGACCACGATGCGTTCGTCGTCGCGCCAGTTCTTCCCGGTGCGGAGGAGTTCCTCGATCAGAGCGACAAGGTCTTCCAGACGGGCATCGCACTTCGGATCCTGCTCGATGATGTTGTCGCGCGTGAGGTTGAATCCGAGTTGCGCGAGACTCTGGTCGATGGCCGAGATCTCCGGCACGAGATCTGCAGCGACATTCTTGAGCCATGCGCCGATGACACAGACGGCGGTGGCGCCGCGGGCCTCGGATTCGCGATCGTCGCCAGTGTCCTCGTCAGCTGCATTCCTGGCGGCCTCGACGTCGGCATCTGTTGCCGAGCGCGCCTCCGCCAAACCCTCCTTCGCGCGGCGCCAAGATTCGGCGAAGGCGGTGGAGCAACTCAGCAAGCGCTTGCCGAGGATCTCGATGGCGAAGCTGCCGGAGCGACGGCGTTTGCCGTCGCCCGAATTGACCACGGCCCGGACCTTGGTGCGAAATTCAGCGAAGGCGGCAGAGAGAGCCACTTCAGGAGCCGAGAGTTGCAGCAGGCGTGGCTGCGGCGGCATGCGCCTGCAAAAGCGTGGTGGATTGGTGCGCGCGTTGATTTCACGTTTCAGACGGCGCAGCACGACTTGCTGGATTCGTTCCTTTTCCGCGGGGCGCAGCTCATCCGTCTGACTGAAGCGCACAGGATCGAGGAGTTCAAGCAGACCTGTGAAACAGCGTGTGTGCCCGTTGTGTGGTGTTGCACTGAGAAAGAGCCGGTGCTCAAACTGGGGCGCGATCCGGCGCAGCATGTTGCAGAGGTCGCTATCCTGGCCGAACGCCGAGGGCATCAAGTTGTGGCACTCATCCACGATCAGGAGGTCCCACGGAAGGTGCGGTGTGCCTTCGGGGGTGTGACACGCTGCGTGGAACTGTTCGAGCACGTCCGCCTGCCGGAGGTAGTGGTACGAAGTGATGATGCGGCTGGATGCGCGCCAGGGATTTGCGTCCACGCCAAGGCGTTTGCGGAGGGCCTGGGTTTCGGCGCGATCCACAAGATCGAATGGCAGTGAGAACTTGTCCCACATTTCGTCGCGCCACTGCAGCCGGAGCGAGGCTGGTGTGAGAATGAGGACGCGCTGGATGCGCCGGCGGAGCAGCAACTCGGTAAGGATCAGTCCGGCTTCAACTGTCTTGCCGAGCCCCACGTCGTCTGCGATGAGCAGATTGACTCGCGGCATGCGCAGGGCCTTCAGCAGCGGCACGAGTTGGAAGTCTTCGACCTGCACCGCACCGTGGAAGGGGCTTGAGACCGGTGGGCGAGAGCAAACCGCATTGCCGTCTGGTTCGAGCCACGGTGAGGCTGCAGTCCACCGCGCTGCACGCAACAAGGCGTCGTAGTCCTGGACGGGCATGGGCTCGGTCTTCGACACCGTCGGAAGCGCCGTTGGCTCAAGCAAGGAGCGGTGCGGTTCAAGTTCCCACAGCAGGCGTTCTCCCGGCGGGAGTTGGTCGTCCTTGTATTCAAGGTGCACCAGATGGATGCGTCCTTAATCGCCATCGAAGGGTTCAACGGCCGACACCACGCCGCGTCTGTTGCGCACAGAGGCAATCATGCCAACGCGAGGCAGTTTGTTGTCTACCGAGGATGCCATGAGAGAAGCCCGTGGTGGCTGCGCCTTCCAAGCGCGAGCTCGAGCGGGATTCTATGCGCAGGGAGGGACAGCGCGGCGCAACGGGCTTGGAAAATGCCGGCGCGGAGAAGCGGGTGATGGGGTTCGAACCCACGACATTCAGCTTGGGAAGCTGACACTCTACCAACTGAGTTACACCCGCGAGGTGATGGAGTGATGGTACGGAGCGTGACTTCCCGTGGCAAGTGTGGACGGGGCGGCGCGAGAGGGGAGAATGAGCCGCCGTGAGTGTGAGCATCAGGAATCTGTTGGTGCGATTCAGCGACCGCGCGGCAGAGCGGGTGGTCTTGCGCGTGGATGCCCTGGAGATCGCGCACGGAGCTGCGGTGTGCCTCGTGGGGCCGTCAGGATCCGGCAAGTCCACCTTGCTCAATGTGCTCGCTGGAGTGTTGCCGGTGCATGAGGGCGAGGTGGCGGTGGCGAGCATCCAACTCCGCGGGCTCGGTGAAACGGCGCGTGATGATTTCCGGGCACGCCATGTGGGCTTCGTGTTCCAGTCGTTCCACTTGCTGCAAAGTCTCTCGGCGCTGGAGAACGTGATCCTCCCGTTGCATTTCGCCGGAGTGCGCGCTGGGGAAGCGCGCGAGCGTGCGCGGGCCATGCTGGAACGCATGGGGCTTGCAGCGCGCTTGCATGGCCGACCAGCAGAACTCTCCGTCGGGGAACAGCAGCGCGTGGCTCTTGCGCGCGCGCTCGCGCCGCGTCCGCAACTCGTGCTGGCGGATGAACCGACAGCGAGTCTCGACAGCGACGCTGGTGCGGAGGCCATGGACCTCCTGCTCGAATGCGTGCGAGAGTGCGGCGCCACACTGCTCTGCGTCACTCATGAACGGGAGGTCATGGCACGCTTCGAGGATGTGCGGACCATGAAGGATTTCGCCTCATGACGATCCTCACCCTGGTCCAGCGAAGCCTTCGTGAGCGGCCCCTTGCCGCGACCCTCACAGGGCTT
This sequence comes from Planctomycetia bacterium, assembly GCA_005790545.1. Taxonomy (GTDB): domain Bacteria; phylum Planctomycetota; genus SXUL01. The sequence continues at coordinate 47,283 of SXUL01000051.1, read as the reverse complement.
TCGGCCGCAACCGGAGTCGCTCTGGTGGTGGCGATCCTGCTGCTCCGCGCAGGCATGGAGCGTCACTACGCGGAGCCGGGCCGAGGCTTCAGTCTTGTCATCGGGCCGCCGGGCTCGCGTCTCGAACTGGTGCTGAACAGCATCTATCACGTGGATCGCAGCGCAGGCCTGATGCCCTGGAAGTGCTTTGAGGAGGTGCGCGCGCACCCCTCGGTGCGTCTCGCTGTGCCCTGCGCAGTGGGCGACAGCTTCAAAGGCTTCCGTGTCGTCGGAACAACTGCAGCAGTCTTCGATCGCGGTTTTCCGCATCCGGCAGGCGAGGGGCTCGCGAAGTTCGAGACGGGCCGGCCTTTCCGCTGCGACGAAGAAGCGCTGCAGCATGTGCTTGAAGACCTCCGCTCCGGCGCAGCGGTCACGCATGAACACGATCACGATGCGGAAACGCGCGAAGCCGTGCTCGGTGCGGAAGTGGCGGACCGTCTTGGTCTCGCGCTGGGAGCAAGCATCGAGCCGACGCACGGAGTCGAAGGCGGCAAGGAACACGGCCACGATGAACACTGGACCGTTGTCGGCATTCTGAAACGCACAGGCACGCCCATCGACCGGGTAGTGCTCATCGACCTCGCGAGTTTCTACAGCATCCCCGAACATGCGGGTGGCATGGTGCCGGGCAGCGGCGATGTGGGGCTTTCATCGGTGCTGGTGTTCCCCAAGCCGGGCATTCACAAGGCACTGCTCCTGCCGCGGCTCATGAACCGCGCCGAGTTCACTGTGGCGGAAGTGGCGAGCGAAGTGCAGGCGCTGTTCGCCATTGTCGGGCGAGTTGACCAGATCTTTCTCATCACGGCGGTGCTCGTCATCGTGCTTGGCGTGATGAGCATCATGGTCGCCATCTACAACAGCATGGCCTCGCGACGGCGCGAGATTGCGATCTTGCGCGCCGTGGGAGCGCACCGGCGGACGGTGTTCGGCGTCGTCGTGCTGGAAGCGGCCATCATCGCGGGGCTGGGCGCACTGCTCGGAGTGTTTGCGGGCCACGGGCTGGTCTGGCTCGCGAGTGGCAGCGTTGAATCCGCGGCCGGATTCCGCCCGGAGCTCACGCCACGCTGGTTGGAAGAAACCTTCGTGCTTGTGGCCGTTACACTGCTGGGCGGCGCGGCGGGCATGCTGCCTGCACTCGTCGCCTACCGTACGGATGTCGCCTCAGGACTGAAGCCGCTCTCATGATGAACCGCTCTGTTGCTTGTGTCGTGCTCGCATGCGTTGTCGGCGCGTGCACCGATGAAAAGCTCGCCGAAGTGAAGCCGGTCGCAAGTGCAACGAACCGCACCGCGGCGACGCCCAGCGCGGGCAATGCCGCCAGCGGCACCAACGCCACTGCAGCCCCTGTGAATCAAGGCACCGCCCTCGGTGCGGGCATCGAAGCGCTGCTGGTGCCGCTCGTGCGCCGCGACAAAGGCGCTGACGATCCGGTGCAGCTCATGGCGCGCCTCGTCTCACTCCTCGAAGAATCCGGGCTCGGCACCGCCGAAACCCGCTCGCAGGTTGCGAGTCTGGTCATGAAGGACATCCTCGCGAAGGCGAGTGCCGCAGGCAGCGCCGGCGGCGAGCTCACGAGCATGCAGCGCGCCGCGCTGAAGGAACTTGCGCGCCAGATTGCGGCGGATCTCTGGCGCCGTTTGCCGGTGGGCTCCGCCACCGTGCATCTCGGATCCATGGTCGGCATCGCGGCGGATGTTGAAGTGCCGGAGGGCTACCTGAAGGCGCCCTTCAGCCTCATCGGAGGCTTCAGCTACGAAGAGGGCATGAAGCTCCCGCAACACATCGCGGATCTCAATGGCCGCAAGGTCGGCATGGCTGGTTACATGATGACCCTCGAAGAAGTCGAGGACATTCATGAGTTCGTGCTCGTGGAATCCCTCTGGTCTTGCTGCTTCGGCAAGCCTCCCGAGGTGCACCAGGCTGTGGTGGTCACCATCGCCGCCAAGAAGGGCGTGGACATGACGCCCGTGCCCATTCTCATCACCGGCGTGCTGGATGTGGGCGAGAAGATCGAGGACGGATTCGTCACCAGTCTCTATCGCTTGAAGGCGGACTCGTTCAAAGAACTCGAATGATGCACGCACGCGCGGGGTTTGCCGCGCTGCACGAGAATTGCGTGGCATTGCGGCGCGCACGCGCGCTCATCAGCCGCTAGACTCCCGCGGCAGCATGTCCACACCAGATGTGTCCGTTGTCATCCTCTCCTGGAACACGCAGCAACTGCTGCGTGAGTGCCTCACGGCACTCCGGCTTGGACACGGCGGCCTCGCGCTCGAGACCATCGTCATCGACAACGCCAGCGGCGACGGCTCGGCGGACATGGTGGCGGCGGAGTTCCCGGAAGCGCGTTTGCAACGCAACGCGATCAATCGCGGCTATGCAGGTGGCGTGAATGACGGTGTGGTGCTCGCAACAGGGAAGTACGTGTTGCTGCTCGGTTCAGACACGCGCGTGGCGCCCGATGCCATTCGCAAGCTCCACGAATTCCTCCTCGCACATCCGGCCGTCGCGGCCGTAGCTCCGCGGCTCATCAATCCCGATGGCAGCATCCAGCGCGCCTGCATGCGATTCCCGACTCTCCGCACAGTGCTCTGGTGGGATACGCCGCTGCAACACTTCTTTCCCGACGGCAAGGAACTCGCGAGCTACCAGATGAAGGAGTGGGACCACCGTGGCACGCGCAAGGTGGATCAGCCACCGGGGACGTGCCTCCTCGTGCCCCGTACCGTCATCGACCGCATCGGTCTCATGGATGAAGGCCTGTGGCTTTTCTTCAACGACGTGGACTGGGCCCTGCGCATGACGAAGGCCGGCCACGAACTCTGGTACCTCGACGAAGCGGAAGTGGTGCACCACCTCGGGGGCAGTACCCGTCACTACATGGATTTCGCCGCGGAGTGGCACAGAAACCGCATCCGTTTCTACAGGAAGCACTATCACCTGCTCGGCTCGTTCTTCACCAAGTGTGCGCTGGTCTATGTGGCACTGCGGCAGTGCATCCGCGTGAAGAAGCACTTGCCCTTCGGAGCGGAATACAAGGCCAACGTGAAGCAGATCCTCGGCCTCGCGTGGGGTGTGCTGCGCGTCTAGCGCGGTGTTGCGACGGCGGTGAGCTGGCTCGCGAGCCCCTGCGCAATGGAAGCGCGGAAGAGTCCGGGGAAGCGTTGCTCCCGAGGAGCAAGCAGGAGCACGGGCGGTGCGCCCGATGCGCCGGGCGGCATGCCGAGAGCGTCCTCCAAGCGCGTGGCCAGCGCCTGTGCTGAGACATCTTCCGGGACGAGCAAGAGCGGCATTCCCGGAGCATGACCACGGCGCGCGTAGTACTGCCAGCGGAAGCGCTCGGGACCCGCGAGCACGACGCGTCCTCCGGCGGCACCTGCGTTGCGCACGGCAAGCAGTCTTGTGCGTGCGTCCATGACGCTCGGAGGCTCCGGAACCGGCCGCGACGCCAGCAGTACGAGCAGCAGGAGGCAGGCGCCTGCGAGTGCACGCTGGGCACTCTCGCGCATGCGTGCGGCGCCATCCGCCACGAGGAGCATGAGGAAAGGCAGCAGGACGATGAGGCGCGCCTGATCGAAAGCGAGTCCACCGGGAACAGCTGCGACAGCGAGCGCGACCAGTGACACCAGTGCGATGGGGAGCATGCGCTGGCGCAGCACGGCGGGAGTCAGCACGTAGAGCAGGACCCCGGCGAGAAGGAAGAGAGCGGCTCCTGTGCCGAACGGGTCTTTGAAACTGGGCAGGAGCGCCGCGATGCCTGCGCCGTCAACGGGATCGGCGGGCAGCGGCAGCAGGACCCACGGCACGCCCAGCAGGTGCGGGAGGAGCAACAGCAAGAGCCCGCTGATTCCAAGCGCGCGTTCTCTGGGCCGACCCGCGAGGCCGCAGCCGATGAGGATCAGCGCTGCGACTGCAGGCAGTTCGAGGCAGGGCGCGAGCACCGGGGTGAGGAGTGCCCCGCACAGGACCAGTGCGTTCTGCCAACGGGTGCGCACGGCAAGAAAGAGCAGGCTGAGAAATGCGACAGGCACGAGGCCGAGCAGTGTCGGTTCGAGTCGCGCGCTGGTGGAGACGGCACTGGAGGCGGCCGCGACGGAGAGAGCAATGGTCCTCGCGCGAGGACCATTGCGCATTCCGGCGACGGAGGCTGTCACGAGGATGGCGAGGATGAGCGCTGCCACGCCCGCGAGCCGCAGCGCACGTTCCGTCGTGCCGAAGAGGAGCGCACCTTGTGCGATGACCTGATGCGCGCTGGTGAGTTCGCTGGCGGGCACGGGACCGCCTTCCATTCTGGCGAGCAGCAGTGTGGCTTCGGTTGCCTCGGCCGCATCGAGTTCGCGACGATCGAGGCTGCGCCCCGCCAGGAAGAGGCACACGACAAGGGTCAGAACATGCAGTGCAGTATCGAGCCGCCTCAGGTTGAGGTCGCGAAGTGATGCCGGGGGAGAGGAAATCATGATGCTGCGCGCCGGTGCGAGTTTACGTGGTCGAGCCAGCATGGGATTCCGGAACGCCGTTGCGTGGTAAGTTCGTTTGCACGCTTGTCAGCCGCTCTCATGGACGACTTCACCGCGCACGTTCACATTGTCACAGTGCCTGATGGCTGCGAGGCTGCCAGCGAAGCGTTGCTTCTTGCGGGTCTCGTCGAACAAGCGGGGCTGGGCGTTTCCATTCAGCGTGCCGAGTACTGCACCGACGACGAGACCTTCATGGCTGCGCTGCGTCAGGTGCCCGGAGCGCGCGTTGTGCTGCCCTATCGTCGCGAGGTGCGCGAGTTCCTTGCACATACGGCGGGCGTGGTGCGGAAAGCCGGCCTGCGGGTCCTCATGACCGGAGACGGATTCCTCCGCGAAGGCGCTGACCGCGCGGCACTGCCGGAGGATCTCGAAACCAGCGCGGGGACGACTCCGCTCGGTTTGGCCGAATGGCTCGGACTGCCGCTGCCTGCCGTGGAGCGCTGCGGATTCGGATTCGCTGCCTTCGGGGGCGCTGCTGTTCTCGGGATCCCGCAAGTCTCCTTCTTCCAGGAGCCGGGAACGCTGCCGCTCATGGCGCGTCGCGGCGCGCGATCCGCACTTGCACCCACCGCGCAGTTGGCGCTCTTCGATGCGCCGCTTCCCGAGGCGTGCACGCTGGATGAGGACGTCTGTCTTGCACCCCTTCTGCGCATGGGGAGTGGCGTGCGACACGTCGAGTGGCGCGACAGGGATCTCTCTCCCGAGTTGCTGCAACGCGTCAGCGCCTGTCGCGAGCGCGTGAAGGAACAGAGCGTGCGGGTGATGCCTGATGGCAAGGACTCCGCGGAGACGCTCGAAAGCCTTGTGGAAGCGGGTGTGACTCGCGTCGTGTTCGAGGTGGATCGCGTGACCGGAGCCGATCCTCTGCCAGGAAGCGCTGCTGCAGCCGAGGACCTCGAAGACTGGGTCGTGGAAGCGCGACGTCTGCAACTGGACACCGGCTATCTGCTGGTGGTCGGCGTGCCCGGTGAGACGCGACGGCGCGGCGCATTGCGCGTGGAATCCATCCGCCGCTTCCTGCCACAGCACCTGCGCTGTGTGCCGTTCGAACCCACGGGCGGAACCGCCGCGTGGTCGGTCTGTGAAGAGCGCGGATTCTGGCCACCCGCAGGTGAAGCCTGGATTCGTGAGGTGATCCGTCCGCTCGTACAGGCTTCGCTGCCGCCCGAGGACTTTCTCGCCAACTGGTCAGGAGCACTCGATCTTCTCGCAGAAGTGGAGTTCCGCGGATGAAGAGTGCGCTGCCTCCGAAACTGCCTGATGTTCTTCTGCGACCACCCTGCGGGCGCGTGCTCGTGATCGCGCCTCACCCCGATGATGAAACCATGGGCCTCGGTGGAACGCTGGCGCTCCACGCAGCCGCAGGCGATCACATCACAGCGCTCTTCGTGGGCAGCGGCATCCAGGGCGATCCCGACGGGTTCTATCCGCGTGCGGATTACCCGCATATCCGTGCGGAGGAGGCTGCGGCCGCGGCTCGTGTGCTCGGGATCGCGGAACTCAAGTTCCTCGGCTATCCCGACAACCTCGATGACGAGGGGATCCATGTGTTCGGGAATCTGCCTGCAGATCCGGCAGAGGCGCGCAAGGCTCTGGCCAGTTCGTTCGCAGAACTCCTCGCCGGCCTCATCGCTCCGGAGAGATTCACCATCGTCTATTACCCATGGGAGGGAGAACTCCACGCGGATCACTGGCAGGTTTCTCTTGGTGTGCAGCATCTGATCGCCACGCGCCCCGATCTCGTGGAGCGCATGGACTTCCTTGGCTACGACGTGTGGAGTGCGCTGCCGCCGGACACAGTCATCGATATCAGTGATGTGATGCCGCAGAAGCTCTCCGCCGTGAAGTGCTACGCCTCGCAGCTCATGTATCAGGATTACGAACATGCCGTGATGGGGTTGGATGCGTATCGCTCCCTCCTGCTCGAACGTGGTGCCTCGTACGGCGAGGCGTTCGTTGGACGCTATCGCGCCCGGAGTGCTGAGTGATGCACATCCTCATGGTCCTGCACAACTACCCGCCGGAGTTTCGCGGCGGTGTCGAGCGCTCTGTCGAAGGTGCCGTGGCGGGATTGCTCGAACTCGGGCACAAAGTCTCGGTGCTTGCGGGCTCGGAGCGCACCGCCATGGAACCGCAAGTGCTGCGTGAACGCCATGCTGGTGTGGATGTGTGGCGTCTTGTGCGCGAGGACATCTTCAGGACGCCCATGGACCCGTTCGACGGCGGTCTGGTGCCGCTCTATGAGCAGTCTCTCGCCACCATCAAACCCGACATCGTTCACATTCACCACTGGTGGAACCTCGGCGATGACATCGGGCGGCGTGCGGTCGCTCTCGGCATCCCCGTTGTGCTGTCGCTGCATGACTTCTTCACGTCCTGCTCGCTCTTCTTCCGCATGCCGGACGGCGTGAATCTCTGCGAGAAGAAGGAGGAAGCCAGTTCGTGCGGGCCGTGCCTTTTTCAGCGCTATGGAGTGGATGAGCGGGAACTCGGGATTCTCGCGGCGGCACGCGCGCGCGCCTTCCGCGCCGAGGCCGCGGCAGCCGGTCGGGTGCTCGCCCCGAGCAGCAGCCACGCGCGGAGGTTGGCGCGGTTTCTCTCCATTGCGGAGCCGGATGTGCTCGGCTTGCCGACAGACGCGTTGGCTCCGCTGCCGGAGCAGGGAGTTGCCTTTCCGCGCGGGCCTCTGCGCATCCTGCATTTCGGAAACCTGTCGCGCTTGAAGGGCGTGGAACTGCTCGCCGAGGCCGTGGAGCTCGCAGACCCTGAGGGTTCCGCCATCGAGCTGACGCTTGCAGGTGAGTTGGTCGAAGGTGATCTGAAGCTCGGCCGGGCGAGGCATGAAGGCGCATTCGAGCACGCGCGCCTCCGAACCCTTGCGTCCGCGGCCGATGTGGCCGTCTTTCCCAGTCTCGCCGCGGAGTCGTATGGAATGGTGGTGGATGAGGCTCTGCGCCTTGGCTTGCCGGTCATCGTCAGCGAGTGCGGCGCCCTGAAGGAGCGGATCGGAGCGCGCGGCCTCGCGGTGAACGTGGATTCAGCCAGGCCGCTGGCAGAGCTCCTGAAGCTGCTGCTGCGGGAGCCGGAGCGGCTGGCGAGCGCACGCACAGGAGCACCCGGAACGCTCGAAACAGCGCGCAGTCACGCGGAGAAACTTGTGGGGCACTACAGCGCGGTTCGGGCCCTGCCCGTGCCGGTGGTGGATATCCAGACACCGCTGCTCGAACGCATCGAGCGGCACCGTCGCAGGACGGCCGAGATGGTGGCACTCATGCAGCGCCTGCGCGGAGGGTAGATTCCGGTTGTCCCATGACCGATGAGCCCCGGAAACCACTCGTGAGTGTGATCACGCGCACGCGGAACCGCCACGCACTGCTCGTGGAAGCCGCGGCGTCGGTGGCGGCCCAGACCTGGCCCGCGCGTGAGTTCATCGTCGTCAATGACGGAGGCGAGCCGGTGGAGGAGGCTCTGGCGCCGCTGCGTGGGGTGCTCGACATCCGCATTGTGAACCCCGGGCGCGTGGGGCGCTGCCGTGCCGGCAACCTCGGGCTGGAGGCGGCTCGCGGCGAGTGGGTGAGCTGGCTCGACGATGACGACCTCTATTACCCGCAGCACCTCGAAACCCTGGTGTGCGCTCTGGAAAAGAGCGGCATGAAGGTCGGGTACACGGACCCGCATCTCATCCGGCAGACGAAGGATGCGAACGGCGTGTGGCAGGAAGTCTCACGCAGCGTGCCGTTCAGCCGGGACTTCTCGCGCATCATGCTGGTGCGCGAGACATACATCCATCTCGTCACCTTCATGCACCACCGTGATTGCACGCGCGTGACGGGAGGCTTTGATGAAGGCCTTGAGGTGCTTGAAGATCTGGACCTCTTCTTCCGCCTCGCGCAGAACTGGGACTTCCTGCACATTCCGGAGGTGACGTCGGCTTTCCGCATCCGCGATGACGAATCGAACGCGGTGACGGCCTTGCGCAGGGAATTTGTCGAGACGCGCACCAAACTGTTCCAGCGCTACATCCACATTGCATTCGCGGAGCTGCTGGGCATGGTGGACGACGGGCGCATGGTGATCGGCGATCTCCGGCGGCGTGTGGACGAGCTCGAGCGTCAGCTTGGCAACAAGGCTCCTCAGTCATGACGCACTACCGCACATGGGAACCGCTGCTTCCCGCGCGGGCCATCGTGCACGGGCGCTGTCTCGTGCTGGCACCGCACCCGGACGATGAACTCATCGGGTGTGGTGGAGCGATCATGGCGCACCGTGAACAGGGTGCTGAAGTGGATGTGCTGGTGATGACCGACGGCGGTCTCGGAAACCCCGGCGGCACTGGTGGCGCGGACTACACGAACATGAGGAAGGAGGAGGCGCGACTTGCGGTGGAGCACATCGGTGGTGCCACGCTCCACTTTCTCGATCACCCGGACGGGCGCTTGAAAGATGCCCACGGAGCGGTGGGGGAAATCGCGGCCTTCATCCAGCGCCTCCAGCCCGCGAGCATCTTCGTGCCCTCGCCATTCGAGGTGCATCCCGATCATCGCGCGACGGCGCTGCATGCCTTCCGCGCGCTGCGGGGTGTCGTCCCGTGTCCGCGCCTCTTTTGTTTCGAGATCGGCGCCATGATGCCGGCCAACCTGCTGATCGACATCACTCCCTTCATGCTGCGGAAGGAAGCGGCGCTGAAGCACTACCACTCGCAGCTCTTGCATCAGGACATCACCGGCAAGATGCGTGCCCTCAACCGTGCGCGCACCGTGAATGTGGACGATCCCGGCATCAGTCATGCCGAGGCGCTCATTCATGTGGAAGCGACGCAGCGAGAGAGCTTTCTGGATGCCGTCGAGAAGCTTCTTGTCATCACGGATGCCATGACGCCGCGCTGATCCTGCCGAAGAGGGGCGGAGAACCCGGGTTGAGGCGGGCTTGGATTGCAGCCACGATCCGGATTACCCTCCTCACGACGCCATGACGGACCCCGCCTCATCGCCTGTACGAGACTACGCCCGCTCCGTGGTGGGGCGTGAGCTCCGGCGGCTTGGTGCGGAGGGGCCTGTTCCGGGGGGCAAGCCGAGCGTGGCCGCGGTGCTGGTGTCATTCAACAAGCGCGAGTTTGTGCGCCTGAATCTGGCGGCCATTCACCGTCAGAGTGTGCCCTTCGAGCAGATCATCGTGGTCGACAACTGCTCCAGCGATGGCAGCATCGAGATGATCCGCGCCGAGTGGCCGAAGAGTGTCCACCTCGTGGTGATGCCGCATTCGCGCTTTGGCGCCTGCGAGACGTTCAACATCGGTTTCAAGCTCGCGACCACCGATTACATCGCCATCCTCGATGATGATGTGGTGCTGCCGGACCACTGGGTTGAGCGCATGCTCGAGAAGGCGGCGACAGAGCCGCCGACGACCGCCATGATCTCCTCGAAGGTGCACGAACCTGAGGAGCCGGAGTGGTACGCGAACCATCCTGAGGTGAATCGCGAGCGCTACATGGCCACCTTCCGGGGCTGCGCCACGCTGGCGCGGCGCGACGTGCTGGAAGCCTGCGGCTACTATGACGAGGCCTTCTTCATCTACGGGAACGAGCGCGACCTTGCCGCGCGGGTGCTGAACGCAGGATGTCGCATCCTGCAGTATCCCGCGGTGGTCGTGGAACACGGCACACCCTTCGGCATGAAGGCTGGCCGGAGGAGCCTCTACTATCACATCCGGAACATGTGGTGGTACTTCTTCAAGCATGTGGCTCTCTGGCAGATCGTCTGGTTCTTCGCGATGCAGGTGTTGCTCAAGCTGCGCCTCAGGCGCGAGAGTCTCAAGGCGGATGCCATCGGAAGCATTGGCATCTATCGTGTCATCGCCGAGACGCCCGGGGGCTGGTCAGTGGTATTCAAGGCCACCTTCGATGCCTTCCGCGGTTTGCCGCGCTGCCTGCGTGAACGGCGTGTGTGTGTGCATCCGGACTTCTCGCTGCCAACCAAGTGAGATGAACTGATGGGAAGCGCAGAGCAGCCCGTCAGTGCCGTGATCGTCAGCCATGACGCGGGCGAACGGCTCGCGAAGACCATCGCGAGCGTGAAAGCGGCGGGCCCGTTTGCGGAAATCCTCCTCGTCGATTCCGGAAGTCGCGACTCATCCATCCCGGACGCCTTGGCGCTGCATCCCGAACTGAAGCTCTTTGTCTATGACGGCAACGTCGGTCCTTGCGTCACGAGGAATCGCGGGCTGAAGGAAGCACAGAGCCCGTTGGTGTTGCTCGTGGATGACGACATGGAGTTGCTGCCCGGATTGCTCGACGGGCTCCGCGAGGCACTCGAAGATGAAGAGGTGGTTGCAGCAGGGCCGGCGATCACGCATGCGGCGCACCCCGAGATCATCCAATACGCCGGTGCGCAGTGGCACTACGCAGGGATGCCTTCGTTTCCGGATATGGGGCGAGCGTGGGAGGCCGGCCCCCGTCGCGATGTGGACGTGCTCACCAGTGGCTGTCTGCTCATCCGTCGCGAGGAAGCGCTGAACGCAGGAGGGTTCCTGCCACTTCTCGGGTTCCTCATGGAGGACGCAGAGTTCTCGCTCCGCCTGCGTTTCCGCGGCGGGCGGCTGGTGTGCGTGCCAGCCGTTCGCGCCGTGAACGAGGGCGGTTCCGTGGGGCTCTCCATCAAGAAGAACACCTTCAGCGGGCGACGCCTCTTCCTGCAGGCGAGGAACCGCAGCCTCGTGCGCTGGCTGCACCACTCGCCGCGCACGCTCGTGCTCGCATTCCCCGGCGTGTTGTTGCTGGAGACGGCCGGGCTGCTCATGTCCACGGCGGCTCTGAGACCGTGGTCGTTTCTCGGCGGGAAGTGGAGCGCCTGGTGTGCCTGGAAACAGGCGAGCAAGTTGCGGCGGGAATTCAGGAAAGTGCGTGTCGCAGAGGACTCCGAGGTGCTGCGTTGCCCGCCGCTGATGTTGACCGGCGCCGCGGCGAAGAGTGGCGCGGGGGTGTGGTCCCGCTCGATCCTTGACGGGTTGTTGCGCGGTTGGTGGAAGCTCATCCGGTGGGCCATTCCATGAAGGTGCACTGCGTCATCGTCAACTGGAATGGCGGTGCGGGGAATCATGCCTGCCTCAGTTCCGTGCTTGCGGCGGGTATTCCCGAGGCGCACATCCATTTCATCGACAACGGATCCACGGATGGATCGACTGAGAGTGTCGAGGATCGCCATCCGGGACTCGCCCTGATGCGCACCGGCACGAACCTCGGTTTCGCAGCGGCTGCGAACATCGGGGTGCGGAATGCGCTCAGCGCAGGCGCGGAAGCCGTGTTGTTCATGAACAACGACGCGCTGCTCGATGCGGCAGCCTTGCAAGCATTCGAACAGGCCGTGCAGCGCGCGCCCAAGGCCGGGCTCTACGGTCCACGTGTCTACATGGATGCACGGCGCGAACGTCTGTGGTGTTGTGGCATGGATCTCGGCCGCGGACCCAATCTGGCCCGTCTGCGCGGGCACGGGATGAACGCCGCCGGGCGCTTTCTCGTGGAAGAAGAGGTCAATGCTCTCACGGGCTGCGGGCTCTTGGTGCTGCGCGAGGTCTTCGAGCGTATTGGTCTTCTGGACGAAGCGTGGTTTGTCTACGTGGAGGACGCGGATTTCTGTGCACGTGCGCGGAAGGCGGGTTTCTCGATGCGCTATGTGCCGGAAGCTGTCCTCGAACATGCGGGTGCCGGCAGCACCGGCGGCGGTTACGGGCGGGCGCGGAAGTACCTCTCGGCGCACGGCAGCGTGCTCTATCTTCAGAGGCACGGCACACTGAGACTCTGGCTGAATTTCTGGCTGTGCGATGTGCTGACCTGGCCCATCGTGCTGGTCATGGAGTCGTTGCGCGGGCGGGGCAGGGCTGTGTGGTGGAAGGGACGCGGGATTCTCGACGGGTTGCTGAAGCGGCCTGCGGATCTCCGCAGCCTGGGGTTGCGTTGATGCGCTGGCTGTTGGTGGCTCATCACCTTCCCCCACGTCATCGCGCGGGTGTCGAGGTGCACACGCTGGCCTTCGCCGAGGCGCTGCGTGCCGCAGGCGAGGATGTGCATCTCTACGCAACGGATGACGATCCCTTGCGCGAGCCTTTCACGCTGCGAACAGAGACACTCGTCGGCCTTCCTGTGCACCTGCTCGCGCATCCGCGGCTTGCGCCAGAGCCCTTGGCGACGCTCGGCACCGCGCGCGAGGAAGAGGCGTTCCGTGACGTGCTGGCATCCGTCCAGCCTGAGGTGGTCCACTTTCAGCATCTCATGTACGTCGGGTTGGATGCGGCGCGTCTCGCGCGTGCATCCGGAGCGGCGACCATGCTCACCCTCTACGAATACTGGATGCTCTGTGCGCGCAACGGACAGATGATTCGAGAGGATGGAGCACTCTGCGCGCAGGCCGAGGATGCGACGTGTGCGGCCTGCCTCGGTTCGCACCGTTTCGGCCGCGGGGCTGTCGAATGGCGGTTGGTGCGAGCCGCAGCAGAAGTCGCCGCGTGGTCCGGCTGGGACGTGTTTCCGCTCCTGAAGCGGTGGCAGGCTGGGATACGTGGTGGCGCGGCGCCTGCAAGACAGCCGCACGCGCTGACGGCATTTCTCCGGATGCGGCGCCAGCGCATGGAGGAGGCTCTCACATCCATGCAGCGCATCCTCTGCCCCTCGGCGTTCTTGCGGGACATGTTCCTCCGCGCGTTTCCGCAACTGGAAACCCGCCTGATTGTCTGGCCGAATGGCGTGGTCTCAAACCCGCGAGACGGGGGAACATTGTCCGCAGCGCATTGCACCCTCCAGAGGCCGTTGAGGGTAGGATTCATGGGCACTGTCACGCCTCAGAAGGGCGCGGATGTGCTGCTCCGCGCTGTCGGTGAGCTTCCGGCAGGTGCGGTGCAAGTGGTGCTCTTCGGAAGCGTGAGTCATGAGCCGTCCTTTGTGGCGGATCTCGCGCGTCTGTCGAAGGGTGATGTGACGTTTGCCGGTGCGTTCACCGGGCCGCCGTCCGAGGCGCTCGCCCGCATGGATGTGCTGGTCGTTCCGTCACGCTGGTACGAGAACGCGCCGTTCGTGATCACGGAAGCGTTTGCGGCTGGTGTACCGGTGGTGTGTTCGGATATCGGAGGTATGCGCGAAATGGTGCGGCACGAAGTGGATGGTTTGCACTTCTCCAAGGGCGATGCCCATGCTCTGGCCACGCAACTGCACCGGCTTGCGACGGAGGATGGACTCCTCCAGCGCCTCGCCGCCGGGATTGACGTGCAGCGCAGCTTGCGGACGGAAGTGCGCGACGCCATCACTCTTGCGCGGGGTCTGGTTGCGAGGAGTTCCCGATGAGCGTTCCCTACAAGCCCGAAGAGATCCTCGGCTACAAGGCCGACAACGAGCGCCGTGTCCGCGAAGCTGCGCAGCGTGGAGACGTGTTCGTGGACGGCATGCCGCTCAAGGTCACGATGGAGCTCACTGCGGACTGCAACCTGTTCTGTCGCATGTGCGAGTTTCCGGCGCCACGAGAGGAAGGCCGCAAGAAGGGCTACGAACTCGACATGCGCACCGAGCTCTTCGATGTGCTGGCACCACAGGTGTTCCCGCATGCCCTGATGGTGAACCTGACGGTCGTGGGCGAGCCCATGATGGTTCCCTACCTCGACCGCGTGCTCGAACAGGCCCGCGACTGGAACACGAAGATCGAGTTCATCACCAATGGCATGCTGCTCGATCAGGCCATGATTGAACGCGTCGGGCCGCAAACCGCTGCCATGATCATCTCCTTCGATGCCGGCACGCGGCGCACGTTCAATCGCATCCGCATCGGCGCGGATTTCGATGTGATCACGCGCAACATGCTCCTCTTCGAGCGCTGGAGGAAGGCTCTTCCGGAGGGCGCGTTCCGTCCTGCGTTACACATGAACGTGACGCTGATGCGCGAGAATGTGGAGGAGCTTCCCGTTCTGGTGCGCGTGGCGTCGCTGCTCGGCGTCGATCGCGTGAACTGCGCCTGGATGATCGCATTCAACGAGAAGATCGCCGATTCGAGCTGCTTCCGGCATAAGGCCCTCGCGAATGCCTGTCTGCGCCGCGCACATGCTGCCGCTGCCGAGGCGGGCGTCGATCTGGTGACCCCGGCGGAAATCCCCGGCGTGAGTGAAGAGGAGATCTCCGCGGTGGAAGTCCGGGAGCCGGTTCTTCCGTCGGGTCCGCTGCCTCACTTGCAGGCGATGCTCGCCGGTGGTGCAGCACCAGAGATCATTGCCATGCCGGCGAACGCCGAAGAATCATTCCACGCGCTGGGCGCCAACATCCCTGTGGCAGGGGATGCGGAGCTTCTGCGAGAACTCAATGGTGAAACCCTGCAGATGGAACGGGCCTTCGGGTCGCCGTTGCAGCAAAGCGCGGAGGAGCGCCGATTGCAGGGTCAGGTGGCGGCTGCTGGCAGTCCGCTGCCGACCCTCGGAGTCGGGATTCCCGCCGAGCCATCCTGCGAGGGTGGCCGGTACACCTGCAAGTTCCTCTGGAACGAGCTTTTCGTGAGTCTCACGGGCGATGTGGCTCCCTGCTGCATCCAAGGTCGTCCCGTGGTCGGCAACGTCCACAAGGAACCACTCAGTCTGATCTGGAACGGGCCGATGATGCAGGAGATGCGGAAGGGGCTGATCGAAGGGAATCCCGTGCCGTGTTGCAAGGATTGCAACTACAACACGCAGTTGGGGCAGGGTGATTACCGCGAAGACACTTTCTTCATCGAGCTCGACCGCAAACTCTGAGGCGGCAAGAGATCCCCGCTAAGATCCCGCCCGTGCCAGAGACACCCCGCCGCCTGCTCTTCGTTGTGCACGGTTTTCCACCTGAGTTTCGCGGTGGAACGGAGCTGTACGTGCTCCGGCTTGCGCATGCGCTGAACGAACGCGGGCACCATGTCGCGATCTTCACCGGCAGCATGGAAAATCGACCGCGTTGCGAGACGGAGAAGACCGAACAGGAGGGGTTGACGATTTGGCGTGTGCGGCGACAGGGGCTCTTCCTCGACAACTGGGACAAGTCCTGGTGTCCGGAAGTGGAGACGGAGTTGGCGGAGGTGGTGCGGGCCGAGCGACCCGATGTGGTTCACGTGCACCACTGGATCCGTCTGACGCGCACCTTGGTTGCCACTCTGCATCGGCTCGGTGTCCCGACGGTCGCCACGCTGCACGACCTGTGGACCTCCTGTGCGCGCTGCTTCCGGGTGCGCGATGAAACGCTTTGTCAAGAACGCATGTCGGCAGAGCAGTGCTTCAGTTGCGTGCCGCACGAACCGTGGCAATCAGAGCGCGAGGTGCGTGAGGAGCTTGCGCTCTTCCACGCGGACTTCCAGCGTGAACTGGCGCTGGCTGGCACGGTGGTTGTTCCGAGCACGGCGCAGCAGGAGATGATTGCGCGGCAGATGAACATGGCGGCGGAGCGCCTGACAGTTCTCGCGCACGGTTGCATCTCAGATCTGACGCGTCAGCGCCACCAACCTGCAGCCAAGATCCGTTTGGGTCATTGGGGGCATCTCTATCCCATGAAGGGGTTTCACCTCATCCTGGAGGCATTGCAGAGGCTTCCGGCTGCTTGGCGTGAACGCTTCAGTCTTGATTGCTGGGGTCGCGCCTTTGACAGCGCCTACAAGGCCCGCCTCGACCGCTTGGCCGAAGGTCTCGACATCCGCTGGCACGGGCCATATGTGCCGACCGACCTCCAAGACGCGCAACTCGACTGGGCTGTCTTGCCTAGTATGGCTTTCGAGTCATGGTCGTTCGTTCTGGATGAAGCGTTCTCGCTCGGTCTGCCCGTGATTGCGAGCGACCGCGGCGCTCTGGGCAGCCGCGTCGGCAAGGCGGGGCTCATGTTTGCTGCGGAAGATGCGTCGGCGCTGGCTGCAGTGCTTGAGCGCGTCGCGACAGAGCCGGAGTTGTGGACGCGTGCGGCAGCGGCTGTGCCGATGTTGCCGTCCATGTCCGAGCATGCCCACGCGCTGGAGACGATCTACGCGCGCGTGCAGGCAGCGGCCGCTGTCGTCGACACCGCAGGCCCGGAACTTGACTCTCGACACCGGCTGCACCGTTCCTTGATGCTCGAGGAGCGCCAAAGGGAAGTGCTTCTCCAGCGCGGGCGCGTGCAACAGGAATTCGATCGGGCCGAAGGCCTGAAGAACGAGCTCGCCCGGAGTGATGCAGCAGTCTCGGGCCATACTGCACTGGAAGTGGATTTGCACGATTCCCTGAAGCGCTTCGAGCGGGAGCTCGCTGCAGCGCGCGCTGATTACAAACAGTTGATCGCGGATCACGCCGAGTTGCGGCGCGCGAAGGACGGCGTCATCGCCGACTATGAGGGCTCCGTTTCCGAGTACCGGGAAGCGCTCGAGAATGAACGAGCTGAGCATCGTCGGGTGGCGGATGAGCTCGCGCGCATGAGCGCAGGAGGCTCGGCGCACGGTGCTGATGCCGATGCCCTGGCGGCGGCGCACGCGACCTTGCAGGCGCACGCGGAAGGGTTGGCGCGCCTGAATGAGAGCGTCGGCGAACTCAATGCGAAGCTCGTCACTGCCGAGGTCAGGGAGGGTGAGCTGGCGGTCAAGGCGCAGGAACGCGAGGCGGAGAGTCGCCGGCTTGCTGCCGTGCTGGAACAGGTGGAATCCGAGTTGGTCGCCGACAGGCACGTGCGCGCGACGGTGGAAACGGCGCTTGCTGCAAGTCGTGAAGCAGAAGCCGATATGCAGCGCAAACTCGTCGAGAGCGAGGCCGCTGTGCGACGCCACCTGCAGGAGGCGAACCAGGCCCGGAAGAGCCATACTGAGGAGCGCGCTGCGGCCGCCGACAAGCTGCGCGCCGCCCTCGCAACGGGAGAGCGGCAGGAAACCGTCTTGCGCGGGTTGTTGGATGAGCGGCAATCGATCCTCAGCCAACGCGAAGAAGAACTCATTGCGTTGAAGGCCCGCGCGGCGGGTATGGCAGCGACCTTGGCTGAAGCGGAGCGGGTGGGAGGTGCTGTCGCCACCGATCTCGCGGGGCTGGGGCAAGCACTGGGGCTCGGCGTGCCTGACGGCGCAGCAGGCTTTGCCGTGCTGCCGGAATTGACGCGAGGTGTGGCGGCCGCGGTGATTCAGGCGCGGAACTTCCTCGGGGAGCTGGATGCCTCGGTGCAGCGCTTGACGGAGGAAGCCCGCATCATCGAGGCCGAGCGTTCAGAACTTGAATCGCGACTGCGCGCGCGCGAGGCCGAGCAGGACCGCTTGCGACGCAGCCTTGTTTACCGCGCTGCCGAGCGCTGGGCTGGAGCGCGGAAGTCCGTGAGTGTGGCTCAGGAGAAGCGCAAGGGAGACGGGCTCCGGATTCTCATGGTCATCCATGATTTTCTTCCGCGTCATGCAGCCGGGAGCGAGATTTACACCTTCAACATCCTGCAGGCGTTGAAGCGCCGTGGGCATGCAGTGCATCTGCTCACCACAGAAGCGCATCAGGGGGTGCACAGCTACAACGTGCGGGAAACGGCTGTGGAGGGGATTGCGGTCACGGAGGTTTCGCACCAGCACACCACGCGCTACTTCGATCTCACCTGGCGGGATGCGCGCATGAACCGCATTTTTCGTGAGACGCTCGAGCGCCTGAAGCCGGATGTGGTGCACGTCCAGCATCTGTATCACCACAGCGTCGATTACCCGGCGATTGCCGCCGAGGCCGGCATTCCGGTGGTCTATACCCTGCACGAATACATGTTGCTTTGCCCGCGCGGCGGACAGATGTTGCGTGCGGATGGCGAGCGCTGCCTGACGCCGCGTCCCGAGAAGTGTGCCGATTGCATCGCCCATCTCTCGCTCGACAGCGTGGAGGAGGATGCGACGACGCCGCGCCTGGCATCCAGGATCAGTCGCCATGTGCCTTCTGGCATGCGGCAGACCCTGCGCGGACTCCTGGGTGAGCGGCCCGCTGAAGAGCTGCCGGCGGTTGAGGAACCGGATGCCCGTGCGGCGGCCATTCGGCGGCGTCTCGAAGCGGTGCATGTCATGGCGCGTTCCGTGGACCTGTTCATCTCGCCGTCAGAGTTCCTGCGCCAGCGTTTCATCGAGTCCGGCGTGGTCGCGCCGGAGCGGATCATCTTCTCGGACAACGGACAGGAGTCCGCCGCGTTCAACGGCGTGAGTCGCCGGGCATCGGCAACACTGCGCGTCGGCTACATCGGCACCATCGCGGACTACAAGGGCCTGCATGTGCTCACGGGCGCCATGGACCTTCTCGCGGAACGCACCGACATTCGTTGCGACATCCACGGGGGGCTCACGACGGCACCTTCCTATGCTGAAGGGCTGCGCGCGCATGCGCAGAACCCGCGCACGCGCTTCCACGGCCGCTACGCATCCGACGCTCTTCCCGAGATCCTCGCGGACATGGATGTGCTCGTCGTTCCGAGCTTGTGGTGGGAGAATTCACCGCTCACGATTCACGAAGCCTTCATGGCGGGCCTGCCCGTCATTGCTTCCGACATCGGCGGCATGGCCGAATTCGTGCGCGATGGCAGCAATGGACTGCTCTTCCGGGTGGGTGACGCGGCCGATTTGGCTGCGAAAATCACGCGCTTCGCCGAGGATCGAGCGCTGCTTGAACTCCTGCGCAACAAGGTCGTTCCGATCCGCAGCATCGAAGAGGATGCGCTCGGAACAGAGGCGCGTTACCGCGAGGTGATTGCGCGCAAGAAGGGGTCCGCCGTCCCATGAGGATTCTCCTCATTGGTTCCGGCTATCCACCCGACGGGCGCGGCGGTACCGAAGTGCACATGCAGCAGCTCGCGCGGACGCTGCATGCGCGTGGACACGAAGTCTCCGTGTTTGCGCGCTGCGCGCGCCCGCACAAGGCGGACTACGCCCTCGAACACGTGGAAGTGGACGGCATTCCCGTGCTGCGCGTGAACTACATGTTCCGCGATGCCGCCGAGTTGCAGTGGATCTGGCACAACCCCGGGATCGACCGCATTCTCGGCGAGGAACTCGACCGCCACCGGCCCGACCTCGTGCATGTGCATCATGTGACGTGCCTGAGCACCACCATGCTGGACACGATCAAGGGACGCGGCATCCCGCTGGTCATGACGCTGCACGATTTCTGGACCGTGTGTCCGCGTGGGCAGCGCATCACCCCGGAACTGGAGCTGTGCACCCAGCTCAATCGCTCGCGCTGTGCACCATGTCTGTCCCGACTCTGGCCGCACTTTGGTGTGACCGAGGAAGCCCTGAACCTCGTGGATGCGGGCATGCGCACGCGCCTCGGGCTGTGTGATGCGCTGATCACGCCCTCGAGGTTTCACCGTGAACGCATGCTCGAATTCGGTCTCGATCCTGCGCGTGTGCACGCGCTTCCGCACGGGCTCGATCATGCGCTGATTCCCGCAACCGAGCCGCGCTCGAACGAGCCCTGCCGCGTCGGGTTCATCGGCTCCGTCATCCCGAGCAAGGGCGTGCATGTGCTCATCGAGGCCATGAACCACATCGGTGCGGTTGGTGTGAGCTGTCACATCCACGGAGAGGCCGTGAACCATCACGGCGATACGGGGTACCTTGAACGTCTGAAGGCTCTGGCGCGGAAGGACCTTGTCTTTGATTTCGCCGGGCCCTACGAGCAGGAACGCATTGCGGAGATTCTTGCTGGTATCGACATCCTTGTCGTCCCGAGTTTGTGGTGGGAGACGTTCTGCCTCACCATGCGCGAGGCCATGTTGGCTGGCATTCCGGTGGTCGCGTCGGATCACGGTGCGATGCACGAGGCGTTTGCGGATGTGTGTCCGGAGATGCTCTTCAAGCCGGGAGACGCGTGGGATCTCGCCCACAAGCTGCATGCGCTCGCCACCAATCCGGAATTGCGGCGACGTGCGAGTTCCCTGCGCGGAGCGGTGCGGACTCTCGAAGAAATGGCGACGGATACGGAGGCCGTGTACCGCGGCGCGTCGGGGATGAAGACGGTCCGCGCCGGGGATTCAGCAGCACTGCGGGAGAGAAAGCGGAAGGGTGCCGCAGCGCCCTACGCAACGGTCTTCATTCCCACGTGGAATGGCGGCCATCAGTTCCAGGCACTGTTGAAGAAGGTGCTCGCCCAGAAGACGGACTTCGACTACGAAGTCCTCATCATCGACTCGGGTTCGCGCGACGGCACGCTTCCGTTCATCCGGCAGTTTCCGGAGATCCGGCTGATCGAGATCCCGAACACGGAGTTCAACCATGGACTCACGCGCAACCGGGCCGTCCGCGAGGCGCGTGGCGAAATCGTGGCCTTGCTCACTCACGACGCCGAGCCGTGGGACGAACACTGGCTTCAGAGCCTCGTGAACAACTTTGACGATCCCGATGTCGCAGGGGCTTATTGCCATCAGGTGCCGCGCGAGGACTGCAATCCCTTCCAGCGTGAGCGGTTGAAGGGCTGGACGGCGGGCTCCGGCACGCCTGTGCGCCGCAGGCTCGCGGAGCGCTCCCGTTGGGAGAGTATGCACCCCTTCGAGCGCTACCAGCTCATTGCCTTCGATGACGTGGCGAGTTGCGTGCGAAAATCCGTGATGGATGAAGTGCCATTCGAGAAGCGCCAGTTCGGGGAGGATGTCGCCTGGGGCAAGGCCGCCATCCTCGCGGGGCATGTCATCGTGATGGACCCGCGTTCGGTCGTCATCCATTCGCACAACAAGCCCATCTGGTACGAATTCAAGCGCGTCTACCTGGATCACCAGAATCTCTTCGCGCTCACTGGACTCCATTGCATTCCATCGCTGCTCTTCATGTGGCGCTGCACCTTTGTCGCCACGCTGCATCTTGCGGGCGTGGTCTGGCGTGACCCGACCGGTTTCTTCTATCGCCTCACGTGGTTGGCGCGTGTGCCGTGGTACGCCTTCACCCAGAATCTCGCTCAGTACCTCGGCGCGAAGTCGCTCTTGAAGGAACGCCGCGGTTTCTGGGGCTGGCTCGACCGGAAGCTCCGGCGCGGCGTCTGAGAGGGTGCGGCGCTGGTACAACAGCGCAGCTCATGCGCACGCTCGGCGTCATCTTCATTCTTGCTGCACTGCTGCCGGCGCAAGGACGCGTGATGGTGCTGGGTGTTGATGGCCTCGACCACGCACTGGTGCAGCGTTTCATGGCTGAGGGCGCCATGCCGGAGTTCGCGGCTTTGGCACGCGAAGGCACAGGCCGAAAGCTCTCCACGACCAATCCTGCGCAGAGCCCTGTTGCATGGGCGAGCCTCACCACAGGGCTTGAGCCCGGGAGGACCCGCATCCTCGGGTTTCTCGAGCGCGGGATCGAGAAGGGCGAGGTCGTTCCGCGACTCGCCGGTGTGCGCCGCGAGGAAGTGGTCGTCCTCTCCACAGCCGCACGCATCGTCTGGATCACACTGGCTGCGTTGCCAGGGCTCGGATGGTGGTGGTTGTTGCGCAGACGCTGGAAGCGTGGTGCTCTGATCGGCGGGTTGCTGCTCATGGCCAGCGGGGTGGTCGTCGTGCGCGTGGTGCTCGCCGAGATTCCCGCCAGACTGCCGCGCCCCGTCAATGCGCGCGCCGGGAAGGCGCTGTGGGAACTGGCGGATGCTGAGGGCGTGGCGGCCACGAGTCTGCGCGCGCCCATGGCCTTCCCGGCACCGACCCTCGAGCACGGCCGCCTGCTGACTGGGCTTGGCACTCCAGATCTCCTCGGCACCCCGGGCTCATGGATGATCCACAGCAAGGATCCTGTGCCTGCGGGACGCGAACTCACGCGCATGGGTGGACAGCTCGCAACCATGCTGCCCGGAGAACAGGGCGCATGGACGGGACGTGTGGCCGGGCCGGCGGACCCACTCGGGCGCGCTGGTGCTCTGAGTGCTGCTTTCACTCTGGACGACTCCAAGCCGGCACGCTTGTGCGTGGGTGAGGTCGTGCACGTGCTGGAGGATCAGTTCACAGGCTTTGTGGAACTGGAGTTCCCGCTCGGACGCATTCTGCCGCCGCTGCGCGGACTCACGCGGTTCCGCGTGCTGAACTCTGAGGGCACACGCCTCTACCAGGAGCCCGTCGGCTTCGATCCACGCCATCAGATCCCCACGGCAGCCATTACATCACCGCGCTCGCTCGGCAACGAGCTCTGCGCGCATGGACTCTTCGAGACGTGTGGCTGGGCGACGGCAACGAATCCCTTCCAGGACGAGCGCATCGGCGCGGACGTGTTCATGGAAGACGTGCTGAGCGTGCTCGCAGCGGACGAGCGGCTGCTGATGGAGGAGGCGGCACGCCCCGATTGGAAACTGTTCTTCAGTGTGTTGGCGGCTCCCGATCGTGTGCAGCACGTGGCGTGGAGTGCCTTTGATGCCACGCACCCGGGGCACGCGCGCGCGGACAAGCGCCTCGCGGATGCAGTGCCGTGGATCTACCGCGAAACGGACCGCATCGTGGGCCGCCTGCGTCGCGAAGTTCTCCGTCCTGACGACATCCTCATGGTTGTCAGTGATCACGGGTTCGCGCCGTTCAGGGAAGCCGTCAATCTCAATCGCTGGCTTGCGGACCGCGGGCTTTTGAAGGCTGCGAGTGGCACTCGCTCTCTGGGCGCGGATCTCGGGCAGCCTGTGCAGAGTGTGGACTGGACGCAAACGCGTGCCTATCACCTCGGACTCGGGCGCATCTGGTTGAACCTGAAGGGGCGCGAGCCCGAGGGCATTGTGGCGCCGGAGGAAGCAGGAGCGCTGCTTCAAGAGCTCAGGACGGAACTTCTCGCATTGCAGCACGAGGGACGCCGTGTCGTGCGCTCCGTCGCTTTTGCGAAGGATCTCTACGGGGCGGGTGCCTCTGCGGGTGCCGACCTGGTGCTCGGATTCGAACTCGGCTTCCGCACCAGTTGGGATGCGTGTCTGCTCGGCTGCGACGAGCCCGTGGTTGCGGAAAACACTTCGCGTTGGACTGGCGATCACTGCTCGGTCGATCCGGAGCTCGTGCCCGGAGTGCTGTTCTGCTCACACCCTCTCGCCGTCGGTGAGGCACGCATCGTCGATGTGCTGCCGACGGTGCTGGATGCGCTCGCGCTCTTGAAGCCTGCGGATCTTGACGGCAAGAGCTTGTGGATGCGACGCCCATGAGTGCTGCGTTGGCGCGGCGCTGTGTGCACACCGCGCTCGCAGGCGGTGCCTTTCTTCTGCCGCTCATTGCGTGGTGGGTGGCCGCAGGCGCTCTGGTCCTGGCCGCGCTCTTCAATGCCGCCGTGCTGGCGCCGAGGGGCTGGCTCGCGCGGCGCGACGGTCCCGGCACGCGCGGGCTGGTGCTGTATCCGCTGGTGCTCGCCCTGCTCACGCTGGTGTTTCAGGAACGATGTTTCACGGTGCAGTGCGCGTGGTTCGCCTTGGCGGTGGGAGATGGACTCGCGCCGCTTTTTCGCCATGGCGGCCTCTCCTGGCCATGGCGACGCGACAAGGAAATCGGCGCAAGTGTGCTGGCCTACGCGCTCGCGATCTTGCTGATGTTGAGTGTGGTCGCATGGCCTGTGGCTCTCGCTGCGGGTGTGTCCGGCATGTTGGCTGAGACGGCTCCGCCAGCATTGGATGACAATCTCACGGTGCCTGTGGCAGCTGCGCTCGGCGCGATGGTTGCAGATGGAAGCGCATGGGCTGGCTGAATGCGGGTGTTCTCGCTGCAGTCCTTGCGGCTGGTGCGGCGGCCACAGGGTTCATCCGTTGGAGCGGCC
Source organism: Planctomycetia bacterium (assembly GCA_005790545.1). Taxonomy (GTDB): domain Bacteria; phylum Planctomycetota; genus SXUL01. Next base: position 23,042 of record SXUL01000051.1, on the reverse strand, counting down.
TGCTGGCAGGCTCTCTGCTCGCCACGATTCTCGGAGCGCAAGCGGGCCTGTGTGGCGTCGGTGCCTTGGGCGCACTGTTCTTCATCGGATCCATCGCCACACGCTGGCGCCTGTCACGGCGTGGAGGAGAAGCGCATGAAGCGCGCGGAGCGGGTCATGCCTTGGCCAATGCCGGTCCTGCGGCTGTGCTTGTTCTTTGCTGCGATGGGCCGCTGGCATCTGCAGTGGCCATCGCTTGTCTCGGAGGTGCGTTGGCCGACACCCTTGCAAGTGAGCTTGGCATGCTGGCAGAGGAAGCGCCGCGTTTGCTGCTTTTTGGAGCGCGTGTGCCACGTGGAACGGATGGAGGCATGAGCTGGAGCGGCACGGCCGTTTCCGCGACGGTGGCTGCGGTGGCTTTCTGCGCGGCGGAGTTTGCAGGCTTTCCCCGTGACCTTGCGTGGATGACGGCTGCGGGCGTGTTCCTTGCGCCTGTCGTGGACAGCGTGCTGGGCGCAACCCTCGAAGCGCACTTGCCGCGCGCATGGAGCAATCACCTGGTGAACGGGCTCGCCACCGGAGTGGCGGGGGGACTTGTGCTGTGGGCGGGCGTGCCTGCGTGATGCGCGTCTTCTTCGCATTGGCGAGGCCATTCACGCTTCTTCCACCGGCGCTGGGCATGCTCTCCGGCGCCCTCGCGGCGCTCGGAACACTGCCAAGGGAACAGGGGACTGCGGGACGAGCGGCCGGAATGATGGTGCTGGGCGCTCTCATGGCCGCCGCGCTCAATGCGGCCAGCAACACTCTGAATCAGGTGCACGACCTTGCACTCGATCGGGTCAACAAGCCGGAGCGCCCGCTACCGCGCGGCGTTGTGACCAGCCGTCGCGCGTGCCAGTTTGCGGCGCTCTGGTACGCGGTCGCACTGGCACTGTCGTGGATGCTCGGGCCTCCCGGAGCTCACGAAGTGTTCTGGATAGTCGTACTCACTGCGGGGCTCACGTGGGCCTACTCGGCGCCACCGTTCCGTTGCCGCAATTCCTGGTGGTTGGCGCCACTTGTCATTGCCATCCCGCGCGGCCTGCTCTTGAAGGTGGCAGGCTGGGGCGCCGTAGCGGATATCGCTGCGGACCGGGAACCGTGGGTGCTTGGGGGCATCTTCTTTCTCTTTGTGCTGGGTGGCGCGGCCATCAAGGACTTCGAGGACATGGAAGGTGATGCTCTCGGCGGTGCATCGAGCCTGCCTCTCCGCTTCGGGCGTGAGCGCGCCGCGCGCATGATGTCGCTTGCGCTGGTGCTGCCGTGGGTCCTTCTGGCTGCGACTCCCTGGATCTGCTGGGAAGGGCGGCCACTGCTGAGCATTCCTCCCGTGGCGGCGCTGGCGAGTGGATTGTTCATTGCGCTGCTCGGGTTGGTGGCTGCGCGAAGCCTCCTTGGCATGGCCAGAGCCAGCGCGGACAAGGCCTCGGCGCGTCAGGCATGGCGCATGCTCTATCTGCAGATGATGGCGGCTCAGGTGCTGACCGCAGCGGGCTACTGGTGGCCCTCGCAAGCGTGAGCGACGTGGTTGCACAAGGTCGGGTTCTGGTCACAGGGGGCACGGGCTACCTCGGCAGCCACGTTGTGCGTGAGCTCACCCGGCGAGGGGCGCCTGTGCGTGTGCTGGTGCACGCGACGCCCTGCGTGGATGCGGGCGTGGAATCGGTGCGAGGTGATCTCCGTGATCCCGCCTGCATGCAGGCGGCTCTTGCCGGGGTCGAGGTGGTGATCCATGCAGCGGGGCTGGCCACCACGGAGAGGTTGAAGCACGCCGAGTTCGAGCGCATCAACACGCAGGCACCTCGTGCGTGGGCGCTCGCTGCAGCAGCGCTGGGTGTGTCCCGGTTCGTGCACGTCAGCAGCGTGTTCTCCTTTGGCCCGAGTGCGGGGCGCATTCTGGCAGAGCCGGATTTCGAGCGTGGTCGCACGACGCGTATCGCCTACCAGCGCACCAAGCGGCGTGGAGTGGAGCTTCTGCGGGAAGCAGGAGTTGGCGGCATGCAGCGCATCATCCTGCACCCGGCAGCGCTTGTGGGGCCAGGGCCTTCGTCTCGCGGCAATTGGTTTCGCGAGTTGGCAGAGGGTTTGGCGCTGAAGAAGTTCCCGGCTCTTCCGCGGCCGGGTCAGCAGCGCATTTGCCTTGCTGATGTGCGCGACGTGGCCGCAACGGTGGTCGATGTCGCGCAGGGCAGGGGCTCGGGGGAGTGGATTCTTGGCGCCGAAAACTGCGGCATGGGAAGCCTTCTCGATCTGGCACGGGAGGAGCTTGGCGAGATTCCGCCCCTGCTGCCCGGGGCGTGGCTGGGTGCTCTTGCGGGCTGTGTCGAGGCTCCGCTGCGGATCCTCGGTCGCGGCCTCGCGGCCAGCACGGATCTGCTGGGAGTGATGCGTCAGGATTGGGCGTACGACTCGGCGCGCGCCGCTGCGGAACTCGGCTGGAAGCCACGTCTTGTGGAGCCGGCGCTTCGGCGCGAACTCATGCGGGCGAGGGCCCTGAAAGAAGGACGTCCTCTGCCCGTAGAATTGCGGGAAGCGTGACATCTCCCGAAGAAAGTGTGCTCCTCGCGCAGGCGCGGAAGAACGACCAAGAGGCCTTTGCGGCGCTTGCTGAGCGCTACGAAAAGGCGCTCGAGAACATCGTTCTGCCCCTCGTCGGCGACCGCGATCTGGCTCGTGACATCGTCCGCGAGACGGTGTTTCGGGCCCAGCGGAAGCTGCACCTCTACCGGGAGCAGTACCGCTTCTCGACCTGGTTCTTCCGCATCGGCGTGAACCTCGCGATCACGAACAGGAGAAGGCGCCTGCTGGAGCAGCGCCTGCTCGTGAGCGAGGGCGTCCGTCAGGCGGACGAGCGTTCCGCGCGTCAGCTCTCGGGGCTTGACCAGCTCCTTCAGACTGAGGACGTGGAACGCCTGCGCGCGGCCATGCAGAAGCTGCCCGCGCGCTGGCAGGAGGTGCTCAGCATGCGTTACCACGAAGATCTGGACGTGCAGGAGATTGCACGCAGGACCAAGTCCTCTGCGAACTCCGTTTCCATCGTCATTCACCGGGCCAAGGAACGCCTGAAGGAACTGTTGCAACCCTCATGAGCACGCCCATGCCATCGGATACCTGCCAGCGTGTGCGCGAGAACTTCGCGTTGTTCACGGATGGTTTGCTCGCGGACAACGAAACTCACGCGACGCGCGCGCATCTCGTTGAGTGCAAGGATTGCCAATTCTGGATGGACGAGGATCTGATCCTCGAGCAGGAACTGGTGCGTGCCTCCGTGCCCCGTGAGGCGCTGCGTTTCTCCTGGTGGCGTACCGGAATCATCGCCGCGGCATCTGCCGCAGCTGCCGTGCTCGTCACGCTGCATTGGAAGGATGCTGCGGCACTTCGGTCGATCGGGCCAGATGATGAAACCGTTGCTCTACGCGAAGTCGGGCCGGGTTCCTTCGATGATGTGAGCCGTGAGGATCTCGAAGCCGAGGTCGGGCGCTTGCTGTCTGAGAACGCGTCCCTGCAATTGCTGGCCGGTTCGGCCGGGCGCTCGAACACCGAGGGTGTGGACGCTGCCAGCCTCGTGCAGGCCGTGGCAGTTGAGTCTGCGCGTGCTGGCGACGGCACGCGTCAGGGATGGAGCTGCGTGCGTGCGGCTGCCCGCGCGCTGGCAGGCCGTGAAGGCGCTGCTGTCCGGCCCATCGAGGAACATCTTCTTTCAGAGAAAGCGAGTCCCGCAGCGCGCATCGCTGGCTTGCGCATGCATGGTGTGATGCGCTTGCCGCATTCAGCGCGGCGGGTGCGTCCGTTCCTCGAAGATCACTCGCGGGAAGTGCGACGGGAAGCTGTTGAAGCTCTCGGAGCCTGCGGCGATCCGGAAGCGCGCCCGCTGCTCGAAGAGGTGTTTCGCGCCCGGGACAGCGACGAATCGTTGCGCATTTCGGCCGCGGGTGGACTCGTGCGCCATGGCGTGAACGAGGAGCCGCTGCGCTATCTCGCGGAAGTTCATGATCGTCCGGGACAGGACGCTGTCACCAGAAACGACATTCTCGCGCGCATCCTGCGGGCTCCGCTGGACTGCTCCGACCGCTTTCTCGTGGGTGTGTTGGTTGCGCCGCAAACGCCACAGGCAACGCGTGAGGCACTGGTCGAGATGCTCGCACGCATGGGCACGAGCCGTTCTGACTCGATTCTCGATTGCGTGGAAATGGCGCCCGTTGATGCAGCGTTGAAGGAATTCGTACGGCGCGTTCGCGCGCGTTCCTGAGTGCGAGCGGGGGGACTTGAACCCCCACGAGTTGCCCCGCCAGATCCTAAGTCTGGTGCGTCTGCCAATTCCGCCACGCTCGCGCACGCGGCACTCTACTCCACGAAAAAGCCCTCTGAGCGCCGCGGCGTCCAGAGGGCTTCGCGATCAACAGCGCGTGAGCTGTCAGACCATCGACTTGAGCGCCTTCATGGCGCGGATCTTGATGACGTTGCGCGCGGGCTTCGCCTTGAACACGGCCGGTTCGCCGGTGAAGGGATTGGTGCCCTTGCGCTCCTTCGTGGCGGGCTTCCTGATCACCACGATCTTCATGAGACCGTTGATGCTGATGAGGCCGGGCTTCTTCAGCGACTTCTGGATCTGCACGGTCAACTCGTCCATCACGCCCTTGACGTCCTTGCGCTTGAGGCCGGTCTTCGTCGCGATCGCGTTCAGAACTTCGCCCTTGCTGGGGCCCTTGGGTTTTGCATTCTTCGCCATGTGATTCCTCTTGTAGTTTTCCCGGAGAAACGCCGACTTTTCCCAGTCGGCGCGCGGATTGTGCTGGAAACACCGCATGGCTGCAAGGGAGTCACAAGAAAATCCGCTGTTTTCTTGGCGGATCGCAAGTGGAGGTGAGCGCAGAGTCGGCGGGCTGCGGAGCTGGGTTGCCGGGAGCGACTTTGGATGCGCTCGGTCCTGAAACGAAGCGAGGCCCCTGTTCGGGGCCTCGATGCGCGCGCCAGGATTCGAACCTGGGACCCGGTGATTAAGAATCACCTGCTCTACCAACTGAGCTACGCACGCGTGTCGTGGTCCAAGTGTGCGGTGAAGCACACCTGAACCGGAGGGAGGATGAGGGGAATCGAACCCCCGACCTCAAGAGCCACAATCTTGCGCTCTAACCAACTGAGCTACATCCTCCGTCGGGAGGGCGCAACCGTATCAGCCGCCATGGTGGGCTTCAAGAAAAGTGCGGAAGAGAGGCTCACACTTGATCCGCGGTGCCCCGCTCCTAAACTGATCCTGCCTGCCCCTGTAGGCTAATCGGATAAACCACTGGCCTCCGAAGCCGGGATTTCGCGTTCGAATCGCGACGGGGGCGTTGCCTGGGAATCGCCTGGCTCTGCGCCAGTAGCTCAGCCGGATAGAGCACGGGATTTCTAATCCCGCGGTCGGGGGTTCGAATCCCTCCTGGCGTGTTTTCTCGCAGCAAGTCTCGCCCGTGTGCTCAGGACAGCATGTGGCGTGCAGGGTTGGCAGGTGCATCCTTGACCGTGGTCTTGATAGCCCTGCTGGCGGGGCATCGTGAGCAGACGTCCGCCCCCCGGATGCTGCCGCGCCGGGGCGGGCCTGCGCCGCCGCTGATCTTTGCGCCCCGCCACCGACAGGTCGCGGCGCGCCCAATGTTGCATTTGGTTGGTCTCCATGCGGACCAGCCGATGAACTTGGAGGTCAGGCGTGCCTCGGGCGTTGGGCGCATTTCCGTCATGCCGGGAGTGCATGCGTGGCCGCAACAGGAACCCGATCTGACTCCGGGTGAACTGGTCACGCTGCTTCTCACGGCGGATCAAGGGCTGGATCGAACAGAGATCTGGCTGGCTTCACCCAGAGAGGTGGCTCTGTGGGAGCGTGGAGGGCGCAGCGCTGCCGAGCGGCTGGCGTGTTGTGGCTTCCCTGGGCCGGCACTGGTTGCCGCTGCTGTCGCAGGCTCTGTCCCTGACACATGCGTGCTGCGCGTGGGTCTTCCGCCGGAGCTCAGACTCAAGGCCGCAGGGGCGTGGATATCAACGGACGAACCGGAGCAGCGCTGAGGCCATTCCATCAAGGACCCGATCGAAGCGCAGCAGCAAATGTCGCTGCCATGGGCGTGCCATCAGTCCGGGATGAAGGGGCACCGGTGCACGTTGAATGATGATCTTGTCCGTGACACGCCGCCGCTCCTGGATCCACTGGCGCTCGTTCAATGTGCGGCCGAGTCGCATGAGATTGGCGAGGGTGGCATCGCACCACAGCGCAATCCGACCGGCAGCCAGAGACCAGCCTGCTTGTGCTGCTTCATGCACAAGCAGGAGCGGTGCCAGCGCCAACAGCGTGCGGGTTTCGAAGGTGCGCAGCAGGAAGCGCTGACGATTGCGCGCGATGAGGAAACTGCGCCGTTCGGGATAGCGCTGGCCGCTGCGGAAGCTCAGGTTCTTGGTGCCGCCGAGGTGGTTGATGCGCGCGGTGGGGACGGAGAGCACGGGCCCTTCGAGAAGCACGAGCCGCGTGCCGAAATCGTGGTCCTCGTAGTAGATGAACATGTCCTCGGAGAAACCGCCGATGCGCTGCGCTGCTTGACGACGCAAGAGCATGGCCGTGCCCATCAGACTTGTGATGGGTTGAGGTGTGTCCGAGACGCCGGCTAGTGGTCGATGCGCATTGACGAGACCCATCTGCCCGGTGGGATGGGTGAAGGCTCCATCGCATTGAACGAGGGGTGGGTCTGTTTGCAAGACGACGCGGGGCATGGCGGCGACATGCTCCGGATGGGAAGCGAGTGCGGCCACCAGTGCATCGACAGAACCGCGTTCGGGCAGGCCGTCGTTGTCGAGCAGCAGCACGAGCTCGCCGGTGGCGGCATGGAGCCCGAGGTTGCGCATGCGCGCACAACCACTGTTGGTTGCACCGGGGAGCATCCGCGCTTCGGGCCAGTGGTGCCGCAGCCAGAGGCGGCTGCCGTCGCGGGACACATCATCGCAGACGAGGATCTCGTGGAAGGGCCAGTCCGTTGCGCGGAGTGCATCGCGCATGCGCGGGAGGTAGGCCTCGCCGTCGTAGTTGACGACCACGACACTGACCCTTGGACGCGTCATCGCAGGGCTGCATCTCCCGGAGCCGGTCCGGGGAGCAACAACTCACGGTAGAGCTCGTGGACGCGGCGCGCCATGGATTCCGCGCCATAACGCTCCGCATCGCGGCGCGCGCCAGCCGCGATCTGTGCCGGTATCACCGGGTGGGTGAGGCAGCCCAGAATGCCGGCGGCAAAGGCCTCCTCGTGCTCGTTCGGGACGACCCAAGCGTTGTCCAAGTGTCGCAGGACATCCGCACCGCCACCCTCGAAGGCTACGATGGGTTTGCCGGCCGCCATGTAGTTCAGGAGTTTGAGCGGGAACCCGACGCAATTGTCGCGCGGGAGCACCACGGCGTCCGCGGCTGCGATGTGAATGCGCACCTCCGGAAAGGGCTTCTCGCCGGTGAAGATGACGTGGTTCTCGAGGCCGAGGCGCTGCACCATCTGCACGTATTCATCGCTGCTGCGACCGACGATGAGGAGGCGTGCCTCCGGCAGGGTGGGTGCGACCATGCGCCACGCGCGGAGGAGTTGATCCACGCCCTGGAACGGCGCGAGGTTGCCTGCGTAGACGAGCAGTTGGCGGCCTTCGATGCCGATGTGCCGGCGCGCCGCTGCGCGATCCAGGGGCTCGAACTCCTCCCGGTTGATGGCCATGGGGACGACGCTGATGCGGTCCGCGGCGACTCCGTCGCGCAGGATGCTCTGGCGCAATCTCTCGGAAACCGTCACGACGTGGTCGCACCAGCGTGGCAGGCCGCCATCGAGAACGTCGCAGGCGAGTTTCTTCAGGATGCGCGGGCCTCGAAAGCCGCGATAACTCATGAGTTCATCCCGCAGCGTGGTGTGCGCGTCGTAGACGATCTTGAATCGGCCGCTGAGTGCACGCGCGGCCAGCGCGCACAGGGCACCTTCGAAGTGGTGAGCGTGCACAATGCGGATGTTGTGGCGCCGCACCACTTCCATCGTGCGTCGGATGAGGCGCGGATCGAGCACCATGAGCTTCGTCCACGTGGGGCCGGCGCCCAGCTCCGCGTAGCGCGCGAGCGGGGCCGTGCGGTGGATCGTCATGCCGGGGATCGAGAGTTCCTGGCCGAGGTGGTAGGTGATGACATGCACGTCGTAGCCGAGGGCGTGCAGGGCTTCGCCCATCTGCCGGATGCGGATGGGCGTGCCGCGATTCGCGGGGAAGGGACAGGCCGCCAGCATCGCCACCGGAACGCGGCCGCCGAGGGCCAGTTGGCGGCGAGGAACGGCCCGGAGTTCGGGGCTCTCCGGAGCGAGCATTTCCTGCATGGCCCTAGGTTACCCTCTCTCGCCAGAGAACGGCGCCGACGCATGCAGGATCAGAGAGTCATCGCCTCTGTCGTGATGCCGTTCTACAACGCGGCAGCGCATCTGCCGCATACCTTGCCCGCGTTGTTGGCCGAGCGCGCCCCTTTTGCCTTCGAAGTGTTGCTGGTTGACAACGGGTCCACGGACGGGAGCCGCCAACTCGCCGAGGGCATTGTCAGTGCTGCGAGTGCTTCAGGAGTGCGCCTTGTCACGGCGCCACAGCCAGGCTCGTATGCCGCGCGTCAACGGGGTCTTGAGGAAGCTCGTGGTGACATCGTGATTTTCATCGATGCGGATTGTGTGGCACAACGCGGCCTCATCGTTGCGCTGGTGGAGGCGCTGCAGGAGGTCCGTGTTCTCGTGGCCGGTGCGCGTGTTGTGGAGGCGCCTGGGCAATCCGGATGGGTGGAGCGGTACTCGGCGCGCGCGGGGCTGCTTTCGCAGGCGCTCACACTGGGACAGGGGCAGCGCGCCTTTGTGCAAACCGCATGTCTCGCGCTCCGCCGCCATGACGCCCTTGCGGTGGGTGGGTTTGACGTGTCGCTCTACTCCGGCGGCGATGCGGATTTCTGCTGGCGACTGCGGGCCTGTTTCCCCGGCCGGGATCTTTCTGAAGTCGCAGCGGCTTGCGTGGAGCACCGGCACAGAACGAGTCTCGTGGAGCTGCACGCGCAGTTCTTCCGTTACGGGACGGGCGATATTGCTCTCGCACGCAAGCACGGCTGGAGGCCTGCCTCCTTTGCGCTGAAGCTCGTTGCCGACGCAGTGCGTCTTGTGCTCTGTATCCCGTGCATGCTTCTTCTCGCGCTGCCCGCATTGCTCCGGCGTGATCTGGTGCTCTTCCTGGCGCCCTTTGCGCGCGTCGTCCGTGTCATCGCGCGGCGGCAGGGACAGTTGGTTGCGCTGCGCGGCCAGAAGCTGCCGCGCGCCTGAGGCTCAGGGCCTGCGGATGTCGATGCCGATGTCCGCTGCCATCCACTCGCGCCGGAACAGTTCACGGCCGAGGACGTTGTAGAGGTCCTCTTTCACGGTTTCGAGTGCTGGTGGTGGAGACTTCTTTTCCAGCCGGAGGACATGCCATCCGGCTGCGGACTTGAAGGGGGGAGTCATGGCGCCGGCTTCCAGCGGTTCGAGCGCTGTAACGAATTCGGGCGGGAAGCGATTCTTGCCCGGAGTGAACGAATCCAGCAGCCCGCCGCGCGCCCTGGATTGCAGGTCCTCGCTGTGCAGGCTCGCGAGTTCGTGAAATGTGACGCCGCGGTCGAGTTGGGTCAGCACCGACTTCATGCGCACTTCAGCGTCTTCGAAGGACAGGACCTTGCCGGCTGGATCGGGCTTTGCCGTTGCGCGGAGGTAGAGGTGCCGCACTTCATAGACGGGGCCGTAGAGAGCGCGGTGTTTCTCGTAGCCCTCCGCGAGGGCCTTGTCATCATGTTGTTTCCTGGAGAGCGCAGACAGCAACACGCGCACGCGGAAGGCACGCATGGCCATGAAGGCGGCCTGATCCTGTCCAAAGCGCTGCTTCACGAGATCCGCCCAAGCCACGCCCTTGTATTCGGGCTTGGACTCGAAGTCGCGGGCATGCCGCAGCCACTCTGCTTCGGAATCCGCAGGGGTGAGTTCGATGGCGGCCGCCGCGGCGAGTTCTTCTGCGAGCGAGAGCTGCACGAGCGTCTCCGCGGTGCGGAGCAGATCCTGCGCCGGGAGGGTTGCCATGAGTTCGCGCGCGAGTTCCTCACGCGTGATGACGACTCCAGCCACCCGGCTGATGGCTCCGGGTGGAAGTTGGGTCTTGTCGTGCTGAGGAGGATCCTGGCTCAAGGCCTGCTTCAGCCAGAGAGCGCTGTGATGGTTCTCCACCACGATCTCGGGCGGGAGTTTCAGTTCCTTGCGCGCGAGTTTCTCGAGAAGCACCAACGTGCGTGTGCGCGACCTGAATGCCGGCATTTCGACGCCACGCGACTTCAGATTCTCCTCCAACGAGAGCCCGGCGGCTTTCATCTGGGTTGCAATGGACTCGATGCGCGCGTCGACTTCCGCATCCTCCACTGTGAAACCCGAGGCAGTGGCGGCCTTGGCGACGACCCGGTCTTGTTCCATCACCGTCAGAGTGGCCGAGCCTTCGCCCTCTGGCTGCAATTGCACCGCCAGCAGCTCATCAATGAAGAGCGCGATGGGGACCGGCTTCCCGCGCACGATGCCGATGGCGCCCTCCGGGACGTCGCGGCCGATGCGGAGTGGATTGGTCGGAGGTGTTTGGGCAACACTGCTGCCGAGGATGAGGGCGATCAGGAGAACGATGCGCCGCACGGGAAACTCCAGGTCAATCGCCGTCCGAAGAGAACAGCTTTGCCCACTTGGGATCGCGACGCATGTCGCTGAAGTCGGGGTCGTCGGCAAAGCCTGTCAGGTTCTTGTAATCGTCCTTGAGCTTGTCCCACGCATCTTCAAAACGTCCCTGCAGCGCGAGCGTGCGGGCCCAGGGCACGCGAGCGCGGTACTTCTGACCACGCGTGAGCAGGTCGAGAGCTCTCTTGAAGAACTCGATGGCGTCGGGGTGGGCTCCGAGGACCTTGAGTTGCTCGCCCGCGGCGAGCTGCAAATCCGCATCGCGTGGTTGGGCGAGGGCCGCGTCGCGTGAGCCCTTGGCCAGCAGACGGGCCCCGCGGGGATCACCGAGCTTGCACATCAGTCGCGCGCAGCGTTCGCGAAAAGGAATGGCGAGTGCGCCGCTCACGGCTTCGAGGAGGTAGGCCCGTGAGGTGTCCTTGTTGGCCACTCTCTCAAGTGCGCGCAGGGCCGCTTCGGCCATGAGGGCATCCGGTCCTTTCACCTGTTCGTGCAGGACGCGCAGTGCATCGTGGTTCTCATTGAAGTGCACCAGCGCGGCGAGCGCGCCGGAGCGGACGGACAGATCGGCATCGTCCTGGATGGCGCGGAGGATCTGCATCAGGTCTTCGCGCGGCTGCGCCCTGAGACGAGCCATTGACTCGAGCGCTGCGAGGCGGACCTCGGGTGCGGCGTGAGAGGCGTGAGCTTTCAATTGCGCAGGGGCTTCGGGAGTCTTGAGGTTCGCGAGCGCACGGATCAGCGCGGCGGTTTCAGGTGCGCCGGGCGGAGGAGTGCCCCCGAGCGCAGCCACGAGGATCTGCCCATCCGCGGTGGTCCCCAGCATTGCGACAAGTTGGATGGCTGTGACGCGTCCTGCCCCGGTGCCGGAGGCGACAAGCTTGCGAGCGGCAGGGAGCGCATCGCGCGCCTCTGTGGAGGCGAGCAACTCCAGCAAGCGTTCACGGACGAGCGGGTGCGCGTGCGTGCTCGCAGCGAGAAACGTCTGTTCTGCGAAGGCAGGCACCCACGGCTTGAGCTGGGCGCGAGCTTTCACGAGAGCAGGATGGTCGTCGTTCGCCGGAACTTCGGCGAACACGCGCAGAGCGAGGCCGAGTTCGTTCTGGAACTGCCCGCGCAAGGTGCCCACGCGCTGTGAGGCCTGTTCGCGCAGCGCCTCCAGTGGTTGTTGCCCGGAGGCTGTGATGAGAAGCAGAAGGAGTGCGAGGCCGAGTCTCATGCGAGGCGTCGCAGCGCATTGTCAATGCGTTGCATGGCGATGTCCACTGCTTCCATGGGGAAGTCCAGGGCTGGACGGAAGCGCAGGCTCCGGTCGCCGCAGGAAAGGATGATGGTCTTGTCCTCCAGCAGCAGCTTGCGCAGCGTATCCCGCTCTGCCGTATCGGGGAGGTCGAAGGCGATCATCAGGCCCTTGCCGCGCACATTGGTCACGCGTGGGTGCCGTTCGGCGATTTCATGAAGGCGCTGGAGAGCGGCCGCGCCGGTCCTGGCTGCGGCGTTCAGCAAGCCCTCCTTCTCGATGATCTCGATGTAGCGCTCGCAGCGGACCATGTCCACGAGATTGCCGCCCCAGGTGCTGTTGATGCGGCTTGCGATCTTGAAGACAGAGTCCACATCGTCGCAGCGTGTGGTCGCGGCAATGCCGCACACCTGAGACTTCTTGCCGAAGGAGAACAGATCCGGGGAGACACCGGAGTGCTCGAAGGCCCACCAGCGCCCAGTGAGCCCCATGCCGCATTGGACCTCGTCGAAGATGAGCAACATCTCGTGGTCATCCGCGCGCCGACGCAGCTCGCGCAGGAACTCCGGGCGGAAATGCACATCCCCACCCTCGCCTTGAATGCTCTCGAGGATGATGGCGGCGAGATCGTGTCCGCGGGTCTTGATGGCGAAATCGAGGGCGGCCAGAGACTCCGTTTCCAAGGCCGCTGTCGCGGTGACGCTTTCCTGCGTGAGCGGGAAGGTGAGACCGGGGTTCACGATGCGCGGCCAGTCGAACTTGGGGAAGTCCCTGTACTTCCTCGGATCGGCAGTATTCGTCAGGCTGAGGGTGTAACCCGAGCGTCCATGGAATGCGGACTTGAAATGCACGATGGACTGACCGAGGCCCTCGCCGCGACCGGCGCGACGGTTCTTCTGGATCTTCCAGTCAAAGGCAACCTTCAGTGCGTTCTCGACAGCGAGGGCGCCACCTTCGATGAAGAATAGATGCTCGAACCCTGCCGGGAGGATCCTGGAGAAGGTGTCAACGAAATCCGCCTGCGCTTCGCTGTAGACATCGGAGCAGGTGGGTTTGACGAGCGCCGCCTCAAGGAGCCGCGCGCGGAACTCCTGGTCCCGCATGCCAGGGTGGTTGTAGCCCAGCGGGGCGCTGGCGAAGAACGAGAAGAGGTCCAGCCAGCGTGATCCGTCACGCGCATCCACCAACCACGGGCCATCCGAGCGCGCGGGATCGAAGACGAAGTCAAAACCGTCCACGAGGAGCTTCTTCTTGAGTACCTCGTGGACACGCGCCGGGGGTGTCCTGTGCGTTGGGCGGGGATCCATCTTCATGATGATTGACAGTAGCAAAGGCCATGCGTTGAAAGCAGCATTGATTCCTCCATACTCGCCACATGCAACAGCCCCCGGTGGTTCTCGTCGCCGACGCCATCGCAACGGCAGAACTCGCGCCATTGCTGGCCGCGGGCATTGAAGTTCTTGACCGCGCGGGCATCTCGGCAGCAGAGCTTGCTCTGGAGATTGGTCGCTGTGACGGACTGCTTGTCCGCAGCCGGACCAAGGTCGATGCGGCGCTGCTTGCCGCAGCACCGCGCCTGCGCGTGGTCGGTCGTGCGGGCACCGGAGTGGACAATGTGGACCTCGCGACGGCCACGCGGGCCGGCATCGTGGTGATGAATGTCCCGAGCGGGAACACCAACGCGGCTGCAGAGCACACCATGGCGCTCATGCTGGCGCTCGCGCGCCACGTCGCTGATGGCGCAGCAGCGCTCCGGTGCGGTCGCTGGGAGCAGAAGCCCTTCGTCGGTATCGAACTCGAAGGCCGGACACTGGGCGTCATCGGGCTCGGGCGCATCGGTCGTTCCGTGGCGGGCAAGGCGCGCGGGCTCGGGATGCGTGTGGCCGGCTTCGATCCCATGCTGGACGCTGCAGCGATCCGTGAGATGGGCATCGAGCCCATGGATCTCGATGGGCTTGCGTCCAGCAGTGATGTGCTGACGGTGCATGTGCCCCTGGCAGAGAAGACACGACATCTGGTGGACGCGCGGCTGCTGGCGCTCATGAAGCCGGGCGTGCGCATCCTGAATGTGGCGCGCGGTGGAATTGTGGATGAAGAGGCGCTGTTGGCAGCCCTCACATCCGGGCATGTTGGCGGCGCAGCACTGGATGTGTTTGAAGAGGAGCCACCACGTTCCCTTGCACTGCTCCAGCACCCGCGCGTTTTGGCGACGCCGCATCTTGGTGCGAGCACCGAGGAGGCGCAGGCAGCCGTGGCCCGACTCATCGCCGGTCAGGTGGCGCGCTTCCTGATCCATGGCGCTGTGGACAACGCGGTCAACCTCACGGGACTCGGAGCAGAAGAGAGGGTGCAACTCGCACCATGGATGCAGCTCGCGCGTCGGCTTGGCGCTGTTGCAGCGGGCCTCTCCTTGGCAAGGCCGCAAAGTGCGGAGCTCACCCGTTGCGGCGAAGGCGTGCTCCTGCGTGGCGATGTGCTGGCGGCTGAGGCTGTCGTGGGGCTGCTCTCACCATGGATGGGACGCGCGCTCAATCCTGTCAATGCGCGTCTGCTCGCAGCGGAATGGGGTTTCAGCCTCGTGGATCGGCAGCAACCGGGACACAAGAGCTTTCCTGCGTTGCTGCGCCTCGTCGTCAAGGGCGGCGATTCCGAGCTCGTCCTGGACGGCACGCTCTTCGGTCACGGCATGTTGCGCATCGTGCGCGCGTTCGGCATGAACATCGATGCCATACCTGAGGGGCACATGTTGTTCGTGCGGCACAAGGATCGTCCGGGGATGATTGCCGCCATCGGAACGATTCTCTCGAGTGCCGGGGTGAACATCGCGAACATGAGCGTTGGTCGAGACGCTGCGCGCGCGAATGCGCTCAGCATTCTCAACTGCGATGAACCCGTGCCGGCGGCGGCGCTCGCGGCTGTCGCGGCGATTCCCGGCGTGGAGCACGTGCGCGCACTGCATCCAGACAGCGCGGATTGAGTCAATTGAGCTGCCGGACGCGCTCGATGGCCTGCGCCAGATCCTCGGCCCGGAACGGCTTCACGAGCACGGTATTGCGCACACTCGCCAGAAAGGCGACGGACTCGGCGCGTCCGACGTCGCCGGTGGCGAAGACAATGCGCGGCGCGACTGCCGGCCAACGCCGCTGCACCTCGGCAAAGAACGCGGCTCCGGTCATGTCCGGGAGCCTCAGGTCACACAGAACTACATCAAAATGGCCGTGCGCGAGTTGCTCGAGGGCCGCACTGGCACGGTCCGTCGTTGTGACCACATGGCCGTCGAGGCGGAGCAGCGCTTCATAAGTGTCCAGCAGTTCCCGGTCATCATCGATGACGAGGACGCGGGCGGCCACGACTTCGTGATGCTCCGGAGCCTGGGCCTCCGCAACGGGCAGGCTGACCACGAAAGCAGCACCGGGGCTCCATGAGGCGTCGTGGCGAAGGTTGCCGCCGCATTCTTCCACCATGCGGCGACTCAGCCAGAGTCCGAGTCCATGCCCGTCCTCCTGGTCCGTGACGAACGGTTCAAAGAGGCGCGGGCGCACGACCGGATCCACACCGCGCCCCCGGTCCGTGACGCGGATCTCGAGTTGTGTTCCGACGCGTGCCAGATGAATGCGCACGGGTTCCCGTGTGCCCGCTGCGCCACTGGCTTGTCGCGCGTTGCTGATGAGATTCGTGAACACCTGGATGAGACGGGCTTCGTCGGCGAGCACGGGAGGCAGCGCCTCGGCATTGGCGAGTTCGACTTGCACATCGCCCACGTCACTCCAGCGATCAAGGTCCATCGCTTCCATGATGGCGTTGCTCACGCTGACAGCGCGCAAGGTTGCCGGCCGGGGAGTTCCGCAGGCGAGAAGATCCTGCACGATGCCGCGACAGCGCAGCCCGGAGCGGAGAATGCGCTGCAGACTTCCGTCGAAGTTCTGATCGTGCGCTGAGGCCGCGAGAGTTTCCGCTTCCGAGATGATCGCCTGCAGGGGGCCGTTCAGTTCGTGGGCGACCGAAGCGACGGTGCGTCCGAGCTGTGCGAGCTTGTCTGCATGATTGAGCTCGTTGAAACACTTCTCAGGGGCCGAGATGGCGGATGAGAGCAGACTGGCGAGGTTCAAGATCGCTCGCAACTCCTCGGTCGCAAGCGGCGCCTGCAGGGGGGCAGATCCCAGCAGCCAGGCACGTGTGCTTGCAAGCAGCAAGGGAAAAACATGCACTGCGTGCGCGTGAGGCATTCCGGCTGGTGTGCCCCGGCTTGTGTCAAGAACAGCGCCCGCCGCGACACCCGCGGCCACAGCGCACCAGGCCTTCTCAGCGGGAGCAGATCCACCGCTGCACGCGAGCAGACTCCAACGGAGTTCGCCCGGGATGGCCTCGAGCATTCTGCGGGCGGATGCGAGATGATCCTCAGGCCCATGCCCTGTCGCGGAGGCATACGCAGCGACAGCCTCGAGCAATGGCGCGGTCCGCATCTCAGGCACGGGCCGGATCCTTGCGACGGAGTTGGACGAGCTCTGCGACCACGGCTACGGCGATCTCGGCAACGCTCTCGGCAGCAATGTCGAGGCCAACCGGCATGCGGACCGAACGGAAACGTTCACTGCGCGCGGAATCGCCAGCGAGTTCGGCCTCGAAATCGAGACGCTTTTTCCTGCTCCCCAGAACCCCGATGTGGCGGCACGGACTCTGAAGCGCCCAGTGCAACACGGCGAAGTCCTCTGCGTGCCCGCGCGTCATGATGAGCAGGCTCGTGCGCGCCGTGAGTTCCAGGTGTTCCCCGAGTTCGTGGAGCGGCGCCACCACGAGTTTCTGCGCGAGCGGAAAGCGTGCTGCCGAGGCGTAATCCGGGCGATCGTCCGCCACCCAGACGGTGAAGCCTGTCCGTGCGGCGAGGTTCGTGACCGACTCCGCCACGTGTCCCGCGCCGATCAGGACGACGCGTGGGTCCTCAAGGGATTCGATCATGATTTCCAAACTACCACCGCAGGCGATGCCGGTGCGCTCGGCTTCCTCGCCAGCAAGCCGGAACTGGAGCCTGAGTGTCCGGCCGGTGTCCATGGCGTCACGTGCAGCCCGGATGACCTCGGCCTCCACGCAGCCACCTCCCACGGTCCCGATGGTCGTGCCGTCGGCGCGGATCACCATGCGCGCGGGAGGCTTCGCCGGCGTGGAGCCTTTGGCTCCGATGATGGTGGCCAGCGCGGCGGTGGCACCACGGGCCCGCAGCGCGGCGATCTCGGCGAAGAGGTCCACGAGCATGTTGAGACTTGTACCACCACACTGCGCGCGGGCACTGCTAAGTTCCGGCATGGTGGATGTGTGCGGCATCGTGGTTGTCGGAGGAGGCCATGCCGGCGTCGAAGCAGCTTGCGTGGCTGCGCTGCGCGGGTTGTCCGCAACGCTCGTCACCCTCGATCCGTCTGCCATCGGGCGCATGAGCTGCAATCCGTCCATCGGGGGGCAGGCGAAGGGACAGATTGTCCGCGAAGTGGATGCCCTTGGCGGACTGATGGGACGCGCCGCGGATCGGTCGGGCATCCACTTCCGGGTGCTGAATCGGAGCAAGGGCCCGGCGATGCACTCGCCGCGCGCGCAGTGTGACCGCGCTCTCTATGAGCGCGAGGTGCAGGCACTGGTGCGCGAGGCGGGAGTGGCGGTTGTGCGTGGAGAGGTGACAGCCCTGCTGACGGATGCGCGCGGTTCGGTGAGCGGCGTGCGCCTGGCCGACGGGCGTGAGCTACCCGCAGCGGCGGTGGTTCTGACAACGGGCACGTTTCTCGGAGGACTCTTGCATGAAGGCCTGCATGCGCGCCCGGGTGGACGCCTTGGTGAAGGCGCTGCGACGAGCCTCACGGAATCACTGCGCGCCTTCGGGCTCCGCCTTGGCCGCCTGAAGACAGGCACTCCGCCGCGCATCGTGAAGAGCTCCATCGCATGGGAGAAGCTTGAACCACAGCCTTCGGAGGAGCCCGCTCAGCGCTTCTCCTTCGGAACGGATCCCATGCTCGCTGAGCGTGTGGCCTGTGCGATCACACACACGAACCCGGCGACGCATCGTCATATCTCCGAGAACCTCGACCGGAGTCCGTTGTTCTCGGGGCGCATTCTCGGGCGCGGTCCGCGTTACTGCCCTTCCATCGAGGACAAGATCTTCCGTTTTCCGGACAAGGAAAGTCATCAGATCTTTCTCGAGCCCGAGGGCCTCGATTCGCCATTGGTGTATCCGAACGGGATCAGCACCAGTCTCCCTGTTGACGTCCAACTCGCCTTCGTGCGCACGATTCCCGGCCTGGAGCAGGCAGAGTTTGCGGCTCCGGGTTATGCGGTCGAATACGACCACGTGGACCCGACGGAGTGCGACAACACATTGATGGTGCGCCGGGTGCCGGGGCTCTATCTCGCGGGACAGATCAACGGCACTACGGGTTACGAGGAAGCGGCTGGGCAGGGCTTTGTTGCCGGGGCCAATGCGGCCTTGCGCATCGTTGGCGAGGCGCCGCTGGTGCTCGCACGTCATGAGGCTTACCTCGGCGTACTGATCGACGATCTGGTGACGCGTGGCATCAGCGAGCCCTATCGCATGTTCACGTCACTGGCGGAGCACAGACTGCTGCTGCGCCATCATGATGCGGATGTGCGGCTCGCGGCGCATGCTTTGAGTCTCGGAGTTCTGCCGCAGGACCGGCAAAGCACACTGAGCGCGCGCTGCGCCCGGCGGGAGACGGCTTTCTCGCTCCTCGGCTCAACGCGTCGTGAGGGTCGATCCAGCATGGACTGGCTCCGCACGCCCGGATTTGGTTGGAACGAAGTCGTCTCCCTCGTGCCGGAGTTGCTGTCGCTCTCCCTCGATGCACGGGATCGCGATGAGATCCTCATGGCGGCGCGCTACGCCGGGTATGTCGAGCGTTCTCTTGAGGCCGTGCGTCGCTTTGCGGAGGAGGATGAGCGAGAACTGCCTGCGGGCATTGATTACGCATCCATCCCGCATCTCCGCGCGGAAGCCCGCGAGAAGCTCACACGCCTGCGGCCAGAGACCATCGGGCGCGCACGCAGGATTCCCGGACTCTCCGCCGCTGATCTCGCCACGGTGCTGCTCGCCCTTGCGGTGCAGAAGAGGAGCGGGCACTCGCCTCACTGAGGCGCGGGGCCGTCGTCAGTCGTCGCATCCGGGACGGGCTGCTTTGTGCTCTCCTGGGGCGTGTGAACGCGGTAGCGAAGGAACCGGCAGTCCACAGGGCCCGTTTTGACCGGGATCTTCTCTGATGCAGAAAGGCCGAGGAACTGGGTGATACCTGGTGCGCCCGAGAGAATCCACGCATCCACTCCGACCGCATGGCGGCGGAGGAAGCCTCCCAGATCGTGCCACGCTGCTTCGAGGCCCGGCCCTTCCTCCATGCGCAGACCCCAAGGTGGATTGGTGACCACGAGGGCAGCGGGGTCAGACGGAGTCCAACGCGAGATCTCCGATTCTTCGACGCGCACGTCCTGCTGCACGCCGGCATCGGCAATGGACTTCCTTGCAATCCAGATGGCTCCCGGATGGTGGTCCGCACCCAGTGCCAGGAACTTCACACGCTTCTTCCGGCGCTGGATTTCCTGGCGTAGACGGCTCACGGCGGTGGCGTCGCGGTCGCGGAAGCGTTCGAATGCGAAGCTCCTCATGCTGCCTGGCGCAATATCCGCAGCGATCCACGCGGCCTCGATGAGAAACGTGGCCGAGCCACACATGGGATCCACGAGCACGGGGTGCTTCTCGGCGTTGAACCCGATCTTGAGCAAGAGACCTGCAGCGATGGCTTCGTTCAGCGGGCTCTTCGATTCAATGTCTCTGTAACCGCGCTTGTGCAGACTTGCACCGCCGAGGTCGCGGTAGAGAGCTGCCTCTCCATCGCGGAGGCTGAGGAAAATGGGTGTCACCGGATCATCGCGATCCACGAAGGGTCGGCGTCCGGTGCGACGGCGCAGCGCATCCACCACGGCGTCCTTCACCACCAACGGGGGGAGGTTGCTGTGGGGAACACGCTCATCATCCACGCTCGAATCCACTGCAAGCGTGTCCGAAACGGTCATCATCGATTCCCAGTCGATGGTGGAGGCCAGCTCGTAGAGCTCATCGCGTGTGGTCGCACGGCCGCGGGTGAGCAGTTCGCGGACGCGCACTGCGGAACGCAACCAGAAACAGCAGCGGTAGGCGAGTTCGCGATCAGCCTCGAATCCGACGGCGCCTGCGCGCCGCGCCACAATCGAAACACCCAACGCTTCCAGTTCGCCGGCCAGCACATCCTCGAGGCCGAGGGTGCAGATTGCGTCGTACCGTCGAGCCGCTTCTTCACGCGCCATGGGTCAGTTCCTTCAGGGCCGCTGCAAAGGCGGCGCTCGCTTCGGGTGTGTAGAGCACGAAGTCCACGCGGCGGATGGGACATGCAGCGTGCACGCGGCATTGCCAGTTCCAGACGGTGTTGAGGGCGATTTGTGCAGCGGGTGTGGCGGGGAACGCGTAGGCCCCCATGGAGATGGCAGGAAAAGCCACGCTCGTGCAGGCTTCGTTGCAGGCAATGGTGAGGGCCGCGCGATAGGCCTCGGCCAGCAGCCTGTCGGAAGGTTCATCGATGCCGTAGCGCGGCCCCACCGCGTGGATGAGCCTGCGCGCCGACAGGTCGCCTGCGGTGGTGCTGAGCGCCTTGCCCGCAGCAAGTCCATGGGGGAGCCCTGTGCGCAGCAGCCGGCACGCGGCGAGAATTTCAGGCCCGCCGGCTTTGTGAAGCGCACCATCCACGCCACTGCCCCCGAGCAGAGAGCCGTTGGCGGCATTCACGAGAGCGTCAGCGGCGTGGCGTGCGAGGTCGCCGCTGATGAGTCTGAGGTGTGCACCCCATGGAGTGTTGGTTTCCGCGAGCAGCATGGATGTTCAATGTAGGAACTGGTTCTCGGCGGACCAACCCGGAAAGAGTTGGAGGCGGGGGGAATCGAACCCCCGTCCCGAAGCCGTTTGATGGAAGCCTCTACGTGCGTAGGCGCACTTGTTGGTCTCGTCGCCATGCGGCCAGTGCGCCGCGGTTCATGGTGACCAGTCGATCCGTTGTCTCGGTTTCCTCGTCATCGACGGGAGTCGGATTCCAGAGTCCGCGTGATCATCCCTGAGCCCTGCGGACATGAACTCAGGGAAGTCGCAGCCTAATCAGGCCGCGAGTGCGTAGTTGTTATTGGCAACTATCTTTTCCACGGTGTTTTGAGAGGCCTCCGTGGAACCTCTGCACGCCACCTCCACCTCGCAAGCCCGGTCGATACCGATCGCCCCCGAGGCAGGTCTCGTGACCCGCTTGTCAAAGAACTCGCGCCCCGAGGACGCGCTGGCGCATGATACGCGGATTCAGCGGCGGCGCTTCAGGGCCTGGCGCATCTCGCGCTCGGCTTCCTTCTTCTTGATGTTCTCGCGGCGATCGTGGCGTTGCAGACCTTCGCCCACACCGAGCAGGACCTTGGCGAAACCGCGTTCGCTGAAGAAGACCTCAAGGGGTACGAGAGTGCGATCGTTCTCGACCTCAGCGGCAAGTTCGCGGATCTCTTTTCGGTGCAGCAGGAGTTTGCGCTTTCGTCGTGGCGCGTGGTTGTTCCAACTGCCGGCGCCGTACTCGCCGATGTTCACGTCCCGCAACCAGACTTCTTCGGATTCGACCACGGCCCAGGCCTGATCGAGGCTGATGAGCCCCTTCCTCAGGGCCTTCACTTCCGTTCCGGTGAGCTCGATTCCGGCCTCGAACGTGCGCGTGATGCGCAGTTCATGGCGCGCCTTGCGGTTGCGGGCTACGACGAGCGTGTCACGTTTGTCGGTAGGGGTCACGTCGTGGAATGCCTTGAGCGCGCAACGCGGCTTGGCATACTACGTCACCTGAAGCCGAGATGGCGGAATTGGCAGACGCACTAGTGTCAGGTACTAGCGCCCGTCAAGGGCATAGGGGTTCAAGTCCCCTTCTCGGCATCGCGCGGGCCTTCCTTTCGGGGAAGGCCCGCGGACGTTTTGAGACCTTCCACGAGGACCTGCGCGAGTTCGGCTGCGCCATCCAGAGCGAGATAGTGCCCGTGTCCGGCCAGCTCGCGGCAGGAGCAGCCGAGGAGCATCGCCATGCGGCCGCTGTTCGAGGCGGGAACCAAACGGTCGGCCGTTCCGACCACAACGACGCGCTGGTGCGGCAAGCGGGGCACGAGGGGCACCAGTTCGAAGCGCGCGGCCGCGAGGAGCTGTCGCCACAGCACGCCCTTGGCGAAACCACCTTCGCTGCGACGGAGTGCGAGCAGCCTCTCTGCGAGGCCAGGGTCCTCCGCGAGCATGCGCGCTTGAACCAGTTCGGGAAGGCGCCCCACCAATCCGCCGCGCCCGATGAGGGCGCGTCCAGTCATGCGGAGGATCGAGAAGGGCGCCAGGCGCAACCTGCCGCTTTCCTTGCACGAGCCTGCGCAGAGCGTGAGTGACAGTGAGCGCGGCCCGAGTTTCGCTGCAAGAGCGGCTGCGATCATGCTCCCGAGGCTCAAGCCTGCGATGTGCACCGCGCCCGTGATGCCGAGGCTCGCGAGCGTTTGCGCATGCAACCTTGCATGTCCTTCGCAATCGCGCGGCACCGGGACATGACGGCTGAGGCAGATGCCCGGGTTGTCCGGCAGCACCACGCGCGCGCCCGTCGCCGCATGGACGCGTGAGGCCACTTCGGCCCAGGACGCGCCAATCTGCGCAATGCCACCGATGAGGATCAGCGTTGCCGGTGCTTCCGCATCACCAAGCACGCGCGCTCCCAGAGGCGAGGCCTCGGGAGCGCGTGGCGGCAGCGGGATACCCGGAGCGAACATCAGTAGCGGTAGTGGTCCGGCTTGTAGGGGCCGTCCTTCGGAATGCCCAGATACTCCGCCTGCTTGTCCGAGAGGCGCGTGAGTTTCACGCCGAGCTTTGCGAGATGGAGACGCGCGACCTTCTCGTCGAGGGTCATGCGGCCGAGCAGATCTTCGACGCGGGCCTCGATCGGCAACGACGGGTCGCGGTAGGGCGGCGGTGAGGT
>SXUL01000050.1 GCA_005790545.1 Planctomycetia bacterium | reverse complement strand
GAGCAGCGGCTCCGCAACAGGCCAGGGAATCCCGATGGCGGGATCGTTCCACAGCACACTCACTTCACTGGCTTGGTGGTAGTAGTCCGTGCACTTGTATTCGACCTCTGCCGTGGGCGAAGTGACGACGAAGCCATGGGCGAAGGAGGGCGGCACCCAGAGTTGGCGGCAGTTGTCCGCGCTGAGCAGGTGGGCCGTGAAGCGGCCGAAGGTGGGTGAACCAACGCGCACATCCACGGCCACGTCGTAGATCTCGCCCGCGAGGACGCGCACGAGCTTGCCCTGCGCCTGTTCGAGCTGGAGATGCAGGCCGCGCAAGGTGCCGTGAGCGGACTTGCTGTGATTGTCCTGCACGAAGCGGGGGCCGATGCCGTGGGCGGAGTAGCGATCTTCGCGCCAGACCTCGAAGAAGAACCCGCGCGGGTCACGCCAGACCTTGGGCTCGATCAGGAGAACACCCGGCAGTTCGGTGGGCAGCACGTTCATGGGCGCGCATCTTACGCAGCGCTCGCTGACGGCGCGGCGGACGGCCCACGGGTACGATCGTGGCGATGCGCCCTCTCATTGGAATCAGCGCGGATTACGAAGCGCCACGCTTCAAGAGCAAGCGCGCCTACGCAGACATGGTGCTCGCCGCGGGGGGCACGCCGGTGATCCTGCCGCACAGCGAAGGTATGTGGCCCGCCGCGCTTGAGCATTTGCATGGCGTCATCCTGAGTGGTGGCGATGACATCGACATGCGGCCCTTTGGCGAGGCGCTTCACCCCGCAGCGGAGTGCATGGAGCCGGAGCGCCAGCAAGGCGAGCTCGCACTGCTGGCCGCCCTTGAGGAGCGCGAGGACATGCCGGTGCTCGGCATCTGCCTCGGCATGCAGCTCATGGGAGTCTTTCATGGCGCACAGTTGATTCAGCATCTGCCCGATGTGCTCGCCGGTGCGGAACGCCATCAGAAAGACGGCATTCACGCGGTGGAATCGGAGTTCGGCAGCGGGCATGTGACGAGCTGCCACCACCAAGCACTGGCGACCCCGGGGCGCTTGCTCGCGCAAGGGCACTCCGACGACGGTGTGATCGAATCCGTGCGCCATCCGGGGCGCGCCTTTTACAGCGGTGTGCAGTGGCACCCGGAGCGCACCGCCGATCCAGCCTTGGGCCTGGGCGTGATCCGCGCTCTCGTTCTGGCCGCCAGCCGTCAGCGCTGATCAGGCCGCCATGCGACACTTCGTGCACCCCGAACGGAGCCAACTCATGCGCTGCACTTCCCGACTGTCGATTGTTCTTGGATGCGCGTTCGTGTTTGCCTGCGTCGCGTGCTCGGCGCCTGCACCGGTGGCCGCCGCGCCGGAAGTCTCGGTGAAGCCCGGGATCAACAAGCCCTACTTCGACGAGCCGCGCGTGGAGCAGTGGCTCGCGCGCTTCGAGATCGAGAGCCGCGAGATCTTCTCGGAGCGCAGCCGCATCACGGAATGCCTCGGCGATCTCCGCGGCCTCACTCTTGCCGATGTAGGCGCTGGCACGGGCTTTCTCGCGCGCGGTTTCGCGGCGGCGGTCGGGCCCACAGGTCGCGTGCTGGCGGTGGACATCCTGCCGGCGTTTCTCGAGCACCTGAAAACCAAGGCTGCGCAGGACAAGCTCGTGAACTTCGAGGTCATCGAGGGTGGGGAGAAGTCGCCGCGCCTCTCGGCTGGATCCTGCGATGTGGTGTTCACCAGCGACACCTACCACCACTTCGAGTATCCGCGCTCGATGAATGTCGCCATCTTCGAGGCTCTGAAACCCGGCGGCACCTACGTGGTTCTCGACTTCATTCGTGAAGAAGGGGTGAGCAGGAAGTGGGTCCTCGAGCATGTGCGCGCGGGTGAAGCCGTGGTGCGCGCCGAAGTGGAAGCCGCAGGCTTTGAGTGTGTGCGCGCCGAGCACTTCCTGGAAGAGAACTACATGCTCTTCTTCAGGAAGCCCGCGCGTTGAGACGAATGTTCGATCCACCACGAGCGCCACGTGCTCCGCTGGGGGGTGATCCCGCCTCGCAGAGCCGCTCGGATGCACTCAAAGGCTCTGTTCGGCGGGACCCCACGCGCTGCGCACGCGGCTCTGACGATGCCGTGTCAATGCAGCGTCGGAGAATGCGGACATGAAGGTCACCGGTCGTTCGATATGTCTGGCAGGTCTCATGTGTGCGCTGCTGGCCGCGTGTGCGGAGTTGGACTCACCTGTGGGGGAGGCTGGGGCGGCCGAGGCGCAGGCGTTTCCGCAGAGCCCGAACATCGTCTTCATTTTCACGGACGATCATGCGAGTCAGGCGCTTGGCTGCTACGGCACGACCCTGCCGCACGTGACGCCGCGCATCGACGCATTGGCTGCCGAGGGCGTGGTCTTCGAAAACTGCTTCTGCGGCAATTCCATTTGCGGACCCAGTCGCGCGACCGTATTGACAGGGCTCCACTCGCACGCCAACGGCTTCACCCAGAACGGCGCGCGCTTCAACGTGGATCTCGCCACGTTCCCGAAGGCGCTGCAGGCGGCGGGCTATGCGACCGCGCTCTTCGGCAAGTGGCATCTCGAATCACAACCGCAGGGCTTCGACTGCTGGGAGGTGCTGCCGGGGCAGGGCGAGTATTACGACCCGGAATTCATCACGGCGCAGGGGCGTGAGCGTCGCGAAGGCTATGTGACGGACCTCATCACCGAGCGCGCATTGCGCTGGCTCGCAGAGGAGCGCGACCCTTCGAAGCCGTTCCTGCTCTGCATCTGGCACAAGGCTCCGCATCGCGAGTGGCTGCCTGCGCCGCGCCATTTCGAGTTGCTCGAAGAGGCCGCGCTCGAACCGCCAGCGTCACTCTTCGACAATCATCTCGGTCGTCCTGCGGCGGCGTTGCAGCACATGACCATCGCACGCCATCTCGTTCCGGACTATGACCTGAAGCTGCCGCCGGGCACGAAGGACGAATGCTGTGTCCCGGAGAAGTGGGCCGTGAATCATGCCGCGGAGCGCCTGAAGAACATGCGGCCTGTCTTTCGCGATCCATGGGAGGCGCATTACGGTCCGCGCAATGCAGCCTTCCTGGCAGAGCCCCCAACGGGGCAGGCGCTCGTGCTCTGGAAGTGGCGCGAATACCTGAAGGACTATCTGCGTTGTGTGAAGGCTGTGGATGAAGGCGTCGGCCGCGTCGTGGATGCACTGGAAGCCGCCGAACTCGGCGACGCACTCACGCTCTACAGCAGCGATCAGGGATTCTTCCTCGGCGAACACGGTTTCTATGACAAGCGCTGGATGTACGAGGAGTCGCTGCGCATGCCGCTCATCGTGCGCTGGCGGGGCGTCACGGAACCCGGACGCCGCATTGCCGAGCTCTGCCAGAACACGGATTTCGCTCCCACGCTGCTCGCTGCCGCAGGCGTGACAAGCGCAATGCAACCTCACGGCCGGAG
>SXUL01000049.1 GCA_005790545.1 Planctomycetia bacterium | reverse complement strand
CTGATTGATGAAGATGCGCCGCTTCATGGCCGCGTAGCCTTCGAGCCCGCCGTGACGTTCGAGGTGATCCGCGGTGATGTTGAGCAGGGCGGCGGCGTGAGCATGGAAGCGCACGACCGTTTCGAGCTGGAAGCTGCTCACTTCCACCACCGCGAAGCCGCTGCGGAGTGCCTCCGTATCGACGCCTTCCGAGAGCGGCGTCCCCAGATTGCCACCAGTGAACGTCGCGCTGCCGGTTGCGGCGCAAAGCGCTCCCGTGAGCGCCGTGGTGGTGGACTTGCCGTTGGTGCCGGTGACCGCCAGCATGCGACCCGTCACCTCGCGCGCCGCGAATTCCAGTTCGCCGGTGATCTCTGCGCCTTCTGCGCGCGCGAGCGCCAGTTCAGGCAGCGGAGGCACACCGGGCGAGAGCACGACGATGTCCCGCCCGTGGAATGCCGCCTCTGGATGGGCGCCGAGATGCAGCTCGACGGGAGCTTGCAGTGTCGCGAGCTGCGGCGCGAGTTCCTCGGCACTGCGGAGATCGGTGATGGCGACCTCTGCGCCGCGCCGGAGCGCGAGCGTGGCAGCGGCGCGACCGGAGCGGCCGAAGCCCACGATGAGCACGCGCTTTCCCTGCAGCGTGTTCATGCTTCCCTTCCAGCCTCTGCGAGTTCCTCGCGGTCATCGAAGTGCGTGCTGGCGCTCCCGAAGAGCTGGCTCGCTTCATGACCCTTGCCGGCAACCAGCAACGCATCGCCTTCAGCACAAGCGCTGAGTGCCAGCCGGATGGCCGTTCGACGATCGGGTTCGAGCTGCACACGATCTCCCGCTGCGGCGGGCACTCCGGCAACGACGGCCTCCATGATGCGCAACGGATCTTCAGAACGCGGATTGTCGGAGGTGATGGTTACCTGATCGGCGAGCCTTGCGGCGATGGCACCCATCAGCGGGCGCTTGCCCGGATCGCGATCTCCGCCGCAACCGAAGACCACGTGCAAGCGGCCTTGCGTCTCCGAGCGAAGAAGCTGCAACACACGTTCAAGAGCATCCGGCGTGTGGGCGTAGTCCACAAAGGCACTGACGCCGCGTCCCACGTTGACGCGCTCCATGCGCCCAGGCACGCCGCGCACAGAGCCGAGACCTGCAGCGATGTCCTTGGTGTCAAGCCCCGCCGCATGCAACAGCCCCGCGGCCACGAGGAGATTCTCGATGTTGTGCGCGCCCACCAACGCCGTCTCGCACGCCGCTTCCCCGCGCGGCGTGCTGAGCGTGAACTGCTGCCCGCCGAGGTCTCGGCGAGTGACTCTTGCACGCACCTCCGCCGTTCCCAGCCGCGCGCTGCAACGCAGCACCTCGCGCGCACGAGCCGCCGCTGTCATCACCTCGACGCCCGCGCCGTCCGCATTCAGCACCGCTGTGCCCTGCGCCAGATGCTCCGCGAACAGCCTGGCCTTGGCGGCCGCATAGGCCTCCATGGTGCCGTGGTGATCGAGATGATCCTGAGTGAGATTGGTGAAGCCCGCGGCACGGAACGGGATGCCATGCACGCGCTGCTGGTCGAGGGCGTGCGAGCTCACTTCCATCACCACGTGGCTGCAACCTGCGGCCAATGCGCGCGCGAGGAAGGCGTGAAGTTCGAGCGGTCCCGGCGTGGTCATCCCGGCCGCTTCCGTGCGACCGCGAATCCTGTTCCCCACCGTCCCGAGCAGCGCCACAGCAGAGCCTTCCGCGGCCAGCGCACCTTCAACGAGCCACGCGGTGGTGGTCTTGCCGTTGGTGCCTGTGACCCCGAGGAAACTGAGGCTCTCATGAGGACGGCCAAACGCATTGGCAGCGAGGATTGCCAGCGCGCGGCGGCCATCAGTGACGCGCACCGCCGTCACGCCAGCGGGAACCGCGACGGGCATTTCCAGCACCAGCGCGCGCGCGCCGCGCGCCAGTGCGCTCGGCACATGTTGATGGCTGTCCACAGCCGTGCCGCGCAAGGCCACGAAGAGATCTCCCGCCTCGACCGCCCGAGAATCCGCGCGCACGGCACGGATTTCGATCCCCGCGTCACCCTCGACGCTCAAGGTCTCCACTCCACAGAGCAGCTCGGAAAGTCGCACTGGATTCCCCGCCGCGGCGCTCGGCCGCACGGCCCCGCGGGATCGTAACCCGCAACCCTCCGACTCCGGAGCGTCGAGCGCTTGACATGAAGAAGCGCAGTAGACTCCCCGCGCAAGCACGCGCTCATGCTGAAAAACGTCAGCTCCAACTGGATCCGGATGCTCGTGGGCATCGGGGTCGTTTTCCTGCTCACTCCGTTCCTCTACGAGCGCCTCGGCGAAGCCGGCTACGGCCAGTGGAGCCTGATCAACACCTTCGTGGGGAACCTCGCGCTCCTCATCCTCGGTGTGCCCATGGCGTCGGTGCATTTCATGACGGGCTCCGTCGCGCGGCGCGACCCGGCGAGTCTCAATCGCGCCATCTCCACCTGCCTCGGCGTCTATCTCTGGCTCGGCCTGCTTGCGCTCGCCGTCGGTGCCGGGCTCTTCTTCTGGTACAGCGCGGGTTACGCCATTCCGGATGTGATGCGCAGCGACGCAGAGCTCGCCTTCCTCATCATGGTGGCGGGTTCGGCTGTGGGCTTCGCGATGCAACTGCCCTACGGCGTCATCGTCGCTCACCACGACTTCACCATCTACAACGCCGTGCTCATCCTCGGCATGTTGCTCCGCTTCGGCCTGACAATGGCCTTGATGTCTCTCACGAACTCGCTGCCGCTCTTGGCTGCGATCCCCGTCTTCACCACCGCCTTCGAGGCCGTGGTGGCCCTTGTCATCATCAAGAAGCGTTACCCCGCTGCGCAGATGTCGCTGAAGGAGTTCGACCGCGGCACCGTGCGCGCGATCTTCCGCTTCAGCGTCTTCGTCCTGCTCATCAATCTCGGCACGCGCCTCGCGTTCCAGGTGAACGGCATGGTCATCGGCGCATTCATGTCTTCCGAGAACGTGGGTTGGTACAGCGTCGCCAACCAGTTCATGGTCTATCTGATGGAGATCATCCTCGGCATCGCCAATGTGGTGATGCCGCTCGCGGCGAAGCTCCATGCGGAGGGCCGCGAGTTGGAACTGGGGCCGATCTTCCTGCGCTGGAGCAAGGCCTCATTCAACATTGTGCTCGCCGTCGGTCTCTGGCTCCTGGTGCTGGGCCCCGAGTTTCTGGGCTGGTGGATCGGGCCCGAGGTTGCAGGCCCGGCCGGGCGCGCATTGCAGATCCTTACTGCGTCATTCCTCATTTATCTCCCGCTCCGCGGCGTCGCCATGCCGGCCGTGAACGGCCTCGGCGAGATCCGCGCCTCCTCCCTGATGCTCGTGGGCATGGGCGTACTCAATCTCGTTCTTTCGCTCGCTCT
>SXUL01000048.1 GCA_005790545.1 Planctomycetia bacterium | reverse complement strand
TCCTTGCTGGTTGCGCCAACGCTTTCGAGGAGCACTTCGTGGGTGAACGTGGACCGGAAGTCGCTTTGGCGCAGCTCGCACCTTGGGGGCCTGTGCCTTCTGGCACACGCTTGGTGGGGAAGAGCGAGTTCATGACGACGCGGGACGAAGGCGACACGGAAGCTCTCGCTGCGGCACGCGCGCTGGGAGCGGATGCTGTGGCTTGGCGGCGGAGCTGGAAGAAGGACACTCAGCACACAGGCTACGACCGCATCACGCATACCGACCGCGTCACGACCACGGGCAACGTCGGCGGAGTGCCCTTCAGTTCCACCAGCACCGTCCAGCGCACGGAGGCGGTGCCGTATCAATACACACTCAGGTGGTTTCAGTACGAGGCCCGTTTTTACCGCGCGCTCCCGGTGACCCCGCCTGTGAGAAACCCTGCGGACGCGCGCGACCGGAACGAACCCTGAGTCTGCCTGCGCAGCGGGCGACGTGTTGAGTAGCTCCGTCGCCGCTGCGTCAAGCCCCGCGCGCAGTTTTTCTTCGCGACCACGGGTGGCGTGAATGAAAGAGCCACACGCGCGTGGCACCGCGTGCGCCAAGGGTTTGCGCGCTTCGCTGCAATCGGTTGACCGTCCGGACGCGGCGTGGCTACAGTGCGACGCGGCCCGGAGGTTGGCGGGCCATGTGCGGCGGTCTTCGTCGCGCGGTGCATCCACCTTGATCCGGAAAGTTCATGTCGGCTGTAGAAAAAAAACGCGAGCGCTTGCTCAATCTTGTCGCGGTGTTGATGGACGCCAAGGCTCCCGTCACGTTCCGGACCATCCGTGAAAGCGTGGTTGGTTACGACGACAACGCGCAGGATGACGCGAAGGAGAAGCGCTTCGAGCGCGACAAGAAGGAACTCCGCGAACTCGGTATCGAGGTGGAGTATCTGGACGATCATCGCGGCACGGCGGGTTATGTGATCAAGAGCGAGCGGGTGGTACAGCGAGAGATGGCCTTCACCAGCGAGGACGTCTTGCTGCTGAACATGGCGGCGCGCGTGGGAGAGGTGGCGACCGGCGGCGGGATTCTCGCGCGCAGCTTGAAGAGCGCGCTCAGAAAGCTCGCGGCCGACATGCCGGATGGACCGGAAGCCAGGGAGCTTTCGGAACTCTTGCGCTTGGGCGTGTCGGCGGCGACCCACGAAGGACGTGATGCCTTGACCACGCTCGTGCGTGCCGTGGCACGTTGTCGCAGGGTGCGCTTCCACTACCGGCCACTCGATGGGGCCGAAGCTCTGCGCGAAGTCGATCCCTACGGCATCGGCATGGTCAAGGGGTCTTGGTACCTCGTCGGTCATTGCCGCAGACATGCGGGCATTCGCACGTTCAAGCTTGCGCGCATCCGGGGCGAAGTTCTCGCGGATGTGGGCGAGGGTGCCGGCGACTTCGAGTGCCCGGCGGATTTCAGTCTCGCACGCCATCTGCAGGATGAGGGCTGGGATCTGGGGGTGATGGATCCGGTCGCTGTACGTCTGCGTGTGCCTGCAGGCGTGGCGACGCCGCTGCTGCCGCCGCGCGCAGTCGAAGTGGCGCGGGACGAGCGTGGAACCATCTTCGAGATCGCCGTGCGTCGTCCCTCCGAACTCGTGCCCTGGGTTCTCGCGCGTGGTGGAACTGTGTGTGTCGAAGAACCCGCGGCGTTGCGCGAGGCGGTTCGCCAGGCCGCAGAACGTCTGTTGGTCTTGAACACGAAACCGAGCACGCAGCCTGAAGTGGCAAGTGTCAGCGGAGCTTGAGGGCAGCATGGCCGACCAGAACCTCGAAACCATCAACCGCTGCCTCGCCTTGGTGCCGATCCTCTGCCAGCATCAGGGGCTGACGCTGGATGAACTCTCGCGGCGTGCCCATGTGCCGCGAGCGCAGCTCGAAGAGGATCTCTTCAGCACGCTCCTGCTCTGCGGTGTTCCACCCTATTTCCCGCACGACTACATTTCGGTCTGCCTCGAAGGCGACCGGGTGCGTGTCGCCTTTGCGGATCGTTTCCGTCGGCCCGTGAGTCTGGATGCGCTCGAAGCGCTGGCGCTCAAGCTGGCATGCGAAGGCACGGCCCCGGGGCCTGCCGGTGCACGCGCCGTCGCGCAGCTTCTCCGCAAGGTCGAGGAGGGCATGGCGCCGAAGCCGCGAAAGTTGTTCAAGGCACTCAGCCGCCGCGTGGGACGGGATCCGGAAATGCCGGCGGCGGGAGCGAGCATCTACGACCGGGTCTGTCGCGCGTTCTTCGAACGGCGCTGGGTCGAAATCGAACACTTCAGTGGTGGCGGCAGTGCACCGCAACTTCTCGAGCTTGAACCGTGCGGTGGTATCGCCCGCGATCAGCACTGGTATCTCGTGGGCAGGCTCGACGGCGAGAAGGAGCCGCGCTGCTTCCGCCTCGACCGCATCCGCAATCTGCGCGCGCTGGAGCGCAAGGTCGAACATACAGCGCCGGTGGATCTGGACGCGCTCGCCACGCGGCCCTTCTTCGGAGACACGGCCTTGCCGAAGGCAACCATCCGCTGTCACGGGGCGACTGCACGCTGGATCGCCGAGTCGGCGGAGTCCGGCACGGTGAAGGATTGTGGCGACGGCACGATCACGTGGCATCCGCCGGTCGCGAACGAGGAGGCGCTTGCGCGCATTCTTCTCGGCCATGGCGGGGAATGTGAAGTCCTCGCTCCTGAAGCGTTGCGGCGTCAGTTCGTGCATCTGCTTGAAGCTGCCGCAGCGGCACATGCTTGAGCGTCGCAACATGCGCGCTTGCTTCCCGCTGATCCTTGCGTGTGTTGGTCTAGCCTGCGCCATCAGCGCGCAGGAGCCAGAGTCAGCGCGCACCCTCGAACTGCGACTCCTGCGCGGTGAAGACAAGGCGGTCCTTGCGGAGGCCATGAAGGCGCTGGAGGCGGAGCATCCCGCGAGCGACCTGCTCTGCCTCGGGCTCGCCGCGTCAAGAAACATCGGGCAGTTGGCGGAAGAGGAACGCTTTGCGCGCGCGCTCAGCGCACTGGACGGGATTGCACCGCGGGGCCGCATCGCGCTCGCGACCTATCTTGCGGAGCGAGGTCGGCGGGAGGAAGCGCTGAAGCTCCTGGAGCCACTCGTCCAGCCGCTTGCGCCTCTGCCCACGGACCGTCCGGCCTTCAGTCTGCGCGCAGCCGCCGCGCTCGCGGACATGCACGCGAGCCTCGGTCATTCGTCCATCGCAGAAGCGTTGCGCGAGCAGGTGGTCGAGGAGGCGCGGCGCATCGTGGTGCGCGAGGCGCAGGATCTCGTGGCGCTTGGCGAGGTTTACCGTGCCTTCGACGGCGCCAAGGAAGCCGAGGGCGCGTTTGTCGAGGCGCAACGCACGCTCGAGAAGGCACGGAAGAGCGGCGCACAAGAAAGCGCACTCGAAGATTGGCGCCCGACGCTTGCGCTCGCACGACTCTATCTCGAGGACATGCACCTCGAGGCGGATGCGGTGAGAGAGTGCGAGAGTGCGCTGCGGCTGCGCAGCGGACTCGCGGAGGCCTTCGCAGTGAAGGGCCGCGCCGAACTCGCCTGGCAGAAGGATTCTGCCGCCGATGATTCCTTCAAGCGCGCCTTGGCCGTGCATGCCGCCGAGAAGACGGCTCGTGCGCATGCCATTCGCGCAGGCCTCGGCGTGCATCTCGCGCCGGACATCGTGAAGTCTCTGGACGAAGCCCTCGCACGTTGGCCGGTTGAGCCCGCATACCTCGGGTTGGATCTCGCGCGCCAGCTCTTTACGCAGGGCGAAAGCGCCTTCCGCAAGCGGCTCGCGGAGGTGCAGAAGCTCGTGCCGACTTCTGCTGATCCATGGCTCAGTGTGGTGGATCTTCTGTCCGACCAACGGCGTTGGCAGGAAGCTCTTGTGCTTGCGGAGGAGGCCGTGCGCCTGCATCCGGAGTCGGCGCCGCTCTGCGATGCGCTCGCGCGACTCGCCCTCTATCTCGGCGAGGACGAACGTGCCCGGGCGGCGCTGAAAGCCGCGGCGGAGGCGGAACGGTTCTCGCATGTGAAGCGGCGCAACATGGCCGAGTTCCTGCGCGTCAATGGTCGCTATTACGAAGATGTCGCCACGGAACATCTCATTTTGCGGCTGGCGCGGCGCGAGCGCGCGGTGTTGGAACCTGTGCTTGGCCCGTTCGCCGAGCGTTCACTCAAGCACTTCATTGCGAAGTACGGGTTCACACCGGCGGGCATCGCGGGTGGGGACAAGCTGCGCGTCGAAGTGCTGCTCTCGTCCGGCGATCTCTCCGCGCGCACCTTCGCCCTGCCGCGGCCGGGATTCCTCGGATTCTGCTTCGGCCCGCTGGTGACAATGCTCTCGCCTGGAGCGGACGGTAGCGAGAATTTTTCGTGGGCGCGAACTCTGCACCATGAACTCGCGCACAGCTTCGCTCTGGGGCTCTCCAAGGGGCGCGTACCGAAGTGGCTGACGGAAGGACTCAGCACCTGCGAGGAGCGCGCGGAGAACCCGGCCTGGGATCGGCACTTCGACAGGGAACTGCAGGATGCCCTGCACTCGGACGAGCTCATTCCCGTGCGTGCGTTCGACGCAGCCTTCGGGACGCCGCGTGCAGTGTTCGCTTACTACCAGGCCGGCTTGCTCGCTGAGGCTCTGGTCAAACAGGGCGGCATGGAACGCATGACAGCCCTGCTCCGCCTTCTCGGCGAGGACAAGGCCTTCTGGCCGGCGCTTCACGCGACCTGTCAAATCGATGCGGACGGCCTCGAGGCGCTCATGCGCGAGACAGCAGCAGCTCACACGGCATCCATGCGTCGCATCCCGCGTCTGGTGGGGAAGGCCCTTGTGGCTGCTACGACCGCAGACGCCACGCCCGACGCGGTGACACTCATCCGTCTCACCGCGACCTTGCAGGACGCTGGTCCGCTGCGGATGGCCGAGGCGAATGCAGCCCTGGAGCGCGCCACCGCGAAGGCCGGTGCGGATGAGCCACGGGTGCTGTTCTTGACGGCGCGGCAGGCCGCGCTGGCTCGCGATGACAAGAGAGCGCTCGGACTCGTGACACAGGCGTTACAGGCGGGACTGGATGATGCCCAGGCGCACGAACTTCACGCGCGTCTCGCACTGAACGCGGGCGACAGTCCGACAGCGGAGAAATCCTTCCGCGCGGCGATCGCGGCCTTTCCGAACAACGCGGACAGGAAGGGGCCGCGTGTGCAGTTGGCGCGCATCCTGCTCGCGCGCGGCGCAACCGAAGAGGCACTCCTGGTGCTCGAAGCGCACCTCGCCATTGACGCCGAGGATGACGACGCAAGAACGCAAATCCTGAAGCTCCTTTCCGTCAAGGGGGCGCAGGAGAAAATTCTCGCGCACGCGGAGGCACGCATGCTGCTCCTCCCGCTGCTCGCCGAAGTGCACCTCGTGCGCGGCAGGGCGCTGCGTTCTCTGGCGCGGAATGCGGATGCGGAAGGCGCACTGCGCATTGGGCTTGCGTGCAAGATGGAAGCTCCTGAGGAGGCGGACTTGCTGGGTGAACTCGGGCTCACTCTGCTCGCTCTCGAACGCCGTGAGGAAGCCCTTGAGTCTGCAAAAAAAGCGGAGGCCCTTGTGCCCGGACACGCCATCGCCAAGGATGTGCGCCGCCGGGCCGGGGCCCGGTGAGTTTTTTCGAGGCGGTTGATGGAATCAGTGATCCAGAGTTGTCTTGCTCGCGTTTTTGAGCGCCTGCGTTCCAGCACGGGACCGCAGGCGTGGACGCTCTGGTTCTCTCGCGCACGCTTTCTCGAACTGCGCCGTGGTCGCCTGCAACTTGCCGTGCCGAACATCATGGTGAGCGAGTGGATTCGCGACCATTACGCGGCGGACATCGAACGTCTCGCGCGTGAGGAACTCGGATCCAGCGTGGCCATCGACATGGTGGTCCAGCCGGACCTCGCCGCCGTCAAGGCGCGGAGCGAGGCCGCCACACGCCCCTCGCGGAGCGACCGGCGCCGTACCTTCGAGGAGTTCATGCCCACCGTCGGCAGTGCGCGCGCGGTGCTGTCATTGCAGCACTTTGCGGACAGGCCCACGGCCCTCTTCAACCCGATTCTTGTGACCGGCCCGGAAGGCGCGGGGCGTACCCATCTCGCGGAGGCGCTGGAAGCGCGGCTCCAGCGCGCAACTTCGCTGGTGCGCACGGATGGCCGGGCCCTTGTGCGGGACTTCGGGTTTGCTCAGCGCACGCGCAGTCTCGGGAGCTTCCGCGAGCGTTTCCTCCGCGCGGACGTGCTCATCATCGACGATGTGCAGGACCTGCATGGCAAGCTCGCGACGCAACGCGAACTTGCGGGCATCCTGAAGGAGCTCCTCGCACGCGGTGGCCGTTTCGCAGCCTTCCTGCGCGGCGGCCACGAAGAGCGTGCTCAACTCGACCCGCTTTGCGCATCGCTGTTCGCGGCAGGCATGGTGGTGGATCTGGTGCCGCCGACGGTGGAGGAGCAGGCGACGATCCTGAAGCTCCGCTTCCAGCGGGGCCCGGCACGCGTTCCCTCGGAAGTCGTCGAACTCGTGGTGCGGCGCGCGCGCACGACGTTGCCGGCCGCGGAACTTCTGGTGCACAAGGTCTGGGGTTTCGCCGCACTCTCCGGTGCTCCCGTGACGAGTGCGTTTCTCGATCAACATTTCGACGAGATTCGCGGGCCCGAGAACGCGGGCGAGCGCTTGGTGCGCTGCATCATGGCGGTGGTGGCGGAGCGTACGGGCGTGCGCATGGAGGATCTCCTGGCGCGCCGGAAGACCCGCACCCTCACCGCACCGCGGGCTCTGCTGGCCTGGTTGCTGCGTGAGAAGGCCGGGCTCACGTTGAAGGACATCGGCGAACGCCTCGGCGGGCGCAGTCACACGGCCGTGCATCAACTCATCGTGCGGACGGCGCGCGATGCCGGGAAAGACCCTGCGCTTCTGCAAGTGGTGCGCGAAATCGACCGGCGGCTTGTGCGCCCACGAGGCTGAAGATGGCCTTCCTCGTCTTCGAGGGCATTGACGGCGCCGGGAAATCCGGAGCGATCGAGGCGCTGCGTGAGGCGCTGGTGCAGCGCGGGCGCAAGGTGCTCTGCTTGCGCGAACCTGGCAGCACGCCTCTTGGTGAGCGAGTGCGCGCCATCTTGCTCGACCCTGCGCTCGGTCAACTGACGGCTTGGACGGAAGCGTGCCTGTTCAATGCCGCACGCGCGGAACTCGTGAGCCGCGTCATCCGGCCAGCCCTCGCGGCGGGCGAGGACGTGTTGCTCGATCGCTGGTGGTACTCGACGCTTGCCTATCAGGGCGCAGCTGGCGGTGCGGATGTGGAGGCATTGCGCAGCCTTTCGAAGGCGGCCACGGGTGGCCTTGAGCCGGAGCGCGTGATCCTTCTTGATCTCCCGGCGGAAACGGCCTTCGCACGCATCGCGCGCGCGAAGGACCGCATGGAGGAGAAGGGGCTCGCGTTCCTCTCGCGTGCGCGCGAGGGCTTTCTTGCCGAAGCGCGGCGCGATCCCGCTCGCTTTCGAGTGGTGGATGCGAGCCTTCCGCTTGCAGAGGTGAGGGACCGCGTCCTCGCAGAGGCTTTGTGATATGAGAGCGCCGGCCTTCGCCGACGTCGTGGGGCATGCACGTGCGCGCGCAACGTTGGAAGCCATGTGGCGTGAAGGGCGCGTGCCACAGGCGCTGCTCCTCTGCGGGCCGCGGGGCTCGGGAAGGCGCACCCTCGCACAACGTTTCGCGGCCCTTCTGCTCGGTGGTGACCGTGAGGGATGCGTGGAAGTGGGCACGACAGCCTCGGAGCGCATTCGCCACGGGCTGCATCCCGATGTGTTGCTCATCGAAAGAGAAGAGGGACGTCGACAGCTCAGCATGGATGCGGTGCGCGCGCTGCGCGAGGAATTCTCGCTGAAGCCTCAGGAGGCAGCCCGGAGAGTCGCCATCCTCGCGGATGCGGACCGGCTCAGTCTGGAGACCGGCAATGCCCTGCTGAAGCTCCTCGAGGAACCGCCGCCCACGAGTCACCTCATTCTCACGGTGCATTCTGAGGCGGCCCTGATGCCGACTCTCCTTTCGCGCTGCGTGCGTCTGCACCTCGAGCCACTTCCGCGGGAGGAACTCGAACACTTCCTGCACGCGCGCGGCTACGCCGGGCGCGATGCGGCGCTGGCTGCAGCGGCGTCTGATGGAGCTCCGGGCCGGGCCCTCGCATTGGCCGAAGCGGGCTTCGCGAGCGTGCTCCTGCCGGCGGCCGTGGCGCTGCTTCAGCCCGGACCTACGCCACTCGCCACGGCGGCGGAGCTCTTCAAGGCGCTCGACAGCGAGCGCGAGAAGAAGAATCTCGAGTCCACGCGTGAACGCATGCGCGGCCTGCTGGAGGCCCTGCAATTCCTGTGCGGAGTTGCGGAACGGGGGAGCGTCGGGATCGCTGCAGAGGGATTCTCGGGCGAAGACATGGCGGCGCTCCCGTTGGACGATGTGAACGCTGCTCGACGCGAATTGGTGCTTGCGGCGCATGTTCGGCTCGATGCCAATGTCGCGCCGCTGCTCGTGCTTGAGGAACTCCAGTTCGAACTTCTGGAACTTGTTGGCCCTGTCCCCGGCTCCTGATATGAACCAGCAAGTTCTTTCCCGGAGTGCATCCCTGACATGAGTGAGGCCAAAGACAAGGTTCGTCATCTGGCGGCGCAAGGCCGCTATCGGCTGGAGGCCTATCAATTCCTTCTGAAGGCACTCAACTTCACGGTGAAGTCGCGTGAAGAAAAAGGGCTGCGCGGGCATGTCACCGGTGGCGAGCTCCTCGGAGGCATCCGCGAGTACGGGATGAAGGAGTTTGGCTACCTCGCGCGCACGGTGTTCGAGCAGTGGGGTGTGCGCCAGACCGATGACTTCGGCGAGATCGTCTTCGAATTGGTTGAGGCGGAGGTCCTCTCGAAGCAGGAGACGGACAGGAAGCAGGACTTCGCGAAGATCTACGACTTCGCTGACGCGTTCGAGAGCCCCTTCCGCAAGAACTGACCCGCGGGTGCCGCCTGCTCTGTTCGGGGGTGATCCCGCTTCGCAGAGCCGCTCGGATGCACTCGAAGGCTCTGCTCAGCGGGACCCCATGCGCTACGCGCCGATACGGCGCAGGCGGCGTGGACACTGTTCTTCAACGTGCTCCGCGCATGGGGCTTGGAACGGATGCGTCCGCGCTCAGATGTCCGTGTCGCCGCCCTCTTCCTTGGCGGGATCCACGGGCTCGGGCACGCGGCCCTTCAGGAAGGCATAGGCTTCCACATCATCGACCTTGCGGCCGGACTTGGTGAGTGCGTCGTGAATGGCGCGCTGGAGTTGGCGGTCTTCGAGAATGTCCGCGACATACTCGCGCCCCCGGAGATCCGAGGCCGCGCGACGCATCTGCGCGCGCAACAACCGACGAAGGTCGTCCTGCTTCAGTGGCGTTTCGAGTTCCTTGTGCAGATTCTCGAAGCCCGGATAGCGGGTCGTTTCGAGTCCGTCGCCTTCCGCGAGGCGGATGACGAGATCACGATTGTCCTTCGCCAGCCCGTTCACATAGTCCTCAAGCTTGCGGGTTTCCACGATGCGCGTGAACTCTTCTTCCTTCCAGCCTTCGTAGGGGCGCTGGGTGATGAGTTCGTCAGGAAGCACTCCGCCCTTCTTCAGGACCTTGCCCTTCCTGTCGCGTTCGGTGTGGATGCTCCGGCCTGAGGGGAGGAAGTAGCGCGCGATGGTGAGCTTCACCTCGGGGCCACGGTCGTATTTCTTGTTCTGGTTCAGATCTTCGAAGCGTTCGCCTTCGGTCCAGATGCCGTCGGAGTTCTGGTCAACGAAGCTCTCGCCGGCATCAAACGTGCCGTTCGTGTTTGCATCCGTGAAGGGCTCGGGCTTGTCGTAGCTGTCGTTCGGGGCCGCGGCATCCGTGAAGGCTTCGCCCACGTCCCAAGCGGCGTTGCCGTTCAGGTCCGTGAAGGTTTCTCCCTCGTCGTACCAGCCATTCTTGCGCGGGGCATCCTGGAAGCGCTCCGCGGGAAGAGAGCGGAGCGGGAAGGGACGCTGCACGGAGCCCTTGCCGAAGGATCGCTCGCCCACGAGGGTGGCACGTTTGTGATCCTGCAGTGCGCCAGAGACGATTTCGGACGCAGAGGCGCTGTAGCGATTCACGAGCACCACGAGAGGTACGTCCCGCACGTGGTCGTGTTCGGTGCTGTAGAGATAGCGGCGTGGGGCGAGATCCTTGTTGCGGCCCTCCCAGTAGCAGACGGCCTGCTTGCCACTCAGGAACTTCCCGGCGATGTCCTGCGCTGCTTTCAAGTAGCCGCCGGTGTTGAACCGGAGATCGATGATGAGGGCTTTCATCTCGACCTTCTCGAGATCGCGCAGCGCGCTTTCCACTTCGGTCGTCGTCGTGGCGCCGAACGTGGTCACTTGCACGTAGCCGATGTCCCCCGGAAGAAGTTCCGCATTCACCGTGGGAATCCGGATCTGGGCGCGCTTCATGGTGAATTCGCGTGGCTTCGACCAGCCGCGACGATGCACCTGCAAGAGGATGTCGGAACCGGACGGCCCCTTCAGCCGACCGGTGATCTCCTGCAGTTCATGCCCGAAGGTGTCCCAGCCATCCACTTTGAGGATCTTGTCGCCGCTCTTCAGGTCGTGGCGATACGCAGGCCCGCTGTAGATCGGGCGCACGATGAAGATGCGCTTGTCATCATCCAGATTGACGTAGGCGCCGATGCCGCCGTAAGTGGGATTGAGATCGAACTCCCACTCCTCGACATCCTCGACGCGCATGTAGCTCGAATGCGGGTCGAGTGCCGCCACCAATCCTGCGGCCGCCGCTTCCGTGAGTTCACGCTCGGTCCACGTGTCGCCATCCTGATGGAGTTGGCGAATCATGGACTTGACTTCATCGAGCAGGCCCGCTTCGCCACTCTGGGCGCCGGAGCCACCCGTGCCGCGGCTCAGGAGGTCGCGCATCTGGTCAACGGCAAGGTGCAAGCGTGCGAGTTCACCGCGCGGGCTCGGGTCGTCCCGGAGGCCCTCAAGCACGGAGCGAGCGGCATCCACATCCCCGATGTCCGCGAGATTGAGGGCTGCGGCTTCTGCAGTTGCGAGGTCGCCTGTCTTCAGCATCTCGTGCAGGGTCTTCCGCGCCACGGCGCGGTACTGACGACTTGCACCGTGCAGATCGCGCGCAAGGCGCGCCTTCGCCGGCCCCTTGGCCCGCGTGAGCTGCGCTGCGATTTCCGCCGCGCCGGATTCCATGGATTCCTCGGCCATGAAGTCCGCGGCGAGCAGCCCGGTTTCGGAAGTGCCTTCTTCCTTGAGCAAGTCTCCGAGAGCGCGGGCAGCGTCGTTGTCCTTGTCGAGGAGCCACAGCGCGCGGGCAGCGCCGTAGCGGACGAGCGCTTCCTTGCGCGTGAGTGCCGCCTTCATGGCGGGGCGTGCCGCCTCACCGAGATCCAGCAGGCGGTTCGACAAGCGCCAGCACTCGCCGGAAGTGGTCTTGCTCATGGCAAGGACGAGGTTCGCCGCATTGTCCGGGGTCGGTGCTTGCGCGCTGATGCTGGCCACGAAGATGAGGATGAAGGTGATGACTCTGTGCATGTCCTTTTCCACCGGGATTGGCTGACCGGCATCGTATCCGCAGCGTGACAGAAGAGTGCTGCGTTTGCCGCCTCGCACCTGCGTGGCTACGTTGCCAGCCATGAGCGTCCTCCGCAGGAATCCCTGCGAACTGGAGATCGACCTTTTCTGTCGTGGGCTGCGCATCGATGCAGCGGCGCGCCCCGGAGACGACGGCCGACCCGTCACGCGCACGCGCGCGGGGCTCGGATCAGGACTCGAACTGGTGCTCCCGGGTGATCTGAAGGACCTCTGGGTGAACGTGCCCGTGGAGGAGGATTTCGCGGCCTCGTCGCCCTTCGTTCTCGAACGCGTGGATGCGGGCTGGGTGGTGCGTGACGAGCGCAACGCCGAGCGCTACGTGGTGCGCCTGCCCGCGGAACCCGACTGGTACGAAACGCCAACAACCTCCGGCACGCGCATGCGCGATGTGGGCGTGCTGCAGGGCACTTACCTCGGCATCTACGTCTCCAACTCGTGCATGTACTGGTACAAGGAGCCCGCCCAGAACTGCCGCTTCTGCACCACGGGCTTCAACGTTGGCGTCAACGAAGTGGCCGAGAAGTCCATCGAGGACGTGGTCGAGACCGCCGCGCGCGCGAAGGCGGAATCCGGTGTCACCTTCGTGCACTTCAACACCGGCTATCAGAATGGCCGTGGGCTGCAGCAGATTGCGCCCTACGTGAAGGCGGTGAAAGAACGCGTCGGTGCGCTCATCGGAGTGCAGGCGGTTCCGCCGAAGGATGCGAGCGGACTCTGGCAGTACGACTGGCTGCGCGACCTCGGCGCGGATCACTTCTCGTTCTGCTACGAATTCCATTCTCCGGACGCATTCAACGAGTTTCTTCCCGGCAAGGCCGCCACTGTGGGGCAGGGCGCGTTCTTCCGCGCTCTCGAGTACTGCCAGAAGAAGATGCCCAAGGGCTCGTGCAGCGGCGAGATCATTGCAGGTGTGGAACCCATCGAGGCCACGCTCGCCGCCATTGACTACATCACCGCACACGGTGCGTTCCCGACCGTGTGCATCTTCCGGCCGGTGGTGGGCTCCGACATGGAACACTGGCCATCTCCTGACTACGAGGACATGCGCCGCGTGATGGAGCACATGTATCGCGCGTGCCGCAAGGCGGGCATTCCCATCGGGCTTGCGCCCAATATCGAAGTTTCGCTCATCGTGAATCCCGATGATGCGCAGTACCTCGTGCCGCGCACGTTCGGATTCCATATGCAGCGGCTGAAGCAGCGTGTGCTGAAGAGCCTCGCTGGCTTCCATTTCCGGCGCGCGCTGAAGCCTCAACCGGTCCGCGGTGATCTCATGCGCCCGCAGCGCGAAGCCTCGGTGGTCATCCGATGATCAAGGATGCGTCCGGCAAGCGACTCTCGCTCGCTGCGCCCACAGCACTTCTCGAACCGTGGGTGCTCGCGCTGGAGGGAGCAGAGGATGCCTGGGAACTCGATGCCAACCTCGCCGGTCTGGATCTGCGCTGCCTCTCTGACGTGAAGGGCCATTCCTCACGGGCGCGCCTGAAGTTGTTCGCTCCGGAGCCGAACGTGGCGGTGGCGTTCTTCTACAAGCCTTCGCAACTTCCGTTTTCCACGGACCGCTTCGCCTACGGTGCTCTCATCCACCGCCGCGTTGCGCCCACTCCCGAGGAGGTGCAGGCGGGCCTCGAGTTTCTCCGCCGTGGATTGCATCCTGAAGCGCGCCCGAGCGCGCTGCGCCGGGCCTTCCCTTTCGACATTCCGCGCTGACGCGATTCCTTCGCGCGCTCGATGCGTCGCGGGTGCATGCACTCCGTGCGGCATATGCGACTGCTCGGCACCGTGCTGGATGGCATCGAGGCTGTCGAGGTCACACTCGAAGCGCGTCTGGACGAAGCGTTGCGCCCGAGCGAGCCGAAGATC
Organism: Planctomycetia bacterium; assembly: GCA_005790545.1. Lineage (GTDB taxonomy): Bacteria > Planctomycetota > SXUL01. The sequence continues at coordinate 5,262 of SXUL01000048.1, read as the reverse complement.
GTGGGCCTTGCATCGGCTTCGGTGCGCGAAGGCCTCTTGCGCGCGCGCGCAGCACTGCGCGAACAACTGGCCCATGAACTTGCGCACCAGCCGTTCGGACTGCTGGTGAACCTCTCGCCGGCCGACGTACCGAAGGGCGGGAGAAGTCTGGATCTCGCGCTCACGCTCGCGTGGGCTGCGGTACTGCGGGATATTCCTGCTGAGCGTCTTGCAGGTCTTGTGTTTCTCGGCGAAGTCGGGCTGGAGGGGGATGTCCGTCCCGTGAACGGCGCGCTGGCGGCACTCCTCGCCGCCACCATGGCGGGACGCAAGGGTGTCGTGTTGCCGCACGGAAACCTGAACGAAGCGGCTTTCGCTCGCGATATCCCCGTGCGCGGTGTGCGTCACGTGCGGGAAGTGCTCGCCATGCTCGAAGGTGGCTTCGAGGCGCTCCGTGTGCATGAGATTCCCGCGGCTCCCGAACGGGATGCGGGCGGCCCCGATTGGGGCGACGTGCGGGGTCAATTGCAGGCGAAGCGTGCGCTCGAAATCGCCGCCGCCGGTGGCCACAATCTGCTTCTGGAAGGACCGCCCGGTTCGGGCAAGACCATGCTCGCACGGCGTTTGCCTCAGTTGCTGCCGGAGCTGGCACTGGAGGAGTCGCGGGCCGTGGCCGTCATCCAGAGCGCCGCACTTCTGCATGGAAACGCACAACTCGGAGTGCGGCCTTTTCGTGCTCCGCACCACACCGCGAGCATGGCGGGACTCGTGGGCGGAGGTCAGCCGCTGCGCCCGGGTGAGGTCTCGCTTGCGCATGGGGGAGTGCTCTTTCTCGATGAGCTCCCTGAATTCGAACGTCGGACACTCGAGGCCTTGCGGGAACCTCTCGAAGAACGCGTGGTGCATGTGGTGCGCGCCACCGGCGTGCGCGAGTTCCCCGCTGATTTCATCTGCGTGGCCGCGATGAATCCCTGCCCCTGCGGATTCGCCGGCCTCACGCCCGTGCGCTGTCGCTGCACGGTGCATGCGGCCGCGCAGTACAGGGCGCGGATCAGCGGGCCTCTGCTCGATCGCTTCGATCTGCGCCATTTCCTGCGGCCTCCGGCTCCTGAACTTCTCTACGAAGACGGACCGCATCAGCGTGCGTGCGAAGCGCGGACGCGCGTGCTGGAAGCGCGGCAGCGCATGGAGCGGCGTTTCGGCGCCCGGAGCACGAACGCGCGCGTGCCGGATGCCCTCATCCGGAGAACCGTGGTGCGCGAGGCTGGCATGCGCCGCCTGCTGGCGACGCTCATGGCACGACACCGTCTCTCCGCGCGCGCCATGCGGCGTCTCGAACGTGTGGCCCTCACCATCGCAGACCTTGAGGGCGCCGAACACGTGACGGAAGCGCATGTGCTCGAAGCACTTTCCTACCGGCTCGTTGAAGGAATCGGATCCAGTCCGGGCCAAGGCAGCCAAGCGTAGTGCGCTATGCTCGCGGCATGGATTCCGGATTCACGCATCTCGATGCCGAAGGCCATGCGCGCATGGTGGAGGTCAGCGACAAGGGCGAGTCCAAGCGACGCGCCGTTGCTCGTGCCACAGTGCGCATGAGCCCCGGAGTGTTGCCGCGTGTGCTCAAGGGTGACTTGCCGAAGGGTGCCGTGCTGGAGGTCGCGCGCATCGCCGCGATCTCGGCCACCAAGCGCACGGCGGATCTCATTCCCATGTGCCACCCGCTGCGCATCACCGGCGTCGAAGTGAGCTTCGATCCCGTTTCGGATGTGGCTCTCGAAGTGCGCGTGGCTGTTGCTGCCTTCGACCGCACCGGGGTGGAGATGGAGGCCATGACCGCGGCCGCGGTGGCGGCACTCACCATCTATGACATGGTGAAGGCCGTGGACCGTGGCATGCGCGTGGAGGCGGTCGAACTCCTGCTGAAGGAAGGCGGGAAGAGCGGACTCTGGCAGCGGCCATGAGCACCCGTGCCTGCATCATCGTCGTCTCCGACCGCGCGCATCAGGGCATCCGCCCGGACGCCACCGCTCCAGCCCTCGCGCAGGTGCTCGCCGAAGGCGGGTTCGCAGTGGATGCAGTCAGCGTCGTACCGGATGAGATTCCGGCCATCGCCGCGGCCATCGCAGAGGCGTCGCGCGGTGGCGGCTTGGTCCTCACGACGGGAGGAACCGGCGCCGCCCCGCGGGACGTCACTCCGGAGGCGACACGCCAGGTCATCACCAAGGAACTGCCCGGCTTTGGCGAGGAAATGCGCCGCCGCTCTCTGGCGACGGTGCCTTCCGCCATCGGCAGCCGGGCCACGGCCGGAACGTGCGGGTTGGCTCTCGTTGTGAACCTGCCTGGGTCGCCGAAGGGAGCCGTGGAATGCCTCGCCTTCGTTCTGGCCGCAGCCAGGCACGTGCTCACGCTTCTGGCGGGTGACACACGAGATTGCGGACAAGCCGCGCCCGCTCCTGACGGCATTCCTGCGGCTGCCACTGCAAGTCCAAGTCTTCAACGGACTTGAGACAGCATCGACGAGCGAGTGCACGATTGACCCGCGGCGCAGGGCCGGTACATTACGCCTCCCATCCAGCGGCTTTGCCGTTCGGAATGCGCCCAGCGCGGTCGAGGACCCATTGATGGACAAGAAGGAACTGAAAGAGCTCATTCAACTCATGGACAAGCATGGGTTGGTGCGGCTCGAAATCGAAGAAGCCGGCAAGCGCTGCATGCTTGAGAAGGCGCAGGCGCCGTTGGTGGCAGCTCAGGCGCTCGTGCCGCAGCCTCAAGTCATCCAAGCTGCGCCTCAGGCGGCAGTCGCAGCCAGTCCGCGCGCGGAGGGCACCGTCACCTTCAACTCACCCATGGTGGGGTCTTTCTATCGGGCCGCCACCCCGGACGGGGAGCCTTTCGTGAAGGCCGGCGACCGGGTGGATCCGGAAACGACCCTCTGCCTCATCGAGGCCATGAAGGTCTTCAACGAGATCAAGGCCGAGACCCGCGGCATTGTCGTGGAAGTGCTGGCGGAGAACCAGGAAGCGGTGGAATACAACCAGCCACTCTTCCTGATCAAGCCGCTCTGAACGCCATGTTCAAGCGCGTGCTCATTGCCAACCGGGGAGAGATCGCTCTCCGAGTCATCCGTGCCTGCAGCGAACTCGGCATCGAGACCGTCGCGGTCTACTCCGAGGTGGACGAGGATGCGCTGCATCTCCGTTTCGCCGACGAGACCATCTGTATCGGTCCCGGCCCGTCGCGCAGTTCCTACCTCGACATCCCGCGCATTATCGCGGCAGCCGAGATCACCGACGTGGATGCCATCCATCCCGGCTATGGGTTCCTTTCCGAGAACCCGCGTTTCGCGCAGGTGTGCCGTGACTGCAAGATCGGGTTCATCGGTCCTTCACCCGAAGCCATGCTCGCGGTGGGAGACAAGGCGCGCGCACGCGCGCTGGCCATCAGCGCTGGAGTTCCAGTGGTCCCGGGCAGCGACGGCGTGCTGGCGGATGTGGACGCGGCGCTTCTCGCGGCGCGGACCATCGGCTTTCCCGTCATGATCAAGGGGGACGCGCGAAGGGCGCACGGTTTGCCGCCGATCTTGCAAGCCGGTTGGACAGAGATCGAACAAGACGCAACCATCGCAGTACGCCCTGCGCGAGGTGCAGACCGCTCGTCCGTGAGCAATCAACAGATGTGTCCAGTCGGTCCACTCTTTACGTGGCACGATCTGCATCAGTTCGCGCTCTGCCTTGACGGGCTCGACCGTGTCGGTCAACCCGAGGCGGAGCGACAGGCGCGACGCATGCGTGTCGACCGCAATGCCCTCAGCCAGACCGTAGGCATTGCCGAGCACGACGTTCGCAGTCTTGCGACCCGCGCCGGGCACCGCTTTGAGTTCGCGCATCGTCCGCGGGACTTCGCCCCCATGCTCGTGCAGGATGCAGCGCGCTGCGCCAATCAGCGACTTGGCCTTATTACGGAAGAAACCCGTTGAGTGGATCGCTTCCTCGACATCGCCAAGGTCGGCGCCCGCAAAGGCCTCCGGCGTCGGAAAACGCTCAAACAGCGGCGGCGTGACGAGATTGACGCGATCGTCCGTGCACTGTGCCGAGAGGATCGTCGCGACGAGCAATTCCCAGGGTGTCCGAAAGGTCAGCGAACACTTGGCATCGGGATACTCAACCCGCAGGCGCCGCACGATCGCCTGCGCACGTGCGGAGGGCTCGCTCGTGCGCGTGACTCTAGCCATGCGCGTTGGGCAGATCGGTGCCGGCGCAGAGCAGACCCAACGCCGGACAGCTCTCGCACATCAGCTTCGATGGCGTCGGACGCCAGGGGCCCGCCAGAGCCGCCTGCACACGGGCTTCGAGCCCCGCCCGCAACTGCTCTCGCTGGGAAACCTCAAACACGCGCGTGGCTAGGTGTGACGCCGCCAGATCGTCGCCAATCCACTGGTAGGCAACCTCGACCGAAGCGTGGCCCGCTTCGAGCCCAGCCAGTGCATAGAGCTCTTCTTGGATTGTGTAGCCATGGTCGCGGCGTTCGTCCGGCGTCTCGCCCTTCAGCCCGCCGACCTTGATATCTCCGATCACCAGGCAGTCACCGTCGCGCGCACTCAGGTCGAAGGCACCCGTGACGGTCGCGCCACCAAGCAGCAGCAAGAACGGTTGCTCGTGCCGAACGTCCGCGAGTGCCGCGAAGCGGGCCTGCAGCGGTGACGTGTTCCACCGTTCCAGTGCTGCTCGGGCCTCGGCTTGTTCGGCAACCGTGGCAGCTGGCTCGATTTCGAGCAGCAGAGCGCCGGCATCGCTATTCGCCCCCAATTCGACCGCCTCATGAACGGCCTTGCCGACGGGCGCAGCGCCACCAGCCTGTGCGCTCGGCAAGCCGAGCATCCGCTGGGCATGGAAGCGATAGCCGCAGCGCTCGAAGAGATCGAGCGACGAGTAGGAGAGCGACGGCACGACCCACTGATCGGCCTGCCCCATAGTGCGCAGCGGCGGCAATTCACTACCCGTCTCGCCATTGATCGTGCCGACGGCATCTACGTCGAAGGCCAACTGTGGACCACCATCGTCGAGAACGTATTCGACCGTGTCATCGCGAATTGCCGGTGGCAACGGGGGAGCCACCGAGACATCGCTGACCAGAATGCCGACGTGGGCCTGATCGAGCTCGAGCACTCGTTCGCCAAGCGCGGCGTCATCATCGATCAATCCCAGCAGCCACTCGAGCGTCGTGCCAGTCGACAACTTTGGTCCACGTGCGCCAGAGATGATTAGGTGATCCCGCGCTCGCGTG
>SXUL01000047.1 GCA_005790545.1 Planctomycetia bacterium | reverse complement strand
TTCACTTCGTGATAGAGCGCGAGCCCGCGCTCGATTTCCGCCCGCTTGTGCACGAACTTGGGCGGGTCCACGATGACCACGTCAAAGCGCCGCCCTTCTTGCGCGAAGTGGTCGAACACACGCAGCACATTGCCCTTCTCGAAGGTCATGCGCTCGGTGAGTCCCTGCACCTGCGCAGCGCGGCGCGCGAGGTCGAGGGCAGGATCGGATGAATCCACCACGGTGACATGTTCTGCGCCCTTCAGCGCCATGCGCAGGCCGAAGGCGCCGGTGTACGAGAACCCGTCGAGAACCTCCTTGCCGCGCGCGAGCTGGCCTGCGAAATGGCGGTTGTCGCGTTGATCCGAATACCAGCCGGTCTTCTGACCGCCGACAGGATCAGCGAACGCCTTCACCCCATGCTCGACAACTTCCACCGCACCGGTGGGAGCGGTGCCGTGCAGCACCGCCGCCGGCCGCACGAGGCCCTCCTCCTCCACCGCCACCTTGCACTCGCGTTCACACACCGCCTCAGGCTGGTAGCGCTCAATGAGCCGTTGCAGCAGGGGCTCAAGGAAACGCGCCATGCCAAGACAACTCACCTGCAACATCAGATAGGGACCAAGCCGGTCCACGATGAGGCCTGGAAGTCCGTCACCTTCCGAGTGCACAATGCGGTACGCATTCGTCACTTCAGAAAGGTGGAGCGTGTCCTCACGCAGCGCAATGGCGGCATCGAGCCGCTTCAGGAGCAGGGCCGTATCGAGCGCGCCTTCGCCCTTGAGGGACGTCAAGCGCACCGCGATCTGGCTCTTGCTGTTCCAGAAGCCCTCGCCGATGAGCCGCCCGGAGTCGTCCACCAACTCGACCACATCGCCGTCGGCGACATTGCCCTTCACGCGGTCGATAGCACCGGTGAAAACCCATGGATGCCCGAACCAGAACGGTCGGGCCTTGCGGAACTTGAGGATCACTCGCGCCATTGGACGGCCTCCGGGGGCGACCATGCTAGCTCGACCGCTGCGGTTCGTCCGGAGAGGCGCGCTGCTATGGTGCGAGCCGCAAAGGAAACGCCCATGGGTGACCCGCTGCTCAAGTCCGATTTCTACGACGTGGATGGCCTCTTCGAGGAAGAAGAGATCCTCGCGCGCAACGAAGTGCGCCGCTGGGTGCGCGAGCGCTTCATGCCCGTGGTGGAGAAGTGCTACCGCGAGGGCGAGTTCCCGCTCGAGCGCGCGCTCGAGTTGGCGCAGCTCGGCACCTTTGGCGCCAATCTCGAGGGCTACGGCTGCGCCGGCATGTCTTCGACGGCCTACGGCCTGATGATGCAAGAGCTCGAGTGGGGCGATTCCGGGCTCCGCTCCTTCGTCTCCGTGCAGGGTGCACTCTGCATGTATCCGATCTACGCCTTCGGCAGCGATGCACAGAAGGAGAAGTACCTCCCCGGCATGGCGGAAGGGAAGATCCTCGGTTGCTTCGGGCTGACGGAGCCGGACCACGGCAGCGACCCGGGCAGCATGATCACCCGCGCAGAAGATCGCGGCAGCCACTATCGCCTGAACGGCGCAAAGATGTGGATCACGAGCTCACCCCTCGCACACTTCGCCATCGTGTGGGCGAAGCTCGACGGCAAAGTCGCGGGCTTCATCGTGGAGCGCGACCGTCCGGGCTTCAGCGCCCCCGTGCAAGAGCGCAAGTGGTCGCTGCGTTGCTCCGTGACCGGTGAAATCGTCCTCCACGACGTTGACATCCCGAAGGAGAACCGGCTCCCCGGCGCCAACGGGCTCAAGTCCGCTCTCGCCTGCCTCACACAAGCGCGCTACGGCATCGCCTACGGTGCCATCGGTGCAGCGCAGAGCTGCTTCGAAACCGCACGGGATTACACGCTGGCCCGCACGCAGTTCGGCAAGCCGCTGGCCAGCTTCCAGCTCATCCAGACCAAGCTCGCCAACATGCTCACGGAGATCACCAAGGCTCAGCTCCTCTGCTGGCGCCTCGGACGCTTGAAGGACGCCGGCAAGGCGGACTTCGCGCAGGTCTCCATGGCCAAGCGCAACAACGTGGGCCGCGCCCTCGAAATCGCCCGCAACGCCCGCGACATGCTGGGCGCGAACGGCATCACCGACGAATACCCGGTGGGGCGTCACATGATGAACCTCGAGACGGTGAACACCTACGAGGGCACCTACGACATCCACGGACTCATCCTCGGCGAGCGCATCACCGGCATCCAGTCTTACGGAGGCTGAGCCCGCATGAAGGCGCTCCTTGCCGCGGCGGAGAAGTTCGGAACGCCGCTTTATGTGTACGAGGAGGAGCGCCTCGCCGCCGCGCTCGCGTGGTGGAAGCGCGCGCTGCCCGGCTTCGCCGCGCACTACGCGCTGAAGGCCAATGCCAATCCGGCGCTGCTCGCGCTGATCCGTCGTGAGGGCTTCTGCGCGGATGCCGTGAGTCCCCTCGAAGTGGAAGCCGCGCTGCGTGCGGGTTTCCTGCCGAAGGCCATCACCTTCACGGCCCATGCGCCCTCCTCTGAAGATCTCGCAGCCGTGCATGCGAGCGGGGTCGAGATCACGGTGGACAGCTTGCAAGCCATCGAGCGCCTCGCGCGCGTGGCACCCGGCGCACGCGTGGGTTTGCGCGTGAACCTCGGCATCGGCGCCGGGCATCACGGCCATGTGGTCACCGGTGGTCGCGGCGTGAAGTTCGGCATTCCGCGCGAGGAAGTCGCGGACGCCATCACGCTGGTGTCCTCGAAGGGACTCGAACTCGCGGGCCTGCACCAGCACATCGGGTCGGGCATCCTCGATCCGAAGCCCTTCATTGACGGAGCGGAGGCGCTGCTGGAAGTCGCGGCGCCGCTGGCGCGTTCGCTCGCATTCCTCGATTTCGGCGGCGGATTCGGCATCCCCTACCGACCGGAAGAAACAGCCCTCGATCTCATGGCTCTGGGAGAGGAACTTGGCAAGCGCGTGAATGCCTGGCGCGGCGAACACGGCGGCAAGGCCGTCATGCGCATGCAACCGGGCCGTGTGCTCGTGGCGAGCTCGGGGTCGTTGCTCACCCGCGTCATCGAAGTAAAGCGAAGTGACGGCGCCACCTTTGTGGCCACGGACACCGGCGCGCATCACCTCGTGCGGCCCATGCTCTATGGCGCCTGGCATGCCATCGAAAACGTCTCGCGCCCGCAAGCGCCGCAGGTGCAGGTCACGGTGACGGGACAACTCTGCGAATCCGGGGATGTGCTTGCCGCCGAGCGAATGCTGCCCTTGCCGCTGGCCGGAGATCTCCTTGCCATCCGCGACGCCGGAGCCTACGGCTTCAGCATGGCCTCGACCTACAACCTCCGCGCCCGGCCTGCGGAAGTGCTGCTGGGCGATCGCGGTGCCGAGCTCATTCGCCCGCGCGAGTCGCCCGAGAGCCTCCTCGGCTGAGTCTTCTTGCGCGCAGCACCGCAAACGCGGCGACCACGCTCAACCGAGCGTGGATGAAGAACCGCTGCGAAAGCCCTCGAGATCGAGAGTCACGAAACGGAATCCGAGGGACTTGAGACCAGCCACCACGGCTGCGCCCGCTTGCGTATCCACGAGCCGCGCCGCTTCGCTCTTGGGCACTTCGATGCGCGCAACACCGCCTTCGTGATGGCGCACGCGGAGTTCGCGGAAGCCGAGTGCAGCGAGGAGTTCTTCCGCGGCCTCCACGCGTGCAAGCCCCTCTTCGGTCACCGGTGTGCCTGCCGGGAAGCGTGAAGCAAGACATGGCGTGGCCGGAAGATCCGCGGTCGGGAGCCCGCGGCGCGCGGACAGTGCGCGGATGTCCGCCTTGCTGATGCTGGCCTCAAGAAGTGGGCTCTGCACCCCGTGCAAACGCGCCGCCTCGCGACCGGGACGATGCCCTGTCGCGTCATCGAGCTGGCTGCCATCGAAGATGACCGCATTGCCATGCAGGGCGTGGAGTGCTGCAAAGAGCGTGTCCTTGCAGAAGAAACAACGCTCGCCGAGGTTGGCCCGATACTCAGGCCGTTCCAACTCCGCTGTGCCGAGTTCCTGCAACGGGATTCCGAGGAGCGTGGCCACCGCGCGCGCCTGAGCCAGTTGCCGCGTGGAAAGCGAGGCGGAAACCCCGATCACAGCCCGGAAACCCTCCGCGCCGCGGCTCTCGGCAAGAAGCGCAAGCAGGTACGAGGAATCCACGCCACCCGAAAAAGCGAGCACGGGATTCCCTTGCAGGCCACGGAGTTCGCCAAGGAGCATGGCCTCGCGCTCGAGGGCGGTCGCGACAGAAGCGGAGCCAGAACGCAGGGGCATCGACGAATGATAGCCATGGGCAAGCGGCGACCGGGAAAGGGGAAAAGAAGCTGCTTTGTGCCGCACACCGCTTTCGGGGACAATACAAGCGCGCGGCCCCCACGGGCGGTCGCGCACGGTGTCGCGTCTCCTGCGCGCCCGCGACCCATCGGGGCGAATCCCCCGGGGTGGCGTAGGCAGCGTGACCCAAGCGGAAAGGAACCCCATGATCCGGACATTCTTGACAGCTCTCGTCGCCGCGGCACTCATCATCCTCCCCTCCTGCATGAAGGGCGAGCAGAAGGTGAACTTCAGCCCCGACAACACGGCCACCCTCGCCTTCAAGATGAGCATGAAGACCGAAGTGATCGACAACATGAAGGCCATGATCGAACAGGCCGGAGGCGAAGAGGGCGGGGATCAACTCGACAAGCTCTCCGAAGCCATCGATCTGAAAACGACCGAAGAGAAGCTGAAGAAGCAGGGCGTCGAGATCATCAGTTCCAAGGCCATCGATGCGGACGGCTGGAAGGGCTACGAGGTCGTCGGCAAGATCGCCAACGTCAATGAGTTCTGCGAGAAGACCGCGAAGACCTTCGATGAGGAGCTCGCCTCGGCAGCCAAGGAGTCCGGCGGCGCCCACATGGGCAGCGACATGGGCAAGATGGTGTTGGCGTTCTACAAGAACGAAGACCCCGCTCTCGGAACCCTGCAGATCATTCCGCCCATGGGCGATCTGATGGAGCAGTTCGGCGGAGAGGAAAACCCGCTTTCCAAGATCGACGAAGCCAGCGAAGAAGAGCTGCAGATGATGGAGGGAATGATGGAGATGATGAAGCAGCAGTTCGCGCTCGACCAGATGGGCATGAGCATGAACATCGGCGTGCCCGGTGAAATCGTGGCCCTGAAGGGCTGCACCAAGTCCGAGGACGGCAAGTCGGTGCTCTTCGCCATCAAGGGCGGCGACATCAATCTGCAGTCCCTGAAGACCATGCTCGGCATGAAGGACGGCGTCTCGGTGGACTTCAAGATCGCCGAGGGCTGCAAGATCGCCTTCAAGGACCGCCCCAAGAAGGAAGCGAAGGCCGAACCCAAGAAGGAAGAGCCCAAGAAGGAAAAGAAGGGCGACCTCAAGACCGGCGACGGCGGCTGAGCGCACGCAACGAACACTGCTGACAGTGCCTGAACGGCGCGGCCACTCGAAGGAGTGCCGCGCCGCTCGCGTTTTCGGCCACGTATCATGCTCTTGAGTCCGCGACGCTGAGAAGTCGCCGAAGAGGACACCATGCTGCGTCCAGTGTTTTTCGCCCTTGGGCTGATGGCGCTGACGAGTTGCGACCCCATCTATCCGAAGGCCGTGCAGCATGTGAACTTCACGCCGGACAACTCGGGCACATTCAACTTGAAGATGTCCGGGAAGCGCCTCGAGCCGAACGACGAGAAGTCCCCGGAGGAGCTCGAAGCTGAGCGGAAGGCGGCAACCCAGTTGCGCAAGGAGCAACTGACCTTGCTGGGCTTGAGCGTGAATCGCAACGTGACCCTCATGGTCGAGGGCGAGGACGGCCAGGAGCAGAGCCTCGAAGTCAGCGCCCACATTGCAGATCTGAACCTGTTCCTCGAGAGCGCACGCAAGAAGGCGCTGAAGACTCTGGCCGATGCCCAGGCCGGGACACCCGACAAAGAGGAGAAGTCGCCTGCCGAACAGTTGCTCACTCTGGCTCTGTTCGGCGGTCCGACAGCCACGCGTGTCGAAGCGGGAATCTCCGGCATGGTCAACCTGCTGCAATACACCTTCTGGAAGACCGCGGATCCTGGCGTCGGCCGCCTCGAGATCATCCCGCCCATCAGTGAATTGATGAAGCAGTGCAGGCTCAGAGACAACCCGCTCGTCGCTCTCGCCGCGCTCTCCGACAAGGATCGCTCCGAGATGGAGACCAGCATTGTGAGAGCCAGACAGTCTCTCTTCGAAGAGCTGAGCTGGGAAATCAAGACCGGAGTGCCCGGTGAAATCGTGGCGACGAATGGCTGCACCAAGTCACACGATGGCAAATCCGTCATCTGGCGTGTGGTACGCGATGACATCGACCTTGAATCACTGAAGGCCATGCTGGCCCGCAAGGACGGCGTGTGGGTGGACTTCAAGATCCCCGCAGGCTGCAAGATCAACTTCAAGGACCCGCCGCAACCCGCAACAAATGCAGTCCCGAAACCTGAACCGAAGAAGGAAGATCCTGCACAGGGGAAATAGCGCGCTCGGCAACGTCGCGTTCAGCGCTGCTGGCCATGTCCATCCACGGTGAATTCCACGTAGATGAAGAGCGGGTCCATTCTCAACAGGAAGTGCGTGAAGACACTGCCTGCACAGGCCTTGGCAAATCCGGCGGCCTCGGCGTAAGTGAAGGCGTGGCCCATGTAGCAATGCGTGTCGGTCGCCAGTTCGGCCTCGACGGTGGCTGACTGGTCGTTGTTCGTCGCGGCGGTTTCACGCGTCACACGTTCGGCCATGTCCTCCAGACTTTCGGCCGTGATGATGCCCGAGAGATCGTGCGGGTCAGCCAGCAATTGGATGCGCATGCGGCCTGTCGGCGACAGGAGCTTCAAGCACTCTGGAACAAGCGCATGAATCACCGCGAGGGGGCAGTGGATCAGCACGGCCGCCGAGAAGATCAGGTCGTAGGTCCGGTCCTTGGCTGCTTCCGGGACACTGGAGCCATCCGTCTCAAAGAATCTCGCCGTGGGGAACCGTGCTGCGCGCGCCTGTGCAACAAAGGTCGGCGCGATGTCCATGCCTGTGTAGCTCTGCACGCGTGGCGCAAGACAGGGGACAAGCCTCCCGTAGCCACAACCCACCTCGAATACGTCGGCCGTCGAGAGAAACGCATCCGGAAGACCCGTCAGGACGAGTGCGCAATCGAGTTCGGCCTGCCGCTGGCGCGCCGTTTCGTCCTGCCATCCGACATGCGAGGCGATGTAGAAGTTGCTGCGAGAGGAACAGGCGCGCTGTTGCCACTCCGCCTTCAGGCGGCGTGACCATTCATGAGCATCGACTCCATCTGGCGGCGAGGAATGTTCGCCTTCGCAGGAATCAGTTCCCACGACGTGCCTCCGGCACTGCGGTCAGGACTTGGCGAAGGAAGGCGATGCGGTCAGCGGCTTCCTCGATCGCCTTGGATGTCGGAGTCCCTGCGCCGTGCCCGGCCTTGGACTCGATGCGGATGAGACAGGGCGGACCGTCCGCGGCCTGCACTTCCTGAAGGCGGGCCGCGAACTTGAAGGAGTGCGCGGGCACCACGCGATCATCGTGATCCGCCGTGATGACCAGCGTCGCGGGATAGCGCACGCCTTCCTTCAACTGGTGCAGCGGCGAGTATGCGAGCAGCGTCGGGAACTGCGTTGCATCGTCTGCGGAGCCGTATTCGGAACCCCCGGCCCAGCCGATGGTGAAGCGGTGGTAACGGAGCATGTCCATCACGCCCACCGCGGGCAACGCTGCGCCGAAGAGCTCCGGCCGCTGCGTCATGCACGCGCCCACGAGGAGCCCGCCGTTGCTGCCGCCCTGGATCGCGAGCCGGGATGGGGTTGTCCAGCGCTCGCGCACCAGCCACTCCGCCGCCGCGATGAAATCGTCGAACACATTCTGTTTCTGTTCGAGCATGCCAGCGCGATGCCAGGCTTCGCCGAACTCCCCGCCGCCACGCAATGCAGGCACGGCGTAGATGCCGCCCATTTCCAGCCACGCGAGGACCGCCGCGGAGAACCCGGGGAGCACCGGGATGTTGAAGCCGCCGTAGCCATAGAGCAACGCCGGTGCGGTGCTGTTGGCGAGAACATCGCTGCGACGGACGACGTACATGGGAATGCGCGTGCCATCGCGACTCGTGCACTCCACCTGTTCCGTCACGAAGCGCGAGAGATCGGACTTCACCGCGGATTCGCGCCACACGCTCGTCCGGCCTGTCGACACCTCGTGGCGCAGGATGGAGGGCGGTCGCGTGAAGGATGTGAATCCGAGGAAGATCTCGTTGTGCGACGCGCGCGCGGTGAGGCCGCTCACGGTGCCCATGGCGGGGAACGACACTTCGTGAATGTGCTCTCCGGAGATCTTGTGGATGTGAACGCGGTGCTTCACGGCATCCATGACGAGCACGGCGATGTGGCCGCCTGCGAGGCGCGCGTCCGCAAGCGTGGCCGCCGATTCCGGCACCACACTGCGCCAATGCGCCGGTTCGGATGCTCCCGCACGCACAGCGATGACCCGGCCCTTGGGTGCATCCTTGTCCGTTCTGAAGAGGAGTTCGTCTCCCGCCTTGCCAATGAAGTCGTAGCTGGCGTCGAACTCTCCGAAGACGGTCTCGACAGGCGCATTGCTGCCGAGTCGCTTCAGGAACACCCTGTTGCGTGTGTCGGTGCCGATGCTGGAGGTGATGACGCAGAGCGCGCCATCGTCCGTGACCTCGCCGGCAAAGCCCCAGTCAGCATGGTCATCGCGCGCGAGGATGAGTTCGTCCGCGGCTTGCTCCGTGCCGAGGCGGTGCAGATACAAGCGCTGCCGCTTGTTGATGGCTGTGAGTTCAGAACCAGCCTCAGGTTCGGGATACCGCGCGTAGAAGATCCCGCTGCCATCCGGGAGCCACGAGACCGTAGTGAACTTGCACCAGCGCAGGAGATCCGGGCTGTCCTTCCCCGTCGCGACATCGCGCACGCGCCACTCCAGCCAGTCCGATCCTGCATGCGCAGCAGCCCAGGCGACGAAGCGGCCGTCAGGCGAGGGCTTCCAGTCACTGACGGAAATGCTGCCGTCGGACGCAAGCTGTGCGGGATCGAGCAGAACCGCTGGCGCGCCCTGCAGACCTGCCGCGCTGTAGATCGTCGGCTGATTCGCGAGACCGTCGTTGTGCGCGAAGAAAATGCGTGTTCCGCGCACCACCGGCGGCGACCAGCGCTGGTAGTTCCAGAGTTCCCGAAGCCGCGTCTCAATCCCCTCGCGCTCAGGAAGTGCATCGAGGAATGCGCGCGACTCCTTCTGCCGCTCTGCAACCCACGCGCGCGTGCGTTCTGAATCCACATCTTCCAGCCAGCGGAACGGGTCCCGCACTTCCACGCCATGCAGCACTTCCTTGGTCATGGAGGCGTTCTCCGCGGGACTATCGACCTGTCCGCAGGCCGCGAGCAGGAAAAGCAGCGCGAGCCGCCGCGGCAGTGCCGCGGAAGCTCGCAGTGTCTCGCACGCAATGGGTTGATGCGCCGACATCAGTCGCGGCGATTCCCGAAGAAGCGCAACATGAAGAGGAAGAGGTTGATGAAATCCATGTAGAGGGTGAGCGCGCCGAAGAGCGCGTACTTGCCCGCCTCGGCAGGCGTCGCCTCGCTGCCGATGGCCTTCAACTTCTGCACATCCCAAGCTGTCAGCACCACGAAGATCAGCACACCCACGAAGCTGATCACCATGTCCATGGTGCTCGAGTGCATGAACATGTTCACGACCGCGGCAATGACGAGCCCGATGACCGCCATTCCGGCGATGGCTCCGGCCTTCGAAAGATCGGATTTGGTGACGTAGCCGAAGGCGGCCATGCCACCGAAGGTGCCCGCCGTGATGATGAAGGTGCTTCCGACGCTCCCGAGTTCATAGACCAGAAACACGGCTGCAAGCGTGCTGCCCATCAAGGCGCTGTAGGCGAGGAAGAGCGCGGCCACGCCTGCTGTGGGCAGCCTCCGCGCCGCCGCACCGAAGAGCAACACGATGGCGAACTGGGCAATGATCAACCCGTAGAAGACCACCTTGCTTCCGAAGATGAAATCTCGCACCTCGGGTGTGCCCGCTACCCACCAGCTCACGCCGGCGGTGGTGAGCAGCCCCAAGGTCATCCAACCGAACACGCGCGCGAGGAATGTGCGCGCCATGTCCAGTGCCGCGGTGTTCCCGCCATAGAGATTGCTGTCTGCCGAGCCGTAGCTGTTGTTCATGTGACGCAAAGCCTCCGTGTCGTCATGTACGACGCGGGAAAGGATGCCACTCCGCCTCTTGCTTGCCAATAGATCCGGGGTGGCCATCCTCCGCTAGACTGGGCCCATGGCGGAACTGGACCTGAACGTCTTGAAGGCGCTGCCCAAGGTGGCACTGCACGAACATCTGGATGGCGGGCTCAGGCCTTCGACCATCATCGAGCTTGCTCCGGCTGCGGGCGTCGAAATCCCCACCCGCGACCCGGCGGAGCTGAAGGTTTGGTTCGAGCAGGGGGCCAACAAGGGCTCCCTCGCCGAGTATCTCCGCGGATTCTCGGTGACTTGCGGTGTGATGCAGACCCGCGAGGCCTTGGAGCGCGTGGCTGCGGAAGCCCTCGAAGACCTCGCCGCGGATGGCGTGGTCCACGCGGAACTGCGCTTCGCACCGCAATTCCACACAGCGGGCGGGCTGGGTGTGGAAGCGGTGATGGACGCGGTTCTCGATGGCCTCGCGCGCGGTGCGAAGACCACCGGCATCCGCTGGGGGCTGATTGTCTGCGCCATGCGCTCCTCACCCCCCGACCTCGCGCTCCGCATGGCGGAACTTGCCGTCGCCTTCCGCGACCGCGGCTGCATCGGCTTCGATCTCGCCGGTGACGAGTTCGGCAATCCGCCGAAGGACCACATCGACGCCTTTCACTACTGCCAGCGCGAGAACTTCAACATCACCATCCATGCCGGCGAAGCGTTCGGCGCACCAAGCATCTGGCAGGCCATTCAATACTGCGGCGCGCATCGCATCGGGCATTGCACACGCTTGGTCGAAGACATGGTCATCAAGGACGGCAAGGTCATCGCGCTCGGGCGGCTCGCGCAGTACGTCCTCGATCACCGCATTCCACTGGAGATCTGCCTTTCATCCAACGTGCAGACCGGCGCCGTGGCCTCTCTGGAGGAGCACCCGTTCCGGCACTACCTCCGCCTCAATTACCGCGTCACTCTCAATTCCGACAATCGGTTGATGTCCGGCACTTCACTGACGGCAGAGCACGCGCTTGCGACCCGACTCTTCGGTCTCACCTTCGACGATCACGAGAAGATGGTCGTGAACGCGATGAAGTCAGCCTTTACGCCTTATCGTGAGCGCTGCGCCGTCATCTTCGACGTGATCAAACCTCGCTGCGCCGCACTCCGCCAGCAACTCGGCCTCCCGGCCTCACGTCATCCCACCCGCCCGCTGACGCAATCCTGACACCCTCCTCAGCGCGCAACAGGAATCGCAAGGCATGCTCATGAACAACTCAAGATGGATCGTGGCGCTGCTGGTTGTTTGCCTCGGGATCGCTGCCGCGTGTGTGTATCAAGTCTCTCACGGCGGTTCAGAACATCCGGGCGGAGTCACTGTCCAGCGCTTCTCGCAACTGGATGCCATTGCAATGCATGAGGACAACGAGCGCATCCGGGCCGAACTGGAGGCCGTCAACGGGCAACTACGGCTCTTGCGCGAGAGTCTGGACAAGCTCCCGCCACCTGCTCCGCGCAGTCATGCCGAGCTGATCGCCCTGTCTCAAGGTGCGGGACTTGGTCCTCGGCAGAGCGCCCCCGAACTGGGAGCGAGAGCAGTCGATCCTTCCGCGCCATTGAAGGTCGCGGTTCCGGACAATGAGCGCCGCCGCCGCATGAGCGAGCTAGAACGTGTGCCGAACACGAGCATCGGCACGAGTCACCTGCTGTAGACCATGGAAATGGTCTTGGAACGCTATGGCACCCCTGACACATCCGGCATCAACAATGGCGGTGTGACCTGGTGCTACTCATGGAACGGCTGCTTCCTGGCGTTTGATTTCATCGAGAATCGCGCCGTGCGAACGAGCTTTGACAATCCACCAAGATGATGGCTGCGCGGGCAGCGACCGCATAGCGCATGGAGCCCCTCTGAGCGAAACTGGCGCTGCAAGCACCAAGTGCTGATCGCTCTAGCGCCCGCGGCCACCGCCGCCGCGACCCCCGCCTCCTCCACCACCACGGCCGCCACCGCCCTTGCCACCTTTGCCGTCGCCGCCGTCGCCCACGGTGCCGTCCTTCTGCAGGTCGGCCACCACGTCTTCGACATCGACTTCGCCGGTGTAGGGCGCGCCACCGATCTGGGCCAGCGCCCAGAGGCCCACTGATTTGACCGGATCACGGTCGGATGAGAGTTGGCGCTCGATCAAAGGCTTGGCCTCCATGATCTTCAGCACTCCGATGGCGTGATAGCCCACGCTGCGATGGCTGTTGTTGGACGAAGCCGCGATCTTCAGGATGGCCTTGTCGGTGTCTGCATGGCGTGGTTGCGTCTCGGCCACGAGACAGGCAGCCACCACCTCTGCCTGAGCCCCCGACTTGAGGAGCTTCAGCACTTCCTTGCGGATGATCTCCGCGGCCTTCTCGCAGGCTGCAAGCGCGCGCAGGAGTCGCCCGCGCACAATGTCCTGATTCTCCTTCGAAAGCGTGTCGAGGAGCGCCTTCGCGGATTCGCGCATGCCGATGAGTTCGAGCACCGCAGCTACATGCAGCCGGATCTGCGTGTCTTTCTGCTTGAGGAGCTCGACAAGGCACGGCAACACCTTGGCGTTGCCGCGTGCACCCATGGCGTCGATGGCTTCGAGGCGCTTGACGCTGCTGACCTCGGGTTTGGTCTGCCTGATGAGGAAATCCACGATGCGCGGGTCATCCTCGTTGGCGAGCGCCGCAAGAGCCATGCGCCGTTC
>SXUL01000046.1 GCA_005790545.1 Planctomycetia bacterium | reverse complement strand
TCCTGTGCCGAGCACTGTGAATGTGGGGAACCTCACACTCCAGCCCGGCTTCCTCATCACCGGAACGGTGGTGAGCTCGACGGGCGTGCCGGTCAGCGGCACGGATCTCGATGTCGATACCTCTCCCGGCCAGTTCCGCGTTTACACCGCGAACGACACCACGCTCCCGAACGGAACGTTCAGCATGGTCGTGCCCTCGGGCACGTACACGCTCTCCGCTCTGGCCCCTGCGGGTTCGACGCTCACCGGAGCGAGCACGGCACCGTTCACCGTCACGGGCAACCTTGCGCTCGGCAACATCGCGCTGCCGCAAGGCGTCCTGCTCTCGGGATCGCTCACGAACTTCTTCACGCTGCCGGAAGCAAACTGCGACATTGATCTCTTGAACCCGATCACGGGGGCGTCGTACCCGCTGACCTCTGCTCTTTCGTCAGTGAACGGCACCTACTCCGTGAGGGTGCCGCAAGGAGTCTGGGATGTGCGCTTCAAGACCAGCAAGGTCTCGCTCATGTCCGACGCACTCGTGCCAGGTGTTTCCATCGCCGCCGCAGGGCTTGCTCTCAACCAGTCGCTGCCCCTCAAGCACATCCTCGTCTACTTCAACAGCCTCGCGCCATCGACCACGGTGCCGCAAGGCACTCCCGTCTCCATCCTTGCCGGCATCTACGTGCCCGGCGGGCTCTCACCGGTCAACGGGGTCATGGTCTTGTCGCTCATCGATCCGAGCGGCGTTGAAACACAACTCTTCTCACCGTTGAACATGTCGCTCCCCGCGCAGTTCTTCGCCATCTGGCAGGGCCTTCCAGTGCCCCTGCCAGCCATCAATCCTGCGCATGCGGGCAAAGCCTTCCGGCTCAAGGCACGCATCACCAACGGTACGGTCGTGAACCCCGTCGTTCATGACTCTGACGAATTCACATTCACGATTCTGTGAGAGGTTCAATGGACTTCACCCCTGCCGAACGCCCCCGCATCCTTCTTTACAGTCATGATTCTTACGGCCTTGGTCATCTTCGACGCAATCTCCGACTCGCGGAGAGTTTCAGCTCATCCTGCCCGGTCACGCCCGCGACCCTGATCGCGACCGGCAGCGGACAAGCGCAAAGCTTTCCGCTGCCGGCAGGCGCTGACACGCTGAAACTGCCGGCCATCCGCAAACACCCGGATGGCACTTATCACGCGCGCTCCCTCGGATCCGACCTCGTTGCGACGCTGAAGCTGCGCTCGCGCATCCTCGCCGGGGCGGTCGAGGGCTTTCGCCCGCACTTCATCCTGGTGGACCATGTGCCCGCGGGACTGCTCGGCGAGATGCGCGAAGCGCTCACCACGGCGCGACGCCTCGTGCCCACGGCGAAACTGCTGGTCGGCCTCAGAGACATCATCGACACTCCGTCGCGCGTCGAGGCCGAGTGGGCCCGTGATGGCGCGGAAGATGCCCTGAAGCTCTATGACCGTATCCTCGTGTATGGCGATGCGGAGTTCGGCACAACCGCGCGCGAGCTGGACTTGGAGCAGCGCCTGCCGGGGCGAGTCATCCATACGGGCTATCTCGCGAAACCGGCGACAGCGCCTGGCCGCGACGTGCCCAACCTCCTCGTGACTTGCGGAGGCGGTGGCGATGGTCAAGCGTTGTTCCGCACGGTCGCGAAGTGGCTCGCACGCGATGCGTCTCCGCTCCCCTTCCGCGTCGACATCGTCACCGGGCCCATGTTGTCGCCACGCCGACGCGAGGATCTCCAGCAACGACTTGCCAAGCTGCCGCACGACGTGCATCTGCACACTTTCGTGCCGGACATGGATGAGCGCATCGCCCGCGCGAGCGCGATCATCGCCATGGCTGGCTACAACACGACCGTGGAAATCCTCGCCTCGGGCAGGCCATCGCTTCTGGTTCCGCGCGAAGGACCGCGCATGGAGCAGATGCTGCGCGCGCGCATGCTCGCCCGGCGTGGCTGCTGTCGCATGGCGCGCATCGACGACCTCGATGCCCGCGGGCTGGCGGCTTTCACAGCCGATGCTCTCTCCGGGGCCATCCAGCTCACGGCACCGCCGGACCTCAACGGGCTTTCGCGTGTGTGCGCCGAAATGCAATCCCTCGCGGCAGCGGGCGTTCCAGCTCTGCACAGCAGGACCGGAGCGCTGCGCGACCATGGCTGAGCCACGCATCGGTTACGTCCTCAAGAAGTTCCCGCGCCTCTCCGAGACGTTCATTCTCTCGGAGTTGCTCGGCGTTGAAGGCGCGGGCTTTGATGTCCGCGTGTTTTCGCACCGCCCCGCGGATGAGGAGCCACGCCACAAGGATCTCGCGTCCCTGCGTGCGCCGGTGAATGTGCTGCCGGAAGACCGCAAGAGTGTTCCGCGCGTGCTTGAGAACGCCGGCCCCGCACGTGCGGCCATCGAGTCGCTGATGACGCGCCTGCCCGAGAAGCGCGCACGGGGCATGGTGGCGCAAGGAGCCGCCCTTGCCGCGGAGGTTCAGAGCCAAGGCATCACACACCTCCACGCACACTTCATGACCGTGGCTGCGCGGATTGCACACATCGCACACCTCCTCACGGGCGTTTCGTACACCGTGACCGCGCACGCGAAGGACATCTGGAGGAAGGACATCGACCGCGAGTTCTTCGCGCGTGTGGCGGAAGGTGCTCGCGCCATCGTCACGGTCAGCGATGACAACGCGCGCTTCCTCGACGGGGACTTGCTGCACGGCCGGGACGCGCGCGTGGTGCGCATCTACAACGGACTTCCTGACGGGATCACCGCACTTTCCTTGCCGCGCGAACCCGGCCTCGTCGTGGCTGCCGGCAGACTTGTCGAGAAAAAGGGCTTCGACGTGCTGCTGCGCGCGCTCGCGCAACTCCGCGCTGCCGGCGTGCCCTTCCGCTGTCTGATCGCCGGTGATGGTGAAGAACGTCAGCGCCTTGAGGCTCTGGCCGCGGAACTCGCCTTGGGCGAACAATTCCGCATCCTCGGCATGATGCCGCGCGAAGAGGTGCTCGCGCTCATGGCGCGCGCGCGACTGCTGGCGCTGCCGTGCATCCGTGGCGCCGACGGCAATCAGGACGCGCTACCCACCGTGGCCCTCGAAGCACTTGCGCTTGCGACGCCTGTGGTCGCCACCCCCGTGGGCGGCATCCCCGAGATCGTCCACCACGGCGAGCACGGACTGGTCGTTCCCGAAGGTGATGCAGACGCACTCGCCCGTGCGCTGCGCGAGATGCTCACCGATGATGTGCTTTGGGCGCGTTGCCACCTCGAAGGTCCGCATCACGTCGAGACCCATTTCCGTCAACGCAACACGCTGCCGCAACTCCTGGCACTCTTCCGCGCCGAGACACCGTGAAGTTGCTGGTGGTGACAGCGGACCAGGGCATCGCGCCCGACGGCACCAAGGGTGCGGCCGTGCATTTGCGCGCTCTCGTCGCTGCGCTGCGCACGCTCGGGCACAGCGTGACTCTCGCCACGCGGCGCGCACCCGCGAACCCCGTGCAGGGCTGGCGTCCGTTTGATTCGGCCAATGCCGCGCAGCTTCTGGAAGACACGGCCGCGGACGCGGTGATCGAGCGCTGTTCCATCGGACATGTCGCCATGCTCGATGCCTGCATGGCGGCTGAGGTGCCCTTCGCCCTCGAACTCAATGCGCCACTCCTGCTCGAGGCGGCAGAGCATCGCGGTCGCGCGATCACACCGGCTGAGCGCGCAGCAGAACTGCGCCTGCTCCGTGAGGCTTCACTCATCCTCGCGGTCTCGCATCCTCTGGCCGCGTGGGCCGCGCGCTTGCGTGGTCGCAGCAACGGCGTGGAAGTCCATCCGAACGGCGCCGACGCGGCGTTGCATCCGGAGCCGGCGCGCCTCGCCGCAGAGCCGCCGCGCCTCGTCTTCCTCGGGAATGCGCGCCCGTGGCACGGTGCCGGCAGGCTCGTGCCGTTGGCCCGAAGCCTCGCGGAGGCAGATGTGCCTTTTGAAGTGCGCATCATCGGGGGCGGCTCGGGTGCCGAGGCCGTCATGGCCTCTGCCGCAGAGGCGGGCTTGGCCGCGCACTTCTCCTGCACGGGCGCGCTGAGTGAGCGTGATGCGGCCCGAGAACTCGATGCCGCAACGCTCATGATCGCGCCTTATCCGCCGGCTGAGTTCTTCTGGTTCTGCCCGCTCAAGCTCGTGCAAGCGGCCATGGCCGGAGTGCCCGTGGTCACATCAGACATCGGTGATCTCCCGGGTCTCGTAGGGCCGGGTGGCCTGCTCGTGCCTGCGGGAGACGATGCCGCTCTCGTCACCGCCACGCGATGGTTGTTGCAGGATCCTCTGCTCCGCGCGAAGCTGGGCGCTGCTGCACGAGCGCGGGCCCTCGCGAGCTGCACTTGGGATCACGTCGCCCGGCGGGTCGTGGATTCCATTCAACGCCTGACGTGAACTGGCTCCGCTTCCAACCTCGTTCGACCATTGCAGCCTGGCGCATGATGCGTCCAGCGCTGCGCGGCGAAGGCATGTCGGTGGCGGGTGCCTGCCTGCTCACTCTCGCACTGGTTGCCCTCGAATTGCTGCGCCCGTGGCCGGTGAAGTTCGCGCTCGATGCCCTGCTCGCCGGCCGCGACGCCGGCGAACTCGGCACAGCCGCACTCCTCGTCCTCGCCATTGCACTCAGCGCCGGACTGGCTCAGCTCGGACGCGCGGCTCTCGCATCGCGCACCGGGCGACGCATCACGGCCCGGGTGCGCGCACGTGTGTTCGAGCATGTGCTCCGTCTGCCTTGGTCGACCCAGCGCACCCTGCCTCTCGGCGATGTGCTCACCCGCATCAGCGGCGACGTCACCATGGTGCGCGATCTCCTCTTCACCGCGTGGGTCGGCGCCCTCGAACGTGTCCTCGTCATCGTCGGCACTGCGGTCGTGCTCTTCGTGCTGGATCCCTTGTTCGCGCTGCTTGTGCTTGCACCTCTCGTGCCCTTCTTGCTGTTGGTGCAACTCTCCGGCGTGCGTCTGCGCCGACTTGTGCGCCGTCAACGCGAAGGTGAGAGCGCTGCCACGGTGCATGCGACGGAGAGCTTGCGGCAGTTTCCGCTCGTGAAATCCCTCGGTGCGGAACCTTCTCTCGCGCTGCATTTCCGCCGTCAGGCCCGCAATGCGGAGAAGAGCGGTGCGCGCGCCGCCATGACCGCGGCACGCGTCGGCCTCGCCGCAGAACTTCTCACAGGCGCCGGTCTCGCCGCGCTGCTGTGGTTCGGTGGCCGTGCTGTAGGTGCCACAGGCTTCGACGCCAGTCTGCTGGTCGTGCTCGTTTCATATGCACGCTCCATCTACAAACCGCTGCGCGGCCTCGGCAAGGAAGGCACTCGTCTCTCGAAGGCCACTGCCTGCAGCGAGCGTCTGCAAGAGCTGTTGGAGAAACCGCGTGAGGATGTGACCCGCGGCGCCGACGCACCTCTCACTCCTCTGGCCATCGAAACCCGCGGACTCGCACATCTGCACGATGGCAGCCGCGGACTTTTCGGCGCGGACACGAAGCTCCTGCCCGGCGAACTCACGGTTGCGACAGGCCCGAACGGCTCGGGAAAAAGCACGTACGCGGCGTTGGTCCTGCGCCTCTTGCCAGCAGATCAAGGCTCGCTCCTGCTCGATGGCGTGGAGGCCTCGGAATTCAATCTGGCCTCGTGGCGCCGGCGCACTGCGTACGTCCCGCAGGACATCCAACTCTT
>SXUL01000045.1 GCA_005790545.1 Planctomycetia bacterium | reverse complement strand
TCAGATGAGATGGACGCACGTTGGCGGCTTGATGGTGCTGTCGCCGACACACGCCTCATTCTCGAGTGCCTCCTGCGTACTCTCGATGATCCAGCGCCCCCGCGCTGGACGCCCGGCGATGAGTTCGAGAAGGCACGCTGAGCTGCGGATGCCATCTCAGTGCTGAGCCACCCCGAGGGGGGGTAAGATACGAGCACAGGAGAAACGTGATGCTCAACATCAGAATCGTGTTTCCGCTGTTCTTGATCGCGTTTGCACTGCCATTGGTGGCCCAACCGGGCACACAGTCACATTTGCCACGACCGGGCACGCTATCCGTCGCACAACTGGATCCAACGTCACCAACAGGGGCGATACTCACAGAAATCCCCACCACAGGTTGTGCAGGTCCGGTGCATATCTGCGGATCAGCCGCAAATGCCGTATTTGCCTTCTGCAACATGACGGAGCATACAATAGTCCTCACGGTGCATACGCTCCCTCCCAATCCGACGTTTCCGGTTGAGGTCCCTGCACAGATTTGCATCAGCTTCAACCCGACTTGGGTCACGCCCGCTTCATTGGCCATTGGCAGCCACACAGTCGCCATTTTTGAAGACTGCTGATGTCGAGGCGATTCTGGCTCATGCTAGTACTGCTGGCAGCTGGGTTGGCGACTTGGAGTTTGTGGCCTTGCGGCGATGCGCCCATGGATGTCCGGTCCGTCATTCACACACGCCTGAGCGACGCACAAGCCCCCCGGGCCCCCAACGAATCAACGAAGGGCCCAGATCACATCACGCCAGCGATGCGTTCAACACTGCCATCAGTTCAGGTCCCGCAGGCGAATGCGATTGGCGCGGGTCCAAGCGACGTCCCAGGCCCAGCGATGCAGGACTTCAAGCTTCTGGCAGGCGGTGTTGAGATCGTGGTCCAATGTGGTGGGGAGCCACTCGGGTGCCCCTTGGAGGTGTTCACAAGTGCCTCCCCCGCTTGGCCCTATCCCATCAATCATCAGGGTGATGACCCACCTCGCGCCAGACCCGGGGACAACATCGACATGACCTACGCGCTCACCATCCCTGAGCTGTCCCGCTACGTCGGATCCAACGGCCGCTGTCTGATTCCCAGCGAGGGTCGAGTCTCGGTCTCGTTGGCGGTGGTTGTAGAGGGATTTGCAGTAAAGACGCTTGACCGCGTCGCATTGGTTCCTTCCGGAACGGCGCGGCAACGCCTCGTCGTCGAGCTTGAGACCGCTGTGACGTCTGTTGTCGGCCGCGTGGTGGACCACAGCGGCAAGGGCGTCTCGTCTGCGCGAGTTGTCTGGACTGCGGTCGAGCCAATTGCGTCATGGCAGGTGCGGTCACTTCCCGGCGCTCTGATGCGCACCGGCGGCGACCAACTGCGCGCAAACCTCGAAGCATCAGCAAGCGTGAATGCCGACGGCGAATTCTCTCTTGCCCCTGTGCTTCCAAGCAACACCGGCGTCGTGAGAGTGTTCCTTGGAGACTTGCTCTGTGCTTCCAAGAAAGGAGTTCACACCACTGCAGGCCAGAGAACAGCTCTCGATCCCATGCTTGTCTCAGCTGACCGCATCGTGACTGTGCGGCTTTCCGTCGGTGGACAGTGGGCTGATCAATTCAAGATCCAGGTGACCACCGACACTTTCGCTGGCGAGTCACAAACCTCTCAGGGACGAAGCCGGTTTGCCCGCTCCAACCATCTGGGCGAAGTCCGGATTCCCGTTCCGGCCGCCTGTACCTTGACGATCAGACCAATGCTGGATGATCAGGCCGGGCGTTTTGGGCTGCTTCATTCGCCCAACCTCGCATTTCACAAATTGTTGTTTGCTGCAAACTTGCTGGCTGGCCGGGTGCTGGATGCACACGCACCGTTTGCTCTCCAAAGCTCGGAGGTCGGGGACGACCTCATCATTCAGATCACGCGGGCTGAGTTGGATGCGGCATGCTCCGATCCAACCAACTCCGCAGCTCTTGCCAAAGTCGGTGACTCCATTGCGAAATCGCCGACGGCACCAAAGGACCTGATTGAGGCCGCTCGCGCTGCGACCAACAAGAAGGATCTTCTCCCGCTCATGCGGAAGCTCTTCGAATCACGGGACTGACTGCGCAAGCTGCGGCCGCCGGCGACTGTTGTTTCTGGCCTTGCTCACGATGTCGGTTATGCTCCCCTGCTGAATCTCGTCGATCTGGCGGGTCAGAACCCGCATGCAAAAGACCCACTCCTCGTCCACCTCCCCTGCCGTTTCAGCAAAACTCCCCGCTGATTTCTCCTCGCTGCCTCTGGAACCCGCGCTGCACGCGGCACTCAAGGATGCGGGCTATCAGAAGCCCACGTCCATCCAGCAGCAGGCCATTCCGCCTGCCTTGGCTGGCAAGGACTTGCTGGGCATCGCGCAGACCGGCACCGGCAAGACGGCCGCCTTCGCGCTGCCGATCCTGCAGCAGTTGCTGAAGCGCCCGCGCAATCCGCGCCCGCTCCCGCGCGCCCCGCTGGCGCTGGTGCTCGCGCCCACCCGCGAACTCGCGGCGCAGATCGGCA
This sequence comes from Planctomycetia bacterium, assembly GCA_005790545.1. Taxonomy (GTDB): domain Bacteria; phylum Planctomycetota; genus SXUL01. The sequence continues at coordinate 16,819 of SXUL01000045.1, read as the reverse complement.
AATCGTTTGCCGTCTACGGCTCGCACACGCGCATCCGCTGCGCCGTCGTCTTCGGGGGCGTGGGCCAGTTCCCGCAAGTCCGTGCCATCGCCTCAGGCGCTGAAGTGCTGGTGGCCACTCCCGGCCGCTTGCTGGACTTGATGCAGCAGCGCCACGTGGATCTCCGGGCCGTGTCCTTCCTCGTGCTGGACGAAGCCGACCACATGATCGACATGGGCTTCATCCAACCCATCCGTCGCATCCTCGCGGCACTGCCCAAGCAGCGCCAGTCGATGCTCTTCTCGGCCACCATGCCGGCAACCATCCAGCACCTCGCAGACAACATCCTGGACAATCCTGTAAGAGTCGAAGTGTCACCCGTATCGAAGACGGCCGACCGCGTGGAGCAACGCCTCTACAAGATCCCGCAAGGCGACAAGCTTGCGCTGCTTTGCCACCTGCTGAAAAAAGGTGATATTGAACGCGCTCTGATCTTCACACGCACCAAACACGGCGCTGACAAGATCGTCAAGAAGCTGGATCTGGTGGGCATCCACGCCAACGCCATCCACGGCAACAAGGCACAGACACACAGGACGCGCACCCTGGATGCGTTCCGCTCGGGTCACTCACCCATCCTGATCGCCCCCGATCTCGCCGCGCGCGGCATCGACGTGGCCGGCATCTCGCATGTCTTCAACTACGACATGCCCACCGAGGAAGAGACCTACGTGCACCGCATCGGCCGCACGGCCCGCGCTGAAGCCGAGGGTGTCGCCGTCACCTTCTGTTCAGCGGAAGACCGCGACATGCTGCGGCGCATCGAGAAGCTGATCCGCACGAACATCCCGGTGTTCCCGACGCCCGGCCACCTGCCCCAGATGCCTCTCAGCGCGGCGCGTCCGCACGCGCGGACTCCCGAGCGGGCGAGCTCCCACGGCGGCCGCCAGCATGCCGCTCCGTCCCCCCGTGGACGTGGACACGAAGCGCGTGGCCACGGCGATCGTCGTGCCCATGGCACGGCCCACGGAGCCGCACATGGTGGCGGGCACGGCACCCGCTCGCACACAGGCGGCGCAGCCCATGGCAAGCCGGCACATGCCCGTCCCGCCCCCGGCGGACACAACCGCGATGCGCGTCCCGCGGCGCACCCCGCGGCACCGCGCGGGCACGCCCCGCACGCCGCTCCGCGCAGCCACGCACCTCACAGCACGCCCCACGCTCCACGCACCGGTGGTCTCGGCGGCAACAAACGCCCGCGCCCCCGCTTCGGTCGCCGCTGATCAACCGCACGACTCGGCCGCCAACGCATTCTCCGTGGCCTGCGTTCCGGCGACATGCTCGCGGCCAGCCCGCGAGCATGCCTCAATGTTCCGCTCCTTGCTAGCGGACTTCCTCAATGGTCCAATTGTCCTGATTGGATCCCTCGCCGTCGTACACCGGGCTCAGCCAGATCGAGTAGACCTTCGCTCCATCGCCGCTCGAGGCAACAGTCAACGCCCCGTCGGCGAGACTTGCGGTCCAACCATTCTCGATCATCTTGCTGCGGATCTTCTCAGTGACTTGAGCTGCCGAATCCGCAGCTTTGAAACGAATGTGCACTTCTCCCACAATCGCGCGCACTTGTTTCGCTGCTTCATCCCATTTGATCCCGAAGGCAAGAATCGTCACCATGCCATCTTGCCCGGGTCCAGCGGGCCTTTCGAATCGGATACGGTTCGCCGGGGGGGTAGCTGCATATGCCACGTTCTGTGAGTCCCTGCCAACGACCACCTTGATTTGTCCACCCGATGTGCCGTCAATCTTCGTGATTCCGTACAGATTGATTCCATCTCCGCTGATGGTGAAGTCGGTGCCCTCAGTCCAACCGGCATTGTTGAGGAGGCCTCTGTAGTATTGCGCGACAGTTCCAGCACTGGTTGTTGCGGGAAATGTGTGTGTCCCGCTGACCTGATTGTCGCCTGCGGCGGGCGGAGGCGTGACGATGGCCTTCTTGCCAACCTTCTCGACACTGAGCTAGATGGTTGCCTCCTGGGTGGTCCGCCCCGATCCACCAGTCACGGAAAACGACGCCGTGCCATTCGACTGGGCCTGCACCACCGACAGCATGGACAACACAACTGCGAACAGTTCGATTCTCATGGGGAGCAGCTCTCTTCTGACCATATAGTGCATGCACAAGTTTGCCTGTGACACAAAATCCGTCCGTTCGGTCAAGTGCGAACCAAACGCAGCCCACGGACAGGCCTTCCATTGCAGCAGCCCGTTGAGCATGGAAGCCACCCGCCAGAAGACACCGCAGTCAGCGCGCTGCTGACGGACGTCTCCCGGCCCCGGATTGGTGTGTGATGAATCAGGCCCGGCGTCGAGAAGACTTGCGGCTGGGAGCGTCGAAACGTGCTTCGATATTGGAGTGAATGCCGCCGCGGCCGGTCCACTCTGTGCGGACCACCATCCAGCGTGGAGCGGCGGCTGCGACGAGGTCTTCGAGGATGCGGTTGGTGACATCCTCGTAGAAGATGCCCTTGTTGCGGAACGACTGATAGTAGAGCTTGAGACTCTTCAGCTCGAGGCAGCGTTTCGCAGCGACGTAACGGAGGATCACCTTGCCGAAATCCGGATGCCCGGTCTTCGGACAGACGGAGGTGAACTCCTCCGCGATGTGCTCGATGACGTACTCACGCCCTGGATGCGGATTCTCGAAGCTCTCGACGGATGTGCGCGGCATGGGTGCACTCTAGCAGTGCTCCCCTCGCTGCGATCAGAACACCGTTTCGTCCACGGCCGCAGGCCCGACGAGCACAGCGCCATCAATGACCACGCACGTCGCTTCAAGCAGCAAGCCTGCCGGCATGCCACCCGGCAAGGCGAAGTTGAAGACGCCACTCCCATCAAGGTTGCTGTGGAAGGGGCTGCCCGGGAGGACCGGCTCCCAGAGCGCGGCCAGCGCATCGAAGCCCACACCGAAGAGCGGTCCGGACCCGTTGGGCGTGTGATTCATCGTTGAATAGAGGCCGTAGAACTCCGCGAACGGCTTCGCGGGGAACGTGCTGATGCTGACACTCACGCTGCCGATACCATTGGTGCTCACGAGCATGCTCACTGGCGGCGCAGCCGGCGGGAAGCTCTGCCCCGGATTGAGAGCGCAGCCCGTCGCATTGGCGGCCACACTCCAGTCCGCGGCGCCGGAGGTGTTCGTGATGTTGTTGCGGCGGATGTTGTCGCCGGTGGTCACGAGATTCCCGGACCAGGTGAGATTGGTTGGCAGGTTGGTGTTCGCTCCGCCAAAGGGATTCCTGTGCACGTAGTCAACGCCGACGCCGGCCGCATTGCGCAGCACAATCTCCACGTCGTAACTGGTGGTCCAGTTGTAGTTCCAGCCCACGTACAGGGAGCAAGCTCCAATCGTTCCCGTGGCGCTGTCATGTCGCGCGATGAACGATTGTCCGCCGATCATCGTGCCTGCCGGGAAGGTGTAGATCGCCTCCGCGGTGAGTGCTGTGGTGGCTGTGGTCCTGTACCAGCTCTGCAGCGTCCAGCCGCCGATGTTCACCGCCGCGCCACCTGTATTGATGAGTTCGATGAAGTCGGGTGTCCCGCAGCTCACCTCGTTGATGAGCACCTGCGCGCGGAGAGAGCCCGCAGCGAGAAAGGAGACGGCGAAGAGTGCGAGCAGGGCTTTGCGCGGCATGGTGCGACCTCAAGGGGATGCGGGGTGATGTGACCCACAGCTTGCCAGAGACGGGGCACCCATTGCAACGCGAAGCGCAGGCTCCCGGCCCCTCCGGAAAGCACTGTCCTTCCAGCACTTGCCCGCACCAACAGAAGCCGGCTGGGCTTTTCAGCCCAGCCGGCGTGTTTCCCCAACTCATGCGGCCCCGAGCGGGCCAGCGCGCCCTCTCAGTGGATGAAGAGCATCTCGCGGTACTTGGGCAACGGCCAGAGCTCGTCGTCCACGCACTCCTCGAGCGCATCCGCGGCAGCGCGCACAGCGGCCGCCGCGGTCACCACATGGTCACGCAGGAAGGCAGCGCGCGCGAAGCCCGCGTCGCCATGTCCTGTCGCGTCGAACTGTTTCATGACCTGCTCCAACGCATCGGCTCCACGCAGCAACGTGGCGAGGGTGCCGGCAATGGAACGCAGCAGCGCTTCCTGCGGAGCGAGATCAAGAGAGGCATCCGCCGCCTTGGCCGCGCGCAGCGATTCCGCCACACGCTGCTGCATGGCAAGCCCTGCCGGCAGCACCATGGTGCGCGCAATGTCGAGGCAACTCTGCGCCTCGATGGCGATGTGCTTCTCGTAGTTCTCAAGCGCGATGGTCCCGCGCGATTCCAATTCGCGCTTCGTGAACACGCTCATGGACTCGAAGAGTTTCGCATTCTCGGGCGAGGCGAAATTGCGCAACGCATCCACGGTGTTGCGCATGTTCGGCAGTCCGCGCTTCTCTGCTTCCTGCTGCCACTCGGCGCCATAGCCGTTGCCATTGAAGACCACGCGGTAGTGCTTCTTCAGTTCTTCCTGCACCACCTGCTGCACCGCGCTCTCAAGGCCACTCTTGCGCGCAGCTTCTTCGATGCGATCCGCCATGTGCTTCAGCGATTCTGCGGCGATGGTGTTGAGGATGATGTTCGCGCCAGCCGGAGACTGGCTCGAACCCACAGCGCGGAATTCAAACTTGTTGCCAGTGAAGGCAAACGGGCTGGTGCGATTCCTGTCTGTCGAGTCCTTCGGAAGCGGCGGCAGGCTGGTGGCACCGAGACGCATGGCCTGGGCACCCTTCCTTTCTCCCGCAGGTGCACCGGCGATGAGCCCGCGGCAGACTTCATCCAGTTCGCCACCGAGATAGGCGCTGATAATGGCCGGGGGCGCCTCATTGGCACCGAGACGATGGTCGTTGCCCGGCGTCGCGACGCTCGCACGCATGAGGTCCGCATGGATGTCCAGCGCGCGGAGCACGGCGGTGAGCACCACCACAAAGCGCGCGTTCTCGGCGGGATTCGAGCCGGGATCGAGCAGGTTCTCGTCCGTGTCCGTGGACATGGACCAGTTGTTGTGCTTGCCGGAACCGTTCACACCGGCGAAAGGCTTCTCGTGCAGGAGGCAGACCAGCCCGTGCTTGAGCGCCGTCTTCCGGAGCACGTCCATGGTGAGCATGTTGTGGTCCACCGCCACGGAACTGCGCTCGAATATGGGTGCAAGCTCGAACTGCATGGGGGCCACTTCGTTGTGCCGCGTCTTGACGGGCACGCCGAGGCGCCAGAGTTCCTCTTCGACATCCTCCATGTACGCGAGGACGCGATCGGAGATGGCTCCGAAGTAGTGGTCTTCCAGTTCCTGACCCTTGGGCGGGCGCGCACCAACGAGCGTGCGTCCGCACGCAACGAGATCCGGCCGCGCGAGGAAGAAGCGCCGATCGACGAGGAAATACTCCTGTTCGCAACCCAGCGTGGTGAAGACATGCTTCACGTCGGTGCGACCGAGGACGCGCATGAGGCGCACAGCCTCGCGCGACAGCGCTTCCGTGCTGCGGAGCAACGGCGTCTTGGTGTCGAGGGCTTCGCCGGTCCATGAACAGAAGGCCGTCGGAATGCAGAGTGTCGAGGCCCGCGTGCCGCGACGGATGAAGGCCGGCGAAGTCGGGTCCCAAGCGGTGTATCCGCGCGCTTCGAAGGTTGAACGGATGCCGCCGCTCGGAAAACTCGACGCGTCGGGCTCGCCCTTGATGAGCGCCTTGCCGCTGAACTCAACCAGCGGCATGTCGCCAAAGAAGCTCAGGAACGAATCGTGCTTCTCGGCGGTGTGCCCGGTCATGGGCTGGAACCAGTGCGTGAAGTGGGTGGCGCCGTGCTCGACCGCCCATTCCTTCATGGCGTTGGCCACGAGATCTGCCAGCTTCGGATCGAGAGCGGTCCCGGCATTGATGGTCCCGCGCAGGGACTCGTACGCAGAGGCCGGCAAGCGCGCGCGCATGGCGCGATCATCAAAGACATCCGCGCGATACAGATCGGCGAGGGGCGGACACTTCGTGACACCTGCACCCGCATGTGTGGGTGCAGCCAGATCGCTTGTGACCGGACGGCGATGGCTCATGGAACCTCTCTTGCTGTTCTGGACCCGGGACCGCACCGTGCGCAGGCTCGGCGCAGCGCACGGGCGCCAGTCTATGGAGGGCGATGCAAACGGCAACCCGGAGATCGTGAGCTGATCGTGCAGCGCGTCCATCCCATCCAAGCTCTTCGTGGCGCAAGGACTTCCGGCCCGGAGGGTGTCGGCGCGGGTGGTGATCCGATTTCCATTCAGCGCTTAGGATTGGTCCATGCTCGTGGCTGTGACAGGAGCGGGGGGATTTCTAGGCGGCGCCGCAGTGCGAGCTCTCTTGGCTGCTGGTCACGAGGTGCGAGCCTTGGTACGCACGCGCAAGGTGGCCGCTGGCATCGACGCGCGCAGCATCGAGCTGCCATTGGTCGGCGCTGAAGTGTTCGCTGGCTGTGATGCGTGCGTGCATGCGGCGGCGTTTCATGGCCTGCGTGTCGAAGACCGACAGCGCATGGAACTCGTGAATGTGGAGGGCACGCGAGCTGTGTTGGCCGCAGCGCGTGCGGCGGGCATCCGACGCTTTGTCCATGTGAGCACGATGGGCACCTGCGCGCCGCGTGCAGATCGCCAGCCGGCGACCGAACTGGATGTGATCCAACCAGGCCCGCTCACCAGCCACTACGCGCGGACCAAGCTGGCTGCGGAACGCCTGGCCTTGGCAGCAGCCGATCTGAACGTGGTAGTGGTGAACCCCGCGGCACTGGTCGGGAGCGGCGACACCGCACCCTCCGTCACCGGGCGACGCATCCTGGACGTGCTGCACGGGATGCGTCCGCGCGTGCACGAGGGCCCGGTGAATCACGCCTCGGTGGAGGATGTGGCTCGGGGCATTGTTCTGGCGCTGGAGCGAGGCCGTGTGGGCGAGCGCTACCTCCTCGGCGGCAGCAACCTCGATGAGAACGCGTTCCTCGACTTCGTGTGCGCGGCCGCGGGAGTCCCGCGCCCGGCACTGCCGCGTCAGGGCGTGCTTGCGCGGCTGCTTCAGCCGCGGCGACCCATCCCCGGCAACCTCGCCATCAATGATGACAAGGCCGTCCGCGAACTCGGATACACGAAGTCGCCTCTTGAGGATGCCTTCCGCATGGCGGTTGCCGACTACCGCGCCCGCGGGCTCGCACCCTAGACTCTCGCCATGCAAGACACTCGCTCACCCGTGCCGGAGTTCACGTTCAAGGCCGTGCTCGCAGGCCTCGTGTTCGGCGTGATGTTCGGCGTGGCCAATGCGTACCTCGGGCTGAAGGCCGGACTGACCGTGAGCACGTCCATTCCTATTGCCGTGCTCTCGGTGATGGTCTTCCGCATCATGCGCAGCGGTACGGCGCTTGAAGCGAACATGGCGCAAACCGTCGGCAGCGCGAGTTCATCGCTCGCATCCGGCACGATCTTCACGATCCCTGCGCTGTTCATGTGGGGCCTCGTGCCGACCACAGCGCAAGTGGCGGCGCTCGCGTTTTCTGGCGCGGTGCTCGGCATCCTCGCGATGATTCCGCTGCGTCGGCTACTGCTCGTGCAATCCGCTGCGACGCTCCCCTATCCGGAGGGGCGCGCGTGCGCCGAGGTGATTCGCACGGCCATCGGTGGCGCAGGAGGCGCGCGCTGGATCGTGATGGGGCTTGTGCTGGGCGCTGTCATCAAGCTCACGGCGGGGTTCCTGGAACTCGCGCCCGACAAGGTGTCCTCCGCCGTGCCGGGACTCCCCAACGCGGTGCTTGCGCTGAAGATCTCGCCTGCGTTGATGGCCGTCGGGTTCATCGTCGGACTCCGCGCAGCATCGGTCATGGTCTGCGGTGCGTTCATCACATCTCTCGTGCTCTCGCCGCTGCTGACGGTGCTGCATGGTGCCGGTGCTGCCGACGCGGGCGTCGCGGCCCCGATCCTCAGCAGCAAGCTGCTGAACGATCGCTATCTCATCTTCATCGGCGCCGGCGCCGTGGCCGCAGCCGCTCTCAATACGGTGGTGCGCACGCTCCCGACCATGGCTGCGAGCTTCGCTGCGGTGGTTCGCGGCCTGAGGCAACGCACGGAAGTGGCGGCCGCACGTGAGGACAAGGACTTGCCGTCCGGAGTGATGATCCTCGGCATGCTGGCGATTCTGGCGCTGCTCACTCTGGTGCCGGGCATCTTCGGAGGTGACCTGCCCACCGGCGGACGCGCACTTGCCGCTGGCGGCGTACTGATCTTCGCGCTGCTCTTTGTGCCAGTGTCGAGCCGACTCGTCGGAGTCATTGGTGTGAGTTCCAATCCGACCAGTGCCATGGCGCTCATCACCCTTGCAGGTACCGCAGCAATCTTCATGCTCATGGGCGAAGCCAGCAAAGCTGCGGTGCTCACCGTGGGTACCGTTGTCTGCATCGCTGCATCCAAGGCGGGAGACATCTCGCAGGATCTGAAGACCGGTCAGCTTCTCGGAGCAACGCCTGCACTGCAGCAGTTCGGACAACTCATTGCAGCGGCTGTCGCCTGCTTTGCCATCGCTGGTGTCGTGGTGGCCATCGGCAACAGTGAGGGGTTCGGCGACGGCGTGGCCCCTCAGGCACGACTGATGAAGACCGTCATTGACGCCGTGCTCGGCGCCTCATTGCCAGTGGACATGGTGCTCTCCGGTGCGGCTCTCGGAGGTGCGGGCATCCTCGCGGGACTTCCCGCTCTCCCCTTCGCTCTCGGGCTCTACCTCCCGCTCGCCACCATGAGTGCGGTGTTCCTCGGTGGTCTGATGCGCGGCAAGATCGAGAAGGACGACAGCGCAGGTCCCGGAGTGCTCGCGGCCTCGGGCCTCGTCGCAGGTGAAGGCCTTGCTGCAGTGGCCATCGCTGGCAACGCGCTCATCACCGGCACCAAGCCGCCCACTGTTCCCATGACCACCTTGACGGTGACCATCGGCGTCCTCGCTGTTGTGGCGGCGGCCTGGTTGCTGCTGCGCGCGCGCAAGGCCAGCGCGTGAAACTCGCCGGCGCGACCCTTGTCGGCGCGCTGATGCTCGGGCTTTGCGTTTCTGCAGTGCACGAAGCCGTGCCGAAGGAGGCGCGTGAACAGGGGCCGCCAATTCCGCAGCTGCGACAAGACGCCCTCGCGGAGTTCGTGAGCGCGCATTGCGCTGAGTGTCATGGACCGAAGGAACCCGAGGCTGCGCTGGATCTCGCGAGCAGCGCACGTCCAGAGGCGCAAGAGGTGCTCGGCCGCATGTGGCGACAAATGAAGGACGGCCACATGCCGCCGGCTGACAATGCGACCGATGGGGCACGCATCCGGGCCGAAGGCCTCGCAATTCTGAAACCTCTGCTCCTTGGTGCCGAAAACATGCGCTCCCCGGCTGCACGCCGCCTTTCCCGCGAAGAAACGCGCCGCTCGCTGCGTGCCATCTTCGGCATTGATCTTCCGGCGGATGTCCTCCCCGAAGATGAACTCGCGCATGGTTTCGACAATGTCGCGAACCTGCGCACCTTCGGCCCGCAGGTGAGTGAACAACTGGTCGCGGCAGCGGAACACGCAGCCATGCTCATTCTGCCGCCGGGCCTCGCGGGTGACATCCCGCAGAAGAGTTTCGCCGCTGACGAGATGAGCTGTGATCGCGAGCACGGAGCCGAAGGCACGACGCTCGTGCTCTACATGAATGCAACCCTCACGCAGCCCTTCACAGCCGTCGCAACAGGACGGCATCGTCTCATTGTGCGGGCCTCCGCGCAGCAGGCGGGAACGGAACCCGCGCGCATGGAAATACGTGTCGATGGCAGGCACGTCGCCACGCACAGTGTCAGAGCCACGCGAAGTCGCCCGGAGGAATACTCCTGCGAGGTGGACCTCCGCACAGGCGCACACACCTTCACCATCAGCTTCACCAATGATCACTACGTTGCTCCATCCGGCGGCCACAGAGGGGAAGACCGCAACCTGCACGTGGAGCACGCAACTCTTGCAGGGCCGTTCCTTGATGCCACCCACGAGCCCTCGCAGCGCATTCTCGTGCGCGACCCGGGCGCAGGGCGGCAAGCTGATGAGCGCGTGCATGCGATGCTCGAAGGGCCGCTCCGTCGGCTGTGGGGCCGTGAAGACAATGCGGCACGCAAGGCCATTGTGAAGCTCGTGACAGGTCGGCTGAGCGCCGGCGATCCACTGCCGGTGGCAATGCGCATTGGACTCGCTGCGGCAATGGCCAGCCCGCGTTTCTGGCAGTGCCCGGAAACAGCAGAGCCCGACGGCCCCGCGCTCGCGCGCCGCCTCGCGCTATTCCTCTGGAGCAGCGTTGCTGATGAGGACCTGCTGGCGGCAGCGACACGCGGCGACCTTTCAACCGTTGCCGGCCTGCACGCGCAGACACTCCGGATGCTCGCTGATCCACGCAGCTCAGCGCTCGCAGAGAGCTTCGTTCCGCGCTGGCTGGAGTTCGCGAATCTCGCCGTCGCCGCTCCCGATCCCATGCGCTTCCCGGCCTTCACGCCGGAGTTGAGACGCAGCATGGCCGAAGAACCGCGCGCATTCTTTGAGTTGGTGCGGCGCCGCTCGTTGCCCGTGAGCGAACTCGTCGCGGCCAACTGGAGCTGCATTGACGACGCCCTCGCGGCCCACTATGGCGTCGTCGCACCACACGAGGCCTTCGGCGCAATCGAACTGCCCGGTCGCGGCGGACTGCTTGGCATGGCCGCAATGCTCACCATCACTTCCAATCCCGGCCGGACCTCGCCGGTCAAGCGCGGCAAGTGGATTCTCGATCATCTCCTTGATGCGCCGCCTCCACCACCGCCTGCAAATGTTGGCGTGCTCGATGAGCGTCCTGAAATCCTTGAGAGCCTGCCCATTCGCGATCGGCTCGCTCAACACAGCAAGAACGCGCTCTGCGCTTCGTGCCACCAGCGTCTCGATCCTCTCGGTTTCGCCCTAGAGCACTTCGATGCCATTGGCGCCTGGCGCAAAAGGGACGGTCCGCATGCCGTGGATACTGCAGGGTCACTACCCGATGGTCGCCCAGTCAATGGCCTCGAAGGTGTGAAGCGCATCGTGGCCGCAGATCGCACTCTCGAACGCGGTCTCTTGCGCGCACTCTTCACCACGGCTCTCGGCCGCGGGCTCGGCCACAGCGATGAGTGCTTCCTCGATGTCACTCTGGACGGATTGCCGCACTTCCCAACGATCGATGACCTCATTCTCGCTGTGGTCACATCACCGCTCTTCCGCCACAAGGTGCGCTGAAACTGCCTGACTCTGCTCTTCAATACCTGCAATACCGCAATCCCTGGCCCGTTCATTGACCACGAATCCACACTATTGGTTTTGATATTGCGGTTTCCGCGCCAATGGCGCGGGCCTCGACAGCAGCTATTGCGTTGACGCAAGGTGCAGCTCGTTTGCTGCTTGACCCCATGTTGTGAAGCGACTAGCTTCCAACTCAGCCACGGCGATCCACGGATGTCCAAACGTCTCGGCACAACGAGTATCGCCGCATGGCAGGAGAGAATCATGCGTTACGCCTTTGGAGTCTGCACCGTCTTGATCATTGGCTTCGTCGCTCGCTGCACTGGTTGCACTGACAGCGCCAGCACCACTGCTCCTCAGCAGGTCGCATCCTTCGGGCTCATGAATCTCAGCAGTGGCGCGGCATCCTGCGAATTCCATGTGTTGAGCGTCGGTACATCACAATCGATTGACGGAGTCGGTACCCTCGAGGCCGGACTGCCCGACAGTGCACGCGTGCAGGACCTGACATTCAGCGTCGTTGCTGACGGGACCGGCGTTCCGCCATGGCTGAATTCGGTGACCGTAGGCACTGGTCAACGCGCACGTACAGGAACCCCGGATGCGCATGGCGTCGTGCGCATTGATCTGAGTTCCGGCAGCAGTCCAGATCCCATCTCGGGAGCGTCGCATCGTATATTTGGTATTGATCTCACTGCGGCAAGTACTGCACCTGGACAGGCTGCTGCTGTCATGGCCAAACTGAAGGTCACGCCATCAGTCGCATCCCCCTACTTGGGGATGCATGCAGATCACGCAGGGCTCTTCTCTCTGTACGATGGCGCAAATGCGCACAAGTCCGCACTTGTCTTCGGCAACTCTGCGGTGCTCTTGACGGTGCGAAGCGGTCAACCCAACGGCCCGCTGAATGGCGTGACGGGCTGCATTGCTGGCCCAAGCGAAGTCAGTATTACAGACGTACGTGCATTTCGCACTGACAACAGCTCGGATCCACTACCTGGCACTTCAGCAACATCAAACGGAGGCAACTTTTCCATTACTGGTATCCCCGCGATTGCCCGCGGTGATCTTGTGAACATCCTGGTGGTATTCGAGTCCCGGCCGATCGGCCAGTACACGATCTCGGCGACCGGTGTATTTGCACAATAGCCCAGAGGACCCAACAAAAGGATGGCGTGGTTTCGGTCGCACAGATGAGTGCCTCCTCGATGCCGCACTGGACTCGGCATAGGAAGCGTCACGCCTGCCGTCTGTAGCTCCCCACAGCAAGTTCCCGCCAGCAGCTTGAGCAACGTAACGGCGCTCGTGGCTGGATGGACCAACTCACTCGCTCTGCTGTCAAGTGGGGCCGTCGTGGCATGGGGCAATGACTCCGAAGGCCAGCTTGGCCTGGGTAACTCCGGGTTGGGAGCAAGGCAAGTAACTCCGCAGCTGGTGCAGGGCGGTGGCGCGAACAGCGCAATTGCGATCGCGGCGGGAGCATGGCATTCACTGGCATTGCTCTCGAATGGCAGCGTGAAGTCGTGGGGCTGGAACGGCGCCAGCAATATCACGACCCCACAACTCATGCAGTGGTTCTGTCTTTCGCTCCCCGGAAGCTATGCAATGCAGTTCGGAATGCTGGGAGCCACCACCCTCTCAATGTCCATCCCGTGCAACGCAGTAGCGGGACCAAGCCCACCCTACGCTTGCTACTCCTGCTTCAATGCCTTCTCACTCGTTCCACAAAACGCCACGAGCCCCGGCACTGGCCCTTGGTATGGACTGCACACCACCCAGACGGAAGTGCTACGTGGCTGAACTGGGGTGCGAACGGGTTCTCACTTGCTCTGGGGCCGCTTTCAGCCCGGGCAGCGCCGTAGCCAGTGTGACCATTGCGCCTGGAAGTCTGACCGGCCTCACCGTGTACGGCGTGAGCGTTGCTTTCTATCCCCTCACGCTCGCGGTCGTGGCCAACTCAGCCGTAAGTAGTCACACTTTCTGATCGCCCGGCATGCCGCGCGCGCAGTTCAGCGCGGTTCGACCCCCCATTTCCCACGCCGTTGTGGGATCCCGCAGAGCAGCAGGGATGGGGGCATGCTGTAATGAGTTCCCATGCCGTGCGATCCTCGATATCAAGGCTCCTCGCGTCGAAGCTTTCTGCGCAGCGCGGGATGCGTCGTGGCGCTGCCGTTTCTTGAGAGTCTGCCGGGCTCACGGAGCAGAGTTGACGCGCCAGAGCCGTCTCGCGCCGTGTGGATCTTCCTGCCCAACGGCATGAACATGGCCGCGTGGCGCCCGCCCGCACAAAGCGCAGCACTCAGCCCGACGCTCGAACCTCTCACGCGCCACAAGAAACAACTCCTCATTCTTGAAGGACTCGCCATTACAGCAGGCACGGCAGGTGCCGACGGAGCCGGCGACCACGCCCGAGCCGCCTCCACGTTCCTCACGTGCACACGCGCCAAGAAGACCGATGGAGCAGACATTCGCTGCGGCGTGAGTGTGGACCAGTTTGCCGCTGCTGCGGCTGGTGCCTCGATGCCCTTTCCATCACTGCAGGTGGGCACGGAGCAGGGACGGCTCGCGGGTGGCTGTGACAGCGGCTATTCATGCGCCTATTCAAACAGCGTCTCCTGGTCTGCACCCGACACGCCGTGCGGCAAGGAAACTTCTCCGCGCCGGCTCTTCGAGCGCCTGTTCGGAGCCGTGGATGCAGCGGGCGATGTCCGCGCGCGCGAACTCGCAGCGGCTCGGCGGAAGAGCATTCTCGATTGGCTGCTCGAAGATGCGCGATCGTTGCAAGGGCGGCTCGGGACCGAGGACCGCCGCACGCTCGAGCGCTGGCTGGAATCGCTGCGCTCTCTTGAAAAGCGAGTCGCCGCGGATGCAAAGGCGCAGAGCGGCATGCCGGAACCGGAACTCGTTCTCCGCGGGCCGGGTTCGTACACAGAGCGCGTGGATCTCATGTATCTGCTCAGCGCACGCGCGCTCGCGGGCAACCAGACGCGACTGGTCACCTTCATGGCAGGAAATGCGGGCAGCAACCGACCCTTCCCGGAAGTAGCATGGCGCGATGGTCACCACGACACCTCGCATCACGGCGGCAATGCGGAAAAGCTCGCTGCCATTGCGCGCATCAACCGCTGGCACATGGAACGCCTCGCAGGATTCCTCGATACCCTCGCAACGGAAGAGACAAGCAAGGGCACTCTGCTCGACCACACCATGGTGCTCGCGGGCTGCGGCATCAGTGATGGTGACCGCCACAATCACGATGACCTCCCGGTGCTTCTCGCCGGTGGCCAGGGGCTCGGAGTGAAGAGCGGACAGCACCGCGTGCTCAAGCCCACGCCCATGGCGAATCTTCATCTCGCCATGCTGCGGAAACTGGACATAGATGTGGATGCCTTTGCTGATTCCACGGAAGCCCTCGCGCTGGACGCATGAACAACGACCCGCAAATGAATGCGCTGCGCGCGCTCGGACGCAGCGTGAGGAAGCGCGTGCTTCGCGGGCGGCGCGAGCCCCGCGAGTGGAGCGCCCTCGCCGGAGTTGCAGCCAGCGACCAGCAATACGAGATCGACCGCATATCCGAAGAGGGACTCCTTGACGCTGTAGCGTCGCACTGCGCGCCACTGCTGCCGCTCCGCGTCCTCAGCGAGGGGCTTGATCCTGCCGGGGTGATCGTCGGCAAGGGAGAGCCGCAGCAACTCCTCATCATTGATCCAGTGGATGGCACCCGTGGGCTGATGCACGACAAGCGCAGCGCGTGGTTCCTCGCGGCCCTCGCGCCCCTCCCGGATGCGCGGCTGCGCACCATCACTCATGCCGTGATGGTGGAACTCCCCCATGCGCGCACGCACCTCTCCGATGTGCTTGCGGTCGGGCCTCAGGGCCCACTGCTCGCAAGCACGGATGACCTCAGTGCTGACACTTCGCGCGCCATCGCTCCACGTCCTTCGCAGGCGGCGGAGCTCCGGCACGGCTTCGCCACGGTCGTGCGCTTCTTCGGCGGCGCCTCGGAGCTTCTTGGCCGCGTGCACGACGCGCTGCTCGCAGCATTGCACCCGGACGATCCGCTCGCGCGCCAGGATGCCTTCGAGGATCAGTACATCAGCAGCGGTGGCCAGATGCACGCGCTCATCACGGGCCGCGACCGTTTCGTCGCGGATCTCCGCCCGCTTGCGGCGCGGGCACTCGGCATCAAGGTGCGCTCGGCGCATCCCTACGACCTTCTCGCGCTGCCCATTGCAGAGCGCTGCGGCGTGATCATCACCGACGCGCACGGCGCGCCGCTGGATGCACCGCTCGACATCACGACTCCCGTGGCTTGGGTGGGCTATGCCAGTGCCGCCTTGCGGGCGCGCGTCGAGCCCGCGCTGCAATCCTCGTTGCTCTCGACGGGTCTCGTGCAGCCGCATTGAGCAGAGCTGCGGCGCGTGGATACAGTGCGCTCATGGCAAAGCACGTCATCACCTTCAGTCTTGATGTGGAAGCCAGCGGCCCGATTCCGGGGCCGTGGTGGATGTGCTCCCTCGGTCTCTGCCGCACGGACGACGTCCAGCGCGGGCTGCGCCTCATCCTGAAACCTCTCGTGATCCCCGGGATCTCGGAGGGTGATGACCCTGCCGCCATGCAGGTGGTCGCGCAGGGGCTGCCGCAACCGCTCTGGGCCGCGGACGACACCGTCTCGAACAACGTGGCCCGTGTGCGTGCTTGGTTCGAAACGAACGGCAAGGAACCGCGCGCCGCAATGGAAGAGCTGCAGGCCTGGCTCGCGAGCGAGTGTGGCGAGAATCGTCCGGTGCTTGTCGGCTCACCGGTCACCTTCGACTTCATGTGGCTCTACTGGTACTGGTGGCGCATCATGGCCAGCATGCCGCCCTTCGGATTCTCCGGGCTGGATGTGCGTTCCTATTTCATGGGCAGCCACGGGGTCGATTTCCTCGGCACCGGCAAGCAGCGCTACCTGAAGCACTACCCGAACGAATTCGCACACACGCATGATCCTCTCGATGACGCGCGCCAGCAGGGCCGCATCTGGGCGGACATGGTGGAAGCGAGGAAGTCCCGCGCGAAGGGCGAGTGAGGCGGAGAGAGGACCCGCGGGCTGTAAGCTCTCGCGTCATGCGCTGCACGCTGACCGGTCTCGTTCTGCTCTGCGTTGCGGTAACGCTCGCAGCGCAGATCCCCACACCCGAGTCGGTGCTCGGCTTCAAGCCTGGAACTGACGGCCGTCTCGCCGACTACCACGCCATCCGCTCGTACTTCCGCGCCCTCGATGCCGCGAGCGAGCGCGTGCAGATTCTCGATGCCGGCCCCACCACCGAGGGACGCCGCCTCATGCTGGCTGCCATCTCTGCGCCCGCGAACCTCGCGCGTCTCGAAGAGATTCGCCGCGACAATCTCGCACTTGCGGATCCGCGCGGCCTCGCGCCGGAAGAAGCAGAGAGAATCCTCGCCCGGGCGAAGACCATCGTGCTGGTCAATGAATCCATCCACTCGAATGAAGTGGGGCCTGCACAGGCGGGCATGCTGCTCGCGCATCGGCTGGCCACAGCGGAAGGAACGCCCC
>SXUL01000044.1 GCA_005790545.1 Planctomycetia bacterium | reverse complement strand
GCGACCGTGAACGGCATCGCGGTCGACATCCTCGCCGTGCGCCCGAACGAGCTTCTCTTCTCGCTCCTGCCGACTCACGTGCCGAGCATCGCCGGCCCGATGATCATCACCAGCACGGGCGGTGTTTACACGCCCGCGGCTGACCAGATGGAGTCATGGGTGATCTGCACGCCCCCAGCTTCGAGCATCGTCATGGAAGCCAGCGGCGCTGGCTACGGCGGCGGCTCCAGCAACATCCCCTCCGGCACGTTCGCGGCTCCGGGTGGCCACCAAGCCAAGATCGGATTCAAGAACGCTCCCGGTGAAGTGGACTACTACAACACCGTCGGCGTGATTCCCGGTACGGCAATGAAGGTGTTCGCGGGCGAGTACGACCTCGTCAGCGGTCAGGTCCTCACGCAGTGCTCCGGTCTGCCCTCGACTCCGGCCGCCATCTGCTACACGCCAACAGGCCAGCCCAACTCGCAGCAGTGGTACGCGCCGAACACGCTCCAGGACACGTGGCTCCACCACGGTCAGGGCACGGTCACCGCGCCATTCCTCGGTTCGTTCATCATCGATCAGGATGACGGTGGCCCAGGTACATGCTCCTTCGCCGGCGCAAGCCTGATCCCCGGCTCGGCCACGCAGCCAGCACTCGACCCGGATGGCCCCTTCACCGCCACCGGCACGGATTGGATTGTCCTCGACGACTTCCCGAATCCGACTGCTGGTGCCTATCCCTACGTTTACATCGTGATCACACACTGGTGATCGCGAAGCTACCGACCCCGTTGATCGCGCGGCTTCAGAGCTGCGCGGTGGCGCGGCCGGAGCAACGCTGAGCCCTGCGCGCTCGTCGCGCAGGTGAACTCGCGGGAGGCGACGCCGCCATGCGGTGTCGCCTCTTTCGTTTTGCTGCGCCAGGCCCTCACGCGCCCAAGCCGCGCCGAACTCACATCATCGGGAGGACCATCTCGCTGTTCGACCACCACATGGGTTGGCCGGGAAGCATCATCTCCTGCACGAGAGCCTGCAACGGGAAGCCGATGCCGTTGCCCATGCCCATGCCGCCACTGGTGAGCGATCCGACGGACATACCTGGAATCGGGATGCCACCGGGGATGAAGAAGGTGAAGGCCTCCTCCATCGCGCCCATCTGCGTGCCCGCTGCGAGAATCACGTAGTCCACCGAGTCGAGATAGAAGAGCCCGTGCGAACCCCACACGGGGTTCCAAGGGTTCATGCTGGCAATGCCGAGTGCGAGGACATAGGGATTACCCATGCCCGCATCCAGCATGACCGTGATGTCCGAGGGCATGCTCACCATGCCGCCACCACCGCCACCACCCGCGGCCGGCATCGCAACGGAGCTGAGCCCGGCGTGCTCCATGGCACCGATGTCCAGAGACTCGACGAAATCGTGGTTGCCGTCGGCCACGCGCGGGTAACCAAAGCCTCGGTAGTCGAACATGCTGTAGTAGGTGGCGTACAGCGGATTCGCCGCATCAATCGCCGGCGAACCCGGCATAAGGCGCACGTCGTTCAGCTGCATGGTCTGGAACATGGGGTTCATGAAGACGTTGCCGTTGACGCCGGCGAGTGTGGCCTCGCCCACGATGCAGGTGTTCAGATCGCCGGCCCCGAGGCCGAAGGCACTGAAGACGTTGCCCCAGAGAATCGTGTTTGCAGCAAGAGGAACGCCGCTGGACGGCGCGCCCGCTGCGAGCACGCCAACGCCGTTGCCGGTGATGGTGCAGTTGCGCAGCAACATGCTCGAGCCCCACGAGGTGAGCACTCCGTAGCTCGCGTTGTTGCGGATGATGCTGTCCGAGATGGTGCCGTTCACACTGCCGGAGACTTCGATGCCACCCAGCGGGCAGCCCTCGATGCGATTGCGCAGAAAAAGGAGGCTGTCCCACGTCGTGGCCGCAGGAGGCACCACGCGAATACCAACCCCATCGGCCTTGCGGATCGTGAAGCCCACGATCTCCACGAGATTGTTCGCGGCGACGGCGTAGTAGCCGGGCTGGCCAGTGGCATCGATGATGGTGTGGTCGGGGCCGTTCATGCTGTGCAGGAAGCGGAACTCCACCATGTCCACGCGCTCGGTGTAGACACCCGGCATGACGTGAATGTGGTCATGAATGCCCGCTGCGGCCATGGCCTGCCCGATGGTGATGAAGGGGTCGGCGAGCGTGCCGGTGCCGGGGCCCGGAGCCATCTGATCCACCATCCACTGCACGTGGTCTTGCGCAGGCGCGAGGGCGCCGGCGGCCGCGAGCAACATCACTGCGCTGAATCGGCTGAGCATGGTGTCACTATAGAACAACAAGGCCTGCCGCTGCGAGCCGATCGCGCCCCGGCTGCTTGCTCTCGCATAGGATCGGCGCATGACTCTCCGCCGCTCCGCCCCAAGTCACTTCCAGACCGTGACCAAGATCAGCTCCTCACCGCAGGCGCGGCGCATGGCAAGCCCTTGCCATCTGGTGTTGCTCGCTCTGGTTGCGGCACTCGCGGCTCAAGACCAGCCGGCGGCAGCCTCGCTGGAGGCGCGTGAAGCGCTGAAGACCTTCACGCTGGAGCCTGGCTGGCGCG
>SXUL01000043.1 GCA_005790545.1 Planctomycetia bacterium | reverse complement strand
TAGAAGTAGTTCTTGCGGTCGAACTTGGTGTCGCGAGCGATGGTCGCATTGAGCGCGAGGCCGACCCGCATGGCGAGCTCGAAGGCCTGGCGATTCGCGACAGGCAGTGCGCCTGGTTGTCCGGTGCAAACAGCGCAGGTGAGAGTGTTCGGCTCGGCGCCATAGCGGTTGGCACACGCGCAAAACATCTTGGTGCGCGTCTTCAGTTGCGTGTGCACTTCGAGACCCACCACGATTTCGTAGGGCAAGCTGGTCATGCGAGTGCTCCTGCAGGCAGGGTCAACGGGCCTTTGAAGGCGCGCTCGATGGCCTGCCCCGCGCGGAAGAGCCGCGCTTCCGAGAAGGCCGGTCCGAGAAGTTGCAATCCGACCGGCAAGGGTCGGTTGTCCTCCAACACCGTGCCCGCTGGAACCACGAGGGCCGGTACACCGGCGAGATTGGCCGAGGCCGTCAGGATGTCCGCGAGGTACATCTGCAGCGGATCACTGGTCTTCTCGCCGAGGCGGAAGGGCAGTGTCGGCGTCGTTGCACCGAGCAGCACATCCGCTTGGCTGAAGGCGGCGTCGAAATCGCGCGCCAACAAGGTGCGGACGCGCATGGCGCGGTCGTAATAGGCCTCGTAGTAGCCGGACGAGAGGCAGAAGGTGCCGAGGAGGATGCGCCGTTGCACTTCCTTGCCGAGGCCCTGCCCTCGGTTCTTCAGGTAGCACGCGAGCAGGTCGTTGGCGTCCTTGGCGCGCACGCCCTGATGGATGCCGTCGTGGCGGGCGAGATTGCTCGAAGCCTCCGCTGTAGCCACGATGTAGTAGGTCGGGATGGCGTACTTGGTGTGAGGCAGGGAAACAGGCACGAGCTTCGCACCCAGTGCTTCCAGATGTCGAGCGGCCTCGTCAACCCGAGCCTTGATGCGCGGGTCGAGAGCATCACTCACATATTCAGCCGGAATGCCGATGCGCATCCCGGCGATGGAGTCATCCAGCCCGGGGAGTGCGGCCTCCACGGCCTCTGCACTGGACGTCGCATCACGCTGGTCGCGACCAGCGATCACGTCATAGATCCGCGCGGCGTCGGCGACGGAGCGCGCGATGGGACCGATCTGGTCAAGGGATGATCCGAAGGCGACCAGGCCGAAGCGGGACACACGGCCGTAGGTGGGCTTCAGGCCGACCGTGCCGGTGAAGGCCGCGGGTTGGCGGATCGAGCCGCCGGTGTCGCTGCCGAGGGCCACCGGCACGCAACCAGCGGCGACAACCGCCGCCGAGCCGCCGGAGCTTCCACCAGGCGTTCGTGTGGTGTCCCAGGGGTTCTTGCAGGGGCCGAAGGCGCTGTTCTCCGTGGAGGACCCCATGGCGAATTCGTCCATGTTGAGGCGCCCGACGGGCAGCGCACCCGCGGCAATGAGGCGCTCAATCACGTGTGCGTTGTAGGGCGCGCGGTGGGTCTCGAGGATGCGCGAGCCGCACGAGAGTCGTTCGCCAGTCACCGCGATGTTGTCCTTGATACCCACGGGCACGCCAGCGAGTGGGAGCTCTTCGCCCGCTTTCAGGCGTGACTCGAGCGTCTGAATGCGTTGCGCGAGCGTCTCGCGGTTCACATCCAGCACGGCGCCAAGTTGGCGTCCCGCAGCATCGAGCGCGTCTGCCGCATGCACGGCGGCGCTGCCAGCTCTTGTGCGTCCGGTGCGCACGTTGTTCACGAGTTCATCGATGCTCATGCGCCTTCTCCGATGACCTTCGGCACGAGATAGAACGGGCCTTCGCGGCGCGGCGCGACTTCGAGCAATGATTCGCGCGGGAGTGAAGGCGCCGGGACATCATCCCGGAACACATCGTGGGCTCCACCGCCGTGGCTCAAGGGTGGCACCCCTGTCACGTCGAGGTCTTTCAACTGCTCCACATAGCCGATGATGGATGCCATCTCCTTGGTGAGCGTGGGCAGGCGTTCAGGCGGCACTTCGAGACGGGCAAGCAAGGCCACGTGTTGCACCAATGCAGGATCGACCATGTGGTTCACTCCAATCGGGTGCACCATAGCCCGGGCAGGGAGGGAGGCCAGTCCTGCCCTCGGCAGCGGGCTGGTTCCGGCGTAGACTGCGACCAATCCCATGGGACGCAGTGATCTGGAATTCCTCTCTCTCGCCATCGGCATCGTGGGCACGTTTTTTGTCTGCGCTGCAGTGCAGGTGAAACGTCCGAAGCACATCCTTGAAGAAGCTTTCGGCATCAGCCGCGAGCAACTGCGTGAAGTGCACAGCGCGGTGCAGAAACGCACTTGGTTGCTGATCGGGTTCGCCTGCAACGTGATCGCGCTGCTGGTGCTGATGTTCTCGCGTGGTGCGCAACTGGCCGAAGGCAGTGTGTTGCTGGAGGGCCTGACGACCAGCGAAAGCGCCTTGATGGTCCTCGCCGCGGGCGTCGTGCTGGCTCTCGGGCTCCTGCATGGTTCACGTCTCTGGTCGCGCAGGTATTTCCGCAACATGGTCATCGAGGTGCTGACAGAAAACCAGTTGCCTCTCGAATCCAACGTGCCACTTGCGCGCGAGATCGGGGCGCTCCTCGGTGTGCCCGCGGACGAGAACGACACGGTGCCGAGCTACATGCGCCGTCTGCGCCAGCGTTTGAATCTCCCGCAGTCTCCTGACGAAGTGCGGCTCTCGCGCTGATTTCTTGCGCCGGACGGCGCAGTAGGACACTCCTCCACCCACGATGAAGTGGCGTGCTGCACTGGGCGTGGCCTTCAAGGATCTGTTCTTTCCACCGCGCTGTGCTGGCTGCGACGGGTTGGTGGAGGCGCCGGGTTTCTGTGGTCCCTGCGGACGCGAGCTTCGGTCGGGAATGCAGCAGGAGGTCCGTGGGCACGGGAGCGCAAAGGTTTGTCTCGCTTATGCAGGCCCTGTGCGACGCGCCTTGGTGCGCATGAAGTTCCACCGCGACCCTGCGCCCGCCGAGGCGCTCGCACAGGTGGTCGTGGATTGTGCGTTGGCCGAGTGCGCGAGGCTTCGTGTTGACGCCGTTGTCGCCATGCCGCTCTCTCTCGGGCGTTGGTGGTGGCGCGGATTCAATCAGTCGGAGATTCTCGTGCGACCGCTGGCACGCGCACTGGGGCGGCCGTTGCTGCGTGGCCATCTGCGACGGCGGCATCGTCCGCCTCAAGCGGGACTCTCGGCGCGGCAGCGTGCGCGGAATGTGGAACATGCGTTCCATGCCGCAGACCTTCACGGTCGCGCGGTCCTGCTGTTTGATGACGTGCTCACCACAGGCGCCACTCTCAGCGCTGCGGCCACGGCGTTGCAGCGCGGCGGCGCGCGCCGTGTGGAACTCCTGGTACTTGCGGCAGCACCGGTGCCCGGCGCGGATGAGAACTGGCGCGTTGCGTCCGAGCGCGTGTGAGGCTCAGAAGTGCTGCGTGAGATCGGCGAAGCAATCAAGCAGAAGGTCCGGAGCGCAGGGACCCTCGCGATGTTCGAGCTCCCACGTGGTGTGGTGCGGAATGTGCACCGTGCGGAGCCCCGCGCCTTGGGCGGCGATGATGTCGGAGCGGGGCGAGTTGCCGATCATCCAGCAGGCGGAAGCACTGAGCGCGTGGCGGGAGATGACGTCCTCATAGTGTGCGGGGTCTTTCTCGCGCAACACTTCCGTGGCGAGGAAGTGCTGGCTGATCCCGCTGCGGGCGATCTTCCGGGTCTGCTCCATAGGATGACCCTTGGTGACGAGCAGCAGGCGGTGGCGCAGCCCCAGAGTCTCGAGCGTCGCGCGCACACCTTCCTTCAGTTCGATGGGATGTTCATGAATCCACTCGCCCAACTCCTCGAGTTCACGCGCGAGCTCGTCATCGACCGCTTGTTCAAGCCGCACAATGGATGCGATCAATGAGGCGATGAAGTTCCGCGAGCCGTAGCCGGTGCGTTGCGTGCGCTCTTCCTCTTCGATGCGGAAGGCTTCGTGGACAGACGCAGGGGCGTGTCCGCGCGCGAGCATGGCCTCGAGCCAGCGGTCAAAGACGCGCATGAAATAGGAGTGATTCTCCCAGAGCGTGTCATCCGCATCGACGAGCAGTGTGGTGGGGGAGTGGCGCGCCATGGGGTTCGCCATGGTGCCGGTCCTCGTCCAACTGCGCAAGCGTTGCCCGCGTTCCGTCGTGGGGCTAATCTGCGCCCATGGCCGGACCCAACGAAGATGTGCGCCCCGTGGCACCACAACCCATTACCGGAGCCGAAGGCGTCAGCGAACTCCTCGCCTCGCGTTTTTCCGCGTTCGCGGGCCGCGGCATGCGCGAAGTCGACCGGCTCATGCGCAAGTCCATCGAGGACAACTGTGCCGTGTTCGCGACCTTGTCCGGAGCCATGACCCCGGCGGGCATCGGCACCAGTTGCATTGTGCCCATGATCGATGCGGGCGCCATCAGTTGTCTCACCACCACGGGTGCGAATCTCTATCACGATGTGCACCGGCTGCTCGGCTGTGTGATCCACGAGATCGACCCCAATGCGGGGGACCTCGCGCTGCGCGAAGACCGCGTCATCCGCATCTACGACCTCGGTTTCGGCGAGGAGACGTTGCTTGAAACCGACCGCTTCTTCGCGCACATCGTGAAGCGTCCGGAATTCCAGCGCAGCATGACCACGCCAGAGTTCCATCACGAACTCGGTCGGCATGTGGCCGCACTCGAAGATGAGATGGGAAACCCCTATCCGACGGTCCTGGGTGCCTGCTTCCGGCACGGCGTGCCCATCTTCAGTGGCGCGGTGCAGGATGGCAGCATCTTTCTCAACATGGTGCGCCTGCAGCGCGTGGACCCGACCTTCGCACTGCGCATGGATGTGGGGCGCGATGTCTACCAGATGGGAGCTCTGCAGCACTGGTGCAGGAAGGCTCGCGGTGGCGACTGTGCGATCTGGATCTTCGGCGGCGGCGTTCCCAAGAACTACACCCTGCAGGGCGAGCCGCTGCTGGAGCAGATCCTCGGAGTGCCTGCACGCGGATTCGACATTGATGTGCAGGTGTGTGTGGATGTGGTCGACAACGGCGCACTCTCCAGTTGCACCGCTGGGGAAGGCCACACGTGGGGGAAGACTTCCGCCGAATGTGTGCAGAAGACCAGCGTGTATCTCCGGACGGATGTGAGCGTGGCCTTGCCGTTCCTGGTGGCGAGCCTGCTGGCCGGTCCAACGAGCCGTCGCGCGCCGCTGCGCCTGATGGATCACCTCGCGGAAGCGGAAGCGCTCCTCGACGCGGATCTGCCTGCGGAGAGCTGAGGCCGCAGGGCGGCGCCAGGCAGGGCAGAGCATTGACAGTCACGGACCCTTGCGGCGAAGCTCTCGCCTGAGGAGAAATCCCGTGGCTGAACAAGCGCCTGCCTTCCAACCCTACATTCCCGCCAGTGCGCAGCATCGCGAATTGACGCTCCGAGCGCTCATCGCCGGCACGCTCCTCGGGATGATCTTCGGCGCTTCGAGCCTGTACCTCGTGCTGCGCGTCGGCCTCACGGTCAGCGCGAGTATTCCGGTGGCCGTGATCTCCATCACGCTCTTCCGGCTGATCTCGCGCATGGGCTTCGGCAAGGACGCCACCATCCTCGAGACCAACATCGTGCAGACCGCGGGCTCCGCCGGTGAGTCCATTGCCTTCGGCGTGGGCGTCACCATGCCGGCCATCATGATCCTCGGATTCGATCTTGAGGTTGTGCGCGTCATGCTGGTGGCGGTCCTCGGTGCGCTGCTCGGCATCCTGATGATGATTCCGCTTCGGCGCGCACTCATCGTGGAGCAGCACGGCAAGCTCAAGTACCCCGAAGGCACGGCTTGCGCGGAAGTGCTGAAGGCTGGCGCGAGCGAGGAGTCCCGTGCGGCATCCAGCGCGGGGCACGCAGCCGGGCCGGCTCTCGCGGGCGCAGGCACCATCTTTGGAGGCTTCATTCTCGGGCTGGTCTACAAGACCTGGATGGTGGCCTTCAAGGGCTGGAAGGGCGAGCCGGAGAAGGAATTCCACGCGCCGTTCAAGGGCGGCAGTGTCGGGATCGACATCTCACCGGAATTGCTTGGTGTGGGCTACATCATCGGCCCGCGCATCGGATCCATCATGGTGGGTGGTGGTGTGCTCGCGTACCTCGTGCTCATTCCCATGATCAAGTTCTTCGGAGACGGGCTCTCTGCGCCGCTCGCACCCGGCGGCGATCTCATCTCGAACATGGGGCCGGGCGCCATCCGCGGGAAATATGTGCTCTACATCGGTGCCGGTGCAGTGGCTGCGGGCGGCATCATCTCGCTCTTGAGGAGTGTTCCCACCATCTGGCGGGGGCTGAAGCACGGTCTCGGCGACGTGGGTGGCGGGCGCCGCAACTCCGGCGTGCTGCGTACAGAACTTGATCTCAGCATGAAGGTCGTGCTGCTAGGGATTCTCGGCATCGTTTCGGCCATCACACTCGCTCCCATGCTGGAGATGAACATTCTCGGTGCGCTCCTGATCATCGTCTTCGGATTCCTCTTTGTCACCGTGTCGAGCCGTCTCTGTGGCGAGATTGGTTCTTCTTCCAATCCCATCAGCGGCATGACCGTGGCGACCTTGCTGCTGACGTGTCTCACGTTTCTCGTCATGGGCTGGACCCAGCCGCACTATTACGTCACCGCGCTCTCGGTGGGTGCGATTGTCTGCATCGCCGCCAGTAACGGCGGCGCCACCTCACAGGATCTGAAGACGGGATTCCTCGTGGGAGCGACCCCGAAGAGTCAGCAGCTCGCGATTCTCGTGGGTGCACTCGCTTCGGCCCTCATCCTCGGGCCGATCCTGCTGCGGCTGAATGATTCCGCCACGGTCTATGTGGATGTGCCTGCCGCGTCTGCGGCGAGCGATCAGTTGGTGGTTCCGTCTGCGGCTCTCGCGACGCTTCCGCGGGAATCACTCGCGGGCCCGCAGGCGGAAAAGGATGGCAAGACCTATGCGGTCTGGAATCGCGTTGCTGCGGATGGAACCGCCGCGCGTTATCTCGTTGATACCGAGACCGGCGTGGCGCGTTATCTCGTGGACCCGGGCATCAATGGTGCGCACACGGTCCGCCCGGATGGCAGCAAGGTGACCAAGTTCGATGCGCCAAAGGCCACGCTGATGTCCTACATCATCAAGGGCATTCTTGATCAGAAACTGCCTTGGACGCTCGTGATCCTCGGCGCGATGATCGCGCTGACATTGGAACTGGCCGGCGTGCCGAGCTTGGCATTTGCCGTGGGGGTGTATCTCCCGCTGGCGGCCTCGGCGCCCATCTTCGTCGGCGGCATGGTGCGCTGGTTCATCGACAAGCGTTCTGCGTCGCTCCCGGAGAACAAGAACAAGAACGAGGAGGAGCTGGCGGCCGACGGGGATCGCTCCCCGGGTGTGCTGCTGGCGTCTGGCTACATCGCGGGCGGTGCCATCGCAGGCATTCTCATCGCCTTCGGCGCAGGCGTGCTCAGTGACTTCGACCGCAGCATGACGGATTGGGCGGAAGCCCACAATCCGTTCTATGCGGGAGCGTGGGCCGACATGCTGGCACTCATTCCGTTCGTGCTCATCACCATCCTGCTGCTCAAGACAGGTTGGCCGAAGGCGCAGCGGAATTCCGAGCGGGCTTGAAGTCGAGCACCCGCAGTTGGATCTCGGAATCGCCGCGATAGTCATCGAACGCGAGTTCGGTGACCACGTCGATGGGGTGACCCTGCAGGAGTTCCGGAAGCCGCGCGCCGAGCCCGAAGGCGACCGCGCGTCGGACTTCGTCTCCTTCACGCAGCATGAACTGGAGTGTCGAGGCATTCTGGCCCACGCGGCGTGGAGGTCCGACCACGCGGCAGTTGCGGATGACGAAGCGTGCGATCGGATTGCCCGCACCGTGAGGTGCGAGCGCTTCGAGTTCACGCACGAGATGCGGTCCGAGTTGCGCGAAACGCGCTTCGGCATCCACCAGAAGGGTCTCGGGCGGGGCGAGGCTCAGCAGCGCGCGTGAGCGCGCGACAAAGGCATCGCGAAAACGGGGAAACTGTTCTTCCGTGATGGTGCAGCCCGCAGCGCCGCTGTGCCCACCGCCACTCACGACGAGTGGCAGCAGTTCGTGGATGAGCTCGGCGAGATTGACGCCACCACGGCTGCGCGCACTGCCGCGCCCCTCGCTGCCATTGAGAGCGCAGATCATGACGGGCACTTTGCAACGATCGGCAATCCGCGCGGCGGCGATGCCAATGACTCCCGGATGCCAGTGGCGTGCACCGAGGCAGATGCCGGAGGTTCCATCTGCAGCGAGCACGTCCGCGTGTTCGTGCATCTCTTCAAGCATCTCTTTCTCGATGGCGCGGCGACGATCATTGGCGGCATCAAGTTTGGCGGAGAGTTCGGCCGCACGCACCGCGTCGCGAGTGGTGAGCAACTCGATGGCCATCTCCGCCATGCCGAGGCGACCGGCGGCGTTGAGGCGCGGCCCCACCTGGAAGGCCACCTGGCGTGCGGTGACGTTTTTCTCGTCGCCGAGTTTCGCCACGTTGAGCAGGGACTTCAGGCCCGCGTGGCTGCGCCCATTCAGGGCCTGCAAGCCATGCCTGCAGATGACACGGCTTTCGCCTTCAAGGGGAATCACATCCGCGATCGTGGCGATGGCGACGAGGCACGTGGCCTCCACCAGGAACTCGCGGAAGGTGTCATTCACACGGCGTGTGCCATCCAGTGCAACGGCCGTAGCCCACGCAAGTTTGAAGGCTACGGCTGCGCCGCAGAGATTCTTCGCCAGCGAAGGACAGTCCTTCTGGCGCGGGTTCACGAGGGCATGTGCGGCCGTCGGAAGCACGCCCGGCGGCTCGTGGTGATCTGTGACGATGACATCAACCCCGGCCGCGGCGAGACGTGCGATGCCCTCCACGGCGCTGATGCCGTGATCCACGGTGATCACCACTGTGGGAGGCCGCTCGCGGCTGAGAATGCTCGCGATGGCTTCCTCGTTGAAGGAGTAACCCTCCTTCAAGCGGTTGGGGATGTAGAAGCTCGCGTCTGCACCACAGCCCCGGAGGAAATTGAGCAACAGGGCCGTGCCGCTCATGCCGTCGACGTCGTAGTCGCCGTAGACGAGGATGGCTTCGCCGGCACGAATGGCCGCGGCCAGTCGCGCTGAGGCACGGGCCATGTCCTTCAGCGTGGTCGGTTCCTCGATGTCCGTGAGACGAGCTTGCAGGTGTTTGCGGGCCTGTGCATGTTCCCTGAACCCGCGGCTGACGAGGATGTCCGCGAAGAGCGGCGAGAGCATGAGTTCGCGGACCAGCGCCTCTGCTGCATCGGGATCTCGTTCGCGGACACGCCATTCCATCTGCATGGGGTGCGAGCGTAGCAGGGAGGTCCGTCAGGCGCGGGAGAGTTCGCGCGAGCGCTCGGTGGCGGTGACCACCGCGGAAATGAGCATGGGCCGGAGGCCGCGGCCTTCCAGATCGGAAGTGGCTGCAATCGCGGTTCCGCCCGGCGTGGTGACCTGATCGCGGAGCACGGCGGGATGCAGGCCCGTTTCCTTCACGACCAGTGCGGCACCGTGCACGGTCTGAGCTGCGAGGCGCGTGGCGATATCGCGGGGCAGGCCCATCTTCACGCCTCCATCGGCGAGAGCCTCGATCATCATGTAGACATAGGCGGGACCGGAGCCGGAGAGACCGGTCACCGTGTCCATGTGGCTTTCCGCAACTTCCAGCGTGTCGCCCACCGCACCGAGCATGCGCGCGGCCATGGTCGCCTGCGCATCCGTGACCGCTGCACCGCGCGCGTAGGGCGAGCAGCCGGCATCCACCATCACGGGAATGTTGGGCATCACGCGGATGACTGCGAGTTTCGAGCGCGCTCCGCCAAGCAGCGCCGCGATGGCGTCGGTGGTCTTTCCCGCGAGGACCGAGATGACCAGCGCTCCGGGTCGCAGTGCGCCCTTCAGATCCTTGGCGACGGTGGCGAGGTTTTGCGGCTTCACCGCGAGGATGACGGTCTCCGCTCCGCGTGCCGCTCCGCGGTTGTCAGCACTCGTCTGGACGCCGAACTCCGTGCGCGCCGCGTCGCGTCGCATCCCGGAACGCGCGGTGATCACGATCTCCTGCGGTGCGGCGAGGCCAGCCTTCAGGATGCCGCGCAGGAGCGCGCGGCCCATGTTGCCGCAACCGATGATGGCGAAGCGAGTCTTGGGTGAGCGGGCCATGCAGGAACTCCTGTGCGCGCTGCGCACGCCCGTTTGTACCACTGCTGAGCGGCTACGATGCCCGCCCATGAATCCCGCTCCGGTGCTGCGCGCCATCGTCGGTACGGCTGGCCACATTGATCACGGCAAGTCCACGCTGGTGAAGGCACTCACCGGTACCGATCCGGACCGCTTTCCCGAAGAGCGCGCGCGCGGGATGACCATCGACATCGGCTACGCCGAGTACCGCACACGGGATGGCGTGGACGTGGGCTTGATCGATGTGCCAGGCCACGAGCGCTTCGTGCGCAACATGGTGGCTGGCGCTTCGGGCATGGATCTCGTGATGCTGGTTGTCGCCGCGGATGACGGGGTCATGCCGCAGACACGCGAGCACCTGGAGATCATGACGCTGCTCGGGCTGCGGCGCGGCTTCATCTGTCTCACCAAGGTGGACAAGGCCCCGGCGGATCTCACCGATCTCGTGGAAGAGGAATTGCGCGACTTCACTCGCGGCACTTTCCTTGAGGGCGCGCCGATCCTGCACATCTCTGCGTTGCAGGGGACTGGCATGGATGCGCTGCGCGCGACGCTGGATGACATGGTGCGGGACCTCGCTCCGCACGATGACTCAGGTGTGTTCCGCATGCCCATTCAGCGCAGCTTCACAGTGAAAGGACACGGCACAGTGGTGACCGGGATTCCCGTGAGCGGGCGCGTGGCCCAAGGCGGCTCACTCGAAGTACTGCCTCTCGGGGCAGCCACCCGGGTGCGCGGCATCCAGGTCCACCATCAGCAAGCGGACGCCGCTGGGGCGGGCCAGCGCACCGCGCTCAACATCAGCGATGTGGATTACCGCAGTATCACGCGCGGAGCTGTCATCGCCGAAGCGGGGTATTTCTCGGCCAGTCAGATGGTGGAGGCCCGCTTCCGGCTGCTGAGTTCGATCCACGAACCGCTGCGCGGGACGGCAAACATCCGTTTCCACTCGGGCTGCGCGGAGGTCATGGGCACACTCGTGCTGCTCGACACCCGCGATCTCGCCCCCGGCGAAGACGCGCTCGTGCAACTGCGCCTCGATGAACCTGTGGTGGTGGCGCCGGGTGATCACTACCTCGTGCGTCTCGCCTCGCCGGAGATCACCCTTGGCGGCGGCTTGGTGCTCGGCGAGACGCGCTTCCGGTTCAAGCGCTTCAAGGAGTGGATCCACGAGAATCTCGAAGGGAAGGAGCAGAGTCTGCTCGATCGCGAGCGCTACCTCGAGTACGTCGTGCGCTCCGAAGGCCTGCATCCTGTCGAGACCGAACGCCTGCCACTGCTGGTGAAGGATGCGCCCAAGGCGACGGCTCTGCTGGTCGAGAAACTCGTCGGGACAGGTTGTCTCGTGGCGGTGCCGGGGCGACGCGAGGTCCTCCACAGAGACATGGTGGCGCGCGGCGCAGAAGCGGCCTTGAAGGCGCTCCTCGAACTGCACCGGGGCGATCACTATCCCTTTGGTTTTTCGCTGCTCAGCATCGCCTCGGCCATGAAGCATCCGCCCCACGCCGTGGTGGTGTTCCTGGCGCATCTCCTCGAAGCCCGCGCTGTGGAGCGCCAGGAAGAGCAGTTCCGCGCGAAGTCATTCGCCGGCGGCATGAGTCAGGAGGACCGGCGCATCGCCACGGAGATCGCACGCATCCTCCAGGAAACCGGGTTTGCAGCGCCCATCCCGCAGGACTTGGCCGACAGTCTGCAGCGCCCCCGGAAACGCATCGACAATATCCTCAAACTTCTCACTGGCCGTGGCGAAGTGGTGGAACTGGACGACAATGTGTTCGTGCACATGGACGCGATCCGCACCGCGCGCGACAAGCTGGTCGCCCACTGCGAGGCCCACGGTTCCATGCCCAGCAACACCATGAAGGACGTGATCGGCGCCACGCGGAAATACGTGATTCCGCTGCTCGAGTACTTCGACAAAGTGGGGCTCACGGTGCGGAAGGATTCGGAGCGCCGATTGAAACCAGGCTTTGAGCGCGTGCTCGCGCGGGACTGACCTTCAGCGCAGGCTCGCCGCGAGGCCGGTGATTTCGGAGCGCAGTTCCGCTTCCAGTGTGGCGGCTTCGCCGGGACGCGTGCAGAGCAGTTCGGCGGTCGTGGTGATCCTGTCCAGAAGGCCCGACAGTGCCGCTTCTACCGCGCGCACACTGGCTTCCAAGGCATCCGCGGCCGGGTTCGCCGCGGCGCGCATGCTCGCGAGGCGTTGTTTCGCGGCGCTGAGCGCCTTGTCGAGAGCAGGCTTGAGAGAGCGCACGGAATCGACATGTTGCGCAAGCGTGAGCATTTCCTGGAGGAGCTTCTCTCCTTCGCTCCGCGTGTGCCCGAGTTGCGCGAGTCCGAGCTGGAAGCGTGTCGCTTCCTTCCCCTGACGGAGATCGTCGAGCCCGTCATTCACGAGCTTCCAGGCTTCGTCGCGGGCGCGCCGAAACAACGTCGCGAGGCGGAGAACCAGCGGGGAGGAGGTGCCTGCAGGAAGGCGAAACCCCTTCTCCAACGTGGCGAAATGCTGGTCCATGGCGTAGAGGCGGTCCGCCACGGGGACGAGAAGTTGCAGCGCTTGCAGCACCTGCGGGAAGGGTGCGCCGAGGTCCCGTTCGAGCGTTGCTCCCTCACGGAAGCCGGTGCGCGAGTGCTCCAGCAACGTGGCATGTGAGGCCTCAACCTCCTTGAGCGCCCGCAACTCCCGGCGCCAAGGTTTGAGGAGGACTTCGGTGAGTTGCTGCAGCGCGGCGGCAGCGCGCGCCTCGACACGAACTTCCGTGGCAGGTGTGGCAGGCTCCGTCCCGGGACTGCAGCCTGCGGTGGAGAATGTCAGCAGCAGGAGCAGACAGGCCAGAGCGCGCGGCGCGGTCATGACATGGCTGCGACGGCGGCTGCAAAGACGCTTGCGCCGTCACCCTGTTCGCGGCGCGGCTCACGGGTCCACCGCGGGTGGTGCCAAGAGAGCAAGGCGCGCTCAGGGTGCGGCATCAAACCAAGCACTTGGCCCGTGCTGTCACAAAGCCCGGCGATGTGTCCAGTGGATCCATTGGGGTTCGCAGGCCAGACCGGCTCGGAGCCATCCGTGTTGCAGTAGCGGAACACGGCCTGGTGCGTGCCGAGAGCCTGTGCCAGGAACTGCGCGTCGCCACCGAGGAGCTTGCCCTCGCCGTGCGCGACGGGGAGCTCGATGCGCTCGCGGTTTTTCGGAGCCATCACGCAGAGCGCGGGGTCGATCGAGAGGTGCACCCAACGCGCTTCATAACGATGAGTGTCATTCCAGTGCAGCGTGATCGGAATGATTCCACCGTGGCCATCCGGGAGGGTGAGCAGGCCCGTTTTTACGAGCACCTGAAAGCCATTGCAGATGCCGAGCATGAGACCACCGCGAGCGATGAATGCGCGGAAGTGGTCGCCGAGCACATGGCCGAGTTCCGTGGCGAAGACGCGTCCTGCGGAGATGTCATCTCCGTAGGAAAAGCCTCCGGGGATGGCGACCAGCCCGACGGCCTTGAGCAGGTCAGGCTTTTCAAGCAGGCGGTTCACGTGCACGACCTCAGCCGTGGCGCCGTGCATTGCGAATGCTGCCGCGGTTTCCTGGTCGCAGTTCGTCCCCGCGGCCCGGAGAATGAGCACGCGTCTTTCAGCCATGGTGTGACTCCTCTCCATCCATGGCCTCGGGCAGGGTGCGTCGGAAAGCGCTCTCGAGGAGGGCGGCCTCCGCGGCCACATGCACTCGTCCGGTGCGGCTGCTGCGGAGAAGCAGACGTGGTTCCTCGGTGGTGCCGCCAACGCGACGGCAGGGGATGCCATCGAGCATGGATTCGAAATTGGCCGCGTCCGCTGGTGCGACTTCGACGAGGAAGCGGGTGAGGGATTCGCCGAAGAGAAGCTGGCGCGCGTCGACGCCGGAGTCAGCGGGCAGCAGGTCGATGTCCACGTCCGCGCCGAAACCGCCACCGAAGACCATTTCGGCGAGCGCCACCGCGAGTCCGCCTTCCGAGAGATCGTGGCAGCTCTTGACGAGTCCGCGGCGCATGGCGCGGTGCATGGCGAGGAACGTCTCGCGCGCGAGAGCGCCATCAAAGCGAGGCAACGTGTCACCACGCATGCCAGCGAGCTTGAGAAACTGGCTGCCGCCGAGTGCTGTGCCCGTGCGACCGACCACGAAAAGTGCGTTGCCTGCGGCCTTGAGATCCATGCTCACGGCGGCACCGGCATCGGGCACGCGTGCGATCGCGGTGATGAGCAAGGTGGGCGGGATGACGATGGTCTTGTCCCCGACGCGGTATTCGTTGTTGAGGCTGTCCTTGCCGCTGATGAAGGGCGTCTTGAGGGCGAGCGCGGCGTCGCGGCAGCCGTAGCTCGCGCGCACAAGGCCGCCGAGGCGGTCCGGCTTCGCGCAGTTGCCCCACGAGAAGTTGTCGAGGATGGCGCAGTGGTCCGGATCCGCGCCGACCGCGACCACATTGCGCAAGGCCTCGTCGATGACCGCCTCCGCCATGGCGTAGGGATCGAGATCGCCGAAGGAGGGATTGATGCCGAGACCGATGGCGAATGCGGTCTTGTTGCCGGGGATGGGCGCGACCACGCTGCCATCTCCGGGAGCGGCGAGATGCACACCCACGAGTGGCTTCAGAACGGAGCCCGCTTGCACCTCGTGGTCGTACTGGCGGATGATCCACTCCTTCGAGCAGATGTCAGGACTCGCGAGCAGGCGGAGCAGAGTGTCCGTGCCGTCATCGAGTTCGGGAATGGGGCGCAACTCCGCGGCCGGCGGGCTCCATGTGGCTTCGCGCTCAAGACGCGGCACACCGCCGTGCAGGAAATCCATGGAGATGGATCCGAGAAGTTCCTGGCCATGGAAAAGTTCGAGCACACCGGAATGGGTGAACTCTCCGAGCACGAACGCCTCGACATCTTCCGAGCGCGCAAGAGCGAGGAGATCCGAGATGCGGTCCTGCGGAACCGCCAGCACCATGCGCTCCTGCGATTCGCTGATCCAGATTTCCGTCGCACTGAGTCCCGCGTACTTGAGGGGGGCGCGCTCGAGATAGACGCGTGCTCCCGTCTGCTCGCCCATTTCGCCCACGGCAGACGAGAAGCCTCCGGCTCCGCAATCCGTGATGGCGGCGAAGAGATCGCGGTCGCGAGCTTGCAGCACCACGTCGAGGAGCTTCTTCTCCGTGATGGCATTGCCGATCTGGACTGCTCCAGCATCAGCGGTCTCGGATTCGTCATGGAGCTCGATGCTCGAGAAGGTGGCGCCGTGGATGCCATCGCGTCCGGTGCGACCGCCAAGGACCACGATGTGATCGCCGGGCGAGACTTGTTTGGCCACACGGCTCTTCGGGAGGAGGCCAGCGGTGCCGGCATAGACGAGTGGGTTGCCCACGTAGCGGTCGTCGAAACACACGGCTCCGGCCACGGTGGGGATGCCCATTTGGTTGCCGTAGTCACGCACGCCTTCGACAACACCACGGAGAATGCGTTTGGGGTGCATCGCACCCTTCGGCACGTCGGCAGGTGCCAGCCCTGGAGTGCCGACGCAGAACACGTCGATGTTGGCCACAGGTTTCGCACCTTGGCCGGTCCCGAGAATGTCGCGGATGACTCCGCCGAGGCCTGTGCCCGCGCCGCCGTAAGGCTCGATGGCGCTCGGGTGGTTGTGGGTCTCCACCTTCATGCAGAGGGCCCAGTCGCCATCGAATGCGATCACACCGGCGTTGTCATGAAAGACCGAGAGGCAGAAATCGCGATTGAGCTGCTCGGTGGCGTCCTTGATGGTCGCCTTCAAGAGATTGCGGACGCGAGCATTTTCGGGAAGTGATCCGGCGGCAGGGCCTGTGTACGCGATGTCGCCGGTCAGCGTCTTGTGTTTGCAGTGCTCGCTCCAGGTCTGGGCGAGACTTTCGAGCTCGATCTCGGTGGGCTCGCGTCCCAGTTCGACGAAATGCGCCTGGATGGCGCGCATCTCGATGACGGTGAGCGAGAGCCCCCCGCGGACGGAGAGCGCGAGCAGCGCCTTGTCATCCGCGACGCGGAGCGGCACCTCGATGCGGTGAGTGTTCGCGCGGCCCGCACCCTTCGGGGCCGGGAAGCGGTCGGATCCCGTCTGCACCGTTTCGATGGCCGCGTTGTAGAGCCCGGAGGCTGCGACCTGTTCGAGCTTCGCGCTCGGCACCCCCACGAGGCGGTAGCGCATGCCGGTGCGAGCGCTCACGAGCTTCACGCCGAGCGAAGCGGCACCACGGAGCACGCCGGCTTCGGTCGGGTCCATCACGCCGGTCTTCTTGAAGACCGAGACCGAACCCATGGCCTCGCCGTGATGCGACTCCCACTCGGAGACATGTGCCTTCTCGGTGACAGGATCGGCCAGCAACTGACTCGCGACCCGGCGCGCCGCGGCGGCATCGATGTCGCCATCGAGCAGGAAGAGTCTTGCCGTTTCCACGCGCTTCAATGAGCGCACACCGAGACTCTTCAATTTGCGCGTGAGCACCGCGCCCAAAGAATCGTGCTCGACCTCACGGGGGAGGACCTCGATCTGCCAGCGCATGTGGAGCTGAAGCTAGCAAGAAGGCCGGGCTCGCCAATTCTCTGTCTGCCTCTTGCGGTTACGATCCTTGCGGAATTGCTGCATGGCCGACTCCAGAACGACCCGCAGCACCACGCGCAGCCTGAAGCCGCACGAGGTGCTCGACTTCGAGAAACCGATCCTCGAGCTCGAAGCGAAGATTGCGGAACTCGAAGCTCTCTCCACGGATACCAGCCTCAAGCTGGCGGGGGAGATCACGCCCCTGAAGGCCCGTCTGGATCGCCTGGTGGAAGAGGTGTTCCGTGCCATCAGCCCATGGCAGCAGGTGCAAGTGGCGCGAGCGGCGGGGCGCCCCCTCGCCGAGGACTTCACCGAGGGCATCGCGGACGAGCTTCTGGAGATTCATGGCGACCGCGCCTTCAAGGACGACTACGCCATGCTCACGGCGCTGGCTCGCATCGGGGAGCACCGCGTTCTCATCGTGGCGCAGAGGAAGGGCCGCGATACCAAGGAGAAGATCCGGGCGAACTTTGGTTGCGCTCATCCTGAGGGCTACCGGAAGGCGCTGAGAAAGATGCGCTTGGCGGAGAAGTTCGGCCTGCCCATCGTGAGCCTCATCAACACGCCGGGTGCCTACCCGGGGATCGGCGCGGAGGAGCGCGGTCAGGCCTGGGCCATCGCCGAGAATCTGCAGGCCATGTTCGCGCTGCGCGTTCCCATCGTGAGCGTGGTCGTGAGCGAGGGCGGCAGCGGCGGTGCGCTCGGAATCGGCATTGCCGATCGGGTGCTCATGATGGAGCATGCGTACTACTCGGTCATCAGCCCCGAGGGTTGCGCCGCCATTCTCTGGGGCGATGCCAAACGGGCACCCGATGCCGCGAAGGCGTTGAGGCTCAGTTCCCAGGACCTGTTCAAGTTCGGGGTGGTCGACCTTGTGCTGTCAGAGCCCGTGGGTGCCGCGCACAGGGCACCAGCGCGCGCCATCCAGGAAATGAAACGGGCCATCGAGTGCCAGCTCACGGAACTGAAGGCTCTGCCGTTGGCGGAACTTCTCGAGGCGCGCGCGAAGAAATTCCGCGCCATGGGCACGCTCTTCGCTGAAGCAGCGCCTGCACGCAGCGCGCGATGATGCGCGCGTTCGCAGTGGCGTTGCTGCTCGCTTGCGTCGCCTGCGCAGGCGGCGCGCCGCGGGATGAATCCTGCTGGTGCCCGGATCCCGGCGCCGGTTGCTGGAGATTGCGCGGCATCGCGGAGGATCTTGCAAAGCCCTCGCCCGCCGGGCTCGCCGCACGCGAAGACAGGGCCCGTCAGGAGGCCGAGATCTGGCGGCTTGCACTGGTGCCTTGGGAGCGTGCGCTCGGTGTGAGTGCTGAGCCTCTCGCGCCGGAGGAATCCGTGGCTCTGGGCATCCCACCGGCCCATGGATTCCGGATTCGTGAACTGGAGCCAAGGGGGCCAGCAGCAATGGCGGGCTTTGCGCTGGGGGACTGCTTTCTGCGTCTCAACGGGAAGGCAGTCAGTGCCGCTGGAGCATCGTTCATGGTGCTGCGCGCCGGGCCTGCGGTGCTGGAAGGGCGGCGCCCTGGCCGCGGACGGATCGAAAGCAGCGTGAAGGTGCCGCGGGAACGACTTGAACCAGCTGTCAGTGCCCCTCCGGATGTCCAAGAGATGCTGCAGCGGGCTCTGCGTGAGGCCGTGGGGAGCGAGGCGGTGATTCCCACGGGCCGACAGGGCGGCGGAAACTGAGCGGAGCCCGCTCCTCAAGAGCCAGCACGGCTCTGCAGCCAGCCGTATGATGCTCTGCATGGAGTGTCGCCGTATCCGTGAGTTGCTGCCGCTCCTCGCCGGGGGCGAACTTGAAGGCAGCCTCTTCAAGGACGCGCGGGAGCACGTCGCGACCTGCGAGCGTTGTCGCGAGGAGCTGATGGAATTTGGTCATCAGAGTCTGCTGCTCAAGTCGTTTCCCGCTCCCGATGGATCGTCCTCTGTCTGGGATGCGGTGCGCGAGCGAATCGACCAGCGCGGCATGGGGAGTCTGCCACCAGCAGGCCCGTAACGCGCATACCAAGAGAACAGCCATGCGTTTGATCATCATCGTTTTTCTTGCTGTATTCGTCGGTGCCCAACAACCCGTTCAAGCCCCACCCGAGAGCATCAACGCGACCGTTCTCGTGCGTGAATTGGGGCACCGGGAATTCGAACAACGTGACAAGGCCACTACCGCTCTCAAGGCTCTCGGCGCTGCTGCAAAAAGCGCCCTTGAGGAAGGTGCGAAGTCTTCAAACCTTGAGGTCAGCACGCGCTGCAAGATGCTGCTGAAGGAACTCGGCGGAGACGCGCCACAGCCGCTCAGGGAAATCGAAGCCGAGGCCCCGGCGCCAGCCTCGGATGCGGACGCATTTCCCCGCATGGAGGATTTCAAGAACGTCCATGAGTTCATCCAAGCTTGGCAGAAGCGCAACGACGCCATGCTGAAGCGCCTGCTGGACGACCATGAGCGATTCCCGTTGCCGAGCCATCGCTTCGAGTTCAAGGCCGGGCCACAGG
The DNA here is from genome assembly GCA_005790545.1 of Planctomycetia bacterium. GTDB lineage: Bacteria > Planctomycetota > SXUL01. The sequence goes on along the minus strand of SXUL01000043.1, from coordinate 3,332 downwards.
GCTCATCCAAGTCCGTGCAGGTGCGTGATGGTGAACGCGTTGAGGTGGATCAGAAGGACGGCAGCGTGCGCGTCCAGATCCAGAAGCTGGATGCTGCTGGATCGCCCCAAGGGGAGCCGCAGACCTTCGAGGCAGCGAGCGAAGAGGAATTCCGTGCCAAGTATCCGGAGGTGGCCAAGGCTCATCTGACAGAAGCGCCCTTGCGCTTCGACGGATTCCGCGCAGGGCCTCTGCGAGGGAGATCCAGCGCGCGGCCGGTCCTGCCGCTGCAGCCCTTGCCACCCGAGTTGCAGAGGTCCAGTCCTCTGCTCGGGATCACCATGGAAGCTGCAAGCAACGACCTTTGCGAGCACGTGGACGTGCCACTCGGCACCCAACGCATTACCACGGTGCAGGCTGGGTCTCTCGCCGAGCGCATTGGCGTGAAGCCTCAAGACCTCTTGCTCGCGCTGGATGGTGTGGCCATCAAGGATGTCGCGGATGTTCGTGCGGGAATGGCCGCCACTCAAGCACCGGCGGAGATTCAGGTGGAGGTTGTGCGGAAGGGAGTGCGCATGACGCTCAAGGGACTGCGGAAGCCATGATGCGCTGCGACGCGCGACGATGAGCCCCCTCGCCAAGGGTTGCGTGCTTGCCCTCACAGCGGGGCTGCTGCTCTTCACTGCATGGAGGCTGGGAGCGGCTCCAACTGAATCGCTGAGCAACAGGGATGCCAAGCTGCGCCTTGAAGTGGCGCGCGAGGTGGCACGGCTGCAGGAGGCGGGTGCGCCACTGAGTTCGAACGCCGCGCTGCTCGCTGCGCAATTGAAGCCGAGCGTTGTCTCGATCCATGCCGCGAACGCATCCGCTGAAAGTGCCGGCAGCGGAGTGGTGGTGCGCGAGGACGGCGTGGTGCTCACCAGCCTGCATGTGGTTGGAAACATGGACAAGATCCTCGTGGAGATCCTGTCGGGGGAGCGCTTCGATGCCGAGATCATCGGCTGTGACCAGGCCACGGATCTGGTCTTGCTGCGCTTCCGCTGTCAGGAACGGCTGCCTGTGATCTCCTGGGCGGACAGCGACAATCTCCGCGTGGGTGAGCCGGTGCTTGCCATCGGCAACAGCGTGGGACTCGGCTGGAGTTGTTCGGCGGGCATCATTTCCAGTTTGCACAGGAAAGCGCATCACTGGCAGTACGGTGGCTACAGCGACTACATCCAGACAGATGCGGCCATCAATCCCGGGAACAGCGGTGGGCCACTCGTGAATGCGAGGGGATCTGTGATCGGCATCAACACCCTCCTCGCCAGTGCAGCCTCATCGAGTATCGGTTTCGCCCTGCCATCCCAGGATGCGCGCTTCGTCACAGAGGAAATCCTTGCGAACGGCAGGGTGCGGCGAGGGTATCTCGGGATCGACGCAGGGAACCTGACGCAGCTCAGTTCGGAGGAACGCGCGAGCCTCGGGATCAACACGGCCTTGGGCGTGTACGTCATGGCGCTCTTGAAGGATGGGACGGGCTTGGCAGCCGGCATTCGTCCGGGGGATGTCATCCTCGCTCTGGACGGCCAGCGTGTTGAGTACGTGGAGAACTTGAAGTCCCGCGTGGCGCGTCTGCCCGTCGGATCGACCATCACTTTCACGCTGTGGCGTGATGGGCGCGAACAGTCACTGCGTGTGCAACTGGTGGAGCAACCGCGCGATTTCAAACGCGGCCAGGATTGAGGGCCTGCAAGCGCAGTTGCCCGCACGCAGCGAGAATGCGATGGCCCTTGCGCTTTCGCACCGAGACTTTCAGCCCACCGGCGCGCAGGATCTCGGCGAACATATCGACTGCCGCCGGTGACGGGCGACGCCATGTGAAGCCCGGATTCTCGTTGTAGGGAATGAGATTGACGGTGCCGCGCACTCCTTTGAGGCGGCGTACCAGTTCGCGCGCATGTTCCTGCTCGGCATTCACACCGGCGAGCATGACGTACTCGAAGGTGGCTTCGCGCCCGGTGTCCTTCAGCCATGCACGTGCCGCAGCCACCATGGCGTCGATGCTCATGGCTGCCTTGAAGGGTACGAGTTCGGCGCGCAAAGCGTCGTTCGGCGCATGCAAGCTGAATGCGAGTGTGAAAGGACGTCCCTCTTCGAGCAGACGCTGCATCCCCTTCGCGACACCAACGGTGGAAATGGTGATGTGCCGCGCACCGATGCCGCCACCTTCGGGGTCATGGATGGTGTCGAGAGCCGAGAGCACCGCTTCGTAGTTGAGGAGCGGTTCGCCCATACCCATCACCACGATGTTCGAGACACGACGGCCATGAGATTCTGCGCGGGAGCGGACGGCGAGGAACTGGTCGAGGATCTCTCCGCGTGTGAGATTGCGCTTGAGGCCGAGGGCTCCGCTCGCACAAAAGACACACGCGACCGGACAACCTGCCTGGGAGGAGATGCAGGCGGTCGTGCGCTCGCCCTCCATGATGAGCACGGCCTCCACGTTGTCGCCGCCGGAGTCGGAGAGCTTCAGAAGTGCCTTTTCGGTGGTGCTCGCCTCGTCGCAGTTCCACGTCACGGCCGGGGGCGTGACATCGAAACTCTGCGTGAGGGCATCGCGGAGCGCGCGCCCCAGATCGGTCATCCCGGCTGGGTCGGTGACACCGCGACCGAAGACCCAGCGCGCGATCTGCGCGGCATGAAATGGCTTGCCACCGTGCGTGGCAACAAACGTGGCGATCTCTTCGCGCGTGAGATCGGTGATGCGGCGGCGGCGCTCCATGGCGCCTTCAGGCGGAGCTGCGTTTCTTCTCGCGTCCTGTGGCGGGCGGTTTTTTGCGCGGTTTCACCGGCTTCTCACCGCGGACCATGGCTCCCGTGATGAGGAAATCGCGGGCCTCGCTCTCTTCGGGGAGATGGAACATGGTGTCGAGGAGGAGTTCTTCCACGAGCCCGCGGAGCGCGCGGACGCCTGTCTTCCGTGCAATGGCCCTGCGGGCGAGTTCCGCGAGCGCGTCGTCGGCAAACTCGATGGTCCCGCCTTCCATCTCGAAGAAGCGCTGGTACTGGCGGATGATGGCGTTGCGCGGTTCGGTCATGACGCGCTTCAGATCCGCTTCCGAGAGAGGGTCGAGCACGCTCAGGACCGGCAGGCGACCCAAGAGCTCGGGGATCATGCCGAACTGCACGAGATCCTCGGTCTCCACCTTGCGGAGCATTTCCGCATCGCGCTGACCATCAGCCAGTTGCAGCGTATCGGCGGCACCCTCGGCGCGGTCAAATCCGATCAGTGTGCGGCCTGTGCGGCGCGCAATGATCTGCTCGAGACCCACGAAGGTTCCTCCGCAGATGAAGAGGATGTTGGTCGTATC